>CAZWEO010000048.1:0-35332 GCA_964633115.1 uncultured Desulfobacterales bacterium
CTAATTAAAATCGTGCAAGGATTTTATTACTTCATTTCATCACACCCTGCAAGCCATTGGTAATTATCCTAATGATCTTTTTTCCCTTTTCCCTTGACTTGGCACCCTTGGGATTTTACATTAGTGAACTGGTTATGGATACTAAAGAAATCGCTTGAATCGAATGCATCCTGATTTTGATGAACTGACTGCGTGCCCGATTCATGCGTTCGCCATATCGATTTCTTTTAAACTTTCCAGGCTGCTTGCTGATAGGCAATGTACTACAGCTGGAAAGACGTAAATACCTAAAGGAAGGTAGCAAAATCATGAATTGGGATTGGGAAAAACTAAAAGAGCAACAGCAGGAGGGCCGAGGCATTCCGCCGCAGGTTGACGAACTCTTCAAGCAATTCAAAAAGTTTAAGTTCCCGGGTGGACTGCTTATGGTTCTGATCCTTGCAGCGCTATTTTTTGGCTCTTCGGTGGTGTATACGGTTAAGCAGGATGAAGTCGGCGTAGTCCAGCGTTTCGGCAAATATGTCCGCACCGAAGAACCCGGCCTAAATTTCAAAATGCCTGCCGGTATTGAGCGCGTCACCAAAGTCAATGTTAAACGGGTCAACACGGAGGAGTTCGGTTTCTCAACACCCAGAGGGGCAGAACGATCTGGGTTTGTATCTTCCAGTGAAACCAGCAATGTCGCTCTGATGCTGACTGGTGATTTGAATGTCGGTCTGGTACCCTGGATTGTTCAATACAGAATCAAGAATCCCTTCCAATATCTTTTTAAAGTCAAGGAACCCCGCAAGCTGCTGGTCGACATGTCGGAGGCCGCCATGCGACTCGTGGTGGGCGACCGGGCCATCAACGAGGTCATCAGCAAACGCGATGAGATAGCGGTGGAAGCCAAACGCGTTCTGCAAAAGGAACTGGATGATGCCGAATCCGGTATCGATATTGTCACCATCGAAATGAAAAAGACCAATGTTCCCGGTCCGGTCCAACCTTCGTTTAACGAGGTCAACCAGGCCACCCAGGAAAAGGAACAAATGATCTACCAGGCCAAAGAGGATTACAACAAGGCCATACCGGCGGCCCGCGGTGAGGCTGAACGGACCATCAAGGCGGCCGAAGGTTATGCGCTGGACAGGGTTAATCGGGCCCAAGGCGACTCGACCCGCTTTATTGCCTTTTATAACGAGTATGCCAAGGCCAAGGATGTCACCAAACGACGACTATACCTGGAAACGCTGAAAGATCTGTTCCCCAAACTGGGTAAAAAATACATCATCGATTCCCAACAGAAAAATGTATTACCCTTACTCAATCTCGGTTCAAAAGAGGGTGTAATCAAATGAAATCAAAAGGTATTCTCATAATTGTCGCGGTTGCCATCGCGATCCTTATCTATGGCGGGATGTATACCGTGGATGAAACCGAACAAGTGGTTATAACCCAGTTCGGGCGGATTGTGGGTAGCCCCAAGATAAAACCCGGGCTCAAGTTCAAGATACCCTTTATTCAAACAGCAAATCGCTTCCCCAAGAATCTGCTTGAATGGGATGGCGACCCCGGGCAGATCCCCACATTGGATAAGACCTTTATCTGGGTTGACACCTTTGCCCGCTGGAAAATCGTCGAACCCATCAGCTTTTTCCAGACGGTCAACAACCGTTTCAACGCCGTCGGCAAACTCAACGATATTATCGACCCGGCTGTGCGAAACTTCATTACCTCTCACAGCCTCATCGAGGCAGTCCGTAATACCAATCGCGAAATGGATACACTTGAAATCGGATTGGATGACGTGGAAAGAGGGCAACCGACCAGCTATGCAGTTGATGTGGGCCGGGCCAAAATTACTAAAGGCATCCTGACCCAGGCACAACCCAAGTTGACACCCTTCGGCATAGAGCTGGTGGATGTGAAGATCAAGCGGATCAATTACGTGGAACAAGTCAGGAAGTCAGTTTACGGCAGGATGATTGCCGAACGGAAGCAGATCGCTGAAAAATTCCGCTCAGAAGGTAAAGGTGAAGCCCGTAAGATTTTGGGTGAGAAGGAAAGAGATCTGAAGAAAATTACATCCGAGGCCTATAAAGCAGCCCAGGAGTTAAAAGGTACTGCGGACGCGGAATCAACCCGCATATTTGCGGAAGCTTTTAACCGCGACCCGGAATTCTACTCGTTTATGAAAACGCTTGAGCTCTATGGTGATGCCCTGGATAAGAACAGCGAATTGATCTTATCCACGGACTCCGATTTTTTCAAATATCTTAAAGGATATTCGAACACCCCATGATAAATCAGCGCACCGGCTATGCCGGTGCGCTGATTTATTATTTGCCCTTGCGACGCTGATGCCTGGTTCTGGCTAATAACTTACGGTGTTTATGTTTGCGCATTTTTTTGCGACGTTTTTTAACTACGCTACCCAATTGATCACCTCCAGTTTGTCCTGATTGTTTTCATGTAAACATATATTATAATCACCTTGTATAGGATCTGTCCAGACTTTTTACAATTTAAATTCAAATTGATCCTGATATACGCTCGTGATATACTGGTTATATCGATTTACGAACACAAATGGCAAATTCCCTATTCTGGATCTTATTTTGAACAAGCAGCGCTTTTTTTCAGATGACCATTTCAGGACTGTCAACGAATCAGTTGCCATGGCAGAAGAATTGGTTAGCGAATACTATAAAATGTCTGCATCCGAATGGCTGCGGCCCAAGTATGATGTGAAGACCCGCGTTGATCTGTCTCCGGATGAAATTATACCTGGACCCTTTGCGCAGGTCATTCGTTATGAAGGACGACTGGATAACGCCTCTTTGGGATCGTCGACTTATGACTTCTATAAAATCTGCTTACAGGACCATGAAATCCTGACAACAATAGACCAAAAAAAAAAAATGAGACTACTTCCCTTTCTGCTTTACATTGTCACCCACGAACTGATCCACATTGTCCGCTTCCGAAAGTTCATCCAAATGTTCAATGCCAGTCCTGAAGAAAGAATGCGCGAGGAAGCCAAAGTTCATGAATTGACCCATGAAATTTTGCACCCCTTATCGATCTCGGGTATCGATGAAGTCCTGCATTTCTACATCAAATGGCGCAATCCCATCAACGTGTTGGAGCCCTAATATTTTTTTAAATTTCAACGACGCATTTTATTTATAGGTCTCTTGACAAGCCTTAAATACGTTCTATATTAATCTTGAAATTTTTCTAACATCCTTTTTTAGTACATATTTTTGAGGAGGCGCTCCATGCCCATTTATGAGTACCAATGTCAAAAATGCGGCGAAATCGAAGAAGCTCTTCAAAAGTTCTCAGACAAACCTCTGAACAAATGTAAGCATTGTTCCGGCAAGCTCCATAAACTGGTTTCCCAGAGCAGTTTCCACCTCAAAGGTTCTGGCTGGTATGTAACCGACTACACAAACCGGTCCAAAGATATGAACACGGCTAAAGATAAAAAAGGCGAAAAAACGATTCAATCCAAAACCAAGGAAGGATCACAGAAGTCCCCAAAAACTGCTTCACCACCTCCGAAAAAATCGGCCGACACCTAAGCGGCCGGCGATATAAAAAAAACCTTAAAAACAACTCTTTACAAATATAAATGTGTGCTTAACTTCTTGGGCATCAAATCGCACCCAAAAAGGTTATTCAACCTGAATAATGCATTGAAACAAATAAAAAAGAAAAGAAAAGGAGAGATGGAAGAATGAAACTGAGACCATTACAAGACCGAATTTTGGTACAACGTGTTGAAGAGGAAACCACGACCAAAGGCGGCATCATTATTCCTGATACCGCTAAGGAAAAACCAGCAGAAGGTAAAGTCGTTGCCGTTGGAAACGGAAAAGTCGGTGATGACGGCAAGCGTATTGCGCTGGAAGTCAAAAAAGGCGACCGCATTCTGTTCGGTAAATACTCAGGTACAGAAGTAAAAATTGAAGGCGACGAATACCTGATCATGCGTGAAGACGATGTTCTTGGCATAATTGACTAATTTAATTTACGGATAGATGGAGGATTTTAACGATGGCTGGAAAAGTAATTAAGTATGATATGAAAGCCCGCGAATCAATGCTCAACGGTGTCAGGGCATTGGCGGATGCAGTTGTTGTAACGCTTGGTCCCAAAGGTAGAAACGTCGTATTGGACAAATCCTGGGGTTCACCAACCGTTACCAAAGACGGCGTAACCGTGGCCAAAGAGATTGAGCTGGAAGATAAATTCGAAAACATGGGCGCTCAAATGGTCAAAGAAGTAGCCAGCAAAACCAGCGATATGGCTGGAGACGGCACCACCACCGCTACAGTCCTTGCTCGGTCCATTTATGAAGAAGGACAGAAGCTTGTTGCCGCCGGCAACAATCCTATGGCGATCAAACGCGGCATCGACAAGGCCGTGGAAATTACGGTTAAAGAACTTCACGGCATGAGCAAACCCACCAAAGACCAGAGAGAAATCGCCCAGGTCGGTACTATTTCGGCCAACAACGATGAAACCATTGGAAACATCATTGCCGAGGCCATGAATAAAGTCGGTAAAGAAGGCGTCATTACCGTTGAAGAAGCCAAGAGCATGGAAACCACCCTGGAAGTCGTGGAAGGCATGCAGTTCGATCGTGGCTATCTGTCACCCTATTTCGTAACCGATGCCGAAAAAATGGTGGCGTCTTTGGAAGACCCCTACATTCTGATCAACGAAAAAAAAATCAGCAACATGAAAGATCTCCTGCCGGTACTCGAGCAGGTGGCTAAAATGGGCAAACCGCTCATGATTATTGCTGAAGATGTCGACGGCGAAGCCCTGGCCACCCTCGTGGTCAACAAGCTGCGTGGCACCCTGCAGGTTTCGGCAGTCAAAGCACCTGGATTTGGTGATCGTCGTAAAGCCATGCTGGAAGACATTGCCATTCTGACCGGCGGCCAGGTTGTATCTGAAGATCTCGGTATCAAGCTTGAAAACCTGACCGTTAAGGATCTGGGCAGAGCCAAACGGATTACCATCGACAAAGACAACACCACTGTTGTGGATGGCGCCGGCTCCCGGGCAGGCCTGGAAGGTCGCGTGAAACAGATCCGCGCTCAGATCGAAGAGTCTAGCTCTGATTATGACCGCGAGAAATTGCAAGAACGTCTGGCTAAACTGATCGGTGGAGTGGCCGTCATCAACGTAGGCGCTGCCACAGAAACCGAAATGAAAGAAAAGAAAGCTCGCGTGGAAGATGCCCTGAATGCAACCCGTGCCGCGGTTGAAGAAGGTATCGTACCGGGTGGCGGCGTGGCATTGGTTCGTTGCCTGGCTGCCTTGGATAAAATCAAGATCAAAGCCGACAAAAAACTGGGTGTCAAAGTTGTCATGCGCGCCATTGAAGAGCCATTGCGCCAGATCGCCAACAACGCCGGTTTCGAAGGCTCGGTAGTTATCGACAAGGTCAAGGGCCAGGACGGCTCATTTGGCTACAATGCCGATAGCGATAAATACGAAGACCTGATTGCTGCCGGCGTTATTGACCCCACCAAGGTGGTCCGTTATGCCCTGCAAAATGCAGGCAGCGTAGCCGGTCTGATGCTCACGACCGAGGCCATGATTGCCGAAAAGGCGGAAGAAAAAGAACCGGCAATGCCATCGGGTGGCGGTGGTATGGGCGGTATGGGCGGCATGGGCGGTATGGGCGGTATGATGTAAGCCCAAACGCAGCCGTTCCTTATGGAATAAACTGCAAAGCCCTTATGCTCTTCGGCATAAGGGCTTTTTTATTGAAATGCTTGACAAAATACCCCAAAAAGAGGTATTTAGGGTCTGTCTTTGCGTGCTTTCGCGCACGTTTCTTTCACAACCGAAAACTTAAATGGAGACACGTAATGAACGGCAAACGACTTATGCAAGTATTCATCTGCTTGATCGTGTCCACTGCTATGACCCTCACTTTTTCAGCCCCAGTAATGGCTGAAGACATGCAAGAAACCATCGAACACCAGGCTGGGTTCTACTATACTATCCAGCGGGGGGATACGCTCTGGGACTTGTCGGATAAGTTTTTTGATACGCCTTGGATGTGGCCTGAATTGTGGCAGGAAAATGAACAGATTCCCAATCCGCACTGGATATATCCGGGTGAACGGATTCGGCTATTCCAAAAACAGGGTAAAGACACCTTTACTTTTGAGGTTCCGGAACTCGAGGAGCCCATGACGCAAGAAAGCGCTGCCGATACGGATCTCAACCAGAACGCCTCGGCTGAAGTTGAAGCCACACCACCGCCCAAGGATACTGTGTACTACGTCTACCCGTCCATAGATTCGGTTGGTTTTATTCGCAAAGAAAAAGTCAGCCCATTGGGTTTTATTTTTAAAATTAAAGACGATAAGGTTCTGGTTAGTGAAGGTGACATGGTTTATATAACCTATGCGGATAAAGATGCGCTACCTATTATGCAAGGCGGCCGCTATACTATATTTCGAAAACTGGATCCCACCCGGGATCGTAAGCGCAATCGGCAACTGGGAGGCCAGTACTACATCCTGGGAATTGTGGAGGTTACCCAAAAGAAAACCGATTTTGTGATCGCCAAAGTCGTCAAATCATTTCGCTCAATTGCCGTCAATGACTTTATCCTGCCCTATCAAAGGCGCTCACCTAAAATACCCATTACCGAAGGCGTCCCTGGCCTTATTGGTAGCCTGATCATATCCGAGGAGCAGTCCAAAATTATTGGCGACTTGACTTTGGCTTTTATAGATAAAGGCAAGGCCGATAGTATCAAAAATGGTCAAGTTTACAGTATCTTCTACCAGGAGAAAGAAGAAGTAGATGCAGGTGGTAAAAAGACGGTGATTCTAGACCCGATTGATTTTGGAAAACTGATCGTATTGCACACCGAAGAAGAGACGGCTACAGTGCTGGTAACCCAACTGGATCAAGCGGCAACACCCGGAACGCTCATTCGTACCCCTGCCGTCGAATAAACCTATATTTATGAAAGAAACCGACTACCTGCTCGGCAATGAAAAGATTATTGACGACCTGAAGAAGATACCCATCTTTGAGCCCTTTAATCAGGTTGAATTGCAGACCTTACTCAATATGAGCAAACTGCGGACCTATACCCAGGGTGAAACGATTATCCAAGAAAATAATGTGGATCGCTGGGTTTATTTTCTGGTCTATGGTCGTGTTCGCATCGATAAAAAGGGCAAAACAATTGCAACCATGCGGCGCCGGGGGGATGTATTTGGCGAGATGCGATTCATTGACAGCTCTCCCCGGTCAGCTTCGGCCATTGCCGAAAAAGACGTGGCCTGCATCGCCGTTGACACCGGCTATGTGGAAAAGCTGGCCGGCCACGATCGCATTACCTTTGGCTATATTCTTTACCGGGTTCTATCAGAAATTCTAAGCGAGCGTTTACGTGCGGTCACCAAAGAATTGATGGAGATTAAGGGTAAGGAAGCCTTAAACTTCTGGAAGAAATAGATTTGCCCGGCTGAAGCCGGGCTAATCTATTTCTATTGTTCCCAGGTCACCCGCATCACCTCCTGATACGTGGTCACACCCTGTAAAAATTTATTGACGGCGTTTTCACGCAAGCCCACCATTCCTTCCTGAAGCGTTGTCTCGCGTATAGCGCTTAAATCGGCCGTCTCGGTTGTCAGCTTACGCAACGTTTCTGTATAGGCCAACACCTCATGAATGCCGATACGGCCCTTGTAGCCGGTGCCGCGGCAGTGCTGACATCCCTTGCCGCGATAAACGCTGACTGTCTGTTGGCCTTTTACCTTGAGGCCCATCTGGACCAATTCTGCCGTGTCGATCTGAAAGGCTTCCTTGCAGCGCTCGCATATGCGGCGTACCAGTCGTTGGGAAACGATTCCCCGCAGGGTTGCTTGAATTAAAAAAGGCGCTACGCCGATATCCAGTAGGCGCGTGATGGCGGAAGGCGCATCGTTGGTGTGCAAAGTCGTCAGGACGAGATGCCCGGTTAAAGCCGCCTGGATAGCGTTTTCGGCCGTCTCCATGTCACGCAATTCACCCACCATAATGATATCCGGATCTTGTCGTAAGATATTGCGCAGGATCGATCCAAAACTAACACCCACCTGCGGGTTGACAGAAATCTGGTTAAAATCTTCGTGAATCATCTCGATGGGATCTTCAATGGTGGTGATGTTAATCTCAGGGGTATAAAGACTGCGCAAGGTTGAATAGAGTGTCGTGGACTTTCCACTCCCGGTGGGTCCGCAAACCATCACAATTCCGTTGGGCACGTGCACAAATTGATTATAACGAATCAGATCCGTGGGCGTAAATCCCAATTGGTCCAAATCCTGAAATAGAATCTCAGGATCCATGATGCGCATGACCACTTTTTCACCAAAGGCAGTCGGAATCAAAGACACCCGGATTTCAACCTCAATCCCCTCTTTGTCGGTCTTGATGCGACCGTCTTGCGGTCTCCGCTTCTCGGCCATGTCCAGGCGGGAGAGGTTTTTAAGTCGGCTGACAATGGCTGGATGCACATTTTTAGGAATCTTGTATACCGTGTGCAGGACACCGTCTATGCGCATACGCACCATACTGGTGTCTCGTTTGGGTTCGATGTGAATATCGCTGGCACGCTGATCAAAGGCATACGTAAACAGATGGCTGACGGCGTTAACAATATGATGGTCGTTGGAGGGTAGTTCATCCACCGACTTAAGTTGCACGTATTGCTCCAGATTGCCCAGATCTACGATGGGACTTTCAAATTGGTCCTCAGCAGCGGCTATCGAACGTTTAAAACCAAAAAATTCATTTATTAACCTGAGAATATCTGTCTTGGTGCTGACCACCGCCGAAACCGTAAATTGACTTGCCCGAGCAATATCCTCCAAAACTTCCGTATTGAAAGGGTTCGCAGTGGCGACTGTCAGGCAACCATCGCTAACCGCAACCGGGAGTACCAAGTGTTTCAAGGCAAAGTTACGCGGAATTGTGGTGGTGACGATATTCAGATCCAATTTAAGTGGATCAATCTTTTTATAGGAAAAGCCCCATACTGCTGCCAATTGTTGGTAGACGGCTTCTTCATCCAGGCTTATTTTTGGACGATCCTGTCGTTTGGGTTTGAGAGCAGCGATAACGTCGATGAGCGTAAGGGGTGCTTCAATATGAGCGCCTGATTGTTGGTCTTTTCTCGCTTTTAATTTTTGAATGAATACTGATTTCTTATTTAGGATTTCTTTGGCTTGGACTACTGATATTAGACCCCCATCCACCAACACCTTGCATATGTTTGCGTCTGACAGTGGTTGTCTCGATCCTGAGGGTGTCATATATCACCAACATAAAACTTGGCTTTAAAGATCCGATTACGCGCGACTTTGCTACCGTAATCGTTGAACCTGAAATGGCAATTTTCGGAACGTATTTCTGACGATTGGTATAGCATGAAAAAAAGATAAAATCCAACACATCAAAAAAGAATTGCCACCCGGCCGTGGGGGCCGGGCGGCAATTCTTTTTTTGGAAATCAAATAGTTAGATTTTAGTTTACAATCTTTCGCGCCAGAATGTCAGACCGCTTTTAAGGTTAAAGGCAGTCTCCACATCCAGTTCGATGACCTGTCCGGTGCTCATCTGCAAAAAGGCCTTGGCACCCTCCTGCTGTCCCACATGAAAACCAGCTTCTGGCGGTGGTGCACCGCTACCCAGATCGATACGTGTCGAAATAATTGTGGCTGATTCACCGTCAATGGTGGTGTCCACATAACCACCTGGCAAGACGATCTTGGGGAAAGCCGTTCCGGTTTCAAAATAGACGCCATAGAAAGCGCTGTCCCCGCCAAATCCGCAGACATCGTCGTTGGGCGTATAACCCGGGAAGAATACAATTCCGCCCAAAACAGAGGCTTTGGAAACCACGCGTTCCGAGGGTAGACCTGCCGAGGTTTGCATGCTCATATACCAACCGTCATAAGTCCTGACTTCGGTTACGAATTCATCCCAGGTACCGTTGGTACCAAACGGGTTGCACGTAGGCGGACAGTTGCCGGTATAGACATTCCGCCCGGTGGTAACCGTGTACCCATCGCTGTTAAATAGATCATTTCTCGTCAGCGTATTGGCATTGTTGGGATTATTATAGAAATCATTGGGCGCACTCTGATCGTGGTCCATATTAAAAAATGGATCCTTTACACCAAAAAAGTACTGCTGGTTTTGATCTATTTTATCAGCCAGACTCAGGTAACGGCCGGTTCCAAAATAAGTCCACACATTCCCAGTGGAGTCGACGCTCAAGGAGACACCTGATGTAATCGGTCCGCCATTGCTACCGTCATACATGATGCTGCTGGACCAGTTGGCGGGCACATCCGATGGACTGCCACCGGACCAGGTATTGATCTTGTAAAGATTACCACGCCAGATGCTGGAGCCATCCTGATACGATGAGGCAAGATAGATGCCGTCCACATCATAGTCGAGTCCGTAATCAACACTCGAAGCCGCGCTCATGTAGGCATTGGTTTCAGATGTTTCAAACAACCATTCGTCGACCCCATTGTCATAGGACTCTCCCGTCAGGATATCGAGCACAAAGATGTGCCCATTCTGATCGCTCAAACCACTAATTATATCGTCAACCCCATTGTCGTCATTGGGGCCGGATCCAACTACGGCAAACCAGGACGCACCGACCTTGACGACAGCCGGGGCGGATGTGGTCATACCCAAGCCTTCAAAGGAACGTTCCCATAGAACCCGGGGCGCTCGGGGTTCGGTGATATCAATGCAAAAATAGGCCGGGTAAAAATGACGGGTTTCATTACCAGCATTACCGTCAAAGTCATCATTGGCCCAGATATGTTTACCACCCAGATTCAATCCACAAATCAACAGGGTGCGCCATTCTGTTACGGTATCGCCATCCACATCGATTTTGGCATCAAATATTTTGGGTTTCAGATCCACAAAATAAGCATGATTATATTCCGGATCTGCCAGCCACTTCAAATGTGGTAACAAGGTTTGGGGGATATAAGTCCAGATCTCATCACCGATACGCTCATTTGGTATATAGGTGGAATTTCCGGGCCCATCGCCTGGATAAGGATCGTCATATAGACCATTGGTGCTGTCGTATTGCCAGGATGTAAAAGCATGTAGCATGCCATCATTACCACCCACGTATACGACCGTTTCTCGATTGCGGACACTGTCAAAATAAGTCTGGAAAGTAGAATCACCGTAGATGATATGAAAATTGTCCGGTGCCTTGCCAACGCTTACCGGTGTTGAGTTGACAATATCACCCATTCTCCAAACATTACCATTGTCTAAGGTACGCGGTCTGAGGCCCGTGGCTGTGTAGCCGGCAATATCGGCCTGATCGTATCCACGGGTCCAGTTTATTAGCACACTGGCACGGGTATCATTATCAGTGACATTCAGATATGTATCGCAGTCAGCACAGGATGCATCGTTGACACCCAGGAATGGTTTCAGACGGGCCAGGTTATCGGTATGAAAACGAATCAGTTCGTCATTATCGTCAAAGGGATCATCTCCCGTGATCCCTGGTGCAGGATTCAGGACCTGACCCACCGATTTGAAGGCTTCCGCTTCACCAGACTCATCGATCAAAGCATCGCCATCGTTGTCGCTACCATCGCCGTCCAGAAAGGTAAAAATTCTCCGGGTAGCCGGATCCCGCTCAGATAGCAGCTCGCCGGCTTCAAACAGCGGATTGATCTGGTCGATGGCCAATTCCTCAGAGACAATGGCACACGATTGGGGCGGATCGAGTTGATCCAGAATACAGTTACAGTTATCGTCGTTATCGGGATTATACAGATAATGGCTGGTGAAGCGGACGATCTTGGTATCACCATTGGCATCGGTTATGAATTCAATGATTCGATCGGCTTCAACAGCATTACTGCCAGTGTTTGTGTTCTGCTTGTCGAGTTGTAAATCAGCATTGGTGTCCTCACGCAGATTGCCGCAGGGGTCGACCCACAAGGATTGCAAAAAGCCCACCCAGGTCAGTTCGGAGCTGAGGGTGGTCAGTTTGGGCTGGAAATAAGCCTGCATCAGATTACCCTCACCCTCACTGTTGGTGGCCAGCACCGAGGCCGCCGTTCCGGATGCCGCTTTTTCAAGAATATCGGCAAAGGACTTGTTAAGCTGCTGCTCCAATTTAAGGGGATTGACCACATAGTAATAGGTATCAGGTACACCATCACTATCCTTATCCCATTCATCGCCTTCAGGAATGCCGTTGGCATTCTGGTCATCAAACCCACCATACTTGGCAGCATACCAGAGCGGGTTTTCCAGTAGACCGGCAGCCAAGGTTCCGCCACCCGCATCCACCACAAATCGACGCGTGGTGTTGAGCGGCAGGGCGTCGCTGTCATTCCATGCCGGGGTTGCATCGGTGGCCCAAACACCCGGCGGGGTGTCCAGAAAATAGTCAGGATCACTGCCAGCGCCGGTATCTACATCGCGAACCTCCAAATAGGTCCCATCGGTAGTGGTACCGGATATAATATAACCCATGTGTTGAATGATACCACCGGCTGCATAGTCTGAGAACAAAGAGATATCCAAGGCCGTGGCATCGGCGATATTACTTACCGGAAAACCACTGGCGTCCACCAATTGGTACTCATAGGTCACGATGGCATCCATATCATGGTCAGCCCCCTGCTCCACGTCTTCGTAGTTGATACGGAAACGCCCAAATGTGGGTCGCAATTCTTCCACAAAAAAGTCCACAATTGTATTCGTGGGCTGATAATCTCCCTGAGTTGCACTGATGCTGGAACCGCCCACAGACTTAGCAAAAGGTACCAACGTAATGGTCTGGCCCTGGAGTAGGATTTCGATTTTGGGTAGGGGCGAAGCCAGTCCTACGGCATAGGTGCGGACATTCTGGTTGGTATCGGCCGAACTCAAATCCTGCGTACGGCCGTACCAAGCCACGGAAGTCGAATAGTAACTGCCCTGCTTGGTGGGCTCTTCCGGGCACAAGCCGCGCAAGTCGCCAAAACCGTCCACAGCTTTTTCAGTACAGGCACCGTCGGCAGTTGCGCCTTGCTGACCGATAAAGCGGTTACCAGCTGTTTCCTCGGCAGCAAAAATCTGATCGGCCAGGTCTTCCACATCCAGCGCTGTGGTGGCGGCGCCAATGGTAGCAGCCGCTTGTCCGCCAAAGTCAGTGGCGCTGCCTGGTAATTGATCTGAATCATAGGTCGGGTAGATATCGCTTAGCACCAGCATGAAGGGCTTGGCACAATAATCATAACCATTGTCACTCAGATCATATGGGTCGTTCCAGGTTGCTACCGGTAAGGATAATGTCGTTCCGCCGCTATTGTCGTCACCAGTACCATAGGAAAAGTCGGCAGTGGCTGCTCCCTCACCACCAAAATAGCGCAGGGTTTCGTACATCATTTCACCGATGGGGTTGCCCCACATACGGCATTCACCCTCGGAAATGGGTCGTGTGGTAATCCAACCACAGTTAGAACTATAGCTATGGCTGCCATCGTCAAAATCCACCACCCGCAGGGTATCAATAGTTTTGATAATACCGTTGGTAGCGGTATATTGACCGGTAGCTGAATTTATTTCATCGGTAATGGAGCCCACGCGCTTGCGCATCACACCGCCGGACGTGTTCTTGGTATAGGAGCCACTCACCATACCAAACAACATGTTGCCGGATTCGCCGTGGCGCTGCAGTAATCCGATGGGCTTGTAATGACCACTAGAATATTGCTTGCTATTGGTTTCCAAGAGACCGGGCACACATACCTGTATGCGTACATCATAGTCGTCCAAGGTGGCATTGGCCGGAATTGGATCCAGGGTTTCGAACATCTCGATTTCCGCAACAGATATTCCGGCGGTAGATGAACTTTTACTATCTGTGAATACATAGCGGTAGCATAGATAGGATGTACCTTCGGCCGGTGGATTGAGGCATTCAAAACTCTTGGAACTATTGCGGCCGGCAGGCAAAGCACCATCAACAACCGTATCGATGATGTCCCAATCACCCACAACCGTAGTGGTGCTAGCAGCCACGGTAGGATCATTGGTAGCTAACAACGCCCAAGTTCTGGGGTCAAGATCCTCGCTGCCGTTGGCGGTCATGAAATTGTATTTCAATATTCGCCTGGGTTGAAAATAACTGAATTGCAGCCAGAGTGGATCGACTACACTGGGTTCGTCCACCGAAGTCCAGGCTGTGGCGGCGGCATCGTCAAATGCCAGGGACGGATCGGTTCCTGAAGTTTGGACGATTTCTACCTCCTCGAAGCGACACTGGCTGAGGTTGCCATCACTGTGCGAGGTTACAAAAATACCCACATCCTGAACCGTAGCCGCAGAATTGATAGTGCGTGTGGCATGCACGGTCCAGTTGGTCCCATCAGTACTGCGATAGCCGACAAACGTGGTTCCGACTTTTTGTAAACGCACCCAGGAAGGTAAGGTTACACCTGTGTTGGTCACATGCGAATCCAGGTAACCGTTGTCGTTGTTATCATACTGGAAAGAATGGCCATTTCCGGGAGTAGTGGCCATGGCCACATATCCGGTGGAGCTGCCGGGTGCGGTCATGTCGTTACGTACCATAATGCCGCATTTACCCCAAGCATTACGATTTTCCTGCGCATCGACCCGGACCTTAATATCGAAGTTGCCATTTACATCATCCAAATAGCGCACCGCAAATTCATCGGAGCCCGTCCAAATATCAGCACCACCTGCATCGATATATAAATCACCATTGGCTTCCCAGCTATTGGTTCCGCCGTTGGTGTCATGATCCTGCCACACCCACATGGCATCGATACTACCGTCTTCGAAATCGTCTGTGATTGTGGTTTGAGTCGTCACGATGTTGTCGGCGGGATTACCGCCGGAACCGCCGTCGGTCACATCAACCTCGCCGGTCGCTCCCACATTGTTGTCCAAGATGCTGCGTCGGCCGCTGCCGTCATTACCATCATCGCCGGCCACCGGTCGCTCGATGGCCACCCACTCCCAAACACGCAAGACCGTGTTCTGCAGGACCCTGAGTAAGGGTGCACCCCCATCGGTTAAGGTTGTGGAGGCAAATAAATGCCGGCTGGCGCCCTGGGGCTGGGACAGCGGTGTATAATCGGCGATGTCATAGCCATCACGCTCCACACTCTCATATTCCTTGCCCCAACTGTGGGCGTCCTGGGGAACAAACACACGTTCCAGAACGGTTACGTCGGTGGTATCTGTGGATCGATAGCCACCGTAGAGGACCTTACGCAGGGCATCCATCCGGGTCATACTGACGTAATTTAAAAAGTCACCACTCCAATAGGCGCCGGCTAGTGCTTGCTTGTCAGCACCCGTGGTACCGACCGGTTCAAAGCGGTTATTGGCAGCGCTGTAACTGTAATATTTGAAGGAATCAAAATATCCGTAATAATCGATATCATCTGGCTTGTAGGTCGTATCCAGGGTACCGTCTCCATCCAGGTCAGATGCATCGTTGTAGGCCTCATAGTAAAGCTTGTGGTTACGGCCCATGACGAGCATGACCAAGGGCGGCACATTGGCAGCCAAAAAGGGCGGATAGGCTTCGTAGGTGCTTGCTTGCGGCACCTGTGCCTGCGCATCGGGTATCTGAATTATGCCTGAAACAAGGACAGCCACGATGGCTATGATGGTTATGACATATGATTTCTTCATGATAATCACCTCAATAGTTGAAGCTATTTTTTGCCTGACAGCAGCCCAGTTAATTGCTGATATCTGGGCTACTTCAATCACGTCAGAAACAGTACTGAAATCCCGTGTGTAATTTGTTTAAAGGCCGCCGGCCAGACCCACAACCTTGCGGTATTCACCACCCAGCTGTGCGATGGTAGGATTATAGGCAGGCGGGCCCTGAGCATCGGCACGCATGTCGTAAAAGATAGCCACACCGCCGGTGGAACCAGACCCAATACCTTCGGCACCACTGCCAAATTCGGCTGCCCCGCCTACGATATTCTGTGTCCGATCCCGACGGGCATCCACGAGAGTGGTGATGCCACCTGGGCCAAAATCCAGATCCACAACGCCACCGTCATAGGCCAGATAACCCATGACCTGTTGAAAAAACTGCTGCTGGGTCGTGCCGGCCGGCGCGTATTGCACGCCGGGTGAATCGGCCCCGCCCAGCACATATTCCTGGCTGGTGTTGATGATATTAGAGATCACCTTGGGTGCACCATAAAGACCGCTGTCCCCATTGAAAAAGGCAATCTTGCTGAATTGATCGTTGGCAGCAATTTGCAGTTCCGTAACAGTGGTGTTGGTAGCTGAAATACCAATCAAGGTCAAAACCACCAGGATCAAAAGCGCCGCAATGATCGTCACCGAACCGTTCTCGTTTTGAATATTTAATCTATTGGCTTTCATATCTGCCTCGTTTAATACCTTATCTATAGGACACGTGGAATAATCCGGGTAAAATTGACTGTCTTTCTAACATTGGGACTCACATACCGCACGGTGACCACCACGGTTTTGGTATTCAGTATGGGCCTGTCATCCGTAACAGTCCATCCAATGGTCAAGGGCCCGGTTTCGCCGCCTTCATCGATAAAGCCGTTAAAATTATTGTCAATACCGTCCGTTGGCATGGTTATATTGCCGGCCGCGATGGAATGCACACCTTGGGCAATCAAATTGCTGTTATAGGGTAACACCATGAGTTTTTCGAGGCGATCGGCTGCGTGGACAGCAATTTCGGTTACGCCTTGGGCAGAGGCATTGCCCTTGACGGATGCGGTTTGCATGGCCGCAACTCCCAGGATACCGATGGAAAAAATGGCCATGGCAATTAGAACCTCAATAATGGTAAAGCCCTGTTGCTTGCGCTTGTTTTGATGCTGTCTTGGCTGGTTGCTCGTTAACATGTTATCTCTCCAACTCTTTATAGGCCCATGTTGCGACAACGCACACTGGTTGTCATGCGGATGCGCCTAAAATTATCGTTTTGAGGCGGTAAAATAATCTGATTGAAAGGCGGCTGATTGTAATACGTGGTCGTATTGGTAAATTGCCTTGATAGGGTGCGCACGAAAGCACCTGCCCGGGCAACGATGGTGATTTGGACAGTGCGTATGTCGCGCGGGTCGTCGGTAGCCGGGTCCCATTGACAACTCTCACCACAGGCATTATTGGTTGGGTCGACTCCCAAGTAGGTAAAATTAAGGGCATCGATATTGGCGGCCACGACTTGCCAGGCACCGGCAGCCGAGCTTCGACGTTCCAGGTTGCAAGTCGAGCCGTCATTGTTTTCGGTTGGCAAACCTTCATTGATACCATCGCCATCGGCATCGTTACTCAAGCGATAGGATATATCCTCATTGGGATCGGCTGTGCTGGCATTATACCATTCAGCCTCATCCGGTTCGTCGACCAGCAAGTCACCATCACTATCTACTCCATCGAAACCCTCATTAGGTAACCCATCGCCATCGTCATCAATGCCATCTCCAGCGCCACCCGTAAAATCCATGGTGACATTGATGGTATCGGCAGCAGCCACAACAAACCCGGCACCAGCATTCCCAGTGGGATCCAGGCCTGCCATACGCAGTTCACGTTCCAAAAAATAAGAGGCTACGCGTATATTTTGCTGCATATCTACGATTTGCTCCTGTGTATTGAAGGTTCGCACCTGACCCGTGTAAGCTGCATATATGCCCCCCAGCACAATCCCGATAACCGCCATCGCAATCAGGACTTCGATGAGGGTAAAACCTGCGTTGCTCTTTTGCAGAGACGGCATCATAACGTGTTTGATTTTTGAGGGGTTTCTTTTGGTCCTTATCAAATGATCGAATGATTTATTTTTTTGCTTGCTGAGCATTTTTTACCTCTTTTGCTTTTTGGGCTCATTATATCGATCACAATCTCCGGGCATTGCCACTTATATCCACCTGAATCTCGACTTCGGAATTGGAAGTGCCGCGCCCATTGTCAAACGTGATTAGACCTTCGGTTGAATTACCGGCGGCATTTATAGGAAACCCACGCTGGTTAAAACGCACAATAGACACTCCGCTAAAAGCAGCACCGGTTATAGCTATACCGGGCGGAACTGGCTCGGTGGCAAAAGTTCTTTCAGTGCCATCCAAAGTCCAGTTGCGGGCGTTAACTGGAATGCCATCAGCGCCAAGGGCGCTCCCGGCACCATCGTCTTGCCAAACGGTGACCGTAGCCGCACCCATATTGATAAATACAATGATATCGGTGTTCCCCCTGATGGCTTTAAGACGAGCCATTTGGATGGTCGATATCATTTCCCGGACGGCCACATTGAGCCGGTATTGCGGGAACCAACTGATCAAGTTGGGGATGGCAATGGCTGACATGACCGCCAGAATCGCAATGGTGATCATCAGCTCCATGAATGTAAAACCAGATGATTTCTTCATAATTTGATCTCCCTGCCACTGTTTCATACAAATTGTATGCCAAATCAGATCATCAACACCGCCTTGGTTGCATCTTTATGCTCATATCTGAGAGGGCCTAATTCATAACAATTTGATTTAATTTCGTTATATGGTGAGACCCGATTAGCGTCCACTTATGGAACCGTGAGCAAACCAGCAGGCTTGATATGCAAAAGTGTCGGTTTAATAGCGGCACCTCATAATCTCATTAATAGGGTATTAATTTTTTTTATAGTCACAAAATCGGGGCGCGATTTTTCAACTAGCGACGATTTCGCGCTTGAGCCAAAAGACTACTGGTGATGTGAACTGTTGGGAGATTAGTTAATACGGGTTTTTTAACCGTAATCCATACGAAACTATTTGGGATTGATAGTCACATGTTACGGTGGGTACACTAACATAAATTATCATTAATGTCCATCTATTAGGCCATCTCCACCAATTGAATTCATCCCGAATGTAAGTCTTTTATACGAGCTTACCTAAGTGTGGCTACGGAAAACAGAGGTTTTTAAGGAGGTCAGGTGTATGCGCTGTCACCATGGTTTCACCCTTATCGAATTGATCACCGTTATTGCGATCCTAAGCATTATAACCACTTTAACCATCCCCAATGTTCATGCCTGGAAAACCGGTTACCGGTTGCGAGCGGCCACCATGCAATTGCATCAAGTGCTTCAGCGTGCACGCCTTTATGCAGTCAGGCAACATAGTAAAGTCATTGTTAGTTTTGATCCCGATAAAGACGGGCAGCTAGCGGACGATTATATTGCATTTGTGGACAATGGACTCGATGACCAAACCTTTTGGACACGCGAACCAGATGAAAAATTGCTGCATCAAGGCCGTCTAAATGCCAATGTCCGCTTCCTGAAGGCATCATTTGCCGGTGGCATACCACGCTTGCGTTTCAATTCACTGGGTCTGCCCAATGGTTTTGGTGGGCACGTCTACCTAACCAACGGCGCAGGCCGTTTTCGAGGCATCCATGTCAATATTAATGGTCGTGCACGGATGGTTACTAGTCGGACGGGAGCTAGGGGGACATGGGAGTAATTGAGGGTCGGAGGGTAACGGTTTGGAGGGTTCTGGGGCTTGGTCAAACCCCAAAACAAAACATCCAACATCGAACATCGAACGTTCAACATCGAAATTATGAATGGGAAAAAATACGACCTTGAGGATCGATTGCTAAGCTATTCTTCAAGAATTATTACAATTGTTGAGCAGATCCCAAAAAGTAGGACCGGAAGGCACATCTCCAATCAGCTTTTGAAATCAGGAACATCACCGTATTCAAACCATGGAGAGGCTCAAGCCGCTGAATCCGCAAATGATTTTATCCATAAGCTACGCATATGTTTGAAGGAACTTCGTGAAACACAACGATGGCTGAAACTAATTCAACATATTAAAATTATGAGGAAATGTGAACTTGTTATCCCAATGCTAGCTGAAACTGAAGAATTAATAAAGATATTCGTTGCCAGCATCAAAACAGCCGAAAAAAATCGACACTAATCAGTTTTTCTGGTGCCCATTATTCGATGTTGGATGTTGGATGTTCGATGTTGAATGTTCAGAGATGCATACACCGTAGCCTTTAATTATTTTTTTGAAAGCTACGAGCTTCACCCCTCAAAACCTTCAACCCTACTTGAAATATTCCACCGCATTAGCTAGCATCTTCACCCCCGGTGTTAATTCTGAAGGAAATTCTAAACCCTGGCGCCGCAGGCGTTCTTTCATCAGGGGCCAATCCGGGTGATTGATCCAATGATTGTAGGCTTCAGGATGGGGCATCAATCCAAATATGCGTCCGCTCGGATCACAAAGGCCGGCGATATCCATAATTGACCCATTGGGATTATGGGGAAATACCTGCTGTGCCGGCTGGCCATCTGGCCGGGCATATTGAATCGCTATTTGGCGGTTTTCAACCAGTTTATTTAAGGTTTCTTTATCGCAGTAGCACTTGCCTTCACCATGGCGCACCGGTAATTCAAGTTCGGTCAAACCACGCGTATAAATGCACGCAGAAGCGGGGTTGACCCGAAGCTTGACCCACTGATCCCGGAAATTGCCACAGTCATTGTAGGTCACCGCCAGGCATCGCTGGGCACGATCAGAATTGGCTCCATCCAGGTTGAAACCCGGCAAAAGCCCCATGTTAACCAGCGTCTGGAATCCATTGCATATGCCGATGATGAGATTTCCCTTTTGGATAAACTCGAAAAGATCAGGCCCAATGTTTGTTTGCATGCGCACGGCTTGAACCACACCGGCACCATGATCGTCGCCCCAGCTAAAACCACCGCCAAATACCAGAATCTGAAATTGGGATAACTTGACCGCACCCTCAATCACAGCATTAATATGAACGCGGTGAGCCGCTGCCCCGGCCAGCTCAAATGCATAGGCGGTTTCATGGTCACAGTTCAACCCATAGCCGGTCAAAACCAGCACTTGCACTGCTTTCATATGAGCGCTCCAAAGGTTGCTTTCCAGGCTTGTTTCAATTTTGACACAGAAATATCGACGATAGTTTGCTTATTAGTCCCGGATATTTTCAGGCTGTGGGATTCGTTCACGGTACCAATACAAGCGCAGGGTCGATCCCCAAAGATTGCTTCAAAAGCTGCCCTATTATCCGGGCTGACGCTAACAATAAAACGGCCGGCTGATTCTGAAAAAAGAAGTGCATCCTCACGCTCACAGGCCTCGATTGGTAGGGCATCCAGGTGAATGTCCAGGCCTAGATTACCCCCCATGGCTACCATGGCCAGGTGAACACCTAGACCGCCACGGTAGATGCCATGCGCCGATGCCACCAGCTCCTTTTCATTGGCCAATGCCAGGGCTCGATAAAGTGCCAAAAATGCCGGTGGATCAACTTGCGGGACCTGGCAGCCTACATATCCCAGATGCTCATAGTATTCGGATCCACCCAATTCATCCCGGGTCATGCCCACCACATAGATATTGTCACCTGGAATTTTACTCTCCATAGTGATGCATCTAGCGACATCGGGGACAATGCCAGTGGCTGAAAACTGCAAGGTCTCCAGGGCAGATACCTTATGGGTCTCACCGTATCGGCCCGTCAGGTGGCCATCCACATACATACTGTCTTTACCGGAAAGCAGGGGTATTTCATAGGCCAGACACATATCCCGTAATGCTTGACAGGATCGGACTAATTGAGCGGCTTTAAATTTACCGTCTGGATTTTTATCTGGATCATATTGAATGCTGGGCCAACAAAAATTGTCGACCCCGCCAATATGGTCGAGTCCGGCGCCAACTGCCACCAAGCGGCGGACCGCCTCGTCAATGGTGCAGGTTGTCATGTGATAGGTATCAATGGCCGAGTAAAATGGAAGCAAGGCCTGCGAAAAAGCCAGTCCCTGCTGCGAACTCAAGACCGGCCGAATCACACTGGCGTCACTGTTCATATCCCGCTCAGCGCCCACCAGGGGCTTAACCACGCTGGTACCCTGTACCTCATGATCATACTGACGGGTAATCCATTCCTTGGAAGCGATATTGGGGCGCGCCAACAAGTCCAGCAATAACTGGTTGAAATTGCTGGGACGATTTAATACCGGTTCATGCAGCCCGCGCTGCAGTGGCGACGTCCACTCCGCCTCAAATTCCCATTGGGGAAAACCGGATTGTAGCAAATCCATATTCACGTAAGCGCATGTTTTATCGTCATAGGTGATGAGGAGTTTACCTGAGTCGGTGTATGTACCGATAACAGTACTCTCAACTGCATGTAGCTTAGAAAGTTCCATAAAACGATCGATGTGCTTTGGCTCGACAGCCACGGTCATCCGTTCTTGGGATTCAGACACCCAAATTTCCCATTGATCCAAGCCCGCATATTTCAATGGAACTGTTTCCAGACGGATAACACAACCATTTGAAAACCGAGCGGTTTCACCCACCGAAGATGAAAGCCCCCCGCCGCCGTTATCGGTTATAAAACGAATCAAACCTTCATCCCGGGCCTCCAGCAAGAAGTCATGCATCTTTTTCTGGGTATAGGGATCACCGATTTGGACGTGTCCGGCAGGCGTGTTTTCAGAAAAAGTTTCCGAAGCAGCCGTAACGCCGTGGATGCCGTCCTTACCAACCCGGCCACCACTCATGACCACCAGATCTCCCGCTTCAATATCCTTTTTATGGCTAGATTCTCCCTGGATCGTGGCTGGCATGATTCCCAATGCTGTTACAAATACCAGACATTTACCCAAATATCCTGGATGAAACATGACCTGCCCGTATGTGGTGGGGATCCCACTTTTGTTGCCACCGTCACGAACGCCCTCGATCACACCATCCAGGAGTCGCCGTGGATGAAGCTGCGGGCTGAGTTCTCCATCATAACCCCGTGGTCCGACGCAAAATCCGTAACTTCCCATAATTAGCTTGGAACCTTTACCAGTGCCCATGGGATCACGATAAATACCGACAATCCCGGTGATGGCTCCACCATATGCTTCCATATTGGAAGGTGAGTTATGCGTTTCTCCGGTGATGACGTAATGGTGTTCCGGATCAAATTGGCCGGCCCCGGCATTGTCCCAGAGTACGGAGACAACCCAGGGCATTTTATTTTTTAGTTCAAGCGTAGGCTTTTGGATACAGGTTTTAAATAAATTGTCAATCTGATCGACACGCCCCGTAGTCATGTCTTTATAATGAAAAAGACCTTGGAAAGTGTTGTGGTTGCAATGATCACTGCGCGCCTGGGATATATATTCCAGCTCTAAATCAGTGGGGTTTTGTAAACCTTGTTCAGCACGTTCGCGCTTAATATCTTCGTCTAGAAAGTAAGCCCGAATGGTGGGAATATCATTGGGATTTAGGGCCAAATTGCGTTCATCGCTCAATCGCATCAAGGTGGAATCGGAGTCAATGGGGATGTCCGCGAGAGTTGGTTGGTGGTTCAGGACAACCCGGGGTATAATAAAACCCACGCCAACATTTGGGTCCCATTCTTCCGGTGAGAATATCTTCCATTGCTGAATTAAATCGTTGGCCAACAGCTCACCTGCTATTTTCTGCATATCTTCCAAAACCAAATCTTGACAGCTAATACAATAGCGTTTGGAGGTATAGGCTGCTTCGCTCTCCGCCAAAGTAACGCCAAGAACATCTTGAATTGCCTCTACAGCGGTGCTCCCGGGATTATCCCGTACCCCCGGTCGGTAGCCAACCCAAATCATCCAATCAAAAGGCATGCGTAGCGGCTGATAAGACGATATCTGCGTAACCGGATTGGTGAAAATCTGGGTCCGCATCGCTTCGAGCTGATCCCCAGACAGGTCTGCGTCAATGGTCAGAATTTGCACCACGCGGACCTGTTCAAGCTGTATACCGAAATAATCTTCGGCTTTTTTGCGGATCCCTTCCCCTTCGGCATCGTGCATGTCCGCATTGAGCGCAATTTCAAGTCGGTGAGGCATTTGCATTCTTCCTTAAGTTGAAATCGTGTAAAGATTTCAATTGGGCATATCAGAATAAGCAATGAATTGAAATACGGAAAAATAAAATCGTGAGCCCGATTTTGTTAACTGGAGAATATGCGCGCTATGTCATTATAAAAAACAAACACCATCAACATAATCAAAATAAAGATACCGGCTTGTTGGGCCATTTCACGCATGCGCGTGTTCACGGGACGTCCGATGATGAGTTCAATGATGAAGAAAAGGATGTGACCGCCATCCAGCACGGGGATGGGTAGAAAATTGATGATGGCCAAATTGACGCTAAGCAGAGCGATCAAAAACACAAAATTTAGGATACCTTCCTTGGCCTGTTGACCAGCGAGCTCGGCAATCATTATGGGACCACCGATGGTCTTGGTAGACAGGGTGCCTTTTATGAGTTTGGCGATGCTGACCACGGTGAGTTCAGCTATTTTATAAGTTTGGCGGATACTTTCGACGATCGCTTGTCCAAATCCCAACCTCAGATTCTCAATGTCGCCGGCTGAGGCAATACCGATAATATATCGCTCGACATCCTCGCCAAAAAGATTTTTGGTGATTTTAACCTCAGGTGCAATTTCGATGCTCAGTAGTTCCCCAGTGCGCTCGATCGTAAATGATAGGGGTCGGCCTTTGCTCTCCCCAATACCGGCGGCCATTTCTTCCCAGGTTGCAACCGCCTGGCCGTCAATGGCTCTGATGATATCACCTTTTTGCAATCCGCTGGCCGAAGCTGGAGAGTTTTCCTGCACATCGCCGACCGTTGGCTTCAGAATATAGGTCCCGGAAAATAGGTAGATGGCCAAGAATATCAACACAGCCAATAGCAAATTGAAAAAAGGCCCGGCGGCAACGATGAGAAGCCTTTTTATTACGTGCTTATGGGTAAAGGAGAACGGAATCTCTTGGGGGTCCATTTCCACTGTGGGATCTTCACCCACCATCTTAACATATCCACCCAAGGGTATGGCCGAGATTCGATAGTCGGTAATGCCTTTTTTCCACCCCACGATTCGGGGGCCAAAGCCCAAAGAAAATTTTTGAACCCCGACACCGAATATACGTGCAAATAAAAAGTGACCCAATTCATGAAAAAAAATCAAGATACCCAGGACGATGATAAAGGCTAGTATGCTGGTTCCCATATTGGTTTTTCTCTATGATATTTTGGAAAAAGAAGTCATATAAAAAATATATCAGGCAATTTTATTTATATCCATTTTACGAATTTTACATCTTCATAATAAGATCCATTACCGATGCCGTCAACCTAGAAGGTCACCGATTGTCGATCAATTCTTGCGCCGCTTGGCGGGCCCATTGATCTGCCGCCAGTATGGCTGCTAGGGAGGGGTCCTGCTGATGATCATGTCGTGACAGGGTTTCCTCAATAATCAGCGGTATGTGGTCGAAACCCACCTGGCCTTTTAAAAATGCCCCCACCACTAGCTCGTTGGCTGCATTCAAGACTGCCGGCATCGTTCCACCGTTGCGGCCGGACATCATAGCTAATTTGAGACAGGAAAACTTTTGCATATCCGGCTCTTTAAAAGAAAATCGACCCAAACCTGCAAAATCCGGTAGGGGTTGCCCCAAAGGCAGGCGGTCCGGAAATGACAGGGCAAATGCGATAGCGGTTTTCATATCCGGAATACCAAGCTGAGCCAGTATGGAGCCATCTTGAAAAGCGACCATGGAATGGATGATGCTCTGGGGATGAACCACAACTTGTATCTGATCCATGCGTACTTGAAACAGATGCATGGCCTCGATAACTTCCAGTCCTTTATTCATTAACGTTGCTGAATCAATACTGATTTTGGGACCCATTTGCCAGTTAGGATGCTTGAGCGCATCTTCCGGCTTTACCTGGGCCAATTGGTTTACAGGTTTATCTATAAATGGCCCACCGGAAGCCGTAATCAACAATTTGTCCACTTCCGATCTTTTTTGCCCCAGTAGACATTGATAGATAGCATTATGCTCACTATCGACTGGTATAATAGTCGCACCTTTGGTCTTGGCCAGCTGCATCACCAGGTCACCGGCCATTACCAGGGTTTCTTTATTGGCCAGTGCAATGTCCTTACCGGCTTCGATAGCCTGGATGGTTGGCATCAGACCGGCAGCACCAACCATGGCGGTTAGCACCATGTCAGCATTGTCAAATTGAGCTGCCTGCTGATAACCAATGTCACCAAAAGATATTTCGATCGACATCGATTTCGGCAGCAATTTCTTGAGAGATATGGCTGCCTCTTCATCATATACTGCCGCCATTTGGGGTTTGTGCTGTTGAATTTGCTGGGCCAATTTCGATATGTTTCGTTTGGCAGTCAAGGCTAGGACATTAAATTGATCCGGGAATTGGGCCACTACCTTAAGGGCGTTGGTGCCGATGGAGCCGGTTGAACCGAGGATGGTAAGGTTTTTCATTATACTTCTTTATTACCTAAATCAGACTAATATGAATTTGTGAATATCTTGATCCTAATGAAAATATCAGGATTCAAGGGGTACAAGGATTCCTGGAGCCAAATGAAATATCGAATATTGATTACAGAATTTTGAATGTCGAAGTTTGCTTTGGGCCCCCAGCGCACTTCAACATTCTATATTCCATGTTCAATATTCATTATTTGCTTTTAAAATATAGGGCCTGCTAAAAGCAAAGAGCTAACAGCAAACTGTCTGTCCACTCGAACCCTCGGCCCCTGAAATCCTTGAACC
This sequence comes from uncultured Desulfobacterales bacterium, assembly GCA_964633115.1. Lineage (GTDB taxonomy): Bacteria > Desulfobacterota > Desulfobacteria > Desulfobacterales > B30-G6 > B30-G6. The sequence goes on from CAZWEO010000048.1 coordinate 26,735, forward strand.
CTCAGAATATATACACCTTAAACAAATAAGCCATTGGTGCTGCAAACATGGCAGCATCCGCACGGTCCAATATGCCGCCGTGTCCAGGTAGCAAGCCACCAGAATCTTTGATTCCGGCCACACGTTTGAGCCCGGATTCGAACAAATCTCCCATCTGGCCCATAGCACCCAAGCAAACAAAAAAAAGTAGACAGACCCCCCAATTAAGCTCTGGAAAAACCACCAATTTATATATAGAACCCAAAAAGATATTGGCGCTCAGACCACCCAGTGAACCTTCTATTGTTTTTTTAGGGCTCACAGCTGGACTGAGTTTATGCTTGCCAAAAAATGTCCCCGCATAAAGGGCACCGATATCGCCGCCAAATACAACCACCAATATAAAAAGAATCCATAGTGCCCCGTTTAACTCGCTTCCATCTCGAATCAAGATCAGATAGGATAGCAAGCCAGGAATGTATACGATACCGATGACGACTTTTTTGGCACTTTCATAGATCATACCGTCACGGCCGAAGAATAGTACCGATAGGAATGCACATACTAATAAAAGCAACACGATCAAATGAAAACTAAAGGCCGGGGCTTGTAAATACGCGGCCATCAAAACTGCGGGTATAAATGGATAGGCAATCCAAACCACGGGATTCCCGATGGCCCCTCGGGTGTCATTAAATACTACGCGCAGATACTCCCAGAAACCAAGTAGGGCAATCAAACCGATAAAGGCAGAGAAAAGTAGACCACCCTTGAAAATGATGTAAATCAAGAAGGGTAAAGCAGTAAGGCCTGTTATCCAACGTTTTAAGTGCATGGCGTATCTACTACCAAAAAAATCAGCGACCACCAATACAGTAAAGGTGGAATAGGGAGTTAGGGTTTGACTGTGCCGAAACGACGCTCTCGCTTGCCGTAATCACGCAAAATGGTCATAAACTCGTCCCGTGAAAAATCCGGCCAAAGTGTGTTGGTAACAAATATTTCCGCATATGCGATTTGCCAAAGGAGAAAATTGCTGACCCGCATATCTCCCCCGGTTCGTATGAGCAGATCCGGGTCTTGCATGCCTTGGGTATATAGGTTGTCGGATATGAGTTCTGGGGTGATGGCAGATGGATCGATATGGCCGTTTTGAACTTTTTGAACGATCTGTTGGACCATCTGTAAAATATCTGCTCTGCCACCATAGCTAAGTGCCAGGTTTAGCACGAGCCCCGTGTTTGAAGCCGTCAATTCCATGTTTTGCCTCAGAATTGACTGAATTGTATCTGGGAGACGCTGGATCTGTCCGATGGCGTTTAGACGAATATTATTATTACACATTTCGTCTAATTCGGATTTTAAAAATCGCTTTAATAAATCCATCAGGGCTGCGATCTCTGATTTGGGTCGCTGCCAGTTCTCGGTTGAGAAAGCGTAGAGAGTTAAGATTTCAATACCGATTTCACGGCAGGTCCGAACCATCCGTCTGACCGTATCAGCACCTTTTTCATGTCCGCGGACCCGGTTCATCAGTCGCTTTTTGGCCCAACGCCCGTTTCCATCCATGATAATGGCAATATGCGCAGGAAGATTTAAAGCGTCTGGTTCCGCTGTGTCCGGATGAGACATGCTAAAATTCAATAATTTCTTTCTCTTTGTCTTTGTAAATGCTGTCTATCTGACTAATATAATCGTTGGTTATTTCCTGGATCTCATCCTGGCCTTTGAAAGCTTCATCCTCAGAAATATCGCCATCCTTTTTAAACCCTTTGATGAGTTCGTTGGAGTCCCTGCGGATATTTCGAACAGCAATCTTATGATCCTCACACATTTTGTGAACCACTTTGACCAGTTCTTTGCGTCTTTCTTCTGTAAGCGGCGGGATTGATATGCGAATAATCTTGCCATCGTTGGAGGGCGTCAAGCCTAAATCTGACTTAAGCAGTGCTTTTTCAATATCTTTGATGACGGATACATCCCAAGGCTGAATGGCAATCAGGCGGCTTTCTGGAACAGATAGTGTCGCCATCTGATTCAGGGGTGTTGGGGTGCCATAATAATCCACCCGGATATTATCCAGTAGGGATAATGAAGCACGCCCCGTACGAACACGTTTGAGTTCATTCTCTAACGCCGTGATGGTTTTTCCCATCCGCCCCTTGGTTTCCTGATAGATGTCGTCCAGCATTGACTTAATCCTTAATTTTTCTATAGCTATACATTAAAATAAAAGTTATCTCAAGAATCTGAAACGCTCATTGCGGGCATTAGTTGTGGATGTAGGTGCCAATAGCCTCCCCACACCCAACCCGCCGAATATTACCCTGCTTCTTCAAGTTAAAGACCACCAGTGGTAACTGGTTGTCCATGGCCAGAGAAATGGCGGTCATGTCCATAACCTTTAGCTGTTTTTCGATGACTTCCATGTAGCTGATATTATCGTAACGTTTGGCATCTGGATGAATAACTGGATCACTATCATAGAGTCCATCGACTTTGGTTGCTTTAAACAGTATCTGGGCGTGTATTTCTTGGGCCCGCAGCACCGCCGCTGTGTCAGTGGTGAAATAGGGATTGCCCGTCCCGGCAGCAAAAATAACCACACGCTTTTTTTCCAAGTGCCGTACGGCCCGCCGCCGAATGTAGGGCTCGGCGACTTCATGCATGGAAATGGCGGTTTGGACACGCGTCTGAATATTACTTTTCTCCAGAGCATCCTGAAGTGCCAGGCTATTCATGATGGTTGCCAACATTCCCATGTGGTCGGCCGAGGTTCGTTCCATGCCTTTAGAGCTGGCTGCCACGCCCCTAAAGATATTTCCTCCGCCCACCACAACTGCGAGTTCGACACCCAATTCGCATATGGACTGAATTTCCTGAGCGACATAGTCAATCATTTTTTGGCTGATGCCAAAGGCCTGATCTCCCATCAGGGCCTCGCCGCTCAGTTTCAATAGCACTCTCTGATACTTTGCCTCGGGCATTGATTATTCTCCAACTTGAAATCGGACAAATCGCCGCACACCGATTTTCTCACCGGTTTTGGCAATGACTTCGTTTAAATAATCCTGAACAGTCTTTTCTGGATCGCGTACATACGCCTGATTCATGAGGCAGCTTTCCTTGAAAAACTTCTGGAGTTTACCTTCCGCAATCTTATCAACTATGTTTTCGGGTTTGCCCATTTCCAGGGCCTGAGCGCGATATATTTCCTTCTCCTTCTCTATCGCCTCAGGGGGAACATCTTCCGGGACAATCCCCAGTGGACTGGTGGCCGCGATGTGCATGGCGATGTTTTTTACAAACTCCGTAAAATCATCGGTTTTGGCCACAAAATCGGTTTCGCAATTGACTTCCACCAGTACACCTATTTTTCCGCCCATGTGAATGTAAGCCTGAACGGCGCCTTCTTTGGTAGCCCGACCGGCTCTTTTCGCGGCGGTTGCCAATCCTTTTTTCCGCAGGAATTCAATGGCCTTTTCAATATCACCATCACACTCAGCCAAGGCATTTTTACAATCCATTATACCAGCTCCGGATTTTTCACGAAGCTGCTTTACCATTGCTGCACTAATTTCTGACATTCCTATTCTCCTGTATCTTCAGATGCCGCCGTGGTGTCATCTGCAGTCTCTGATTCGGGTTCAGTTGTTTCCACTGCTTCTTCTTTGTTTCCTCTACGGATGATTTCAACAACCGGTCCTTCGGTACCATCTGAAATGACCTTGCGTTCTCCGGGCTTGAGATCAGCTGCCGCCTCTACGCCGGATTCCTTATCCGCTGCCTTGTCTGCTGCTGCCTGCCGCCGTTCCTCATATCGTTGTTGGCCTTCAACACAGGCATCGGCAATCCGCGAGGTAATCAGACGAATGGCCCGGATGGCATCGTCATTTCCGGGTATAATGTAATCGATGTCATCTGGATCACAGTTGGTGTCCACAATTGCTACGATGGGAATGTTCAGTCGGCGTCCTTCGCGAACGGCAATCGCTTCGTTTTTAGGATCAACCACAAACATGGCCCCGGGCAACTTGGTCATGTTGCGAATACCACCCAGTGTGTTATCCAGTTTAACGCGCTCCTTGCCAAGTTTTAGTCTTTCCTTTTTGGGAAACATTTCAATAGAGCCGTCATTTTCGATTGTGTTGAGATAATTTAGCCGATCAATACTCTGTTTGATTGTTTTGAAATTGGTAAGCATGCCCCCAAGCCATCGATTGTGGACATAAAACATTTCACATCGATTAGATTCCTCATATATAGATTCTCGTGCCTGCTTTTTGGTTCCCACAAACAGGACAGATTCACCATTGGCGACGGTGTCTACGATAATATCATATACCGTTCTAAACATCCGCACCGTTTTCTGCAGATCAATGATATAGATCCCATTTCTAGCCCCAAAAATATAGGGCTTCATTTTAGGGTTCCAGCGTTTGGTTTGGTGACCGAAATGAACGCCTGCTTCCAGGAGTTCCTTCATTGTGATGTAAGCCATGTGTTTCTCCTTTTCTTTTGGTTTGGCCTTCGCTTTTATCGCCCCTGTTTCCGACTTCCCAGAAACTAACTTCATATGAAGCACCGGGAAACAGGTCCAAAAGCGTGCAGTTTATTTAAACGGCTGTTTGTAACAAATTAGATATGTCGTTGCAAGCCCTTTTTTAAACCCGTTTCATACAAACAACGCGCTCATGACCACCATAATCCTTATGAACTGTGAATTCTTGATAATGGCCGTCGGATCGTACCAGTTCGGCAACGTGATCTTTCTGGTTAAATCCGATCTCTAAAACCAGATAGCCGTCTGGTTTCAGATAGGACCAAGCGAACTGAATGAGATGTCGCAGGCACATCAGACCGTCTGGACCCGCATCCAGAGCTGCTAAAGGCTCATGTATGTAAATTTCGGGCTGTAGGTTGGGGATATCATCACTGCGGATATAGGGTGGGTTTGATACGATCATATCAAATGGCATTTCTAAAGGTCGCAATGCATCCAGCCAATCCCCGGTAAAAAAATGAATGTTATCCACATTATTTTTGTGTGCATTCAGCCTGGCAAGCGCTGTTGCCGCATACGATAAATCGTTAGCAAAAAAGATATGTTCTTTGTGTTCAGAAGCCAGGGATAGGACAATGGCACCAGATCCGGTACCCAATTCAAGAATACGAAGGGGGCTATTCAAATTATCTTGTGATAAAAAGCCCAGGGTAACATCCACCAAACGTTCGGTATCAGGACGCGGAATCAACACATCCGGGCCAACCTTCAATGGCAGCGACCAGAATTCCTTTGCACCTACAATGTAGGCCACGGGTTCCCTTTTCGTCCGCCGTAAAACCAGTTGTTTGAAGGCTGCAAGCTCTGCCTTGTTTAGTGGCCGGTCATATTGCAAATAGAGGTCAATACGCTTTACATCGAGCGCATGCGCCAAAAGGATTTCGGCAGTGGCTTTGGGACTATCAATTTGATGGGATTGAAAATAGGACGCGGCCCAATTGAGCAGCTTAAGAATTGTCCATGGCTGGTTCGGGGCTGTCTCCTGATTGCTCATTCTTCAATGCCTGGGCCTGGTAGAAGGTTGTAAGTTCATCCACAATTTCAGCAATATCCCCTTGCAGAATGTTTTCCAGTTTGTATAGGGTCAAACCGATGCGGTGATCGGTCACACGCCCCTGAGGGAAATTGTAAGTGCGGATACGTTCACTACGGTCGCCACTGCCCACCTGGCTTTTACGTTCTTCCGAACGCTTTTCGTTCTGCTCCTGGATCATGGTATCCATTAACCTCGCTCGCAGCACTTTCATTGCTTTGGCTTTGTTTTTATGCTGCGACTTCTCATCTTGACAGGTTACGACCACACTGGTGGGCAGGTGGGTGATGCGAACGGCTGAATCCGTTGTATTCACGGATTGACCGCCGGGACCGGTGGAGCGGTACACATCCACCTTGATATCGTTGGGATCGATTTGTACATCCACTTCCTCGGCCTCAGGTAAAACTGCCACCGTAACCGCTGATGTATGCACACGCCCCTGGGTTTCGGTTACCGGCACACGTTGCACCCGGTGGGTTCCGCTTTCGTATTTAAGCCGGCTGTACGCATTTTTGCCTTTGACAATGGCGATCACTTCCTTCAAACCACCCACACCCGTGGCATGGTGGTTCAAAATTTCAACTTTCCATTTCATGGATTCGGCAAACCGTTGGTACATTTTAAACAGTTCACTCGCAAACAAGCCAGCCTCTTCGCCACCGGTGCCGGCTCTGATTTCGATGATCACATTTTTACCATCCAAAGGATCCTTGGGCACGAGTAGTTGTTTAAGGGTTGTTTCTAGGGTCTCTTTACGGTCGTTCAGACGATCAATCTCATCACTGGCCATTTGGGCCATCTCGGGATCATCATCCTTTAAAATTTCCAGGCTGTCATCGATTTCAATGCCCACCGTCTTGTATTCCCGGAAGACCGTGACAATTTTATTGAGCTCGGCATGCTCACGGGCATACTTCTGGTAGGCTTCCCGATCTTGAAAAATTTCCGGATCGCTAAGAAGTTTTTCCAGTTGTTCGTACCGTTTTTCGATACCAATGAGTTTGTCGAACATATTACCTGACAACTCCCTTCATTTGCCTGCAGTGCTGTAAAAGAGACTATTAAATACAAAAAACACGAAAACCTTCGCTTTCGTGCTTTTGCATATCGCTAATTCCCCGGTCAGGATTAACCTCAAACCAGGCGCGATTGGTCGGAAATAATTTAGTTTTCCGTCTTTTTCTGAAATTTTTCGTATTTTTTACGAAATCTTTCAATCCGTCCAGCCGTATCCACAAGTTTTTGTTTTCCAGTAAAAAAAGGATGGCACTTGGAGCAGATCTCAACACTGATGTTCTCACGGGTAGATCCAACCTCCACGACATTGCCACAGGCGCATTTGATGTTTGTTTCCGTATACTTCGGATGAATATCCGCTTTCATATTTTTCAACCCCCTATTAAGCGTTCATTGATTCAAGAAATTTTTTATTATCCTTGGTTCCGTTCATTTTTTCAAGTAAAAATTCCAATGCATCCACCGGATTCAAGGAAGATAGCAATTTTCGTAAAATCCATACCCGGTTGAGTGTACTTTCCTCCATCAACAGCTCTTCTTTACGAGTTCCTGATTTATTGATATCGATGGCCGGAAAGAGTCGCTTGTCTGCCAATCTTCGATCCAACTGTATTTCCATGTTGCCAGTACCCTTGAATTCCTCGAAAATGACCTCATCCATGCGGCTGCCGGTATCCACCAACGCAGTCGCAATGATGGTTAGGCTGCCACCCTCTTCAATGTTCCGGGCCGCGCCGAAAAAACGTTTGGGACGCTGCAAAGCATTGGAATCCACACCGCCGGAAAGGATTTTACCGCTCGGCGGCATGACGGAGTTGTAGGCTCGTGCCAAACGCGTAATGCTGTCCAGCAAGATGATGACATTCTTTTTATGTTCTACCAAGCGTTTGGCTTTTTCAATCACCATTTCGGCTACCTGCACATGTCTTTCGGCAGGTTCATCAAAGGTAGAACTGATCACCTCCCCTTTAACTGATCGCTCCATATCCGTAACTTCTTCTGGACGCTCGTCTATCAGGAGTACAAAGAATTCGATATTTTTATGATTGGCGACGATACTATTGGCGATGAATTGCAGCAACATGGTCTTACCAGACCGGGGTGGTGATACGATCAACCCACGTTGGCCAAATCCGATGGGTGTCATGAGATCCATGATGCGGGTTGAATAATTTTCGGCATCAGACTCTAAGTTCATTTTGCGGTCGGGGTATAGCGGCGTCAAATTATCAAATAGGATCTTGTCACGGGCAACTTCCGGATCTTCATAGTTGACGGCCTCAACCTTCAAAAGGGCAAAATAGCGCTCCGATTCTTTGGGTTGGCGGATCTGGCCAGAGACTGTATCACCCGTACGCAAATTGAATCGTCGAATCTGTGATGGCGACACGTAAATATCATCTGGACCCGGTAGATAGTTATAGTTGGGCGCTCGTAAGAATCCAAATCCGTCTGGCAAAATTTCTAATGTACCTTCTCCGAAAATCAGCCCATCTTTTTCAATTTGAGCCTGCAACAAGGCAAAAATAAGCTCCTGCTTGCGCATACCGGCAGCTTGTTCGATACGCAGTTCTTTGGCCATTTTAGATAGCTTGCTGATTTTTTGCTCTTTCAACTCAACAATATTCATAAAATTCAAACCCCTATGCTTTAGTTCACAATATGGTTGCCGCTTTTTCCTGCCGATTTTACATCAGGCTGTTGATCCTAGCCCATGCTCATTGCCAAAGCCGGTGTCTGTAATTCAGATCCGATCAAGATCAGTGATGATAATAAAAACTGATTTGCTAGCGGCTTAGGGTCTACAGGTCGTATCGAGGAATTCCGAATGTTTCGTGATATTTTAACCTTGCAGGTATTATGTCAAAAGGCGGGTTCCATGCCTTAATTTAAGGCTATAGATAATTCATGATTCAGTTGCTGTCAAGCTTTTTGGCATAAAATGGGTACCTAACGTAAGCGATTTATCATAAAAAAAGTCCTCCAACTGAAGGTAATATGC
>CAZWEO010000049.1:0-34534 GCA_964633115.1 uncultured Desulfobacterales bacterium
ATCACGGGCAAAATAATACCTTAAGTCACTGCGGATAGAGCGTTGTAATCAACATGGGTTCACCCGAACGAACGACAATCGAGGCCACCGTACCGGATATCAATTCTATATATGTCCAGGCCAGGATTAACCGCCAGGAGATCAGGCAGATCCAAGCCAAAATCGGCAAAATGGAGCGTATGCTGGAGATGGCGGAAACAATGATCCTGCCGCCATTTACGCTCAACCTGTCTCTATACCAAGATGAGGCCGGGATGCAGGTGGGAACTTTCAACAAGATGGACACCTTCCCGCAATCAACAACTGCTTCCCGGGGTGCCGGTCTACCCAAGAATCCCTGGTATGGCAGCAATGATGCCTATCTGCGGGAGATACGCCAGACTATAGAAGCGCTGAAGGCCAAACGCAAGAGCGTGGAAGACAATACCATTCGCATGGTGCGAAAAGCATGGTTTGATCTGGATCAGTCCAAACGCGAAGAATTCCTGTATGCACAGACCATCGTGGATCTGTCTCAAACTTCGCTGGAAGTATCGACCCGTGGCTATGAAACCGGAAAGGTGATGTTCGCCGATGTGTTTGCGTCCTATGACCTCTGGTTCAAAGCCAGGCTGGCACTGGAGCGGAAACGTGCTGATGTGGGCATATACTGGGCCAAACTTGAAAAAGCGGTCGGCCGCCATCTGAATTGAATGTCGGTTGAATTCAAGGTTTCAGAATTCATAGAGATGAGGAAATGACTTGCTGGAAATCAGAAAGGTGAAAATAAAATGAGAAAAGCGATAAAACTCACAGTTGCGAGCGTCATGGGCATAGCAGTCATCATGGGATTTTTAACAGTCCTAAATGAAAGCGTTCCGGGTATCGACATTGAAGCCCTGGCAGAGGAGTCGGATCTAAAGGCCGGTATGATCGACCCCAAAACCGGCAAAAAGATCAAGTATTGGGCAGCCCCCATGGATCCCACCTATATTCGCAATGAACCGGGCCAGTCTCCCATGGGAATGGACCTGGTGCCGGTCTACGAAGAAGAGGGCGGTGAAAAGGAACCGAGTTCGACCATTCGGATCGATCCGGTAACCATTCAGAACATGGGCGTCCGTCTGGGCACGGCCTCAAAAAAGCCTTTAACAAAGTATATTCGCACTGTGGGTACGGTTACCTACAACGAGACCCGATTGTATATCGCCAATAGCAAGTTCAACGGCTGGATCGAAAAACTATATGTCGACTTTGTAGGCGAGCAGGTTCAAAAGGGGCAGCCCCTTTTTGAAATATACAGTCCCGAGGTATTAACGGCCCAACAGGAATATTTACTGGCCTACAGTCAATTCAAAAATCAAAGTCAGCAGGCATCGGCGAGTTCCAAAAATGCAGCCCGGCGTATGGTGACTGCTTCGCGTAATCGTTTGCTCTATTGGGATCTGGCTGAATCGCACATCAAGAAGCTTGAGAAAACCGGAGAAATTCAGAAGACCGTCACCATATATTCCCCGGCAACCGGCGTGGTCATTAAAAAGAATGCCTTTGAAGGGCATTATGTCAAAGCCGGCATGCATCAGTATGAAATCGCCGATCTATCCACAGTATGGGTGGACGTGGATATTTACGAGTATGAACTCCCCTGGGTGCACAAAGGCATGCCGGCTGAAATGGAGCTGGCTTATATCCCCGGAAAAACTTTCAAGGGGGAAGTTTTGTTTGTGTACCCCTACCTGGACACCAAAACCCGTACGGCCAAATTACGCCTCGCTTTCCAAAATAGTGAGCTTGAGCTGAAACCGGGTATGTATGCCAACATCAACCTTCAGGCCGAGAGTATCGAGGAAAGCGTGGTTATTCCCCAAGAGGCGGTCATCGACAGCGGGGTGCGCAAGGTGGTTTTTGTGGCGCTGGAAAAAGGCCGTTTTCAACCCCGGGAGATCACCGTCGGCATCGAGGGCAACGACCATGAAATCCAGGTGCTGGCGGGGCTGTCTGCCGGCGAACGCATCGTGCTGTCGGGCCAGTTCTTGCTGGATTCGGAAAGCCGTTTGCGCGAGGCGATTCAAAAAATGCTGTCAGCCCGCAATCAACCGGTGCAGAACGAAGCGGATGACCTGGATATGTCGGATATGACCATGGAGATGGATGAAGGCACCGACACGATGGACATGAAATAAATCATTTAAACGCAACTATTCATATTCGTATCGAAATATTAAAGGACCCGACCATGATCGCAAAAATTATTGAACTCTCCATCAAGAATAAATTCCTGGTAATCCTGGGTACCTTGTTCATTATTGCTGCTGGCATTTTTGCGATTCTTCGCACACCCCTGGATGCCATACCGGACCTTTCTGACGTTCAGGTGATCATACTCACGGAATACCCGGGCCAGGCACCCCAGGTGGTGGAGGATCAGGTAACCTATCCGTTGACGACGGCCATGCTTTCGGTACCCTTTGCCAAAGTCGTTCGCGGCTATTCATTTTTTGGTTTGTCTTTTGTTTACATCATATTCGAAGACGGTACGGATCTATATTGGGCACGCAGCCGGGTTTTGGAATATCTTAATTTTGTATCCGGTCGCTTGCCGACCGATGTGACGCCCTCCCTGGGTCCTGATGCAACCGGTGTCGGATGGGTTTATGAGTATATTCTGGAAAGTGATCGGCATGACCTGGCCCAGCTCAGGTCGCTCCAGGACTGGTTTTTACGGTATGAACTGGCCAGCGTGCCGGGCGTGTCGGAAGTAGCCTCCATCGGCGGATTTGTCAAACAGTATCAGATCATCGTGGATCCCAACAAATTGAAAATTTACGGCATCCCCATCCAGAAAATCAAGAAGGCGGTCCAGCGCAGCAACAAAGACGTGGGCGGGAAACTGGTTGAAATGGGCGAAACCGAGTTCATGATCCGGGGACTGGGCTACATCCAGGGTGTGGAAGATTTGGATAACATTCCTTTGGGTGTCAATGAGCGTGGCACACCGATCCTGCTGCGCAATGTGGCCACCATCAAGATCGGACCGGAATTGAGACGCGGTATCGCCGACTTCAACGGCACGGGTGAGGTGGTCGGCGGCGTCGTGGTGATGCGCTCTGGAGAAAATGCCCTCGAAGTCATCGAGAACGTGAAAAAACGCTTGGATGAACTGAGATCGGGACTGCCGGAGGGCGTTCAGATCCGCAGCGTATATGACCGCTCCAGCCTGATATTGCGGGCGGTGGACAATCTCACCAAAACCCTGATCGAAGAGAGTCTGATCGTGGCTCTGGTTTGTGTTGTTTTTCTGTTTCATTTTCGCAGTGCCCTGGTGGGCATTTTTACCTTACCTGTGGGCGTTTTTATCAGTTTCATCATCATGGAACGTCAGGGCATCAATGCCAACATCATGAGTTTGGGGGGCATTGCCATTGCCATTGGGGCCATGGTGGATGCGGCGATTGTCATGATTGAAAATGCGCACAAGCATATCGAAAAATACGGGCAGACAAAACCGCGCTGGGAACTGATAACCGACGCCTCCACAGAGGTGGGACCGGCTCTTTTCTTTTCATTGCTGATCATTGCCATCAGTTTTCTACCGGTATTCACGCTGGAGGCCCAGGAGGGCCGCCTCTTCAGACCGCTGGCCTATACCAAAACCTATGCCATGATCGGGTCGGCGATTCTGGCCATCACCATCGTCCCCATCTTAATGGGATATTTGATCAGGGGCCGTATTCGTCCGGAAGAAAAAAATCCGGTTAACCGCTTTCTGGTATGGATATACCATCCGATTATCAAGCTTGTATTGAAAGCCAAAGTTGTTGTGGTCCTATTGGCAATTATCATCCTGGCCGTGACCTACTTTCCGCTGAAGCGGATCGGATCGGAATTCATGCCACCGCTGAACGAAGGTGACCTGCTGTACATGCCTACGACGCTGCCGGGCATATCGGTGACCAAGGCCAAGGAACTATTACAGCAGACCGACCGGATTATTGCCACATTCCCGGAAGTTGAAAAAGTGTTCGGAAAGGTGGGCCGGGCAGAAACGGCGACCGATCCGGCGCCTCTCAGCATGATCGAGACAACCATCACACTCAAACCGGAATCGGAATGGCGCCCGGGCATGACCATTCAGAAGCTGGTGGATGAGTTGGACAAGGCTATCCAGTTTCCCGGATTGACCAATGCTTGGACCATGCCCATCAAAACCCGGATCGACATGCTGTCGACGGGTATCAAGACCCCTGTGGGCATCAAGTTGATGGGCGAAGATTTAGAGATTTTAAATGAACTCGGTGAAAAAGTGGAGGCTGTGATTCGGGAGGTAGCCAATACCTCGAGCGTTTATGCCGAACGCGTTACCGGGGGCAACTTCCTGGATTACAAAATCAACCGCAACGAGACCGCCCGCTACGGTCTCACCGTCGGTGATGTCCAGGATATCATTATGTCTGCCGTCGGTGGCATGAATATTACCCAGACCGTGGAGGGTTTGGAACGCTATCCCGTGAATTTGCGCTACGGCAGTGAATTGAGAGATACGCCCGAGAAACTGAGGCGTATATTGGTCCCGACACCCTCGGGTGCGCATGTGCCCATTACCCAACTGGCCGATATTTCCATCGTCAAGGGACCGCCGGTCATAAAAAGTGAAAACGCCCGCAACAATGCCTGGGTCTATATCGACATCTCCGGTATCGATGTGGGCACCTATGTCAAGGTCGCCCAAGAAGCAGTCAAACAAAAAATAGAATTACCCCCGGGTTACAGCATCGTTTGGAGTGGTCAATACGAATATATGATCAGAGCCCAAAAGCGGTTGATGATCGTGGTGCCCATGACACTCGTGATCATTTTCCTGCTGCTCTACTTCAATTTTAAGAACATTACCGAGAGCCTGATCGTGATGCTGAGCGTACCCTTCTCGTTAACCGGCGGTCTCTGGTTGATGTACATCCTGGGGTACAATATGAGCGTCGCGGTCGGCGTTGGTTTCATTGCCCTTGCCGGGGTGGCCGCGGAAACCGGTGTGGTCATGTTGATATATTTGGACATCGCTTACAAAAAGTTCAAACGCCGCTACGGCGAGGCCTTCTCCCGAAAGCACCTGAACGAGGCCATTGAAGAGGGAGCGGCTCTGAGGGTTAGACCGAAAATGATGACGGTTGTGGCCATTATGTCCGGGCTGATGCCGATCATGTGGAGTACGGGTGCCGGTTCCCAGGTTATGAAACGCATTGCCGCCCCCATGATTGGGGGCATGGTGAGTGCTACGATTTTGACGCTGTTGGTCGTCCCGGCCATCTACGGACTCTGGCGGTCTTGGGATTTGCCCAAAAATGATAATGATAATGATAAAAATATTTAAATGAGAAAAAGGAGAACAATTATGAAAACAAAATGCTTTTCAATATTGATGACGATCATGTTGATATGGGGGACAGGTGTCGTGATCGCGGCTGAAAAATCCATGCAAGGTCATGACGGTATGGACATGTCCTCACACGAATCCATGGAAGGTCATGGAGACAAAATGCAATTTCATCATAGCGCAGTCGATAAACATGTGCGGGCGGAATTCCAGATCATGAGTCTCGCAAGCATGAATATGAAAGATCCCCAAAATAACACCCACCATATCATGGTGAAACTGTTCCATGACATGGAAAACAATCAATACAAAGAGGCTGTCGGCAGGGTCAAAATCATCGGGCCGGACAAGTCCGAGCAGACCAACACCCTGAAAAATTATAACGGTATCTATGCCGCTAATTTTACATTTGAGAAAAAAGGCAAGTATGGGGTGATTTGCCTGATAAAGGTAGGGGACAAAAAGCACCTGTTTAAATTCTGGTATCCCTTTGGATAGGCATGTCGGTGAAATACAGTTCCCGGGAGTCAATCGGGTATGGCGGCTGAACGTTCTGTCCAACGTTTCTGCAGGAGGATGATCCCATGAAAATTCAATCACAATTGTATAAAATAGTGCTGATAGCATTACTGATATTAATCATTTCTTTGCTGCACTATGGCGCTATCAAGGGGAATATTGGTTTGCATCTTCTTCACCGGGAACTGTATTTTATTCCGATTCTGTTGGTAAGTTTTTGGTTTGGGTTAAAATTCGGATTGGGGACGGCGGTTGTGATCAGTATTATCTATGCCCCCCACAGCATTATCTATGGGAGTGCCCATGTGCCGGTGTTGGCCATGATTAGCCAAGTGTTTGTTTTTTTGCTGGTGGCAGTTATCCTCGGATGGTTAGTGGATCGCCAAAAGGTTCAGCAAAGGCGTTTGTTGGCCCATGAAAACCTTTCTGTATTGGGTCGTGCTGCTGCCGTTATCGCCAACGAAATGCATGATCTCCTGTCGTCACTTAAAAAAATGTCGCGTAAATCTAACCGCTTGCAATGCACCGAACTGGATGCAGATTTTGCGCATGAAATGATGCGTTTGGAAACAATGGTTGAAGTGATTTCGTCCTTTTCACCATCTGAAAAAATAGAAATGATTTCACATGACCTGAATGCCATTATCAGTGATCATATGAAACACCAGGCCGGTAGCGCCCAGAAAACAGACGTACGCATACAAATGGATCTGGATGAAAACAGGTGCCCTTCCAGGGTGGACCCGGCCAAAGTAGGCTGGATTTTGGATCAGCTTATAAAGAATGCATTTGAGGTGTCAGCGCCAGGGAAAACGATTAGCATACGAACAAGACGAGGTGGGAACATCTGCCGCATTGAAGTGCAGGATCAGGGTCCCGGGATCCGTCGCGAGCATATGTCCAATATGTTTGCACCCTTTTTTACCACCAAGGAAAATGGCCAGGTGCTGGCCCTGGCGGGATGCCGTAAGGTTTTACGAGATCTGGGAGGAGATATAGAGGTTAGAAGTACATTTGGAGAGGGGGCAACATTTACCATGTTGATTCCTCGGGACAAAAAGTCCGTATCGTTGGCAGAGGAAGCGATTTCTACAGCCAGTCGGCTAAATAGGGTATAACGATGTTATAGGAGTGTTTCTGATTATGCAGTTGAAAAGCCTGAATCAGCGAATGGCCTTGTATATTTTGCTCCCGGTCTCTATTTTGTTAGTCGGGATGGGGTTCGCCGGCTTTTTATATGCCCGAAACAGTCTGCTGCAACAGTGGGGGGAGGCCACAACCCTGAAATTGCAGCGCGCGGCCCATCATGTTGACATGCGTTTGAAGGCACCCAAAGAATTGCTAAAAGTATTTCGCAATGCCGCAGAGGGTTCAAATGCCTATCACATCCAAATGGCCATTATTGATCAATTAAAAGAAATCAAAAGTGTTGTCAGGATAATTCTCTCCTTTGAAGATGGACATGCCGGACTGGTATACGATGCCGGAGAGGAAGCCCGGGAAACGCGTCCTAAAGGCTATCTACCTATGCGTATGGGCAAGACCATGATGGGCTTTCACCATGCCGGACCCCTGCGCATAACGGCACCGGTTTATGACTCAAGCATTGAAAATGAAACCGTATCACTAATATCCAAACTCCAGAGCAAAGACGGCACCCATACCGGCAAGCTGGAAGTCGTGCTGCGCTTTGATGACTTGATCAATATCAATAATTCAGTCTGGCGCGGTAATCACAGAACCATTCTAGTAAATAACGACGGTAAGATCCTCACCTCTACAAGCCCGAACATACAGCAGCAACTGGGCGTGAACAACAACCAATTGGAGCTTCGAGCTCTACTGGCTTTAAAGGCAAAGCATTTCGGTACCATATTCGACCAGGGGCACCCGCCGTCAGAAGTTGTTGGATTTTATCGGCTCAGCGAAGCGCCCTGGACGCTGGTGGTGATTGCCAGCGGCAAAGATATTCTGGCGCCAATCACAAATTTCCGCTTTTTTTACACCCTGACCGGTGTGATTTTCATCCTGATCATCATAATGGTGATACGCTTTGTCACCGGGTTGACCGTATCTTCCGTGAAAAACCTTTCTAAGGCGGCTCAAAGCATTGCACGGGGCCAGTTCGGCGGTCAACTGCCCGTAAAAACCCAGGATGAGGTCGGCGAGCTGACCAAGGGTTTCAATACCATGATGACCCAGCTTCAGGAACGCACAAAACTGAAAAAAGAATTGAATCTGGCCATGGAAGTCCAGCAGAGTTTGCTGCCGAAATCAGATCCCAATTTCGAGGGGTTGGATATCGCCGGGCAATCGATTTATTGCGATGAAACCGGCGGCGACTATTATGATTATCTTCAACTGGGAGATGGTGATAGCCAAAAGATCGGTGTGGTTGTGGGAGATGTGTCCGACCATGGTATCCCGTCGGCGCTGCTCATGGCTACGGTCCGGGCCTCACTGCGTCAGAGTACGCAAACTTCCGCGGATATTTCAGCCATCATTTCAAGCGTCAATGCACAGCTCGTAAAGGATGTGGAAGATTCCGGGCATTTCATGACGCTTTTCTTATTATCGATTGATTTGAAGGCACAACGGTTAGAGTGGGTTCGAGCCGGGCACGATGCGGCCATTCTGTATGATTCGGTTATGGATGAATTTCAAGAGCTAAAGGGAAGTGGAATCGCACTGGGACTCCAGAACGATTGGCAGTATGAGAGTCAAATCCAGGATCATTTTGCAGCTGGCCAGATTGTTTTAATCGGAACTGACGGCATATGGGAATCCAGAAACAAAAATGACAGGATATTTGGAAAAGAATTGATTTACCAAATAATCCGGCAGAAACGTTCTTCAACAGCAAGGGAAATAGTAGATTGCATCATCGCTGAGTTAAACCGATTTCAGTCCGGTCGTAGTCGCGAGGATGATATAACTTTGGTTGTTGTAAAAAGCAAACTTACAATAAGTGCATTATAAATAAAGAGCCAGCCTGAGCAAAGATCGTAACAGACTGGCTCTTTTTCAGTGGGCTGGTTTTAAGGTGTTGACGTTTAGTCTTCCAGTTCCATTTCGTCTGCATCGATTAGGTTGTCGGCAGACAGCTCACCATCTGCCTCAACGAGTGTTCCGGCTTCGAGTGCATCAAAAAATTCAGTTCTGCTGATCAGGTTCTCAGACCGGTCGAAAAATTGAATTGTGTTGGAAGTGTCGACTTCAACACCGATGATATCAACAAAAGTGGTATCATCGGGCGCCGCATCAACCGGACCGCGAAGCTTGACCTCGTCCAGATCGCTTTCAGGATCGTCCACTTCCAGTTCACTGGCAATTACAATCCCGCTTGCGGCCAAGCGACCCCTGATTTTTAGATGATCATTGGTGTTGATGCTGTCTATAAATTCGTCCGGCGCAACTGCCATGGTCGGCATGTCGCGTTTATCATCCAGTTCCGTATTACTGCTGACTGATACGGTTATAGCTGAAAGCTGTCTCAGCTGAACTGTCAGGTTCGATCCGTCGGCGCCGGTCGCAGCCACTTCAATGCGCACGTTATCCTTGATTTTGACCTTGTCGGCCATCAGTTGGCCATTGATTATAACCCCTTCCACTTCTACTTTGGTTCCAACCAGTATGTCAGCGAGTGTCCCCCCGAAATATTCGGTTGCCGAATCCACAACCACATCGATGGGTCCCGAGGGAGTCAACAGCGTAAATCCATCGGGTGTAAGAGCGGTCACAAAACTTTCAATTTCAATTTCCAAGTCATCGTCAAAATTTTGATTTTTATTTTCAACGCGTGTGGCTGTTAACGTTGTGGTAGCATCGTCAAATGTGCTGCCTTTGACT
This sequence comes from uncultured Desulfobacterales bacterium, assembly GCA_964633115.1. GTDB lineage: Bacteria > Desulfobacterota > Desulfobacteria > Desulfobacterales > B30-G6 > B30-G6. The sequence continues at coordinate 9,719 of CAZWEO010000049.1, forward strand.
TCGACAAAATCTCCGTTTTGTATCGTACCGCCAGTAAAATCTTCTAGTACGGCGCTGCTGTAATCCACGTTTAAACTGTAGATGGTGAAAGTGGTATCAGTACTGTTGGCAACCAAGCCCGTCACTTCAAAAACAAGAGACGAGGTTTTTTCGATATGCGTTGCGGTAATATTGCCCTGGGCATCCAATTGACCGCTGACTTCAACAACATCCCCGATAACTACACCGGATAGATTAGCCGGCACAAAGCTGCTGTTGTCAAAGAATGTCTGGGCGTCGATGATCACGGTTTGTCCGAGGACCTCAATTACCAGCGAGTCAGAATCAATGGATGTCACCGGGCCTTCTACACTGTCATCGAAATAAACGACTGTTGCCGTACCCGTCGTGCCGTCATCATTTATTTTTCCATCGATTTCAACGACCATGCCAACTTTGAGTTGGCTGTCGTCAGGGACTTCTGTACCATCCAAGAAAATCTGAGCATCTTCAGTTTTATATTTTACACCGTTAACAGTAATACTGCCTTTGGCAGTTATTTGTCCGGAACTGAATATACCGGTGCCGCCGATGCCACCGGTAGAATCTGTACCGCCTCCATTGCCGCCGCAGCCGATTGATGAAATCAATACGAATGCGGTAATGATCAGTAAATATTGATTTATCTTCATAGTGAACTCCTTTCAATTATGAAAACGAATGTTATAGTTCGTTTTCGAAGTAGTAAATACCAATGCCACTGCGCTTACGGCCTGTGCCCGTAACATCCGGTTGGGTGTCACGATCATGTTTCGACAGCCAGCGGTCCATTCGGTCCAGCAATTTTTGACTTTCCCGCGCCCCGAGTTTACGAAACTTCTCGACCGCGTGCTCTGGCAAATTGTCATAAGCAACCTTGCGTTGGAAAAATCGACCATTTTTAGAGGCACTCATATTGTTGTCAATTGTATTGATTAGATCTGATACATTCGTCCCAAGAATGCTTAATATTGCTGGTTTGTCGCCGGCAGGTACGTAAGCTTCTGCTGTAAGCATAATTTTTCGATTATCTAAAATTTGGACACAACCGACACGTCTTAATTCATCCAAGATTGCACGAGGGGTCGCGTCACCACTGTATCTCTTCACAAGTTGACTAAAGTTATTGCGGCCACTTTCAAAATGTAGCGTTATAGGATTGCCATCGGGGTCTATGAAATCTGGATCCTTTCTCCAGCCAGCTATCACTCTGGCAGCGCGATTGTAGCTGTGTACTTCTGAATGGTCATTTAATGGTTTCATGTTTCTCATCTTGCGAACATCCTTACGTGAAAGGCCTGTTATGACGGATACTCTGGAATCGGTTTGCCTTTTGCCTTCAATGCCAAATTCCTTACCGGCAACATCAACAAATACCCAACGAGCAAGATTGCTGAATTGCTGAAAGGTAATCCCATTTCTCAACAAGATTCTGACCAGGGGCCGCATTAATTTCAGTATAGCCGCGTTAAGAGATATTTGGGTTTTTGTTTCCATAATTAGGAATATAATCCCAAAAATGAATGTGTCAAATTTTTTTCAGGCAGATACCATTTGGTTTGATTTTGGTGAAATATCATTCAGGTCCAAATAATTCAGCGACGGTTAGCGCCAATAAATATAATAATAGTTTAGCATCTATAACTTGACAAGCCCCAATCTCTCTAATAGATTAGCATTGCTGAATTAGCTAAATTCAGGGATTAATTTGGCTCAATTTTATAAAAGCTCATCCGCAAAAATATCAAAACATGGAAACAATACGATGCCTAGATATTCGGATTTAAAAACAGAGGCAAAGGCGCTGTTGCCATTTTTAAAGAAAGTTACTGAAAATGTTGTATCTGAGTTTTTGGATGCCGGGTATAGGCAGCATTTTGAAAATGGTCTGCAGCTATATTGGGAAGGTGATGCCTGTCGCGGCATAGCATTCCTTCTTGCCGGCGATATCCGCGTTTATAAAGTTTCCGATACGGGTCGTGAAATTACACTTTACGAAATCGGACCTGGTGAAACCTGCATCCTCAACGCATCCTGCATCCTATCGAACAAGCCATACCCAGCCAATGCTGTTACAATTAGCAGTGGGGAGTTATTTTTTCTCCCGGCAAGTGTGCTCAAAAAAATGATTTCCGAGCAAGAGGTGGTTCGTGAATATATTTTCTCCATTTTCAGCTACCGTTTGACATCTGTCATGACGCTACTCGAAGAGGTCGTTTTCAGCAAAATGGATCAACGGCTCAAGGATTACCTGATTGAAAAATCCGAGGATAACGTCCTCCAGACAACCCACATGACGATAGCTAATGATTTAGGGACCGCAAGAGAAGTTGTTAGCCGCTTATTAAAAGACTTTGAGCGCGAAGGACTTGTTAAACTCAGTCGGAATACAATATTATTAACTTCATTATGACCATTATGCTTTCTCGCCAACGTTGGTTTTCTGAGTTTTTAAGTTGTTTCATGTAACATACAACCTTTCCAGCCTTTCCAATGTGACTAAGTCACATCAAATAAGTGACAAAATCACTGCATTCACAAAAAAATTGCTTTATCTTATGAGCAAACAGGTACTCAAATTTAACAAGGAGAGCAGTCATGAAGAAAAATATTGGAAATATTGAACGAATTATCAGAGTAGTTGTAGGCTTGGGTCTACTATCACTAACTGTTGTTGGACCTCAATCGTTATGGGGGCTAATCGGTTTATTACCGCTTGCTACAGGATTGATCGGCTGGTGTCCGCCTTATGCAATGCTTGGGATATCAACCTGTAAAAATAGGAATTCCACGAAACAAGCAACGGAGCTGCCGGCCGAAAGCTAAACGGAAGCTAAAAAATTTCCTCCTTCCGCCAATGATCAAACACATTACAGTGCCCATTGACGGTGGGATGGTTTAACATAAATATTCAACTTGAATAGGTCTGAACTTTATTAAATACAAAAAGTTAAAATCTGGAGTGAATATGAGCTCACAGGCTAAGAAAAATCTAACCTACTATGACCCTGTTTGCGGGCTGGAAGTTGATCCAGAAAAACTGACATTCAAAACGTCTGTGCGAGGCCATACGTATCACTTTTGTACAGAAAAATGCCGCGATGATTTCAACAGAAATCCATTGGAGTTTATAGATGTGCTCCACTTAATGACGAATAGCAAAAAATGGTGGAGAAAATATCTTGATCGCACAGTAAGTGATCGAAGATATCCTGAAAAATCTTGAACAGGTTTTGGTTATGTAAGCTTAGGATGATCCTGGCAAAAGAGTAGTGTAATAAAAATATTCAGAAGCTTTGGAAAAAAAGCGGGACATCACACTTTCAAGAAGAAAGGAGGAACCATGAGAATGTTTATTAAGATTGGGATAGTGTTTCTGGTTTTAGCCTTAAGTTTCGGTATCGCCTTGGCCCAATTTGCTAAAACTGAAGATGCCATTAAATACCGGAAGTCCGTGATGCAGGTTATCAAGAAACATTTTGGCAGCATGGCCGGTGTTGTTAAAGGCAAAACAACTTATGATCAGGCTGCATTCCTTGAAGACGCAAAGGTCGTGGCAATGTTGTCGAAACTACCATGGGAGGCTTCTATGGTTCCCGGTTCAACTGAGGGTGAAACAACATTAAACAAAAAAGCGTTGAAGGATAAAGAAGGATTTATGGATGTTGCAAAACGGTTCCAAAACCATAGCAGCGAGCTAGCTGCGGCAGCAGAAAGTGGTAATATGGGAAAAATAAAGAAGCAGTTCGGAGCCACTGCTCAAACATGCGGCAGTTGCCATAAGTCCTACCGAAAATAAGTGCCGGGATTCAGTTTACTATTAGATGGACAGCTGCAAGGGAAATACCGAATATTATAGTGGCAGTCCAAAGATTGCCGCCAGGTGGTGGTGCATCGCCAGGCCACATCTTGATACCCGTAAACATGGGTTTAATCAGATTCTCATGTTTGACAACCAGGTAAAATATGATGGCTGTGAAATGAACAGCTATGAGGCATCCAATCACAGTGGCGTTGATGTTGTGGATGCGGGTAAGTGCGATGCTGACGGAATTGCTCACCAAAGGGTACAGCGGTCCTTCTGTGAATATGTCATCGCTCGCAAAAAGCCCAGTCATCGTTTGTAACAACAAAGTGACGAGCATAGCAACGACTGACCAACCACCGAGAGGATTATGTCCCAAATAATTAGGCATATCCCTTTTAGTAAGGCCAATTGCGTATTGCAATACGATTGATGGTCCACGAACAAAATTGACAAATCGAGAATGGTATCCGCCCAATACACCCCAAAGAAGGCGAAAAAATAAAAAGGTCAGCACTAAATATCCGCTATACATGTGGTAGGTCATAAAGTTGCCACCAATTTTAGCGGTCACAACACAGTTGATTACCAAAACTACTAGCACCCAATGAAATAGCCGTGTGGGTATATCCCAAACCACTACTTGTTTTTTCTCATCAAAATCCATTTTATCGGTTAGATGTTTATAAGTCATAGAGTTGACGAAATTTCATGTGACGGAGCGTTCTTCTTTTACAGCCATCAACGAGGGCTATTTTTTATCATGGCCTTCCTTATAATGCTCTACAACCTGTTTAAGACTTTGATTTTTATTAAACATGGCTTCCGGATTGATGGCAAGTAGTTCCTCCCAAGCTTGTATTGCACCATCTCGATCACCAATATCATTCAATAATACGATACCTTTATTCATCCGGGCGTTTTTGTGACTCGGATTAATATTGATTGCCTTATTGAAATTTTCAACAGCTTTGCTAGGTTGACCACTACGTCTATACATTATTCCCAAATCAGTCAGTACGTTTGCATTTTTTGGATTAAGCTCTAGGGCCTTTTCGTATGCATCTATAGATAGTTCAAATTGATTTGTATCAAAGTAAACATGCCCAAGTTGAATCCATGCCTCAATATTTTCGGGATTGTTTAAGACCTCATTAACAAGATCTTTGGCCATCTGCTCATAATTAATTTGTGAGGCTGTATTGGAAATAACGTTTGGGCTTTTCGATGATTGAAAAACTGTAAAACCAATTCCAGCTGCAAATCCTAATAAGAATGCAACCAAGGATATAATGACTACGGACTGTTTTTTAAAGGTCTTTTCCGCTTTTAAGTTTTTAACGCTCATAGTGACCTATATGAAAGCTAACGCAATATTATCTGCTACTATCTTACCTAACAGTTCAAAAAAAATGAACTTCCACACTTATATGATGGAATCTGAAATGTTTCCTTATTCTTGTCTTATAATCCTCAGCTGTCAGATTTTGACTCGTGACTATGGAAGCAATACACGCTATCTCGTTAGAGCCAATGTGCCAGACATGTAAATCAATTAATCTGCTATCTTTATCCGATTCAATTAGGTCATAGATTTTTTTCCGAGTGTCCTCTCCCGTCTCGCCATCCAAAAGAATGGAACTCGTGCTTTTCATTAGCGTATAGGCCCAACGACTGATTAGCAGACCTCCGACAATACCCATTATAGGGTCAAGCGCCATCCAGCCAAAATATCGGCCAGAAAATAAAGCAATCAAAGCTAAAAAAGAAGTTAAAGAATCTGCGATGACATGAAGATATGCTGCCCTATAGTTATGATCATGGTGGTGTGTGTTAATACCGTCATGTGAGTGGTGGTGATGTTCGGATTTTGAGCTATTAAGAATTAAAACACTAGCAAGGTTTACTACCAATCCAATGAAAGTAATACCGATTGCTTCGGAATAAGCAATCAAGACTGGATTGATGATACGTCCTATTGACTCATAAATCATCCATATCGCCGCAGAACCGAGAAAAAGGGCGCTCGTGTATCCTGCGAGGACCCCCATTTTTCCGGTTCCGAATGAAAACCTACCCGATTCTTCAAAATAATAGGCAAGACGGTATGCGACATAGCTAAGGCCCAAAGCTAATGTATGGGTTCCCATATGCCATCCGTCAGCTAGAAGAGCCATGGAACCTGTCCAATAGCCAGCAACGATTTCTATAACCATTGTAAGTGATGTCAATAATACAACCAAAAGCGTCCGGCTTTCATTAGCCGAAAAGTTCTTCACTCGTGTGTGAGAGTGGGTTAGTTTTTCAACAGTAGCTTGATGCATTCTGAAAATTCTTCCTGTTCATCGTATTTTAGATATATGATCGACAAGTTCTTTAACCAATTTGTTACTGGCTTCGGTGTCAAGAGCAGCTCTGGCAATGCAGCCATGGATATGATCGCCGACTACTTGAGTCCATACACCGCGAAGCGCCCCAGATACCGAGGCAATCTGTCTCAGTACGTCCATACAGTCACTATCTTTCTCAACCATCCCGCATAGACCTCGCACCTGTCCCTCGATTCGGTGCAACCGTTTTACCAGGCGCTCCTTATCCTGATCAGTACCGCATAATCCCATGGATAATCCTCCTTCTATATTTTAGGAATCCAATAATTTGGATTCTAGCCCAATGCTTAACTGGTATTAAAATGAAATTTAACTGGTAGCTGTAGCATTACCCTTTATCGAATAGGGACGATTTACAATTTTTCCTTTCGATTGTTTACTGTCATGCAAAAACCAGAATAGGAAAATTCCGAATGTGTAGACGTATTGGACGATAAACTGTATCCATTCAGGTTTGGAATACCAACCTAAAAGAACATTCAGCGGCAAGCCGATAATCCCGTCTTTGTGGTTGAAAATTGTATTCGACAGATTGAATGCCTTGCTGAAAATAAAGCTGTCTTCAGACAAAATAGTGTAACCTTTCATTGCGGAAAGGCCTTCATGGACAGAATACCCAAGCAGAAAACCAGCTTGAAGAATCAGGTATACCAGCGTTATCCGGAAAATAAGATCGATGCGAACTCTGATTAAGGAGTGGTAAATAAACATTGCAAGGATAAGGGAAACAACGATGCCAATAAATACAGCAGAAACTGAATATTTGCCTGCGAAAGAAAAAACTGCGATCTCCGTTCCCTCACGCATAACCATGGCAAATGCGATGAGAAATACTCCTAAAGTGGAAAGGTTTTGTGAAATCTGTTCCCTAACATTTGCAGTCATTTGACTACCATGACGTATCATCCATATAATGAAAGTGGTAACGAGAATTAGTGCTATGAAACTGGCCCCACTTTCCCATGCTTTTGAGAGCGTGTCTACACCCCCTAACATATTAGCAGCCATAAATAGTCCAAGACCGAGAAGGCCCGAACCGATGATTCCGGCAATTCCCCCCTGGTAAACGTTCCTTTTTAATTGCGTTTTCCCGATTGTGGTCAAATACCTGAGAATTAAAGCGATAACGAGGAATGCTTCTAGACCTTCTCGGAATCCCATAATTATAGCTGGTATCATTTGTGTCATTTTTTATCCTTTCAATGTTACTATTATTGAGATCAATATAGGGTATAGGGGTATACTCTATGATGAATGAGAAGGCAAGGATTTTTTTAACAAAGTGTCCTTATTAAAGTAAAAAGGGAGGAAGCCTTCATGCCCTCAAATGACCGATTTACGATCCTTTGAATTGTTAATCAACGGCCACCTCTATTAATTAAAATCCAATCGATGTGCAATGTCGATTAGAGTTGAAATGAGGTTATCAAGGGAAATCAATTGGCCAGATTCCTCATTTTTTGCATTTTTGACTAAAATGGGATATCAGTAGCGGCAAATGGAGGCATTTCCATTGCAAATATGTACTGAATAAACAGTTATCTGGGTGAGTTGATATCTGCAAGATATCTCTATATCGACATACTGAAAGAACCCATATTAGAGGAAAATATTGTGAAGGATTTAATCTGTTACTGCTTCGTATACTCTATTGATGATATCGAGAAAGATTATAAGGATAATGGAGTGTCTACGATCATGGAAAAAATTAAAATGAAAAAGAAGTATGGCAATTGTCAGTGTGCCACGAAAAACCCAAAGGGGAAGTGATGTTTGGGCGATGTCCGCCAGGTGGTGGCGAAAATTCAGGGAAAACCCGTATTAAAGACTATCGGATAAAACTATGGTTAATAACAAAGCCGATGATATTATTACATTAGATATAAATCTAAACCCGCTAAAAGCGAGATTCAACGAAAATAGCGGCATCATAAGATTCATAGCGTTGCTTTCGCCTACATGTCCGTTATGACGTGACCAGGGTGCCCGTGCGGTACATGAGAATGTTTTCAAGAATTACCCCAAGGCAAACATATGTGGTTCCATTGTTTGGATTAACATGCTCCCTGAAGACTCATTAGAAGCCGCACTACCGACCATCAAATTCTTAAGCGATAAGCGGATACAACATTTCTACGATCCTGAACAGAAATCAGGGAAAGAAATAGCTATGAGCGTTGGTTGGTCTGGTCATATCGCCTGGGATATTTATCTCTATTATTCTCAAAAAAGTGAATGGACAGATGTACCCCCGAAGCCGGTGAGTTGGATTCATCAGGTGAGCGATGAATGGGCAAAAGATGAACACTATTATACCGGTGAAGATCTAAAACGTGAACTCTCTGTTTCTCTTGAATCACTACTGGACAAGTGAAATCTTAAATAGCTGGATTCTTTGATTGCAACTTATGCCCAGGTCTCACAATTTTTAGGTAACATGTATGGTATCAACACCGGACGATACAACTCTGCAGCTGCACTCTTGTGTTATCAATCCCTGGCTGATAACGACGACCTCAATCTATAATTTGCAAAGAAATCTCCTTAATTCGAAAACTGCCGAAATATAGTTGATTGCATCATTGCCGTCGGGTTCTTCAAGTTGGAGGTTTTGTAACAGAAGATTGAATAATTTATTAGATCAAAAAGTTAACATAATCCAAGAAACTTTATGTCCACTGAACCAAATACAGATGTGTGATTATTATTTTGCGGGGGCCTTGTAAAATTTGTCATTTAACCTATCAGAGTCTCCAAACCAGCTCTGGGGAAAATGTGCTTGAATGACGTACCCTGTCCCGGTACGCTTTCGATATCGATCTCACCACCGTATTCTTTTACAATACCGTAGAGAATAGAAAGCCCCAACCCCATTCCCTTACCAACCTCCTTAGTAGTGAAGAAGGGCTCGAAAATTTTATCTTTGATCTCCTCGGGAATACCTATGCCAGTATCTGATACGGTTACACCAACTTGATCATCCTTGCTGTAAGTAGAAATATTGATTTGCTCGGGAAATGTTTTACCCGCAGTCTCACGTTTTTGTTGAATGGCATCTTTGGCGTTGGCAAGCAAATTGAAGAATACCTGTTCGAGACGGTTGGGTTGGGCTAAAATTGGAGGAATGGAATCGTCAAGGTCAAGTACGACATCAATATCGTGAAGCTTGAGTTGCTGTCCGATTATCACTAGAACCGCATTGATGACGGCATTTATGTTGACGTGTTCTTTTTTAAAATCCGGTTTGCGGCCGAATTCTCGCATCAGTTTGATGATTTCAGATGCACGATCAACCTGAGTGCTGATTTTTAAGGCAACCTCCACCAGTTCCGGCTCCAGGCTGTTGTGGTTTTTTTCCATAGCCATTTGCATGTATTGGCTGCCCATTTTGATAACGTTCAGTGGCTGGTTCAGTTCGTGAGCAATACCGGCAGACATCTGACCAAGGGTGTTCATTTTGCTGGCCTGAGCGAGCTGAGCGTCCTTCTCAAGCAACTCGGTGATATCCGTAGTAGCCACTATGACAGCTTGCCGTTGATGATAATGAGTCGGGCACGCTGTCACCCGTACGTAAAACGGTTGATTGTTTTTCTTGAAATGCTGTTCCTTTAAGCTCACAACACAGGCACTCAAGCGTTCCTCGGATTGGGCAATACTGATTTTCATTTTATCATTAAACTTTTCATCGTCAGATGGACAGAGGTCCGAGAACGGGCGACCCAGAAGTTCTCCTTTTCTGTAGCCGTAGGTTTCTTCGGCACTAGGGTTGGCGTCCAGGATTATATAGCGATTATTGTCCAGCACGAATATGGGGTTAGGCCCGCTATCGAAAAGTGATCTGTAATTTTCTTCAGATTCGTGTAAGGCCATTTCCGCCACTTTGCGTTCAGTTATGTCCAGGAAGGCGCCGGTGATAAACTCGACTTCTCCATCCTCCCCATAAATGATTTGACCGCCTTCTTCCACCCAAACGATACCCCCATTTTTAGACTTGAGCCGGTATTCCCGGATATACATTTGATCTGTTTTTAGGGCGCGTTTAAAAACCTCCTTGGCTTGTTCAAGGTCATCTTCGTGAACGAGGTCAAACCAATTCACTCTGCGCGATGAAAACTCATGCCTGTTATAGCCGGTCAGCAGTTCAATCTTATCATCAAAAAAATCGATTTCCCCATCAATCTGGCCTTTATACACGACATTAGGCAGATTCCGGATGAGAAGGCGGTATTTTCGTTCACTTTCCATCAGTGCTTTTTCCGACCGCTTTTTTTCACTGACATCGAGAGCGATGCATAAGAAACCTTCAACCGATCCATAAGGACCACGCAAGGCATTGATGGACATTCTCACGGGGATGTGCCGACCGGTTTTATGATTATAGGTCCACTCGTAATATTCAGGCGGGTCTTCGGCGGCATAAGCAAAAAACAAATCCACGTCTTCCACCAGGTGATCCAATTCTTTGCTGATCAGCTGGCTGCGGATTTCCAGCTCTGATTTAAGATGGAAAATCATAGGGTTGTGCAGGTGGATAACCTCCTCGGCCTTGTAGCCCAGCATGTTTTCAGCACCCTTGTTAAAAACGGTGATGATCCCCTGTTGATTAGTGGCGATAATGGATATTTGGGTAGCCGAGTCCAAGACGGTTTTGCGCTGGGCATTGGCTCCCTGAAAGCGGTTCAGGACACTTTCCGTTTCTTCAAACTGTTTGACAACCAGATCGGCCGTAATTTCGGCTGCTTTACGAGCTTCGCGAATCTCCTGTCGTAACAGTTCATTCTCTTTCAGCAGATCTTCAAAAGACCCGTAAGCCATATCTTTGGTATCAGTGGGTAACACAGCGAGATTGTCCATAAGGTCACCTCAAGTCAATCTAATGTACGGTACAAACGAGGCACGGGTCGAACGACCGGACAATATGATTAATCTCCAGCGGATTTTCAGTATCGTTGACCCTTGTTCCTATCAATGCCTCCTCCCACGGCCCCCGGACTTCATCGGCGTCACGGGGTGAAGCATTCCACGCGGTAGGTGTTATGATTTGGTAGGAGGAGATTTTATTGTCTTTTATCTTAACCCAGTGCCCCAATGCTCCCCGGGGGGCCTCAATCAGGCCGTGTCCCTGCCTTTTTTCCATGTCGCCGTGGTCTTGGTAGTACTGACCCGGTTGCGACAAGGCGTTTTCAATACAGCGTTCAACAGCCGGAATAATGGTTGCCGCGCGCACCAGTCTGGCCAATTGCCTGAGAAATGCACTCGGGCCATTCACACGCATGAAATCGCTAAACAAAGGATTGGAAGCGATAACCATTTCGGCCAATGGACCGGTTTCAGCAGGTTTGCCTTCATATCGAGGGGCCTTGGCCCAGGAATATCTCAGATCTTCACGCCCCGTGGCATAGGGTGAAGTCTGGCCCTGGTAAGGATGCTTACTCGTGCCATTTTCGGTAAACCATGAATGTGAGATGTCCTCGGTAATATTTTCCTGATCCATGGGCAGGAGACGATTGTCTGAAAAAAAACCGCCAGCCATAGATGGGATATGCCCGGTCTTTTTCTGACCATCCGGATCCGTTTCAAGGCCCGCTATTCCGAAACTGATGAAATTGCCGTGCCCTTTACCGATTCGGTGCAACCCGACTTTGGTGGCAAAGCGGATGTAGTACCCAAGGTCGCTTTTTGAATGGGCGCTACTTTCCTTGAGCCAAGCGACCAAATCGGCTTTTGTCTCTACGGCATGCCATCTTTCCAGGCTGCAGCCTAATACCTGGCGTTCGAACCAGTGTTTAAAATTATTCAACAGGTAGCTGCAGCGATTTAACTCGTTTATGCTAGGCATGGACACGACGCCGCCGGGCACCATAAACGAGGAGTGCGGCCACTGACCGCCTAAAATGGAGATGATTTCCAATATTCTACGTGTCTCGTCGATGGCCTGGCGTACCGAGGATCCTTCGAGCGGTGCATATCGTTTAACCATGTCGGCATACAACGGTTCTTTCTGATACGCAGCATCGGTAAAATCGGGCATGAACAATAAAATGGTCTGCCGGAAGTCGTTTTGCAGCATTTCCGCCATTGCGGTGATACTTCTGATCCAAGTGGCTTGGCGGGGCACGTCGACATTATAAATCATATCCAGGGCACTGGCGGCCGCGTACAGGTGGGCAGTACTGCAAATCCCGCAGATACGTGGGGTTATGACCAATCCGTCCAGAGGGGCACGATCCACCATGATATTTTCGAATCCACGGTACATGGTCCCGGCACTGCGCGCGTCGATCACGACCTTGTCTTCCAGTTCAACGGCGATTTCCAGATCACCCTCAACACGATTTAACGGATAGATTTCAATTTTGCGCGTCATTTAAGATTCGTCCTATATGCCTGTTTTTCTGGTTTTTAGTCTCCGAGGGGCGGCAGCTGCGGCCATTCCTTTGTAGGCCATATAGTGTGCACGGTTGATACCTTCAGGAAGCTCCATCGGAATACCTTCGATATTACGGGTTTCAAAAAATGGATAGGGCTGCGGAAAATCAGGGCGGGTGCAGCCAAAACAGGGAACACCCACACGTGTCTTGGAAGATCGCCGATGCCAGAGGAGCTTGTTGCATGGGCCGTGAGCCAGAGGGCCGTGACAGCCCAGGTGAAAAAACATGCAGCCCTTTTCACCGAAGCGTTGGTCTTCAACCCGATACTCATGATATTCGTTACGTGTGCATCCCTGGTGAACCATGATGTTGTACCATTCCGCGGGCGATTGATGCTCCGTCAGGTTCAGCGAAGCGTCAGAAACCAACAGGGAAAGGGTTCCTCCGATGATGTCGTAATGGCACGGGCATCCCGGCAGGTTAATGACGGGTTGGCCGCTTTTAGATTGAAACGACTCACCGACAAAACCGCCTTTTTCCCATTTCAAAAACTGCATACCGGTGGCTTCGATTTCACTATCGGCCCCGAACCCGCCGAAACTGGCGCATGTCCCGACTGCGATTACGTACTGTGCCTGTCTTGCCAACGCGGCGACAAGATCCTTTTTGGGTTTTCCAAGGGCTAGATCATATAACCCCGTACCCTGCGGACCACGAATAATGGCCCCCTCAATACACAGAAAATCAAGTGGCTGTTGGCCTGACAACACGTCAGAAACCAATTGCTGTTGGGCGGCATTACCTTTAACGGAAATTGTGGGATGCCACAAAATTTCTATATCAAGTGATGTGAACAGCTCAGCAAGGTTGGGTGATTCGATGTTAAACATCGACCATGTATCACCGCCACAGCCCCCACATTGCAGCCAGAAAAGTGTCCTTTTCATTTTTGGAATCCTTCCTTAATCATAGTTTTCGCAGGCATGCGCCGTATATTAATGAAAATCATTCGCGCCGGGGTAGATTGTCCACCGCCTTTTTGAGCGCCTTTTCCAGCGCCGCCCGTTCTATGGGTTTGTGGAGGAAGGCTGTGGCCTCAAGCGACATGGCCTGCTTCATCAAGTCCTGATCCCCATGGCCGGTCATTACGATCACCTGTGCAGCCGGGTTTATCGATTTGAGCATTTTAAGGGTATCCAGGCCGTCCATTCCCGGCATCTTGATGTCTGTAAACACAATGGACGGCCGCTCTTTTTTAAACAGCTCTATCCCGGCGTCCGCATTCTCTGCGGTTAGCACTTGATAACCAAAGGCCTCAAGAAAAAGATTGAACATGAACAGGGTCGATTGTTCATCATCTATGACGAGTGCTTTAAGCATAAGCGGTTATTACCTCTCTCGGACTTGTGGGCCGGTTCACTGACTGCCCGGCTCTACATAAACAGGGAAGGACATGATAAATTCTGTTTGCCGGCCCTGTTCACTTTTCGCCTCCAAACGACCGTGATAGCTCTTCACAATTTCTTTGCTGATACTCAGACCAAGCCCCTTGCCGGTTCCCGATGTTTTAGTCGTGAAGAAAGGCTCTGTGATTCTTTTGATTAAATGAGCAGGGATGCCAATACCATTATCACTCACTAAAATTCTGACATATTTCTTATGTATCGATGTTCGGACAGAGATTCGTGAGTCTTTCCTAATATGCCTAGTGCTTGTCTTTGATTCGGCGATAGCCTCACAGGCATTGGTCAGGATGTTGAAAACCACTTCGCTGATTTTTGTAGGATGAGCATAAATATAGGGTAAGGAATTGTCCAAATCAAGATCTATATCGATTTCTTCGATTTTCAGTTGATTTTCGACCAGCACAAGGGCTTCATGGATAGCGCTGTTCACATCGGTGGGTTCTTTGTTGAAACCTGGTTTGTTGCCAAAGGCCATCAACCGACGAATTATAGTAGATGCCCGGTCTGCCTGGGTTCCAATTTCACTGGCCACGCGGTTTATATGTTCTGTTTCGATGGCGGTTTCTTTTTTGGCGACCATTTTCAAATAATCGCTACCCATCTTGATTACATTCAACGGTTGGTTCAACTCATGCGCTGCAGAGCTTGAAAGTCCACTCAATGTCGGCATCAGTTTCAGCAAATCCCAAGCCGTAACGAGTTCCACATTGATCATCAGGGCTGGAAGAATCAACAAATCTCCGATCACTGCTGCCAACATGGTGATGACCATTAAAAGCCCGAAAATCGACGTGGGGTTAAAACTGGAAAAAAGCAGAACCGCAAAGCCCAGGCCAATCGTTATAGTCGTAAAAAGAACCGGCCTTCCAACATGCAGAACGGAGTCTCTCAAAGCCCGATCTTTATCCAGGTCTTTTTTAAACTCCCGGTTATACCGGTACAAATAGTGAATGGTGTCGTCTACTGCTAGTCCTATGGCAATACTCGCGATCAAGCTGGTCACCATGGACAAATGGATACCGGCCCATCCCATAATACCGAATATTATGATGATCGGAAAGGCATTCGGCAGGATAGCAATAAACCCGACTTTGGTGGAAAGAAAGAGAATCAACATGATCACAAAGATGAAAACCATGGTTAGGGAAAAACTCTTTGCTTGGCCCCATGTCAAAAGATGGCTGCTGGCCGCGACCACCATTCCGAAACCGGTTACATTCCACTCCGGCACTTCTGGGAATTCGGCCTGGACATGGTTCAGTATGGTATCCTTGATAGATAAAAATTCCCGTGAACTGGAGATATGGGTCAAAAGAAGTATATTGGCCTTGGCATAGGTAGGATTCATAAAACGGTACAGCATATCGTCGCCCAGCATGGTTTTGTAGCTGTTGATCAGCATGCGCACCTCAAAACCTTCCTGGGGGAGTCTATAGTAGTCGGGATTATATTTATTTGAGGCGTAGTTGACCAGTTGCATGTAATCTGCAAAAGATACGGTTTTGTCGACCCCCGGCAAGGTTTCCAGGTAGTGTTGCAGCTTCTGGATGCGGGCAATGTTCTGCGGATCTTCAAAAAAGTCATCCTCGCCGCCGTCCATGACAACATTGATGGGAAAGCTTCCAGAAAGGTCCTGATAAATATCGTGGAAATGTCTGCTGATTGAGGTGTGGGCTTTGAAGAACCCGATGGGATTGGTCTCAACACGTATAAGAAACATACCAATTATGCCCAACAGGATCAGTCCGCAGACTGAAAGCAAAACAGGCTTGCGATGTTTCAGGTTGAGCATCACGATGAGCTCAAGGATTCTCTTAATCCGATCATCGCCATTTATCGACTGAGCTTTATGCGGTTCTGGGAGAGAAACCATCAGAAGGGCAGCCGGAAACGCGGTGAGCAGGATGACAAGGAGGCTGAACAAACCAAAACAGGAAAGCAGGGCGAATTCATGTATGGCTTGTATACGGTTGACCAGCAAAGATGTCAGACCGATGGCGGTGGTCAAGACCGTCAGAATAGTAGGCAGAAAAATCCTTTGGTAGGATTCTAACACCGCCTGATGGGGTGAACTCGCATATTGACTGCTGGATACATATGTGGATATGACGTGCATACAGTAAGCCGTACCTACCGCTATAAGAAAAACCGGTACGACCATAGTCATCATAGACAAGGGGATCTGCAACCATCCCATAAGACCAATGGTCCAAATTAAGGCGGATACAACTGATCCTAGTACCACTATGGTTACTGATATATTGCGAAAAATGATCCACAGTAATACTGCAACAAACAAAAGTGTGATTAACGGCAGGCGTTTGAAATCATTCTCTGTATATTGGGCCATTGCCTGAGATACGAGCGGCATTCCGATCTGATAAGCGGTTACATGTTCCGGCATGTTATCGATGAGGGCTTGAATGTCACGAATGACACGTTCTTTGTCGGCATTGATGGCAAGAACAACAGTCATTATGGTTGTTTTCTGATCATCGGAGATGAGATTCTTTTTAAACAGGCTAACCGGTTGAATCATTTCTCTGAATTTTTTTAAATCCCAGTTCCCGGACATCTCAACCGCTTTTTTAATCACTGGCAGGCTTATGACCCGTTTTACTCCTGGAAGCTTCTGGATGACATCGGAAACTTTCACGACAGTATTGAAATTATCGGGTGTGAATATCCCGTCCGTGCGTATGACTAACCTGATGATTTCATCGGATCCGAAAACCTCCTTAAACGTTTTGTATCTGGCCGTCTCGGGTAAACTGTCCACCACCATGTCGTAGATGGATGTTCGAAATGAAATATGAGGAATTCGCCATCCAAAGATAATGGTGATGGCAATGAAAATCAGGATGACCAGCAGAGGCCTTCTGAGCATGCCCCCCATGAAAAGAGATAGATAATTCCGGTCTAGATCGGTATAGGCGCTTTCGTTTTTCATAACACCGCATCGAACATTTCGGATTTGTTTTTTATGGATAAAGGATTATCTGCCAATTTATATTTTAGCCCTGCTTAAATATAGTGTCAATGGCCATGATTCTGTTCTGGAAAGCCTGTTTCTTGTCAATCTTCCGGTAGGTTGTATTTTACTTGAAAAATGGGTACAGAGTCGGAATCGGCACTATAGGCTGATGTGTTCGATTCCATCACATTTAATAAAGTGCTTGGGAAAAGAAAATACCTACCTTCTGACTTCCAGAAGAAGCCTGTAAAATGAGGCTTGATGAGAAACAGGAGATTACAGCATCACAGGCAAACCATCCCAACTTGAGGTTATGTAACACAGCTTAAAATAAATGTGAAATCAATAAGTTAACATAATCCAACTAAAATCAAAATTCAACCGCAATATCGAAAATGCCGTACTTTGTTTCGCAAATCACAAGACCCGTCTATCTGAACGAATTCAATAATGGAATATAAACTGTAACAAAACACTTGACATTGTAACAAAACATGTTACTGTGTGGCATATGATCAAAAGCCTTAGGCACAAAGGGCTCAGTGAATTATTTGAATCCGGACGAACACGTCGGGTGCGCCAGGATTTACAATCACGTTGCCTCAGGCGCTTGGATGCTTTGGATCAAGCAGATGTTTTGAACGATATGAATGTGCCTGGATTTAATTTCCACGGACTCCATGGGGTACCAAAACGTTATAGTATCCACGTGAATGGCCCTTGGTGTGTCACTTTTGAGTGGGCAGAAGGTCAGGCGCTGCGGATTGATCTTGAACAATATCATTGAGGTTAACCATGAAAGAATACCTTGCAAAACAATCTTTAAAGCGGCAACCGACTCACCCGGGAGAAATTTTGCGTGAAGATGTACTTCCCGAACTTGGAATTTCTGTGAGTGAAGCAGCACGAAGATTAGGCATTTCAAGATAGCAGTTGCACCGTGTACTGGCCGGCACCCATCCTATCACAACTGAGATGGCACTTAGAATAGGCAAGTTTGCCGGAAACGGACCAGGTCTTTGGTTACGTATGCAGCAAGCATACGATTTGTGGCATGCCGAGCAGCGGATGAAAGATGAAATATCGAATATTGAGACAGTCGCATCAGCCTGATTAGCAAATCAAACCTTCGGTTCACCACATTTTTATACGTTGAAGATTACACCAATCACGGCGACCCCTCCTATTTAAAGATTGTAACAATATAGAATATCCACGTGAATTCAATCAGTTGACCTAATCAGCTTACAATCTACATACAGTCAAAATGACAAGAAGGGGTAATTTGTTTTGCTAATTGCCAAATCCAAATATCGATATGCTACCTTTAGGAACCGTTGCCGTTAGAGGTAGCTCGGGCATAAAATGGACGCTGCCATTTCGTGTTTTCTAATACCGTGCCTAAGGTTTTAATTCTAGTAGTACCGGACAGTGATCCGATCCCTCGATTTGATTTAATATGTCCGTACTCTGAATGCATTTGACCAGGCTGTTGGAGACCAAAAAATAGTCGATACGCCAGCCGATATTTCTTTTTCTGGCCGCGGCGCGATAACTCCACCAGCTGTATTTGACTTCTTTGGGATGCTGGTAGCGGTAGGTGTCCACAAAATTAGCCCCAATCAGGTTGTC
Organism: uncultured Desulfobacterales bacterium; assembly: GCA_964633115.1. Taxonomy (GTDB): domain Bacteria; phylum Desulfobacterota; class Desulfobacteria; order Desulfobacterales; family B30-G6; genus B30-G6. The sequence goes on from CAZWEO010000049.1 coordinate 28,375, forward strand.
CATACCGTCGATCTCCACCTGAGTGTATCCAGCGGTCTTGTTGTAATTGGGCTTGGGCCGTGCCAAGTCGATAGGTTGATGGGCCACGTTAAAATCGCCGCAGGCTATGACCGGCTTTTTCTTTTCGAGTTTTTTGAGGTACTTAAGAAAATCGGCGTCCCATTCCTTTCGGTAGGAAAGCCGCTTTAGCTCACTTCCAGAATTGGGCGTGTATACCGTAAGCAAATAATAGTCGTTAAAATCGAGGACAATCACTCGGCCCTCCTGGTCATGCACGTCAATACCCACGTCCAGTTGCACCGCCGTGGGTTTCTTTTTAGTCAGAATGGCAGTGCCGGCATAGCCCTTTTTTACCGCCGAATTGGAATAAATGTGATAGCCGTCGATGTTTTGCAGGGCTTCCCTTACCTGATCGTCCTGCGCTTTGGTTTCTTGCACACACAGGACATCAGTTTGCATGGATGCCAACCTGGCCTCAAAACCCTTCTTAACCGCCGCGCGAATACCATTTACATTCCAAGATATAATTCGCATAAGCCTTTTTCTTTCCAATTTCTCCGAAGAGCAAGAACAATCAAAATGATATTGATGTTATTAGGATAGATTAACTGACAATGTTATGTATGATAAGACAAATTTTAGACATAAGCTGTCATTTTTTTTAATATTTGCATTGTCTAATGGCCAACCAGAAATAGAAATATTTGCGTTATGCCAAGGCGGGCAGAAAATTTAATCCAGAGGAATAGTGAACTATTTTGAGGAATTAAATTTACTGCCCAACACCGGTAGGACGCAAATAGGTCATTTATGGATGGGCATTAGTCGAGAATTTCCATTAATTTACCACAACAAGGTGGAATCCGCTCACCAGCCTTCAAATTCACATATTTATTGCACGTCTGGCAATAACAGGTGGTATCCTTGTCCACGTATACGGCGGGGTATTCATCTTCACTTTTTTCACCCTCGACTGCAAAACTGGCTGTATTGTTTTTTGCCGGCACATACTCACCCACCGGTACTAATTTCTGGTTAAAGCGGGCGCAATCCACCAGCATACGCCATAGTCCTTCCAGCATGGTTTTTTCATGATCGGCTTCAGGTGTAAATTCAACTGTGGTTTTACTGAGTTCGATTTTCATGGGCAGGTCTCCTTGTGTAATAAAATCGTGTTCCACGATTTTATGACAGGCATGCTAAACTTGTCAAGATTCGTCAGCACCTTGATCTATAAGGTGTTTAAACTTGGCAAGGGAAGTTCGACTGGACCAGTTTCGGGGCCCAATAATCATTTCGACCAAATTGCCGGATTTGTCCAAAATGAGTGTGGTAGGAAGTGCGCGGACACCGAACTGGCCTAAGGTTTCACCAATTGGGTCCAGAAGGGTTGTGAAAGTGAGGCTTTTGTTCTTTATAAAATTCCTTACATGCGATGGGGATTCCTTAATGTTGATGGCAACCATGGCAAATGGTTTGCCTTTCAATTTTTGATGCAGCGTTTGCATATCGGCCATCTCGGAAACACAACTCCGACACCAAGTCGCCCAAAAATTGAGAAAAACAACCTTACCGCTGAAATCAGAGAGTGCCATGATGTCACCGTTTGTATCTGCTAACCGAACCTTTGCCCAGCTATCGGTGTCGATAAGTGGGGATCCTTGAAATAAATCCCCCAGGCCAATGGACTGTCCCGAATCTGATTTTCCTGGCAATAGGATCTCAAAGCTTCCGGGCAAAACCACCAACACTAAAAATCCAGCACACATCAATAGAATGCCAATCAGTGTTATTTTTCTCCACAAATCAGGTTTCATGCATTCACAGTATACGCCGCACCAGTTAATGGCGATGTTAAATTTTGAATTTCATAACCGGTCGGTTTATCATCCATAAGCTTGCCATCCGAAATATGAATCAGACGATGGGCATAATCAGCGCAGGCCCGACTATGAGTGACCATAATAATCGTCATGCCGTTGCGGTTTAATCGATCTAAAAGTAGCATAATTTCTTTTGATGTCTGGCTGTCCAGGTTGCCAGTTGGTTCATCAGCTAACAATATAGGAGGCTCGTTCACAATAGCACGGGCAATTGCTACCCGTTCTGATTCCCCGCCAGAAATCTGGTTGGGAAGGCGATTGGATTTGCCTTTCAGGCCAACCTGCGTAAGTGCGACGTTGGCCATTTCTAACTTTTCTTTGCGGGTGATTTTTTTCACTGCCAATGGCAGCATCACATTTTCGATTACAGTTAAATACGGTACCAAATGAAAACTCTGGAATATAAATCCCAAGAATTCTCTCCGAAAATCAGTCTGCTGCTCCATTCGTAAACTGTAGATATCGATGTCGTCCACCACCATGCGTCCAGAAGAGGGAGCACTCATGGCCCCTAATATCCCCAACAAGGTCGATTTCCCTGCTCCGGACTCACCCATCACAGCCACGAATTCCCCCGCAGAGATTTGAAAGCTGATTTTCGCAAGGGCTGTCACGGCCGTATCGCCCCTGCCGAATATCTTGGAAATGTTGTCTACAATTACATAACTCATATCTTTACCTGTCCTCAATTTTTTTAATTTTACATAATTGGCACCTGATTGCCCGTCCAGAAATACAACCAAGTATCAGCTGTTTAGACTGAAGACTGTAGGCTGTAGGCGTCGAGCGCTAATAGCCTGATCCCCTCACTCGAATCCTTGAATCCTTGACTCCTCGAACCCTAATTAAATCATGTTAGATTCGGATTGATTAGGGAATATCACGACACCTTCGTAGGATTAGTGAATTAGAGTGTACGCAACGCATCATTCGGATCCAAGCGTGCGGCCATGACAGCTGGGTAGGCACTCGACAATAAGCCCACCGCTAGGGCTATGAGCACCGCATTCAGCGCTAAAACGATATCTACCGGCACCATTGCTGGGTGGCCCTCACTAAAAACGATCATACCGATCTTGATAGCGCCATAGCCCAGCCAGTAGCCGATGACACCTGCCAGACCCGAAACAATGGCTGCTTCGGTAAAAACAATCCGCATGATGTGCCCTTTGCGGTACCCGATGGCTCGAAAAATGCCGATCTCTTTGGTGCGTTCACGCACACTGCCCATCATCGTTACCAGCACCACCAGGCTACCGATCAAAAGAATAATTCCGGAAATCCCATATGAAAACTTTTTGAGCTGAGCCAATGTCTCCATACGACTTTTGACAACCTGCTGAATAGCCATCACTCTGGCATTGGGTAACGCATCCGAGATCTGTTTTACCATAGCCTCAATGGGGCAGTCTTTACAAAGTGCCGCAACCTCAACCATTGAAATTCGGCCTTGTTTACCAAATATCTCCTGGGCCGTTGCCAGACGCGTAATAATAAGCTGGTCGTCCTGCGATCCGGTGGGCGCAAGCATACCGGACACCACCAGGTCATTGTCGTTCAAGTTGAGACGGTCGCCGACACCTAGGTTGAGGACACGGGCAGCCTCAGCTCCCAGGACTATACCATTTGAATCCGGAAGAACACCGGTTAGCTTCCACCAGGGTTTTAAGATTTTGGCAGCTTGGAAATCAACACCGGCTACGAGGACATTTTTTTGACTAACCCGGGCCACACCCAGAACAAGTGGGCCTAGTGCTGCGATATTGGCGGAATTTTTAATCGTATGCACCTGGCTCAATTCCGACTGGTTGATTTCCTGCATCTCGAAAGACACACCTCCTAAGGACATACCGCCATAAGAAAGCGACAGTGTCTCAGTTTTGGGAACCACCAGAATATTGGCACCAAACTTTTCAAGCTTGTGGTTGATATCCTCGGTCATGGCTTCGAGATAGCTCACGATACCAACCACAGTGGAAACACCCACAACCAAACCGGCAAGTACAAACGCAGCTTTTGTTTTACGCCGCATTAAGTTTTTGATTGATATGGCGCTCAGGTTCATGACGACACCTTGCCTTTAAAATCGAAATATTGGACGCCTTCCTGTATATCTTTAATCTGAATAACCAGCTTTTCGTTATCCAGTTGACGATTTAAGGGCGCCGGATTACAACCACCTTTGACCTCGTTAACCAGTACTGACGCAAACCGGCGGCCACAATTCCGGCAAACCATGTCATCCCCATCCTGATAATATCCTTTGCCGGCCGGCCAACAGACGTCGCAGGCATCAAATGCAGCTCTCAGGATACCGTCCGAACTCTTTAAAACAAAATAGCGAATGGTCCGATTGCCATCAGCATACTCAAAATGCCGTGCAACACCGTCAGAAAACATGGCCGCCGGAAATACGACCGTGGTGCCATCCACGATCCTGGGCCCCTTGGCACTCGCCACCTTGCCATTCTGATTTTGGGCCAACAGAAAATAGGCAGCGACAGCCACCACAAGGACGACGCCAATAGCAATCCCAATCATAGGCTTTCGATTTGGTTTGTCGTTGCCAAGAACCATGGCCTTTTTAGCCTCATTTATATCCTTTTTTTGCTTATTACTATTTTTCGACATGAATATATCTCCTTGAAATTTGACGGCTTTGTAGAAAGCCCAAATACTGATAAATTTTTACGTATCGTAATAAAAAACTGTTTCAAACCTTATGAACGCCTCCAAGGACAAAGCACAGACTGGCCCGCCGCCATTTTTCAACTGTGGCGGACAGGCAAGAATGCAAAGCTAGCATGGGCCTATGTTAGCGCCTTATATGTGCTGTAATCTCGGCCCGGCGTATTATTGGGTGTTGGATAAATTTTTGAACAGTTTTTAAGCGAGAATGGCGAGGTTCGCTAGATACAGTGGTGGCGAGCGGAAATGTTGATTGATTGAAACTGAGTGATTGGTGCATCCACCGGCATCTGGGGTCGGATCAACAGAATCCAGACCCACCAGTGAAATTATGGTTGGTAAGTTTGAGTTATGACTACTTGTAAAAAGGGCATCCGGTAATTTATGCGGCGGCGAGTTTTGGATATCACAGGGCATCGGATCACTTCCGGTACAGCAGCTTTGTGGGGATTGGATCTTCATGGGCATTGCCTGCTGCGCGCGCACCTGGGACGTGATACCGCAGCAACAGCGAGTTCCACAGTCCGCTGCTGCCATCAAACCGGTTGCAAATAGACTGACACACAGCAGCAACACGATACCTATGCATGTTACTTTTAATGTCAACGTCAGAATATGGCCGGATGCTTTTTTCATGCCCAAAACTATAATACATACCACATTGTTCTGTCAACTGAAATATGACTACTCTTTAAAGCGCTGAATTAATTACGCCTATCCCAGATCTCCTCGCTATCAAAATAGCCTGACGCAAATGCCAGACCGGTATAATTTTTACGAACCCACGTCTGCATGGAACGTATCATGGCCGGATCATGAAATTGGATGTATTCGCCCAGGCAACTTAAATCCTGCTGTATGCGCCAGTATAGAAACATATCTGCTACCCTTTCCAAAAAATCTTGCGATTGCATTATTGGGTCAAGTACTGAATAAAATCGTAGAACGATTTTATGAAACACGACGGTGTCGCTCCAATGCGGAAGGCTTATCCTGGATCCCCATTTTCATCGGGATGACATTCGAAAGTTGGGATGCTGGGACGCTATATTTTTAAAAATGAATGATGAATATTGAACATGGAATATAGAATGTTGAAGTGCGGTGACGGCCAAAAACAAACTTCGATATTCAAAATTCTGTAATCAATATTCGATATTTCACTTTAGGCTTTTATGCTGCTTATAGCACAACGTCCAAAGCTAAACTGGCAACTCGCTTCAAGCAACGCATTACTCCTTTAAATCCTTCGCCCCTCCAACTCTCTTACACCGCAACCCGTAACCCGCAACGGTCAAGTCCTGACTCCTGTCTCCTAAATTCTGTCTTCACTCTCCTGACTCCTGGATTCTGACTTCTGGCTTCTAATTAGAGTTAATTTTATGCTTTAAACCGACGCCTCCAGCCCCAGTACTGCCTTACCGCCGCATAGGCCTGCATGGCCCGTTCGGCCGAATCAAAAAAGGGAATTCCCGATTCGCAAAATTGGGTTGCCAAATCTTTATCGAAACCAGGAATCTTTACCACCAAAACCGGTTTACCGCAAGTTTGGTGGACATCTATAAGGCCAGAGGTATAAGCCTGATTGA
>CAZWEO010000050.1:0-34440 GCA_964633115.1 uncultured Desulfobacterales bacterium
GGCAACAGATAGGGATTGTATCACAGGAACCTTTTCTTTTTGATGCCAGTATTAAGGAGAACATTTGTTATGGCAATCCGAATGCAAACGCCGATCAGATTCAGGAAGCCGTCAACTTGTCGGGTTGTGATGAAATAATAACAAGGCTGCCCGACGGTATCGATACCCGCGTAGGAGAAAGGGGTAGTCTTCTGTCGGGTGGTGAACGAAAACGGGTCGCCTTGGCACGCGCACTAATTCGGCCGATATCCATACTCATTTTAGATGAAGCCACCAGTGAACTTGATCCAGCCAACGAAAAAGCAATTCTCGAGGCCGTAGATAGGCTCGCCAACACTTTGATTGTTCTGAATGTTTCGCATCGCACCAGTGTTCTGAAACATTGCGACCGCGTGGTGCTCTTATCCAACGGCCAGCTTGATGAAATCGAAATTGCCGAGGCCTTGGAGCGGGATTCAGCAATAGAAGGGCAATCGCGCCGCAAAAGGAATACAACGCAGCAATGACGCATCCCCACCATGGTCAAATCGAAGACCTTACCCGGTTTTTTAATTCCCGCCAAGACTGCACAACACTGCGCCAAGACGCCCACAAGCTGCTGTTACGGGCTCATAAGCAAGGACCCAACCAGCAGGACTATTTTATCAAAATCTACCAATACCCGTATCTTTTCAAATCTCGAATAAAAGATCGGAGATTTGTTGGTGGTGGTCAGGAATATAGGACCTGTAACAAGCTGAAAAAAATGGGCATCCCAACGCCGGTGCCCATCGGTTTTGCAACAGACCGCAACTGGATGGGCCTTCCAAAGCAATCGCTCTACGCAAGCCAATGGCTAGAAGATATTCGAACCCTGGATGCCGTCATCAGGCATCAACGTAAGAAAAGTCATATGGATGCAAAATCTTGGCGGCATTTTGTTCGTGATCTGGGCACTTTCTTAGGGCGAATTCACCTGCTGCTGGTAAATGCCAAAGATCTCAATACCAAAAATATCCTGGTACAATGGCGGCCCCAAGCAAAGCCCCACTTTATACTGGTGGACTACGAACGGATTGCCATTTTAAGAAAATTTGATCTGGCTAAATTTATGAACGCACTATCCCAAGTCGGTGCGAGCTTGTTGCCTGCTTTTGAAAGCGATATCAGTCATCTGTGTGAGGGGTATACCCAACAAGTGGACCAAATCGATACCCAAGAATTGAGTCAGAAATTAATGGTTGCATCCTGGGAGAAAAACCGCCAGTGGCAGCGAGAGATCGATGGTTTGTTTACAGCTATCGGGGAACGCTTACATGGACATGATCAAACCGGAACACCATGAAAAACGACCAGCCGAATAATGATCCCCAAGCGGTTTTGACGGCTTTCATCCTCGAGGTTCTGGGGGCCTGGATAAAAGGCGAGACCGACCTTATCGAAATTCCTACTCAGATGAATTGGCAGCGTCTCAATCGTTGGGTTCGGGCGCATAATCTGGCGCCTTTATTTCGGTTGGCACTGGCAAAGCATCGGATTCCAGAGGAGTTCAGCCAGGCGTGGCAGCAGGCTGGTATGCCCATGTTATTCGAGAATCTGCGCGCATTAAAAGCGGCCGGTTATTTATTTTCCGTCTTGGAGTCTGCAGGTATACCCGCAGCAGCCATGCGCGGACTACACCTGGTAAACCGCTTCTATCCTGATTCTGGTGTACGCGCCATGCGTGATGTTGACCTTTTGATAGCCCCCGGGGACCGGTTAGCATTGCTGGATGCATTGAAGGCTGAAGATCTAAAACCTGAACAATATTTGCGCAGTCAATATGTCTTTAAAATCAGAGGTGTTACCTTTGAGATTCACTGGTCCTTATTAACGGCCAAAAGATATCGGGAAACCATCGATAGCCAATCTTTGTTAGCTGAAAGACAGCCCCTGGAAACCCCTGATGGAAAAATTTATCGTTTGTCAGATAATCATGAGTTCATCGGATTGATCACGCATGCGTTTATTCATCATGAGTTAACAATCATGAAACAGCTTGTGGATATCGGCTTGTTTGCGCTTCAGGCTTCTATCGATTGGGATCTGGTTTACCAATGGTGTCAGGACGCCAAATTAAGAAACATGTTCGGGCTGACCCTGGGTTTGGTAACATATATGTTTAAGCTTGAATCCACGTTGGACATGGGGCCGTTTAAAGAATATGCTCATGCTCGCAAGCCCCAAGATTTTGAGGCTTATATGGGTCCTTTTTTCGGTCAAACCGGTTTGATGCGCTACCTGCGTCTTAAAAAGAATCTTTTATACGTGGCTGAGGATCCCTTTACCAGATTTAAACAAATTCTGCGTTTAATCACATTGACCGAGGCCAAGGATATATATAATCGATACTTTGCCAAACCGCAAAAATAGGGGGATAGGCTGAAGGCTGTCAGGCTATTAGCGCCTACAGTCTATAGCCGCCAGCCTATAGACTCGAGGAAGAAAACTAGTATCGATTCAAGCACACATGATGGATCATGACAAAAAAGATAACAACGGATAATATTAATAACTGGCAACATCTTGATCTTGCCCATGAACCGGGTGCATGCGAAGGTAATGATCGCTGCCGGGTTCTGTTGGTGGCTATCAATGTGCCTGGGCATTACAGTTTGCCGGTTCGGATTCTGGCCCTGATGGCGAATCAATCCCAGGAGTTGTCAACCAAATTTGATGTCCGCTATTTAGAGTTTCTAAACAATGAGGATCCGGTCAATATAGCAAAAGCGGTCGTTAACCAATGTCCGAAGCTGGTGGGATTTTCGGTCAACATTTGGAATCGCGATATCACTTTCTCGGTTTTAGAGCGGCTTAAACAAACCCATGCGGGTATGAAAACGCTGGTTGGCGGGCAAGAAGTCAGCAACTCAATGGTAGATTATCTGGCCGATAATCTGGCGATTGACTATCTCATTGATGGGGAAGGTGAACTACCTTTTATGCAATTTCTGGAAACTTGGAGCCAAACCGAAAATGGACTTCAAGATCCGGACCAGGTCAGTGGCTTACGTTATCGCCAAGCCGATACCGTGGTTGCCACGAGACCAGCTGAGATTATACCCTCATTGGATGATATACCGTCACCGATTTTGGCCGGGATGGTGGCCGCCCGCAAAGATTATCAGCTGGGTATCATGCTGGAGGGGGCCCGTGGATGTCCTTTCAAATGTAGCTTTTGTTTTGAAGGTGGCCGCAAAATAAAAGTTCGTACGACCTCAATCCAACGTCTACAGTCCGAAGCCATTAAAATGGCCGAACAGGGAGCCACCTATTTTCATATAATGGATCCAATTCTAGGTAATAGCGATCCGGTTCGACTTGAACGTTTGACCGCCATCTTTGATAAACTGACCAGCATCAATGCTAAAATTGTTTCGTCGGTTGAAGCATATGCCCACCAAATTACACTTGAACTTGCTGCGTTTTTCAGGTGCTTTACCATTGTGGATGTGGGCTTACAGACCGCCCATCCTGAAACTGCCCGGGCGATTCATCGCCCCTGGCGACCGGAAAAATTTAAGCAAGGCTTGGCGCATCTACGCCAAGCACAAGTTCCTTATAATCTTTATCTGATATGCGGTTTGCCCTATGAAACCTTAGCCTCATATCTTAATGGAATTCGGTCTGTTATATCCGAACAGCCCACGCGTATCTTTTTGAACGAGCTTTGTATTCTAAATGGGACCGAATTACGACGGCAATCGCATGAATACGAATACGTTTTCGACAAGCGGCCACCCTATACCTTGCGGGCCAGCAAATGGATGTCCAAACTTGAATTGCAATTCGCCGAAGTCCTATCCAAAATTGTGGAACGACACTACAATTTATCAGCAAAGGCGGTGCACACGACGGCACCCTGGTTGCCCAAGACAGCACCGCATTATGGTCGGCATGTGGCTATACGACTGGATGCCCCTTGTTCGGTCGAATGCAAAGGTTGTGACGCAGCCACCCAATCCCAAACCCGACCACCCGAAAATTTAGAAACAATTCTGGCGGGGGCCATGGATATTGATGCCGATATCATAACCGGCGACCAAGTTGATACAAGCTTTTTGATGCGCCTTGTGGGGCAATTGACACTGGCTGGTGCTGCTCGCATCCGGTTGGTGGGGCCCATGTCGCTATTTGCACACTATGATCTATTACAAAAATTGGTGAATCGGGGTGTTTGGCACTATTGTACTTTCGATAGTTTGGATAAAGATATTGGTGACGCTTCATTACTAGAAACGAGGGAATTGGTGATGACCAATTTTGCGAACACCTTTTCTCTGATTGGTCATGCTGACATCCAGCCGGCATTGGAGGTCATCATGCTTTTTAATAATACGACAGGTTACCCGCGAGGAACACGGCAACAGTTTGAACATTTTTTTAAATTGCGGCCCACAACCATTTGGACCATACCCGATTGCGGGCCAGCTATTAGATCTGAATGCGATTTTGAATTTAAAACGATTTTCTGGGAGGGTATCCAGTTCAAAAACTGGTTAAAATTACCGGTTTCATTATTTCAATCGATGCTATCAGCCAGCGGATTGGATAATAATATCGCGTCACAGTGTGAAGCACTTAAGCTAACCAGTCGCGCACCAAATCGTCCTCCTTGTTTTTGGAAGGCTAAACCTTAGAAAGGATAAAAAGTGGCAAATCTGTTGATCACGAATTATTGTCCGCGACAATGCTCATTTTGTTTTGCACAAATGAAGATTGGCAGAGATAAAACCCGGCAATCGGCCACCAAAATGAGTTTGGATCAAATTCGAACGATCATGGATTTCATGGAACGTTCCGAAGAGAAATGTTTGCGGCTGCTGGGCGGAGAACCCACAGCCCACCCCCAACTCAAGGAAATCGTAAATGAAGCCATGGCGCGTGGGTTTGAGCTGAGTCTGTTTTCTAATTGTATGATGTCGAAAACAACCGCCGATTTTTTGGCAAGCTTACCACCCAAACGTATATCAATACTTGCCAATGTATCACCGCAAAACAAGGACACACCCAAGCAAAGGGAGCTGGTTGCGTATGCATTAAAAAAACTGGGGCCTATTGTTCAATTGGGCATCACACTCACATCACCAGATTTTGAATATGAGTTTCTGATCGAGACAATCGATCGCTATCATCTCAAAAGGCACATTCGCATCGGTATTGCCCAGCCAATCGTGGGAACAGGCAATGAGTATTTGCCACCAGCAGACTACAGAGAGACTGGCAGACAAATTACGCTTATGGCTATTACCTGCTGCGAGCATGACATTCTGATTGGATTCGATTGTGGGCTGACATTGTGTATGTTTTCTGAGGAAGAAATTGGGATACTGGCGAAAAGGAGCGAGGGTTTCAAGTGCGTGTGCAATCCAATCATCGATATTGGCCCCAATCTAGACATCTGGCATTGTTTCCCTTTGTCAGAAGTGCTGAACACGCACCTGGACAAGTTTAAAACCCGCAAGCAGGCACATCAATTTTATGATCAGCTAACCAAGCCATATCGAACTTTTGGCTGCATGCCCCAATGTCATCGCTGCGATTTTTTACGGCGGGGCCAATGCAATGGTGGCTGTTTGGCGCATGCTATGAATTCTCTGAACAAGCTGCCGCCTAAAACCATTTTGCAATAGAAATACATGAACGAAGCACAGGATCAAAGTACGGAGTCAGCTACTACCAAAGGATCAGACCTTGTGGTGTGTTATGATGTGGGCGGTCTTAAAATCAGACCGCTTAGTCGGGATGCGATTATCACACAGGATATCGGGAATGCCTTTAGTCTCGGTCGCTGTTACGCCGCTGATTATGATGTTACTTTGGAAGGCTTTATCTGCTTAGATAATGACTATTTTCAAAATATGCCTGTTTTTGTCCGTGAGTATGTGGATAAAATTGACGACCAAAGCCCCTGGTGCATTAAAGGACCCGAGGGGCAGATCGCTATATTAGCAAGGGGAAAAGAGACCTCATCTTACACCATCAGCCGCCCTCCCTACGATTTTGTTCAACTGAATTGCCAAAAGCTTTCCAATAAGACCGCGCCGCTTCTATATCAGACCGTCTTGCTGCCCATGATATCCGAATTGCAGGTCAAACACGGCCGCTTGCTCATGCATGCCGGTTGTGTAGCCACACCCGAGGGCGATGGCATCCTTTTAATTGCGGACAGTGGTGGCGGAAAAACCACCACCACACTCAGCATGGCAAGTCATGGGTTTAAATATATATCGGATGATCTCGTGGTGGCCTCAGGGGAACCAGGCGGCCTCGTATTTGAGCCGGTGCGTGAAAAAATGAACCTGACACGCCAAACCATCGGTTTTTTTCCACAAACAGCCTACCTGCGTGAGGCGCTAGACAACAGTCCGGAAAGAAAATTACCGGTGGCACCAGTGGATGTATTTTCGTCAGATGACATCACGGGTCAGGGGCATGCGATTGCCATTTTTATCTTAAAAGTCGGTCCTAATGGTCCCCGTCTAACCTCGTTGACAGCTGATGCCATCCTCCAGCCCATGCTCAAACAGAGCAATTTTGCGCGCGGGGAGGCGCTTTCTCGGGAAAGAGTCGATCTATTATGGCAATTGTTGGACCAGACCCAGTGTTATCAGCTCGAGACTGGTTTGAAGCCCGAACATCTGGGCAGTTGGCTCAGAAAAGAGGCGGTTGCTGGAACGTTTTGCCCAAGTTCGGCCCAATTAGAACAGATAGGCCAAGATAAGCACACGAAATTTTCACCTTCACGATCCCCAAAAGGCAAACCTGGAAATAAAATTTGGACGCCGCAGTCATTGCAAATGTTTATCCTTAGCCTCTTGGGTTACTCGCTTGAAAACCGGCTTGAACATGCCGGATTTATAAACCATTTCTACGCCAATGTGAATCAGGTTCGTTTTTGGAACTGGCTCACTTATCACCGTATTGACAACTATGCGGCTGCTTATGCCATGGCCCGATCCATACCCATGGATCAACTGCCTGAAACCGCAGACGCGCTTTTGATAAAAGCGAATGCGCATGCCCTGCAGTTGGCTACAGTGGCTGCCAGGGTTAGTCGCCATTTGAAAGATCAGGATATACCCGTTCTGTTACAACGTGGACCGGTAATGGCCAAGGTTTTTTTTCCGGAACCGTTCCTGCGCTTTTGTCGAGATGTGGATGTCATTGTCCTGATACAGGATTTGGAAAAAGCCGAGTCTGCGCTCAGAGAACTTGGTTTTAAAGCACGTGAGAATCGTTCTTATTGGTTGCGCAAAGGTGAAATACCCATGACCGATGGCCGGACGGTTGTAGAACTTCATTGGCAGGTTTATCCTGCTTTAACACCCATGCCCGATGCTGAATCAACGGTTTGGGAGAAAACACGGTTAATCGAATTGGAAGGTACGCCGATCCAAATGCCGGCACCTGAGCACCTCCTGCTTTCGGCCTGTATCCACCTGGCTTGCGAACACTGGATGGACCGGTTGGTACGTCTGGTTGACATTCGTCAAATTTTACATCACACGAGTTCAGATTTTGATTGGGATTGGTTTTTAAATAAGGTGTTGGCAAGTGGAATGCAACTGCCAGTGGGGCACGTGTTAAGCATGGCTCAGCAGCTGGTGGCAGCGGCCGTTCCGCGGCATGTGCTCAAGAAACTTTCGGCCGAATCTCTACTTGAGAAGATGGCATATGGTTTAATTGGCCCCCGACGATTTCTGATGCAGCCAGGCAGTGTCGGCAGCTGGCGTCGGTCAATCTACAAACGAATTATCCGTCGTCAAATAATTTGAATTCATCCCCGCTTCGTGCAGCGGGGATGAATTCAAATGATAAACAATAGCAGTTGTCTTTATCGAAATACATTCGTATCGTTAAATGTTTTCACTTTCATTCATATCAAATAGGGCAATCGGATACTTCAAACAACTGCTTTAGCAATTGAAACTTCAACCAAAATGTTATAGAAAGAATCCACATTTTATTTGACCATTGTAAAACGGTAGAAATGTAATTCCCTATGGATCCATCCTGACTAGAAGCAAAATTTTAGGGCAAAACACAGCACGCTACGCTTCTGGAGGCCATCGGCATATGAAATCGATTAAAGATATTTTGAATGATCAGGTCCGGCTGCCATCCCTTCCTTCCATAGCCATGCATATTCTCAACGCCGTCAAAACCGACGAGGCCTCGCTGGGTGAACTGGCGAAGATCGTTTCATCCGATCCGGCCTTGGCCGCCAGAGTGTTGAAAATATCCAACTCATCTTTTTACGCGCTGTCGCAAAAAGTTGACAGCATCCAGAAAGCCCTAACAATTCTCGGGACCGAAACATTAAAGAATATTGCGCTGTCCTTTGTAATCGTCCGCTGTATGCAGACCAATGACGGCAGTGGATTCAATTTCGATATTTTTTGGCGCAGAGCGGTAACCGCCGCTGTTGCATCAGATCTTATTTCCAATGCCATCAATCAGAAAAGCGACGATATCTTTATTACCGCCCTTCTCCAAGATATAGGTATCGTCATATTGTATCTTTGTATGTCCGAGGAGTATCTAAAGGTGCTGGATGAAAAACGGGTCACCGGCATCCCCATTACTGCGGCCGAGAAAAAAATATTTAATTACGATCACCAAGAGGTCGGCACTCAGATGCTGCAGAAATGGGGTTTACCAGAAAGTATCTACTTGCCGATACAGCACCACCATAACAATACCAACGTCCCTGACAACTGTCGGAAGAAGGCCCAAATATTGTGGCTTGCCGATCGCATGTCATCAGCGTATCACGGCACCCGATGTGCCGATAAAATTAATGATATCAATACCACCTTGGGTCAGGTTTATGGTTTCAACGAACAAGAAATCGGCCGAATTATTGATGCCGTCGCCAATAAAAGTGTTGAGATATTGTCTTATTTTGACATCGATGCAGGCGATATGAAGCCCTATTCACAGCTTTTGCTAGAGGCGAATGAAGAGCTTGGCAAACTAAATATTTCCTATGATCAATTGATATTGGAGCTGAAACGGTCTAAAGAGGTTGCGGAAGGCTTGGCATTAGAACTGCAGCAAGCCAACGGAAAACTACGTGAACTCGCGACCAAAGACGGATTAACCGGACTTTATAACCATCGGCATTTTCAAGAGGTATTGGAGAAAGAAATTGGCCGGTCGGTCCGGTATAAGAAGCCGCTAACATTATTATTACTGGATATTGACCTTTTTAAGCGGGTAAACGATGAGTTCGGACATCCGGCCGGCGACAAAGTACTTGTGACAGTTAGCGACCTAATGCGTCAGGCCGTCAGAGAGTCAGACCTGGTGGCGCGCTATGGCGGTGAAGAATTTGCTATCCTTCTACCGGAAACCGATTTAAACGGTGGCACGATTTTGGCTGAAAGACTCAGAAGGGCCATCGAGAATACAGACGTAATTGCTGACGGACACACCCTTAAAGTCACCATTAGTATTGGCATTACAACCTATAATCTCACCTCCGGCCCAAACGGAAATGCCAGGTTTATACAGTCTGCTGACCGAGGGCTATATCTCTCCAAAGAAAGCGGCCGCAATCGAATTAGCATTGTTAAAATGCCGGAGTCCTAACGCATTAAAACGGTTGTTAGAAAACGTTCCGTTTCGTGCACAAAGCGGCTCATATTTTTATCCGCCTTCGCACAAGACCACGGGCTTACCCGTGGGGATCCATTTCGGGACATTTTTCTGATAACAACGGGTATATCCACCTAAACCTTACCTCCAGACCCCATCCAAGTAACTTGTATTTCCGCTGACATGTCATATTATAAGATATTTTGTAACTCTGGTCTTTCATTATAGGTTATGACATGAACATCCTCGAAGCCCGACACCTGAGTAAGGAATACAATTTAGATCAACGCCGGCTGACGGTTTTGAATGATATCTCCCTTTCCATTGCAGCTGGTGAATTTGTGGTTATTTCCGGAACCAGCGGCAGCGGCAAAACCACCCTATTGACACTGCTTTCAGGCCTGGATCAACCGACCTCCGGTAACGTTCTCCTTGATGGAAACGAGATTACAGGTGCCAGTGAGGATGAGCTGGCACCCTTACGTAACCGGATGATCGGTTTTGTATTTCAATCCTTTCACCTGGTGCCGTCCATGACGGCCAAAGAAAATATCATGTTCCCGGCCGAAATTATGGGTGGCGTGGATGCCGAAAGTCGGGCCTTGGAGTTGTTGCAACGCGTGGGTTTGGCAGATCGGGCTGAAAATATGCCCAGTCAACTATCTGGCGGCGAAAAGCAACGGGTGTCTTTGTGTCGGGCCATGATCAACTATCCCAAACTTTTGTTTGCGGATGAACCCACAGGCAATCTCGATTCAGAGAACGGTGCCATGGTCCTTTCTCAGCTGGTTGAGCTGAAATCCGAACAAGGCGCAACATTAATTTTGGTAACACACAATCCCGACATCGCCCAAGCAGCCGATCGGGTGTTACAACTTCGGGACGGCCGCCTGCTTCAATCCCAAGGCAATGCTGACAGGTTTGATCAGCATATTGATACTTCCCAAAGTGACGGGCTGCAGTTATGATGATTTTTCCCGGCTATCTGCGGCGCGAAGTTTTCCGATCCTCGACGCTGGCCATCGTTTTCATCCTCTGCGTCGGCATGTCTCTCGTCACCCTAACGGCCTTTAGCGGCTTTTCTAAAAGCGTTAACGTTTCATTGCTGAACGATGCCCGCAAATTGCAGGCTGCTGATATTATTATCCGATCTTATGAGCGTATTTCGGAATCACTAGAGCTTGCTGTGGACCAGCAGGTTCGAACAGGGGCGGTGATGCGGACGCGTTATAATGAATTTTACAGCGTGGTCCGAACCAATAATGAGACCAACTCGGTTCTTTCCCTGCTGAAGATTGTTGAAAAAGGCTACCCTTTCTATGGTAGTGTAAAGTTGCAGTCCGGGCTAGCCCTGCACCAGGTATTGAGGCCTGGGAAAGCTGTGGTGGCCCAAACCCTTTTGGATCGCTTAAAGCTTGAACCGGGTGACCCAATTCAAGTGGGCCATACTACCCTAACGATCCAAGATGTGGTCCTGTCCGAGCCGGATCGTCCCATCCAAATGTTTGCTTTTGGTCCACGTGTTTTTATTTCCAGGACGGATCAAGAATCGCTGGGACTGATCCAAACCGGTAGTCGGATTCGTTATGTTTATCTGCTGAAAGCGACCAACCAAAACCATACAGAGTCCATCTACCAGACCTTGCAAGAGGCCGCCGATCCGGATAGAGAGCGAGTTGACACTTTTCAAACAGCCCAGTCACAGGTCAAACGATTTTTTGATAATTTTATTTTTTTCCTAAAACTGGTGGGTATTTTTATCTTAACCCTTTCAGGCGTTGGTATCCAAAGTACGTTGACGGCCTTTTTGAAAGCCAAACAGGAAACCATCGGCATCATGAAAGCAGTGGGAGCCACCAATCGTCACGTTGTGCTTCATTATACGCTGGTGGTCATGCTGTTGGGATGCATGGGCATGGGAATCGGCATCGTATCTGGTGTGTTGCTGCAATACGCTTTAGCCCAACTGTTGTCGGGCTTTTTCCCCGCAGATATGCCTTTTATTATTGCCTGGACAGGTTTAGTGGAAAGTGTAATTTTGGGAGTTATGGTGGTATTGATTTTTTGCTTTGTTCCGCTTTACCGGCTGACTGGTCTTCGCCCAGTAATGATATTACGGAAGGATGTATCTGCTAAAGTCAAACGTTGGCCAATTTGGTTGTCTTATACCATATTCGTGATTTTCTTTTTTGGGTTGGTTTTGCGACACATGCAGGATTTTCGTTTTGGCGTCTATTTTATGGGGACTTTGGGAAGCCTCATAGCAATCACAGCGATTGCCAATTATTGGCTGTTAAGAGGGTTGCGGGGGCTTTCCATTCGACATCTGGCAGTCAGACAAGCCATACGAAGTTTGTTTCGAAAAGGAGCCGCTACCCAGATGATCATGGTTTCTTTAACCACGTCGCTTTGTGTGATTTTTTCCATTTATCTGCTGGAAAAGAACCTTGATGCGACTTTTGTAAAATCTTTTCCCAAGGACAGCCCCAATCTGTTTTTCCTGGATATTCAGCCAAGTCAGCAAGATGCCTTTAAAGCAGCTCTAAGCAAGGAATTGCAGCTATATCCCATAATTCGGGCCCGGGTCACGCATATCAATGACAGAGCCATTGACCGTCAGGCCGAACGTGCTAAAAAAAGAGACAACCTGGCACGGGTTTTCAATCTGACCTACAGGCACCACCTGCTGACCGATGAGGTCATGCAATCGGGTAAAACACTTTTTCGGGATGACTGGCAGGATATCCAAGTTTCTGTATTAGATATGGTTGTGGATATGCATCCGATGGAAATTGGCGATACGATTCAATTCAATATCCAGGGGGTTCCCTTAACCGCCAGGATTGCCAGTATTCGGTCACGTACCCAGGAATCGCTGCAACCGTTTTTCTATTTTATTTTTGAAGAAAAAACGCTAAAAGATGCGCCCCAAACGCTTTTTGCGGCTTTACGTGTAGAGCCGGGAGATGTTGGTGCCCTCCAGACTCGCATTGTGAAAGCGTTTCCAAATATTAGCGTGATCGACATGTCCGAAACCATCCGAGTATTTGCCGGGATGATGCAACAATTATCCCGGGTTGTACGGGCCTTTACAGGCCTCAGTATCTCAGCCGGCATCTTGATCTTGATAAGTGCAGTATTTGCCACCCGGGCCGAACGCATCAACGAATCCGTCTATTACAAGATTCTGGGTGCCGGCAAATCCTTTGTATTAAAAGTTTTTACGTTTGAGAATTTATTGATGGGAATTTGCAGTGGTGTCCTGGCAGTGATCCTTTCTCAACTAAGCGCCGGCGCGATCTGCAGATTTGTTTTGGATATTGGTTACCGCCCGTTCTTATCCGCTTGTATCCTGATGGTGACAGGAGCAGTCTTGCTAGTCAATTTAGTTGGTTTACTTTCGGCTAGATCGATACTGGAAAAAAAGCCCATTAGCTATTTGCGTGAGCAACAGGAAGCGTAACTGTACTTGCAGGTACAACCAATTGAAATCGTGCTACATAAAATAGCAAGTCAATATGAAATGTTATAAAAATTTCAACAAGTTGCTGTTAGCATCGATACTTTTGATATCCTTGGTATTGATTGCTTGTAGCAATGAAGCATCTACTCCGGTTGGATCATCCGACTCACCGACAGAAAAAACAGGAGCTAGTTTTGGGACCATCGTGGCGGTCGGCGATAGCCTGACAGCCGGTTATGGTGTCGAGGAGAATCAGGCCTACCCAGCCCTTTTGCAGGAACGCTTACTGCAGGATGGGTATTTTTTCCGGGTTGTCAACGCTGGAATCAGCGGCGAAACCAGCAGCGGTACCCGCTCACGCATTGCATGGGTGATCAGCGCTCTCAAACCGGAGATCATCATTCTGGAAACTGGTGCCAATGATGGACTACGGGGGATTGATACCTCGGTACTCGAAAAAAATCTAACAGAAATTATTACGACCATACAGGCGAATGAGATTACGGCAATCCTAACCGGCATGCAAATGCCGCCCAATTTTGGACGCAATTATACCAAACAGTTTGCGGAAGTATATCCGCGGGTTGCAACGAAAAAGGGTATTCTCTTAATACCTTTTTTTCTGAAAGGCGTTGCCGGGGACAGACGCTATAATCTGGCTGATGGAATTCATCCCAATCCTGATGGCTATCGACGCGTTGTAGAACAAATTTATCCGTATGTACTGGAAACGATCAAGTAATTGAGCAATAAGCAATAGCGATACCGAATCCGATCTGTGTCAGAGCAAATTTTTATAAACCGTATAGCTACTAAGAGCAATAGCTAACAGCTACACTCGGAGGGTGTCCCATGGGTCTTTTCAATTTTTTATCACCCAAATCATTTGAAGATATCGAAGCCAAAGCTGACCGTCTAGTGCAGTCCAATGATTTGGGCCTGGCCAAATTGGAATATGAGAAATCTCTAGAGCGCTTACTTTCTCAGTCAAGCGTGGATTCATCCGAACACCAGGATAGAATTAATAACAAAATTCATAATACATGTGAAACCTTGGCCCAACAACATCTGGACATGGCCAAAGATCTCGTAGATGCAAAATGCCCGACAGAGACGGCTGAGTTGTTAGCGTTGGCACGTGATTTGTCAAGCGATATACATTTGCATCAAGATATCGATAGCCTGGTGGATCAGATTGAATCTGAAAATGAAATCTTTGACCAATTAGCATTCTTACCAGAATCAGCCGATTCCGAAGCGTTTAATCCAGAGGATGAAGATGGTTATTACCAAATTCTGCTGAGTACCATGCCGGAAGATATCCAGACAGATTACCTTGCCCTGGGTAATCTGTTTCAAACCGGATATCTAGCTCTGAATCAAGGGGATTTCTCATTGGCAACGGAATTGCTCAGTCAAGTGGTGGCTGAACATGAAGAGCATATCACCTATGCTCACTTAGAACTGGCGAACGCGCAACTTAACTTGGGCCAAACAGATGCAGCCGCGGATTTATTAGAAACATTTATCGAGACCTACCCACTGTCCATACAGGCCTATGAAAACCTATGTGAAATTTATTGGGAACGCGGTGACACCGAACGTGCAGACCGACTGCTGCAGGCTTGTCCCGACAAGCTAAAGCTGTCAGTACCGATATTGCTCCTCATGGGTGAAACCCTGTACCGCTCTGGCAAATTTGCAGAAGCGGCAGATTTTTATCTTAAAGGTATCGAATATCTGGGATGGCAGGAACCGATTGCCGTTGCGCTGGCACGCACACATGAAGCCATGGACAAACCACAGGAAGCCTTGGAAATTTACCAAGAAATTGCGAACAATTGTAAAAGCTGTCACCAGCGCCTGGATCCATATGTCAGGCACCGCTATGCAGAGCTGCTTTATACAACTGGTGAGCGTTCCAGTGATCTTTTGGAAAATTATTTTGCGCTTTGTTCGGAAAATCCCAAAGATCAGACTCTATATTACCAGCGCATCAGTGACATCTATGAACGCCAAGGCTACCCGGATGAAGCTAAGCGCTATCGGGCGATTGCACAGCAGCTAGAAAGAGTTGTACCTAAGGATAACTTTGAAGGGTCCGAATAATGAATATCGAATGCTGAAGTACGCGGATCGCCGGGAGCAAATGATTCGACATTCGATATTTCAGACACTACAGCTTTCAGCTACCCTTGGACCCTCGTTTCCTTGAACCCTTGAATCCTCTCCCTCATTTCCGATGCAATAACCTGAATATTCCATAGGCCACGATACCCGAAAGCACACCCTGCAACAAATTGGGTGGAATTTCTGCCAGCGCAGCCTTGGCATCGGTGACACCAAAGAAAGGCATGGCCACGGCCATGGCCGGGTAAATAACTGCTTCGAATATATAATATCCGGAAACCAGGATAACGATTCCCACAGCAATGGCCAGGATTGGCCAGAGCCTTTCCTTGCGGCCAGCCCAGACGATCAATCCCATGACCAATCCTTCCAGGCCTTTGACTACAGCGGTTGCCAGAATAAATTGTGGAAATCCAATGGCGTCAGCCGCAGCCGGACCAATGGCCCCCACCAGGGCGCCCACCAAGGGTCCATAAAGTAATGCTGCGGCCATCACAAAGGTGTCTCCCAGATTGAAATAGCCCCCGGTAACAGGAATTGGTATTCGGATGAGCATGGTTCCCACAAAGGCCAGCGCGGCAAAAGCAGCCACAATGCCGACTTGAAACAGGAGTTTGGATTCTGAGTTTTGGGTCATGGGCAGGTCCTTTTGTAAATTAAACCTGAGTTGAGCGATTTTTAACGAAGAGATATGCCCAGATCTTGATGGCGTAGGATTCGCAAAAAAAGCAGGCAGACCAATGGATCTGTCGAGGCTTTTTGCGGACCCTTTCTCCGCAAGAGATGGGTACAGATCAAGAAAAAAATCGTTCTATTCAGGTAACAGCTATCAGGCGTGAGCCCTAAGCCAAAAGTAAGCATATAAATGACAGCTTAAGGCCGATTGTCAACCCAAATTTCAATTGTTAAACCCGGTAAGCGCTTAATCAGAATGATTACTATTTTCTCGTTTGCTTGATACGTGCGATTTCCTGCCTGGAAGCCGTGCTATTTCTTCGGCCCACAAAGGGATATGGCGCACGGCGGAACAGATGCCTTCTACGCCGACCTGAATCATATTTCGAACCAGAATATTGGCGCGCAATCGCAAGGAAAGCTTGGGATCCTCAGCGGATGCCTGCCGACCCATTATTTGTTTCAGTATTCTTTCTTCGCGTAGAACTTCCATAATGTCAGGAATAACAAAATAGATTACGTGGATACAAACCCGTGCAAACATAAGGGTGCTTTTTTGAATAAGGCTAACACCACCCGACTGATTCAGTAGCCGGTTTTCCATGCGGTGGAACGGAATCACCGCTACGATCGATAGCGCCAGCGGGATCACCGTAAGCATAGTGACGGCCAAGGCCACATAGTGGGAAGTGATGGCATTCAAATCTGCTGCTGTAAAACCGCGAAAAAACAACACGATTAGTGAAATCGTAGCACCCAGCAATACAACTGGGAGAGTAATAAGCAGACTGATAACCAGCGCCAGGCGATAGGGAGAAGGACCTAACAGGCTCAATGTGGCCGCATGCACCAAGGTTGCATAGACGATCCATCCCATTGCGAGCCCCGGAAGCAGAAATTCTTGGAAATAACCGAGCGGGTATCCCGTGAAGGCAGGTAGTGCCAATAGGCAGAATAGTATTAATCTGAATCGCCAGTTCATGATGGGCTCGTTTCCGATTTCAGACGAATGGTGAAGACCGGGGATGCCGCTGGCCGGTTGCGGGCAGCAGATGACCGCGTAACCCGCAGCATGCTGGCGGTTACCGGGCCCCACCAGGGTTTGTGAGATATCAGCAAAACCGGTATTTGCTGGCTGTGAGCGGTGGCCAAAACTGCCGAAACGAAAGCTACGGCGCTGGTACGACTCATTCCCCAGTCCGGTTCATCCAAAATAAGGGCACCCGGATTGTCGGCTATACGGGCAGCCACCAGAATGGCTTTAAGGTCCACCAGTGAGTGCTCTTTATCCGACCAATCGCCAATGGGGGCAACTTTGTCTGAAGATTCCTGTTTGATTGCACGCTTATAATGTTGTTGCAGCTCCCGGTAACAATTATAAATATGGTCAGTACGATCTTTGGTTGGTCTGTGCGACAAGGCACCAAACGAGCGCAGCATGGTCTGGCTGAGTACATCCTGAAACAAAAGACATGCTGGGTGCTGTGGGTGTGGACTATCGAGGGCAATCTGGCCCTTGATGGAGACAGCTTGGGCGATGGATCGGGCCAGCAGGCTTTTCCCTTGACCATTATCGCCAATAATTAAACAAGGGGACACCAGATCCAAGGTGCTGTTTTCGATGGCAGCATGGGCGCCGCGGGCTGCCAGGGGGCGCAAGGAAACCATCAGCGGGATACGAACATCGGTCATTTTTATTCTAAAGGGAATTCGAGACGGTGACGGTGGTATGAATGTGTCGCTTGGACCGATGGCATCCAGATTAGCTTCACCAGCCAGCGCCAGAATTGAAAGCGTTTTCTGACAATGGTTGCATACGGTATTTAAATATTCGAGTAGATGCCGGTTGGTATTCGAAAGCCAAGTAAATGGACTGGCCACCACCAGACGCGAATAAAGTGGCATGCTGACGGCCGTCTTGGCCAGCGCCAGCTTTACGGTCTCACCACCGGACAAAGTTCGGATGGGTTGCGACAGTAACCCGGAAATTTCAAACTGCTGGGCGGTTTCCAAAACACGTTCTTTGCTGATATTGCCGCTATTAGCAGCCGACATATGGCTGGCCATCAATACCTGATGGGCGGTTCCGAAAGCAAGACAGTCCCTCGGGTTGCTGGGGATGTAAGCAACCGAACCATTATCATTGGACCGGGTTTCGGCGCGGGAAATCCGATTAAAATCCTGCCAAAACACAGATGGACCGGCATGCCGCCTGGCTAAACTGAAACCCACTGCACGCCTGAAGGCAGCCTCTCTGTCTTCATATGAGTTGAAATAGGTGCTGATGGGGTCGAGGGTTGAATTCATTTTACAATATCTTTAAGAACAGAGCTAATCCAGATAGTTGAATAATGAATGTCGAACATGAAATATCGAATGTTGAAGTGTGCTGATAGACATGTGCATAATTTCGTAATTCAATATTCATTTATTCGAAATTCGAAATCTTTATCCCTTAGTCCCTATGGAAACGAACATCGAACATTGTTTCTTCATCTCAATAATGAAATCAGTATGATTTAGCCAAGTACCGAAAAGGTGCTCCCCTCAATAATCTCCCGGTTGCGGGAAAAGATCCCCGTATTCAGGCTAAAGTCAATGTGTTGCAGGGGTATTTGAACCGGCTCGCTATCATGGTCGTGACCATTTTCGCAGGCATCGATTAACGCCGCCATTAGGCGCCCGATGGCGGGGCCATTTTTGTATTGATTGCCGCTGGTACCGATGGCCAGATAGAAACCCGCGAGGTCGGATTTGTCATATATCGGAATCCAATCATCACTGACATCATAAAGGTCAACAATGCCTTTGGGGCTATTGGGAATTTGGAGATCGGGTATGCGTTTGGCCAATCGATATGTCTGGGCCTGATATTGCGCCTGGGTTACTTCCAGGTTATATTCGTCGGGATTATCGATCCATTCTCTATCATCACAGGCAGGATCCTCACTACCCACCAAAATCATATTGCCGGTTTCAGGCCGATGATAGCCGCCCAGATCGCCATCACCCACCACCAGACCGTCTTGTTCATAACTGAAATTCGTTGGGGAAGGCACAAAATGGACTTCGTGGCGCAAGGGACGGGTCTGAATGTTCATTTTATGGGCGACACCGGCCAGCTGGTTGATCACTGCGGAATGGGGTCCGGCAGCGTTCACCAGGATCGGCGCGTCCAGGCGCGTGCCATCTGCCAGGCTAACACCTTTGACGCCGGCGTTATCGCTATGAATTTCGGTTACTTCGGCCTGGAAATGGAATCGTGCGCCAAGGGACTCGGCAGCCTGTTGAATATTTTGAACCGATAATACCGGATCGTTGATATAGCCATCGTTGGGATAATAAAGAATTGTGTCGCTTATTTTTTCTTTGGATGGTTCATCGAACAGCGGATCTTCGGGTCGGCCAGGAGGGAAAAAAGAGTCATCCACAAAGTGGGGCATGCGTGCCAAGAGTTGTTCCCGGGTCCAGATATCATAGGGAATACCCAATTCATCATGCAGTCGCATGTGCGTACTGGGATCATGTCCTTTGTCATAAATATTTATCAGACCGGTCTGATGGAATATTGCCAAGTCCATGTCGTTGGCAGTGCCGATATAATCTTGCCAGTTATGCCAGTCGAACCAGCTGTCATATGCAATGGCCGTACCTTCCAGGGTGGAGTAGTGGGTGCGAATAATGGCGCAGGTGTTGCTGGTGGAACCTTGTCCGGCTGCCCCAAATTTGTCTACATTGAGGGTTTGAAAACCTTTGCGCGACAGCTCATAGGCAATAGCTGTACCGCAAATACCGGCACCGATAATGATACAATCATAGCTTGACTTCATGTCCGAATACCTCCGGGAACTTTACAGTAGTGTGGCGGAATAGATGACCTAAATTGAGCGTATCAAAAAAGGTCTGGATGAGGGATCAATTGGCTTATTTAGTTGGGTCTGTCAAGCCAAACCCGAATATTTCATGAAACTTGACAAAGCCGAATATTTCATGCAATCCAATGATCGTGACATATTTGGACGGCTTGATTGACCAGCTCCCGTGGAACCAGTAGCGAGATACGAAATGAGGTGGTTGTCAATCCATTAATGCGGATACTATTTTCATCCATCAACTTAATGGTTTGAAGCAAGGTTTGACTATCTCGGTTCAGACCTTCACCGATAAGGGATATGGCGGCTAAATGGGTATCGAAGGCGAGGTCGGAACCAAATTTAGCTTGCATGCTGTTCTTAATGTCTTCCCAGGCGTAGACATACGCGGCAGGTACCACAAAGGACGCCTTGGAAAGGTCGTCGTCTGACACTGCATGCGAGACATTGACCTCCTTAACGCCAACCTGTTCAGCTTCTAATAAAGAGATAACATCTTGAAAGTGTTCGCGAACGGCTGTGCCTGACATGCGGACGCGCTCGATATGTTCCTCCCTAACAACTGCTTGGACGCCCACGATGGATCCAGGTGATAGTTTGCGAATCACCGTTTCACGTCCTGGTTCAAAGGTGCTGCGCGCATATAAGGCGATGTTTTTCTGTTTGGCAAATTGTACGGCACTGGCATTGAGCACCTTGGCGCCGGCGGTGCTCATCTCCTGCATAACCGGATAGGAAATTTCGGGCAAATGCCTGGCATCCGGCACCACACCGGGATCAGTAGAATAGACACCATCGACATCGGAATAGATTTCGCAGCGATCTGCATCCAGGGCTGCGGCCAATGCCACGGCAGAGGTGTCCGAACCACCCCGGCCCAATGTGGTGATATCGCGTTTGTAGCTAACACCTTGAAATCCGCCGATGATGACTACTTTCCCTTGGGCCAATTCATCCTGGACGCGGAAGGGACGCACTTCAATGACCTGGGCATCGTTGTGGCGGTCATTGGTAATGATGCCGGCCTGGGAGCCGGTTAAAGAAACCGCCTCGATCCCAGTTTCATTCAAGGCCATGCAAAGCAGCGCCATGGTAATCCGTTCCCCGGTGGAAAGAAGCATGTCCATTTCACGTCGAGGTGGTTTGGGTGACAATTCGCGTGCCATGGAAAGCAAGTTGTCTGTAGTTTTGCCCATGGCTGACACCACGACGGCTACCTGGATTTCCTGGCGCCGAACCGATGCGATCAAGTGAGCAATTTGTCTTAGTTTGTCAATGTCGGCCACGCTGCTGCCACCATATTTTTGGACGATACAAGTCATATTCAACTTTCTCCTTGTGAACTTTGGACTGCAAGCCATCGGCTGCTTCAAGCTTAAGTCTTATCACTTCGTGCTTTAATAAAAGTATATACCCTAAAGACGCGTGGGAGACAAGGGGATGTCCAGACCTCGACGATTGATAAAAATGTATTACATTGTGTCATTCAGTTTCTTTGGCGAATAATAAAAAAATGATAAGTGGAGGTTCACATGAAAATATTTATATCAATACTGTTAATATTGGGGCTAGCCACCCAAGTGGCTGCGGCAGAAGGTGCAGCGGTACTTTACCAGGTCAGGGGACAATCCTATCAAGGTTACTTTGTCAGCCCATCAGACAAAGCACCATTGGTGGTTCTGATACACGATTGGGACGGACTGACCGATTACGAGATCAAGCGTGCACACATGCTTGCCGATGCGGGCTATGCGGTTTTTTCCGCGGATCTTTTTGGTGCCGGGGTGCGACCGACTGAAGTCAAAGATAAGCGGCAGCATACTGGAGAGCTTTACAAGGATCGCGAAAAAATGCGGGCACTGTTGAACGGCGCGCTTGAGGTTGCCAGAGGTAAAGGTGCTGACGCGGGCAATGCGCTAGCTGCCGGATACTGTTTTGGCGGGGCGGCTGTTCTGGAGTGGGCGCGGTCCGGTGCGCCGTTAAAAGGATTCGTTACCTTTCATGGTGGGTTAAAGACACCCAGTGGTCAGGATTACAGTCAGAACAGAGGGGCGTTGTTGATTCTGCATGGGACCGCAGACAAAGCCATTAGCATGGATCAGTTTGCCGATTTGGCGGTGGAGCTGGAAACAGCCGGCGTCTCACATGAAATGATTACTTACAGTGGGGCCCCGCACGCCTTTACCGTCTTCGGAAGTTCCCGTTATCAAGAGGCGGCTGACAAAAAATCATGGAAGCGGTTTAAGGAATTTCTCCAAACAACATTGAATCACCAATAAGAACGAAAAAACCCGGGATCCAGGGACAGCTTTGTTTGATGTGTTCGTTGGGTTTATTGGGTTGCTGACTGCTGGTGGCTGGCGTTTCGCCCTTATGCTGTTTATCAGCTCAATGAGCTCAATAAACCCAATAAACCTGTGCCCTCCACTCTTTGGACCCTATGAGCTAAGGCTTGAATCCCCTTTTAGGGATTTGCGATCCGATTTTGCGCTGAATGTCGCACATTCCTTGCCAGAACTTTCGTAAACGACCATGGCGGGCATCTTGCGGCTTTTAAAGTTCATGGCGTGACAGCCATGGGGTGCTTTCTTATCCCAGGTAATGAAATAATGTCGGCAGTGGCGGCAATTTATCATGGGTGTTATTACGACAGATTATCTCTACTTGACAAGCCCAACCTCAAGGTTGCATAAACAACATGGAAAAACGGATGTAATAATTTGTAATTAAAGAATTATCGTAAAATCTGCTAAGATCAGCGTGCTACGTAAAGTGGATATAGAGATTAGGTTCTTCTATCCATGTTGTATACCCTCCGGGAAAGCCTGAGGACTTCAGACTCTGCGTTGCTGAGGATTCGAAGTAAAGAACTACGTCTTCGCCCTCAGACGCCTTGACTCTGAAGCCCTCAGGCTTTTGCAACGTTGAGGTAAACGTTAATTGAAACACACGAACCTGTTTCTTGTTATAAACTTTGGGCACATATCAAGGACCCCTCATGCTGAAGCGACAACAGATCATCGAAAAAGCCCACGAACTTTCATTTGAGGATGTTGGTTTTACGACTGCTGACCCGTTTGAATCGCAGCAAAAGATACTGGCCGATCGCAAGGAGGCTTATGCCTGGGCCATGGCCAGCGGCCTGGATTTAGTATCCGGAACCATTCCCCAGACCATTATGCCCGAAGCCCGGTCCATCATCGTACTCATGGAGGTCTATTTTCGGGAATCATACCCCCACAGCATGGAGCCATTTTTCGGACGCTGTTATCTGGATGATGATCGTATTACCCGCGATGGTTTGGCCACGCGCATCAAGGCATTTCGTTCCTTTTTACGAGACAATAGCATCCAGTCCAAAGTACCCTTCCACCTGCCCCATCGTTTGGCCGCCGGACGTGCTGGAATGGGCACCTTTGGGAAAAATTGTCTCTTCTATTCCAATAAAGTTGCCCGCAAGAGTTCCTGGGTATTACCGATTGCCGTCGTGGTAGATGTTGAGTTTGAAGTAGACGAACCGACGCTTGAAACCGGCTGTCCAAAATGGTGTCGCAACACCTGTATCGTGGCCTGCCCGACAGGTGCGCTTAAAGGTCCTCGCCATCTGGATCCCAGCTTATGTATTTCCTATTTGACCTATTTTGGCGACGGGTTGACGCCTCGAAATTTAAGGGAACCCATGGGACTATTTATTTATGGCTGCGATCGTTGTCAAAATGTCTGTCCGCGCAACTTGGCTTGGCTGGCAGCCGATTTGCCGGTCAATCAACGCGCGGCTCGCAAGGCGACTGATTTTGACCTGGCGCGTCTATTGCACATGGATCGGCCTTATTTTGAACAACGCATCTGGCCGCACATGTTTTATATGTCTGCGGATGACATTTGGCGCTGGAAAATGAACACAGCCCGGGCCATGGGAAACACACGGGATCCGCAATACATTCCTGAGCTATTAAAAGCCTTTGCAGAATCAAACGATATGCGCGTTCAGAGCATGTGTGCCTGGGCCATTGGCCGTATTGGCGGCCGGCAGGCGCGCCAGGCCCTGGATCGAATTCAAACAGGTGCCCCGGAGCCGGTTGCCGATGAAATCGCCTATGCCCGGGAGTTGTGCGCATGATCACCAAACAGATTACTCAGGTGGGTGGTAGCGGTTATACCGCATCTGAGGACGCGGCGATTTACCTGATTCATATGGACGGTCATGCCGCTATCGTGGATGCCGGGTGTGGTGGATCTATAGATCGACTACTTCAAAATATCCGTTCCTGTAATGTGTCGCTGGATAGCATCGCGTATTTGCTTTTGACCCACTGTCATTTTGATCACACCGGTGGGGCAGCCCAGTTAAAGGAGCGCTTGGGGCTAAAGGTCGTGGCGCATGAACTGGAAGCACGCTATCTTGAAACCGGCAACCAGGAAATAACGGCAGCCTCGTGGTATGGTTCGACGCTTCAGCCAGTACCCATCGATATTAAACTGCGCCAACCAGAAGAGACTATTCCTTTGGGTCAGCATGATATTTTAGCAACTCACTTGCCAGGGCACTCGCCGGGATCGGTGGTTTATCGGGTTGAATCCGAGGGAAAAGTTGTTTTGTTTGGACAGGACGTTCATGGCCCCATTCACCCGGATCTACTCTCAGACCCGAATGCCTACCAAAAGTCGTTGCAGAAGATGCTAGCGATGGATGCCGATATTTTGTGTGAAGGCCACTTCGGCATTTTTCATGGCAAGGATAGTGTTCGCAAATTCATCCGCTCTTTTTTGTCGGTTTCGTAAAAACGCCAACTTCTGCGTTGTGCTACATCTTGCAAGCATTCAACGTACTAAAAGTATGCCTCATGATTGCCTGATTTCCTCACTCGCTCAGCGAGACCAGCTCGGCTTGGGTGACCGCCACTAACGTTTGCGGCGTCAGGCGCATCATGGTATCGATGTCCCCGCCACCGCCGTAAATTACATCCATTGTCGCCACCGCGGTATCCACAAGTGTGCGCAGGGTATGCTTATGGCCGAAGGGCGGCATGCTGCCGACCACATAACCGGTCAGGGAAAAGGCAATATCCGGGCTGGCGAATTTGACTTTTTTACGCCCGATACCAAGATAGGCCGCCAACCGTTTACGGTCCACTCGCGCCAAGCCATTATTAATCACCAGGATTGGTTCCTTGTTCACATGGAAAACCAGGGATTTGATGATCTGATCCGTTGAGACCGATAGGGCTTTTGCCGCGTCGCCGACGGTAAGGGTATGTTTGCCCAGGGGAATGATCCGGGCATCAATCTGATGGTCTTCGATGAATTGCTGCAGGTCGGTTTTGTCCATATTCGGATTTCGAAATTAATAACCCCGCAAAATATAAACTCTTATAAGCAAAAATGGTGCTGGGTTCTGCGGATAGAGGTATTTACTTGCCAATCCAGGCGGCACCATAGACGCCCGCTGAATCACCGAGTTTGTTTTTTAGTATCGGTGTCTGAACGGATTCATGAAAGGCGTACCGTCGGACACGCTCGCGTCCCGACTCATATAGCTCATCAATGTTTGACAGTCCACCCCCGATTACAATTGCATCGGGATCAATTATGGAAATCAGCCCACCGACAGCTCTGCCAAAGTCATCGATAAATTGATTGAATACGGTGGTGCTTTTAGCGTCTCCCTTGCGGTAACGCTGCACGATTTCCTCGAAGGGCACCTTTTTACCAAATTTTTCGAAATAATGTCTGGATGCCCCTGTTCCACTGATTTTGGTTTCGATGCAACCGCTATTCCCACACCAACACGGGTATCCACTCGGATCAATACTAAAATGGCCCCATTCGCCCGCAATGAGGTGCCTGCCCTGGTATATGCGCCCATTGATGGAGATTCCGCCGCCACATCCCGATCCCAATATCATTCCAAATACAAGCTCATATCCCATACCAGCGCCCTGTATAGATTCGGCTAAAACAAAACAGTTGGCATCATTTTCAATTCCAATTGGACGTTTTAGAAGTTTCTCCAGGTCTTTTTGGAAAGGACGTCCCGAAAGGGAAGTGGTGTTGGCGTTTTGAATAACCTGTTTTTGCGGATTGATGGTGCCTGGGATGCCAATTCCGATGGTAGTTTCATCGGATTGGGGAATTTGCTTACAGGTGTCCAGTATTAAGTCTGACACAGCGTGACAAATATCCGTATATTCGCTTGGACCACCCCGCGGTGTTGGGATTCTTTTTTTATGGACAACCTGCTTTTGGGGATCCACCAAAATAATCTCTATTTTGGTGCCACCCATGTCGACGCCGATTTTATAAGTTTTCATCAAAATTGATTCTGGCTTCGCTGTCCGGATCAAAAAACAGGGCTTTGGACATGTCAATCATCATCTGCATGGTTTCACCAGGACGGCACTGGGCATCCGGATGGACTCTGCACGTAACTTCCTTGCCATTAATATCAACAAAGACAAGCGTGTCGGGTCCGGTGGGCTCGATTACTTTGACGATGCATTCAATGGATTGAAAATGACCATTGGTTTCATGACGAGCCAGTGTGTCGGTTATTTGTTCAGGTCGAATGCCCAGGATGATATCCTTGTCAAACCAGTCATCAAGTTCCAAACCGGGTTGATTGAGGCGCACGTTTTGCGATTGATTGACACCAGTTTTTAAAACCAGACTGGGCCCCCCATCGGAACGAAGTAAACGCGTAGGGATAAAGTTCATGGCTGGAGATCCGATAAAGCCGGCCACAAATAGATTGGTCGGGTTTTCGTACACCTGCTTGGGTGTATCAAATTGATGTAATATACCATCTTTCATAATGGCAATTTTATCTGCCAGTGTCATGGCCTCGATTTGATCATGGGTTACATAAACGATGGTGGTTTTGATGCGATGATGAAGTAGTTTGATTTCGGTACGCATCTCCACGCGCAACTTGGCATCCAAATTACTGAGTGGCTCGTCGAAAAGAAATACGGACGGACTGCGGGCCAGGGCTCTCCCCATCGCCACCCGCTGCCGCTGACCCCCTGACAGTTGTGAGGGTTTGCGGTCGAGAAGTCCTTCTATCTGCAGCATACTAGCAACCTTTTGCACCGTTTTCTCAATCTCGGCCTTTGGTACTTTACGGGTTTCCAACCCGAAGGAGATGTTTTTCCTGACTTTCATGTTCGGATAAAGGGCATAGGACTGAAAAACCATGGCGATGTCGCGGTCTTTGGGGCTCACCCTATTCACCAGGTTTTCCCCGATGTAGATATCCCCGGAAGTGATTTTTTCGAGGCCTGCGATGAGGTTCAGCAAGGTGGACTTACCACACCCCGAGGGGCCTACAAGAACCAAAAACTCCCCAGGCTTCACATCGATCGAAATTCCTTTTAGGACTTCCGTGGACCCAAATGATTTTCTGATATTTTTTATTGATAAAGAGGCCATTAACTTTTTATTCCATTAGCACCAAACCGTCGTTTTAAGCTGGTTTGCCAATATCGGTCTATCCCTTGACGGATCCGGCCGTCAGGCCGCGTAAGAAATACTTTCCGGCTATAATATATACCAGCAGTGTTGGCATAGCAGCGATGATGGCTGCCGCCATGTCTACGTTATACTCTTTTACGCCAGTTGACGTGTTGACCAGATTGTTCAATGCCACCGTGATGGGCTGATTGCCGCCCGCAGAAAAGACAACCCCAAACAGGAAATCATTCCAGATCTGGGTGGTTTGCCAGATGACGCAGACAACAAATATGGGCGTGGACACCGGCAGCAAAATTTTCCAGAATATCCTGAAAAATCCGGCGCCGTCGATTCTGGCCGCCTTGACGAGTTCATCGGGGATCGAGACGTAATAGTTTCTGAAAAACAGGGTCGTAAATGCCAGGCCGTATACTATATGGACAAGTATCAGGCCTGCAAGACTCTGAGACAGTCCGAGTTTTCCAAGGGTTTGCGCCATGGGGAGCAGTATGGCCTGAAAGGGAATGAAACAACCCAGCAGCAGAAAAGTGAAAAATACTTCGCTACCCCAAAACTTCCATTTGGAAAATACATATCCGTTTACGGCACCGATGATGGTGGATATGCTGACCGCCGGTACGGCTATTTTGACTGAATTCCAGAAATAGGTCTTGACACCGTTGCATTCCACGGCGATACAGGCCGATCCCCATGCCGCTTTCCAGGCGTCCAGTGTGAATTCTGTGGGCCAAGAAATCAGGTTGCCGGTACGGATGTCGTCCATGGTTTTTAGAGACGTCAGGACCATCACAATAAGGGGAAGCAGGAAGTAGAAGGTCATCAAAATCAGCAGACCATATATAAATATTCTGCCGGCAATTACCCCCGGTGTATTGGGTGCGGCCTGAATCATCTGGTCATTCATTGCGTTTTACCCTCAATTCCGAATATAGATACGGTATAATGATTGCCATTACGGCACCGAACATTACCATGGCGCTTGCAGCCCCGAAGGCGAGCCTACTGCGGGTGAAGGCAAACGCATACATGAAAGTCGCCGGAAGGTCCGATGAATACCCGGGTCCCCCTCTTGTCAGCACCATGACAAGGTCAAAACTTTTGATGGCGATGTGCGACAGGATAATGACCGCGCTGAAAAACACGGGCCGCATGCTGGGGATGATAATCCGCCAGTAAATCCTCGGAAGGCTGGCGCCATCCACCTGGGCCGCCTTGATGATGGCATCATCGATACCCCGCAATCCAGCCAGAAAAAGCGCCATGACAAAACCGGAAGACTGCCATACACCGGCGATGACCACCGTGTATATGGACATGTCGGCGTTTACCAGCCAGTCGAAGGAAAAATTTTCAAACCCAAGCTGCCGGACCAGTCGTTCAAGCCCCAGAGAGGGGTTCAAAATCCATTTCCAGGCCGTACCAGTAACGATAAATGAAAGTGCCATAGGATAAAGATAAATTGTGCGAATGGCGCCCTCAATACGGATCCGCTGGTCTAGCAGAATTGCGAGGAGAAGTCCGAGTACGATGCATATGGCAACAAAAAGAAAACCAAAAATAAGCAGATTTTTGCTGGCTACCCACCAGCGGTCGTTGGTGAACAGCTTCACGTACTGGTACAGACCGACAAATTCATATTTGGGTAGCAAGCGTGATTTTGTAAAGGAGAGCAGGGCCGTCCATAAAATAAAACCATATACAAATATTATTCCGGCTATAAATGTAGGGGCCAGAACGAGTTTCGGCAAAAAAGTTTCGAGATGGTCAAACAGGCTTTTTTTACGGGCCGTGGGTGTATGTGTTAGCGACGTCATAGAATCGAAAGCGTTTCGAAGTTTAGGTTGAAACAGCTTCCGCAACAAATGCTGCGGAAGCTGTAACAGGGATTTTCTATTTTAGTTTAAATGGCATTTTTGACTTCAGCGGCAAGGTTCTTGGCAGCCTTTTGAGATGTCATGCTCGAATTGCAGAAGCTGGTTACTACGTCGAACATGGCGCCGCGAATTGCCGGAAAGACTGCCATCTCGTGTGCCATGCTCGGCAGGAGTGCGCCCGAAGCGGCAGTGGCTTCAAAGGTGTCAAATGAGTAAATGGCTGGGAAATCGAACGGGTTGCGGGACATACCCAGACGACAGGGGATGGAGCCTTTGTTTATATTGAAAACTTCCTGGAATTTGGGCTCCATGATAAGTCGGGCCATGGCCTTCTGGGCTTTTTTTGCCCCCTCGTCCTTGACATTGAACATAATGAAACTGTCGACATTGAAAAGATAGCCGTTGCTGGTTTCGGGGACCGGCATGGCGATATAGTCCGTGCCAAATTTTTTTTCCGCAGCTTTAAATTCACCCTTGGCCCAGTCTCCCATGAACTGCATTCCAGCCTTACCCTGGATGACCATGGATGTGGCAAGATTCCAATCCCGGCCGGGAGCATCTTTGTCGATATACTTGAGAACCATTCTCAGGGTATCAAAGCATTTTACCATTGTTGCACTTCCCAAAGAATTGGGATCTGCTTCGATGAGTGCCTTTTTGTAAAAGTCAGCTCCCCCGACGCCAAGAACAATCGACTCCCAAACGGTGGCCTCTTGCCAGTTTTGCCCACCCCAGCCCACGGGAATATATCCGGCCGCTTTTATCTTTTTGGCTGCTGCTTCGAATTCAACCCAGGTTGTTGGTATTTTTGCACCGGATTTTTTAAAGACTTCGGGATTGACCCACATCCAGTTGATCTTGTGAACGTTTACGGGAACAGCAACATAGTGACCCTTGTATTTCATGACATCGGCAACGACCTTGGGTAGAAGTTTGTCCCAGTTTGCCGCCATGGCCACGTCGTCTAAATTGGTTAATACGCCTTCGTCACCCCATTGCTGAATCTGGGGGCCTTTCACCTGTGCCGCCGTGGGCGGGTTACCGGACACTGCCCTCGATTTTAAGACGGTCATGGCATTGGCGCCAGCCCCGCCAGCTACGGCCATATCTTTCCAGGCATGGCCTTCTTTTTCGAGAAGATCCTTCAGGACAGCAACAGATTTTGCCTCACCACCGGAGGTCCACCAGTGAAGGACTTCAACCTCCCCGGCGAATGCGCCGGAGACAAGCATTCCTACAGCCAAACCAATGCACAACACGTATCGAATGAGCTTTGCATTCATGTGTTTCCCTCCTTCATTTTAGGGTTAATGGTTTACTGATTAAAAAAAATATATTATGTATTTTTACAGCGACACGGCACTTGACAAACCGCTTTATTTTTTTATCTAATAAATAAAGATGGATAGGCAGGAATGGCCAACACAAGAATTACAGCGCTAGTTTTCTTATGTCAAGAAAAAATTTAATCAATAAACAAAATATGGGGTCCCATGAAACCGGCCAATCGCGACACAATCCGGGCAATCAATCAGTTTAATGTTTTGAACACCATACGACGGGCCGGCTTGATCTCACGTGTGGAAATTGCAAGCATAACAGGTCAAAGCCGCGCATCGGTCACCAACATTACCGCTAAACTGATTAAAGAGAAGCTGATCTATGAAAAGGAAACCCGCGACACCACCATGCGGGGTCGCCGTCGCGTTATGCTGGCGCTGAATCCGGAAGCAGCCTATGTGGTGGGTGTTAAGCTCTCTGCTTTCCGCATGAGTTGTGCCGTCACCGATATGCAAGCCGAGGTACGCAGTTCGGTGGTCATGCCGGTCAGGACCAGTAAACGACCGGCTAGTTTCGTGGCCAATATGATTGAGGAAGGTATTCGGCACTGCGTTAAGGATGCTCGTCTGGCTTTGGACCACATTTCTGGTATCGGGATCGGCGTGCCGGGATTTGTAGACCAGGTCAAGGGCACCTGTCACTGGTCGCCCCTATATGAAAAAGGCGATGTACCCTTAAGAGATCTGGTTGAGAAGCGCTTAAAGATCCCAACCTATATGGAAAATGATGCCAATACGGTAACCCTTTCGCATCAGTGGTTTGGAGACGGGAAAAGTGTTTCCAATTTTATAGTGGTAACGATTGAAGATGGAGTCGGCATGGGAATTGTCGTGAATGGACAGATGTATCGTGGGGCCATCGGCATCGGCGCTGAGTTCGGCCACATTGTTATCGATCCTGATGGGGCGCCATGCCGATGTGGCAAGCAAGGGTGCCTGGAAGCCTATGTGAGTGACTTTTCAATTGTGGCTGCGGCTAAAAAGGCGGAGGAGAAGGGCTTGTGGATCCCGGCCACATCATCAGATCTAACAGTCGCTGATGTTATCAAGGCTGCCAATGCTGGCGTTCCGGCCCTGGTGGAAATATTTCACAAGGCTGGAAGGGTGTTGGGCAACGGCATTTCCAGTATCATTCAAATATTCAATCCGGACAGAATTATTATTTCCGGTCAGGGGGTCAAAGCCGGCGACTTAATGTTTCGGCCCATGCGAGAAGCCATCGCAGAATTCACAAATCAACAGCAATTTGCGGCCACAGAAATTATCATACATAAATGGAAGGATATTGACTGGGCCAGGGGTGCGGCCAGCTTAGTGCTGCAGGAACTTTACAAATCCCCCCATGAACGCATCAGAACCATGATTTAAAATTGAAAGGATGCAAAAATTTTCTTGAATCTTACTGTACCATCCAAATTTATTACCATCAGTTTTTTTGTATTTATATTTCTAAGTGCTTGCGTTGTGACACCACCTACATTTGAAGAGGAAGCCTGGCAGCAGGCGGTGGCTGACCAGAATGCCGAAATGCTCTACGCGCGCCATGTCAAAGATGGTACCTATTTCAACCCCTGGATGCCCATGCAATCGGATCGATTTGCGGCTTTCTTGAAATGGCAGTTTTCCAAAAACGCTTCCTATACCGATGAAGAAGAGACATATCTGCCCAAGGTTCAGCCTGATTTACTCAAACGGCTCGGGAATGAAAACGCTGAGAATAGCATCGCATGGATTGGACATGCGACATTTCTGATCAAAACCGCCGGTGCAACCTGGCTGACAGATCCCATGCTTTCCAAAAGAGCCGTATTGCCCAAACGCCTAACCCCACCGGCGCTGACCCTGGACGAACTCCACGAATTGGGCCAGCCCCTATATGTGCTGATATCGCACAACCACTACGATCATTTGGATAAAGCCTCCCTAAAAGCGTTGCCAAATCATGCCCGCATTTTTGTGTCACCAGGGTTAATGGAGATTGTAAAATCATATTTTAAGGGTCAGGTTCAGGAAGTAGACTGGTGGGAGAATATCGAGTTGGGTGCCGGCATCAAACTGGTTTCGTTACCGACCCAACATTGGTCGCGGCGCGTGGGCCAGGATGTTAATACCTCTCTCTGGTCCAGCTACCTGCTGCAAACGCCTGCTGGGACCATCTACTATGGTGGTGATTCCGGTTATTTTGTGGGTTACCGCGAGTTTGGTCGTCGTTTTCCAGATATCGACTATGCCTTGATCCCTTTAACCGCCTACCACCCGAGATGGTTCATGCACTATGCCCATATGAATGCGTCCGAGACCATTCAAGCATTTCAGGATTTGGGAGCCAGGTACTACATACCAACCCAGTGGGGCACCTTTCGGTTGGGAGATAATCCACCCGGTTACCCGATTTTGGATTTGAAGCGAATTATTCGGCAACAAAATTTTGATCCTGCTCCCTTCCGTATCCTGGATATCGGAGAAATCGAGGTAATGGAATAAAAATCAAGGGTCCGAGCTTCCAGGATCCA
This sequence comes from uncultured Desulfobacterales bacterium, assembly GCA_964633115.1. Classification (GTDB taxonomy): domain Bacteria; phylum Desulfobacterota; class Desulfobacteria; order Desulfobacterales; family B30-G6; genus B30-G6. The sequence goes on from CAZWEO010000050.1 coordinate 32,959, forward strand.
ATGATCCAAGGAATCAATTTGAGATTTCTACGGTATACCTTCGGGAACTCTCGGTAATATACTGGTCAGGTCCGCCTTTTCGTCTGCGAATTACACGAATTTTTTCACGATGGACAGGTTTTTCGGGCGATTTGGGTGAGTCTTGATTGGCAGCCTTTAATAGCTGTCGTAATTGATTTTCGTAAAGTTGTTTTTTTGTCTCTTCCATTGGGTTTCTTTTTTATCGGTTGTGACTGTTGGGGCCAGTCGTAGGCCCATGGCCTGATTCTTCTTCCCTGGTCTTATTTAATCCCCAGGATCCATTATGTCTTTTTGGCTTTAAAGAGAAATGATTATATCGTTGATATGATCACAGGCTTGACATGCTGACCGTTATAATATAGCAGGTCAGACGTTTTGGCAAGCCAAATTACCATAAAATCGGGCCAAAACCCTTTGTTTTTATAGTAAAAATCAATTATTTAATTCAATTGAATAAAAATATTCTAATGAATAAAAAAATTCATAGGTCTTATAAAATGAATCATCCTTATTTAATTATGTTCGATTATGACGGCGTCATTGTCGATTCGCTGGATGTTTTTGCCAACGCTTTTTTATCGTCATGCCGCGCCTGCGGATATGACGGCATTACTACCCAGGAACAATTCAAGGCACTTTTGGATGGCAACTTCTATGAAAGTTTAAAAAAATTCGGCCTTTCCAAGAAACTGATTAACGCGATTCTGGGAGAGCGTTTTACCCAAGAAGTGCAACAAGGCATGCATGCAATAACACCCTTTGACGGTATCAAAAGCGCACTTAGGTCGCTATCGGCACGGCACGTACTGATCGTGGTCACTTCTAATGTTTTCCATGTGGTTCAACAGTTTTTTGAACGTGAAAAGATTACCTGTTTTGAATCGGTGCTGGGCGCTGAGGTTGAAAAGAGCAAAGTAAGGAAAATTCAAAAAGCCATGTCTAGGCACAGTGACCGACCGGCCTTTTATGTGGGCGATACCCGTGGGGATATGATTGAAGGGCGACAAGCAGGTGCCGCAATAGTTGCTGTGACCTGGGGATGGCATAGCAAAGCAAAGTTACAGGAAACCAGCCCGGATTATAAGGTCGATACCCCGGCAGACCTCGTAAAACTCTTTGAAAACATATAGTATCGGCAATCGATCAATTCAGGTTAGAGGAATTTTGCCCCGAATGCATGCTTATCCGCCCACACAATTTGGGCACGTTTCATATCGATTTGATCGGCACTTGAGATGGTGATCACGATTTCCGAGTGTTGATCAAGCTGGAGGGGTTTGGGTGTCAGGATGAGGGTGCCTTCGTTGCTAATATTTTCGATGGTACCCTCAAAGTCCAGACCGTTGATGGAAAACGAAACTTGCCGGCTGCAGATTGTTCTTTCAATTTTCCGCTTGTCATTCATATCATCACTATAAATGGTGTCGCTAAAAATCTCAACAGGATTATAGCGGTTGTCAT
>CAZWEO010000051.1:0-33320 GCA_964633115.1 uncultured Desulfobacterales bacterium
CTATATGGCATGGATAATAGCCTATGTGAAGATGCGGTTCATTGAGCGCTTACGTTCAGTACAGAGAAATGAAACAAACCCGACACAGCTTTGCCACATATCATCTTTCTCGTATGAAAAATCCATTACAGATAGCAAAGGTGATGGGGCATAGAAACGCGGAAATGGTTATCAAGGTATACAGCAAATATATTGACGATGCTGTAGGTCTTGATGATTAAATTGCCCCAAACAGGCAAATAGGTAACGATAGGTAAGTAAAGTGAGGAATCATTTTTGGCAAATTTTTGGCAAAACGGTAGCAGAAACAAAAAAAGGATTAGCGAATTAAACGCTAACCCTCTGAAATTATTGGTGGGCCGTGAAGGAATCGAACCTTCAACCTACTGATTAAGAGTCAGGTGCTCTGCCTAGTTGAGCTAACGGCCCCATGAAACTGCTCCGCGCTTTCATGGAAGCGACATAGTCGCTTATTTGAGGATCATGAAAACAACGGTTATCAGACAAATTGATCCCATATCAATCTTGATTTGGGTTGTCAAAAAGAAAAAATAAAATATCGAAACAGGATCAAAATCGATATTTTCTTTTGGTGCGGCTTCGCCGCAGCTTTAATTCTACTGTTTCTTTATAAATCTTTTCCTGGATTCCCTGACGGCATTTAAAATATCCCGGGTTGTTGCTTTTGTTTGAATGCCGGGCACATCGAAAGGTGAGTTGGTATTTTTTCGATATACAATTGAAAAAGACTCCCCGTTTCTGCGTTTGATGATCACCTCTTCAGTTCTGGCAATATTAAGAACATCGGCAAGGCGTTGTCTTGCTTCAGAATATGTATAGACTTTCATTTGAAGTCACTCCATAATTGGGATGCCGATTTCTCGCGCGACACGTTGTAAAGGGATATCCAAAGTTAGCAATGGACTTCTGAGGTTGACAGCGCATTCTAAGAAAAAGGCATCGTATGCATAGATGTTATGTTCAATCGCTATTCCCAATGCTGATTTAATATTTGTTTGTCTCAAATCAACTGGAATTCGCTGAATGAGTTCCCACGCGATTATAATCTCTTCCTTGGTTAGTCGCCTTTTTTTGAGCATTGCCGTTAAAGCATTCGCGATTTCAAAGGGTAAAACATCGGGTGAAATAATCTCATGACCGTTTGTATGGTTAATGATTTGGCGCTTTTCGGGTTCGTTTAGGGCAACTGCAATGAAAGTGTTGGTATCCGCGATTATTTTCATATGTACAATTGTACTTATTGTTAAAGTGCTTGTCAACTAAATAATTTGGCTAACGCCTACGCTTTTGCTTGCGTGATTTTTTCCAGGCGATATCCTTTTCTCTGCGTTGCTTGCGGGTCTGTTTTTTGGGATCCACAGTTGTCACCTGGTCAGATAGGTCAGAAAAAAAACTGCCCGGGGTACGATCGCGTTTTTTTGGTTTGGCCGGCTCTTTGGTTTGGCTACCTTTCGGTTCCTTGGGCAGCGGCGGGCTACTGAAACACCCCACTGGAATGCTTCTGGCCAGAAACAGCTGTTTGCCCGCTTGTAGAAAGAGAATACCGGACTGCATGGCATTATCGATATTAACGGTTATTAGGGCCGGTGATGCATCAAAACGTTTACCAATTCTAAGGGCCATATCTTTATCCGAGCTCAATATGATATGCTGGCGTCCCATTGGAGAGATGCCCTTGTCGACCGCAGAATATAAGGCTTTGCGGCGAATACAAGTATATAGCAGCTTTGGTGGGTTGTCAGGCGGCAAGCGCATGGGTAGGCTTTTTCGATCTTTGGCGCGAATAGTGTTCTCTGAGATCTCAAAAGGCGATCGCGGCAAGGATATCATAATTTCGTTGAGTTGACTTTGCCGGAAGGCACGCCAGCCATCTTCTTCATGTATAGCCTTAAGCAGGTCCTTGATTTTGACAAATCCTTCCTTATCCGGCACCAAACCGAACTCGCCGGGCTGTACACCCAATATATAGGTGAGAAATTTGGCTTGATTTTTGAGTTCGTTAATGTGGGACATGACCTTACCAAAGGATTCAAGGATTCATATTATAGGCTTTTAGGCTGAAGACTATTAGACTGTTAGGCTGCCAAAAGTAATAGATTCCCAGCATCCAGTCCTTACTGCATATTGTTTTGATTACCTATAACGCAGTTCGTTCGCTTGATAAACATTTTTTCGAATTGCCCAGGTTCTTGGATCCTTGACCTAAAGCAATGTCTTTGCTATTTAAAGCAGTTACACTTCTACTAAGAGAGGGTATACTTACATGAATTTACAAAAGTCCCAAGCATTATACCAACAAGCCATCAAAATCATTCCCGGTGGTGTGAATAGCCCTGTGCGGGCATGCAAATCGGTAGGCTGCGAACCTTTGTTCATTGAAAAAGCAGATGGCTGCACGATTTATGATGCCGATGGCAACAGCTATATCGACTATGTGGGTTCCTGGGGACCGATGATCCTGGGACACCGGCATCCATCCGTGCTTAGCGCCATTGCTGCAGCCATGGAACGCGGCACCAGTTTTGGGGCGCCGACCGATCTTGAGATCGAACTGGCCGCTTTGGTCGTGGCGGCCGTACCGTCCATGCAACGGGTTCGTTTTGTAAATTCGGGAACCGAGGCCACCATGAGTGCCATTCGACTGGCTAGAGGGGTTACCGGCAGGGACCTGATTGTTAAATTCGAAGGGTGTTATCATGGTCATGCCGACACACTGCTGGTGGAAGCTGGATCCGGCGTGGCCACCCTGGGCATACCCGGCAGCCCCGGTGTACCGGCCGGTTTTGCAGAAAAAACCCTCTCTTTGCCCTACAATGATATCGACCAGATCACGACGGTCATGAAGGAAAAAGGCTCTGAGATTGCTTGCGTGATTGTCGAACCGATTGGGGGCAACATGGGATTGGTGCCCCCAGTGGACGGTTTTTTACAAAGATTGCGCGATTTAACGCAGGAAACCGGCAGCCTGCTTATTTTTGATGAAGTTATTACCGGCTTCCGGGTTGCCTATGGTGGGGCCCAGGAATTGTATAATATCATGCCAGATATTACGACGCTCGGTAAAATCATCGGTGGCGGCATGCCCGTGGGCGCCTATGGCGGTAGCCACGAGATTATGTCCCATATTGCACCGGATGGACCGGTTTACCAGGCCGGCACCCTATCTGGGAATCCGCTGGCCATGTCTGCCGGGATTGCCATGTTGAAGGAACTCAAACAGCCTGGGTTTTATGATGCCCTGGACCAAAAAGCTCAAAACCTGGAAACAGGCATGCGCCAAACCATCGAGAAGGCAGGTATTAGCGCCCAAGTCGGCCGGGTGGGTTCCATTCTAGGCTTGTTTTTTACGCAACAACCGGTCCACAATATGACCGATGCCAAGACAGCAGATTTGGATAAGTTCTCAGACTATTACGTCGGTATGCGTGAACAGGGTATTTATCTGGCACCATCACAATTTGAATCCATGTTTGTATCAGCGGCTCATGAGGCTGAACATATTGAGCTTACGATTGAAGCAGCCAAAGCTGTTTTTACCTCGCTGACATAGCTATTAGCTTCAGCTATATTAAATTAGACTTCAAGATTTAAAACCTACCGATTTGGGAAGGTGTAGTTGTATAAGTTCAGAAAAGGATGGCAAAGTAAGAAGTTCAAGTTCAAGGTGTCACGATTCCCATGTGATGAGGCGTACTAAGTGTACGTTGCAACCAAAATGGGATGAAGCGCAACGCAGAAATTGGACGTCTTACGAAGCTATCAAAGTAAATGATGGATACTGATACCATACTAGACATACTCGGAAGTGGAGGGCCGGAACTCGAGCTTCTGAAACAGAATCTGGATCATCTAAACGGATTTTTAGCTCTGGTGGACACTGTCGACAAACTGCCGGAGATAGATCGGCGCGTTTCCGAAGACGGAATGAGTCTATATCATGCCGTTTCCAAGGAAAAAGAAATGGGGGTTTTAGAAAACACCATTGCCAATTTTTTCCAGGAACCCATCAAACGCGCTGGCGAACCGCTTCCGGAACATCTCGCTGATAGTCTTACTGTAAATAATTTGGGCGGTGTCAAACCGGATCAGACTCTATTCCTCAACAAAATCGGTCAAAATGAGTTCTTCGCCGCGCTGTTCCCTTGGCAGCGTAAGGTCAATGTTATTACGGTACATTTGGGATTGTACAACCCGGTCATGACGGATGAAGATTATGAAAAGCTGGAAAAATTGGTGACGGAAACCATTACCCAGCGCGTATCAGAAGAAATGGAAGACGGCTTGGCTGGCCAAGTGACGGGCATCAGCTTACCGTCCTTTTTGCAGATGTCCGAGATGGAGGGTTCCACATGTTCCTTACGAATCCGTACTGCGGACAATACTGGTATGCTACACTTAGTAGACGGGAACCTGATCGATGCCGAAACAGATGACTTAAAACATAATGAAGCTGCTTATGAAATAATCGCCTGGGATAATCCCAGCATAGAAATTCTTAAAGCTGTTGGCCGCACCAAAAATGAAATTCAGGTGCCTTTGATGCACCTGCTCATGGACAGCCTGCGGATTAAAGATCAGAAGGAGTTTGAAAAAGACGCACAACCTGACAAGGTAGAACAGAAATCAGAATCAAAGAAAAAAGTTCAGCAGGAACATCCCCAGGATAAAGCACCGCCGGCCAAAAAGCCAGCACCAGTGAAATCGTCAGAACCGACCGTTTCCATAACGCCGGCCAAACCTACAATAGAAAATAAAGTGGTCGAACCATTGCTGGCAGCTTCCAAACCAGAGGTACCTAAGCCAGGCTCACCCCAATCACAAAAGCAGCAGATGGTAGAATCGGAGTCGCTCGATGAAAATATTGGAATCCATATAGATTCTGAAATTCAACTGCCGCCTGAAGAATCTGGCTCGGAAGTGGAAAAAAAATCAACCAAGCCCCAACTCAAAGCAGACGAAACCGATGCTGCCATTGACGAGTCCCTAATCCAAAAGGAGGAACCCGAACCAGGTCAGCGTCCAAAGCTGGAAAAAACAAAAGTTCCGCAAGCACCAAAGAAAAAGAAGTTCCCAACGACCGTGATTGCCGTGGTTGTCATCCTTGTATTATGTGGCGTCGGCTATTTCATTATTGATAAGATGGCGGCAGGCAGCATCAGTGACTATGATCGTCTTTTGAAAAAGATAGAGCGGCTGAGTGAATTTGAAGCGCGTGAAAAGTTATTGATGGACTTTATTGACACATACGAGCCTGGTGAGGATACAGCCAAAGCCGAAGCCAAGCTGGCGGAAATCTGGCAGCAAAATGAAGAAGACAATTATCAAAAAACAATCGATGCCGTTAATAAGCTGCCGGTGGATCGTGCTTTTGAAGAAAATGCCAAAGCGCTTTATCAAAAGTTTCTGGAGAAATATCCTCAATCACAACACAAGCGGGAAATCGAGCAGGCATTGGCTGAAATTTCCGGTTTGTCTGAAGATGTGATCTTTAGCGAATTAAAAAATTTTTCAGCCAAAGAATATCTTAAGAAAATCCGTGCTTTTGAAAACTATCTTTTCCTATATCCGCAGGGAAAATATCTAGACTCTGTCAAGAAAATGTTTTCAAAAACCTTATATGATGCCTATATGGATTTTAAAAGTAGTGTTACGGTATGTGAGCGGGCGGCCACCTGGGATAAATGCCTGCAAATATGTGATGATTATTTGGCTGGATATGCGAAATATATAGACGTGGCTGAAGCCAAGCGCATTCAGGCACGCATCATGATGCAAAAAGAATTTGTTGATCTTCAAGCCCAAATCGAGGGAATGGATAAACAGGCAACCAAGGGCCTATATATGGCCTATATGCAAAAATATCCAAATTCTCCCAATAATGAGGACATTCAGAAGGTGCTTAAGCGTTTTGAGCAAGCCACAGTGGCAGGTCAGCAGTGGCAGGCCCTCAAGCAATATGCTCAACGTTCAGACGTCAACCTCCAATCCAGAATCGATCGACTTGAGCGATATGTGTCCCGCAACAGCGACAGCCCGTATGCAAGCGAAGCCAGAACAATTTTAGATACATTAGAATCAGAAGCGGAAACCAAGTATTCGGCCCAAAAGCAGGCACAAAGCCGTAAGCAAGCAGATGATAAGGCCAAGCAAGAAGCCGAAGAAGAATACGCTAAGCTAATGGAACGACAAGCCGAGATAGCGCGTATCGAACAAGAAAAACAGCGCGTCCTAGTCAGCTTGAAACAGACCAAAGGGCGATTTAAACTTAGCGGTGACAGTGCCGTGATCGATAAAAATACCGGATTGATGTGGGGCCTGCTCGATTCCCAACGTGAAATTGGTGCTTGCCTGGATCACAGGGCAGCCAAGCGCTATGTAAAAGAATTGCGCTATAATGGATATGATGATTGGCGCTTGCCGACCTCGGCGGAGTTAGCGAGTATTTACAAGAACCAACCCTATTTCCCGGCCACCGGTGCTGAATGGTACTGGACACCGGAAATTTATGCCAAAGGATATTCCTATATTGTGAACACAGTTAGTGCCAAACAGGAAAGCATTTTCAAAAAAATTCCTCAGGATGTGGAGGCGTGTGGGAGTGTTCGGGCGGTCCGCCCTTAGAAGCGATCCTAAAAATGTCTTTTGGCCCAATTCCTGTGTTGGGCTCACATTTCAATTCCTCAAAATACAAAAAAGTATTCCTGCGGATTGAAACACTCGCCCGCCTTGGACTTGAACCAAAATCCTATTTTTATGATAGCTTCTATATGAGTTCTCAATGATTGTACTTTGAATGGTAAATTGGTCATAATTGAAATATCGCACTTGCAAAATTCACAATATGGATTTGAGTAGAAATAGAATTCCGGAAAAGGTAAAGTCCATACACCTCATTGCTGCCTGTGGCACTGGCATGGGTGCATTGGCCTGTATGTTAAAGGATTTAGGTAAGGCTGTCACGGGATCTGACCAGCATGTATATCCGCCCATAAGCACCTTTCTTAAAGAAAAAGGGATCAACCTGAGCCAAGGCTATTCGGCCGAGAATTTGGCCCACAAACCAGACTTAGTCGTAGTGGGGAATGCTGTTTCAAAGGATAATCCCGAAGTGGTGGCTATGCATCAAATGGAATATTTTTATTGTTCCATGCCCCAGGCCGTAAATAAATTTGCAGGAGATGGCAAGCAGGTTGTCCTGGTGACAGGTACCCACGGTAAGACAACAACTTCGGCCTTGATTGCCTGGTTGCTGGATTCGGCCGGTTTGGATGTGTCCTTTTTTATCGGCGGTATACTGGCCAATTTTAGCAGTAACTACAAGCTGGGCAAAGGTGATTATCTGGTGGTGGAAGGAGATGAGTATGACACCGCCTACTTCGATAAAGGCCCCAAGTTCAGACATTATGATCCCCATATTACCATCCTTACCAGTGTGGAATTTGATCATGCTGACATATTTCAGGATTTAGAACATATCAAATCTTTGTTTACGGATTTTTTTTCCCACCTGGATGGACAAAGCACCCTGTATGCTTTCCAGCACGATGCCAACGTACAGGAAGTGGCTCAGGCGGCCGCTTGCAAGCTGTTTTACTATGGCACCAATGCCGGGGATTGGTCTGCACGGTCGATTGCTGTGGAACCACCCTGGACAGTATTTGACGTGTATCAAACCAAAGAATTTTGGGGGCGGTTGCGGTCACCCCTCCCAGGTGAGCATAATCTGGCAAATGTGCTGGCAGCTATTGCAGTCGCCGCGCAACTGCAGATTCCGGCAGACACGATTCAGGCAGGCTTAGCCAGCTTCCGGGGCGTCAAGCGGCGCCAGGAGATACGTGGCATCCGTAATGATATTGTCGTAATTGACGATTTTGCTCACCATCCCACGGCAGTCCAAAAAACAATCCAGGCAATCCGAGGCTATTATCCCCATCAGCGTTTGGTGGCAGTTTTTGAACCGCGTACCAATACCAGTATGCGCAACATATTCCAGGAGGTCTATTCACAGGCGTTTGATGACGCTGACCTGATCTGCATTCGCCAACCGGCGCTCTTGAAAAAAATACCACCGGGACAACAATTCTCATCCAAACGTTTGGTTGGAGATTTAAACCAGCGTGGGCTGATAGCCTTTTATTTCGAGGACACGGATAGAATTCTCGATTATCTGGCCAGTGAGGCCAAACCTGATGATGTGATTTTAGTGATGTCCAATGGGGGGTTTGATGATATTCACGAAAGACTCCTGGACGCCATCTAACAGATATATTTGTGCAACAAATTTATCTGTTAGTAGGCCAGAAGTCGTAGCCGACTCCGAAAAGAGCATGGACGGCATAATTGGGCACCTTGGCAGTTCCATCTGCAATGGGGATTTCGGCGTAGGCTGCTGTAAATTTAGCTTCCAAGGAGAAGGAGACTTTTTCGGTGATTAAATAGCGCTTTTCAAGGGCAGCCTGTGCCCCGGCCCCACTGATATAAAAACCGTTCAAACCGCCATCATCTTCCCAGCGTTTACCTCGCACCTGGGTCTCCGGATGGGTCATGATAAATCCGCCGCCGATACGATAAATAAATCCATATTTTGAGAGTGCGTAGTTGAGCATATTGTAGTTGTAGCCATGTGAAATGGAAAATTTCTGAACTTCATCTGGTTTATTGGTCAGATAGAGTTTCTGGTGCAATGACTCGAACTCCCAGGCGTGGTTGTCAACCCACCGGGCGATTCGCAACGAATAATAGGGTGCTTGGGTTGCCCAGGCACGTGTCTCCCACTCGGCAGTGAGTTCGATATCTTCCTCACCATCCTGTTCGATGGTCAGCGGCGATGGAAAACTGTAGGAGGATCCCGTGAAAATCTGAATATTCCAGTCTGCAAATGCTAGTGCCGGTAATAACCATAAAGCCATCAGGCACAGCAGACAGATTATTATTAAAATTCTCATATTGAAGCCTTTCGATACAATGATAGGTGATCAGTCCAGCTAACAAACGGAAAATAACTGGATTTGTCCATCTGCCAGGTGAATCACGTCTTCGTGCTTGCTTATGACCTGCGGATCATGGGTTGAGATAATGATGGTGCGCCCATGGTTTTGATTCAAGTCTCGTAAAAGCGATAGTATCTGGCCGCCTGTCTTGGAGTCGAGGTTGGCAGTGGGCTCATCTGCCAGTACAATCGCCGGTGCATGTACCATTGCCCTGGCAATCGCGATGCGTTGCTGCTCACCGATGGATAGAAGGTGAGGAAAGCTGTGTTTTTTGTCAGCCAAGCCTACATCCGCTAATGCTGCACCTGCCAAATCCCTATGGTTGCCTACCTGGGTTAATATCAGAGGGATTTCCACATTTTCCAAGGCGGTTAGCGTTGATATTAGATTATTTCCCTGAAAAATATAGCCAACCTGATGACGCCGGAAAAGTGCCAGGGCTTGTTCGCTCATCTGGTCCAGCCGCAGGGAACCCACTGTAATATTACCGGAGCTTGGCCGTTCCAGCCCACCAATCAAATTCAACAATGTTGTTTTACCGGATCCAGATGCTCCGGCAACAACCCAAAAAGAACCATCCGGAACTGTGAGGGACATTTGTTTAATTGCAAATACCTCTGTATTACCACTTACAAACCGTTTGGCTACATCTTTTAGGGTTATGAGACCGGCAGTCATTAGGTGTACCTGAGTGTTTCGCTGGCAGCTTTGCGTGCAGCGATTCGGGTTGGCAAATATGATGAGATGATGGAGACAATCAGAGACAATATCCCCGGCCAAAAAAAACTGGCGGCAACGGCCCGGGGCTTGACCAGTCCAGTGACCACAAAATAGCGGTTGTGAGAGGTTAAGCTACTAAAATCAATACCCACTTGAGCAATCAGGTGGATAACAATCCCACCGCTTACCAATCCTAACACTGTCGCTGCCAGACAGACCAGGAAGCTTTCCAAGAAAATGAGACCCACCAGTTCGCGCGGGGTTACACCCATGGCTTTCAGGATGCCAAATTCACGGAAACGTTCAACGATCGTCAACACAAAACTATTGCTGATTCCGAAACCCACCAAGACAAACACAAAGAAAATAATGATTTGCATGGCGATTTCATTCATTTCAATCAATTGCAGCAGATCCGGCATTAAAGATTGCCACGGTTGAACGGTAATCTCAGGAGGCAACACACGGGATAAGGTGGTCAAGACCCTATTTAGATCCTTTTGAGAACCTAAAAACACGGCCACTTCGCTCTGGCTTTGGGTACGCAGCGAGGCGTTGAGAACCTGAAGTGGTATGTAAGCGATGGTATTGTCAAAATGTGGAATCTCGGTTTGATATATGCCGCTGACTCGATACGGCTCCAGCCATACGCCCGAGCTTACCAGAATGGAAAGCGTATCGCCGACAGCCACCTGAAGTTGTTCAGCAGTGTTGGTTCCCAGAAGTACTTCCTTTTTTGTGGCTTTGGGGTAGGCACCCCGCAAGATACGGCCGGCGATGGCTGTTGTGGCGGCCTCGGCATCTGGATGCACGCCATAAATGACCATGGGCGCCTGGCCGTGTACACTCGTGGCCAAGGCTGAAAATCGGGAACGGAAAAGAACCTCTTGCACGGGTGCGGCTGTTTTGATTAGCTTTGGATATTGTTCGGGATTTTCATAATCAGCCGGAAACTGAATAAATGCATCGCCATAGTGTAGCCGGGTGCTGTTTATAACCATGGTGTCATTAATACCGACGGTTAAACCATGTAAAAAAACCAGGATTACTGTTCCCAAAATAATGAAGCTGCTCGTGGCAATGGTTTTGCGTTTGTGGCGCAGAATAAAACGCAAAGCCATAAAGGACCAAATTTTAAAAGATGTCCAGGCCATTACCGGTCCCTCAAATTAAAAAAACGCTCGGGGTGTCTAAAGACCTTTACCAAAATTTTGATAAACATTTCGCGGTTTAGCGATGAAAGCGGAAGGCCGCAATCAGACAACGACCGCAGTGCTTTTTTGAGTTGTCTAGTGCCATCTAATAGTGCCTGGTGCGCAGCTTTGGGAAAGGATTGATACAGCTTCCCGTGGCCGTCATTTTCATGAAAATGATCATCCTGGTATAGCTTTTCCAGTAGCCTTTTTTCATCTGGTGAACCCTGATGGTGGATCAAAGAGATTAGGTAATTGTATTTGCGATCGCTAAAGTCCATGCCCAGATCGCTGATGTCGTCCAAAATTTGGCATCCCACTCCAAAAGCCATCAGGCCGTCTTGGGCCAGCGCTGCTGCGGGTTGATTCAGATCGATGTCACCCAGGGCTATGGGTGCCGAGAGTGGTGCCGCAAACAGATGACCGGTTTTGGCTAAATGAACTCGTTGTAGAATCTGCTCCGGCGGGGGAACATCCATGACCCCCCCTTCTTCCTCGGCTTCCTCGCGACCACTGGCTGAAATGGCACTTAGCGAAATGTTTAATAGACGCACCATTTCCGACTGATTAATAATGCCATCCTCCAGGGCATCCAGCAAAAATGAGAAAAAAATACGATCTGTTAAGAGGAGAGTGTGTACCGACTTGAAGGTATGGGCGTTATCAGGCAGGTCGGTTAAGATTATTTCTTTAAGTTCATTGTCCAAGAGATTATCGCAGGCCGTGACCCAGGATCGCAAGCAATGGTTTAAACGGGCAAAAAGCATCAACCGTGGTGCTGGAATATCCAGCACATGAAACATGGCGATAAAGAGAGCCGAAAAATAATTATGACGTAAAGTAAGCCAGGATTTTGGAATCGGTTTAAGGCGGATTTGGGAGCCCGCCAGCAGGGATTGTGCCTTGCCCCAGAAGTCGTGAACAACCGCTTGCTGTGCTTTTAAGCTTTTTTGAAATAGGGAGACCTTCAATAAAAAATCGAATTCAAGCATGGGCAATCAGTAGCACAAACCATTGACGGCATCAAGATAGATGGGAAATCGGTGACCATGGGATGACCGAATCTTTACTGAGGCAGAGAATACATATCGACAGCTTCGCTATTGGCCGCTTTTTAAGGTACAAAAAGTGCAATAGCTATGATACCTATAGTCATTTGTGGAGCTGAAACCATGGGAAAGGTTATACAAGATTCAGAGGCGGCTGGTCGCAAGATCACTCTCGTAGGGGCTTTGGTCAACGCCATCTTAATAGCATTCAAGCTACTTGCGGGTGTATTTGGAAAGAGTAGTGCCCTGGTAGCAGATGGTGTGCATTCAATTTCCGACCTCTTTACGGATGTGGTTGTGCTGATTGGCATATGGCGGGGACGCCGGCCGCCGGATGAGGACCACACTTTTGGACATGGTCGTATCGAGACTTTGTTTACCGGTGTTGTGGGTCTATCTCTGGTGGCCACAGCGCTTTACCTGGGAATTCAGGCGGCCATGGATATCTATTTACGCCAGGAATCGCAACCCAATATACTGGCGATTATGGGAGCGGGAATTTCGATTGTGTTCAAGGAGGCGCTCTTCCGCTATACCGTTTCTGCGGGTCGTCGTATGAAAAGCCAATTGGTGCTTGCCAATGCCTGGCACCACCGTTCCGATGCCCTCTCATCCGTGGCTGTTTTAGCCGGCGTAACTTTAGCTCAGATCAAACCATCCTGGCGTGTTATGGACGCCTTTGCAGCCTTGTTGGTCTCGTTTTTCATCATCAAAGTGGGTTTGGAAATACTAAGAGACACATTTCGCGAATTGAGCGATGCCGCCCCCAATCCCGAAACCATGCAACAAATTCGAACCTGTGCCCTGGAAGTGGCTGGTGTATTAGGGGTACACGATCTCAGAGCCCGCACCACCGGTGGCCTGCACCAGATCGAAATTCATGTGGTCGTTGATGCAACTTTGACCGTCAAGCAGGGGCATGCCATCGCCAAGACCGTGGAGGAGTGCCTGCTTAACGATATCGACGATGTCGGGCGGGTCATCGTACACATGGATCCCAACTAGAAATACAAGCCAAGTTAGACATATTGCAGATTTTTTATAGATGCGGGGATACTTTGTATGAATCCGCTAACTCAAAATCAGTGCATAAATAGACTTTACTTTTTAGATGACGCATCATACATAGTAGCATCAAAGTTAGTGCCAAAGGAAACCTGTACGTCTAATTCTAACGGATCAATCGAAACAGAAAGCAAAGGAGGTAAAAATGAAGATCACAAAGTTGCTTTGGGTTCTCATGGGAGTTCTTTTGCTGACCCTTTACGGAGTGCCTGCCCTGGCGGCGGAGCCGATTGTCCTTGGCTGTCCCCTGGCGACTTCTTATCTGTATGGCTGGGATGCTGAACGGGCGATCCAGCTTGCAGTCGAAGAGATCAATGCTGGCGGTGGTGTGATGGTAGGGGGGCAGAAAAGGCCCTTTAAAATTGAAACCATCGATACACGCGACCTGGAACCGGGTGTACCCGTCAGTGAGGCCTTATTAGCCGTGGAAAAACTGATTTTAGAAAAAAAGGCCGATTTTATTGTGGGGGGACCAGTTCGTTCCGAGGCGGCCCTGGCAGCCATGGATCTGCTTTCCAAGTATAAAAAAATTTCCATCCTGAGCACCGGGGTGCTGACGCCAAAATACCACGCGCGTGTAGCTGAAAATTACGACAAGTATAAATATCTTTTCAGAATTTCGGGTGAAGCCAAATGGATTGCCGTGGGTGAACAAATACCCGCTTTGATGGACATTGGTAATAAATTCGGACTGGATCGGGTTTATATCATGGTTCAGGATGTGGCCTGGGCCAGGGGCTTTGGCGGCATATTTGCCAAAGTAATGGCAGGTAAAGGCTGGACCGTCATTGGTAAACCCCAGATTTACCCCACCGGGACTACCGATTTTTCCATGGGACTTTTAAAGGCCAGGCGCGAAAAAGCCCAGGTAATCATCATTGCCATGGATATGCCCGAGAGTTCCATTCTGCTCAAGCAATGGTATGATCTGCGTGTACCGGCCCTGCCGTTTGGTTCCATCATCGCCGCGGCCGAACAGCCGGGATTCTGGAAGGCCACCGAAGGTAAGGGTGAATTTACCCTGGCCAACGTCGTCAATGCCGGCAATGCACCTTCAAATGCTTCTGACTGGACCATGAAATTTGTGAAAGCCTATGAGAAGAAATGGGGCCTTGAGCCGGAAGGATATGGCACCTCCAGCAGTTACATGGCGGTCTATACCCTTAAAGCGGCCATTGAGAAAGCAGGGACATTGGATTCCGATGCGGTTGTAAAAGCGCTAGAGGCCACAGATATAATGGGTGTTTACGGCCGGATTCGCTTCGATCCCAAGAGCCACCAGGTGATCCCCAGCCTGGATCCCAAAGAAGGTGCGGTGGGTACAATTTTTCAATGGCAGGCCGGCAAACGGGTGGTGGTTTTTCCCCAGAGTATTGCCATGGGCGATATTCAGTTGCCACCTTGGATGAAGTAGAATTACGTGATGGAAATACTGGTATATGGGACCGTCAATTCCGTTGCCCTGGCGCTTTATGCCCTGGGCTTTGCGATGGTATACGGTGTTAGCCGTCTACCAAATTTTGCCCATGGCGCCCTGTTCATCATTAACGGGTTTGTGGTCTGGACCCTGCTGAATACATTAAAGCTCAACTATTTTCTCAGCATCGTACTTGCACTGCTTGCGACGGCCGCCATCGGCGCTTTAATGTACCAACTGGTACTTATCCGCATCCGGGGTATGGCCATCTCAGAAATTATCGCCTCGTATGCGATTGGGGTGGCCATTCTGGAAGGACTCCGTTGGGGCGGTTTCAGAGGTATGACCTATACCCTACCGGCCTACATAGAAGGCGTGATTTTCATTGGGGGGGTGCCGGTGGATCTCCAGCGGGTGTTGGTGGTCGTAATTGGAATCGCTATTTTCGTACTGTTGTGGCTATTCACCCGCTATACTCGCATCGGCCTGGCGCTGAAAGGTATGGCCCAAGATGAGCAAGCGGCCATGATGCTGGGGATCGATTCCGATATCATGGCCGTGGTCGCCATGGCCTTTGGATCGGCCCTGGCAGCGCTTGCCTCTGTTTTACTCCTGCCGCTTGGTAATATCGTCGTGGAAACCGGTTACAGCGTCCTGATTCTAGCCATTGCTGTCTGTATTGTGGGCGGGCTGGGCAGTTGGATGGGAGCTATCCTGGCTGCTTTTCTGATTGGTTTCACCCAAATCCTAACCGAAGTTTATCTGGGTACCCATTTTAAGATGGTGGTGGCGCTGCTGGCGATCATCCTAACCCTGATCCTGAGACCGTCCGGCCTATTCGGCCGCCAGAAGGAATTGGAAGAGAGAGTTTAATGTCAGACCTAGAACAGCGCCGCCGGGAAAGAATAGACCGTGGCATCAAAGTTCGAACCGAAGGCATTTATGCCCTGATGTCTTCGAGAGAATTGGCCTATTTGCTGGTGCCTCGGTTGATTCTGATCGTGGGATTGCTGCTGTTCCCCCTGGTAATTCCCAGTCTATACTGGCAGCGGGTTATCTCAATCGTCTGCATCTATGCACTGCTGGCATTAAGTTTTGACTTTTTGGCTCATTATGTTGGCCTGGTCTCCCTGGGGGGCGCATTCTTTGTGGGGACCGGAGGATATATTGCCGCATTCCTCAACACGACCTGGGGAATCCCTTTTATCCTAACGATCCCCATCGCAACCATTGTCGGCGCCGCCATTTGCACGCTGTGCCTGCTACCCTGTCTGCCGCTGCGGGGGGTTTATTTTGCCATCGTGAGCCTGATGTATCCCTTATTTGCTTCGCGCCTGATCGAAGCCCTGGACATTTTAGGCGGCACTGACGGCATCATGGGGGTTGTCAGTTTTCCCAATCGCTGGGTAGAGCAATACACGCTCATCGGTTTGCTCTTGCTATTTCTTTTTGGCATCCGCCGCCTGGTCAATATGGATATTGGATTGGTGCTGCGGGGAGTTAAAGACAACGACCAATCCATCCGTGCTTCGGGCATTAATATCACCCATTACAAGGCCGCCGCCGTTTTTATCGCCGCAGCTTTGGGGTGTCTGGGCGGCGCCTGTTTGGTTCATATCTACATGTGGTCCGGTCTATCGCAATTTGCCCTAGATTTCTCGATTATTCCCATTGCGGCCACTGTAGTCGGGGGCGCCGGAACCCTGGTGGGGCCGGTCCTGGGATGTTTGATCTTGGTGCCGGTGTCGGAGCTGCTGCGAGACTTTGGCACCCTAAGGATCGTTTTTTATTCGCTGATCCTGGTATTGGTTATTGTTTTTCGCAGTGAGGGACTCATGGTGTATGGCCAACGCAAATACCACCAATTTGAAAGATGGACAAATCTATGACGGCTGATCCCATATTAAAGCTCGAGCATGTGACCAAAACATTTGGCGGCATCCAAGCCTTGGATGATGTCAGCTTTGACATCGCCGAAGGTGAGATCTTTGGTATAATCGGACCCAACGGATCAGGCAAAACAACCATTGTTAACTGTGTCACCGGATTCATCAAGCTTACATCCGGGGCGATATATTTTCGCGGCAAACGAATCAGCGGCAAGCCGGCCCATAAGATCGCTGACATGGGGGTAACGCGGACATTTCAGATCATGCGGCCCTATTTCAGTCTATCCGCTTATAAGAATCTGGTTATCCCCTTGTTTTCTCCCAGAGCCAAACGAACCGGTGGGTGGCGCGGCGGTGGCAAGTTGGGGGATCGCAATACCGTCAGTATCGATATCCTGGAAGAAATCGGGTTCGAACGTGATTCTTTTGTGCCCTATAAAATGGCCTCTACCTTGCCAACCGGTTATTTAAAACGACTGGAACTGGCGCGCTGTTTGGCCTTGAAACCGGAAATCATCATCTGTGACGAAATCTTCTCAGGCTTAAGTCCCAGTGAGATCGCCAGTATGGTCCCCTTGATCGAACGGCTTAAAATGGATGGCATCACCCTGATCATGATCGAACACCGTTTACGCGAACTATTTCAAGTAGCCGACCGGGTGATGGTGCTAAATTTCGGGCGCAAACTCATGCAAGGCAGTGCTGCGGAGGCCATGGCGAATCCGGAAGTCAGGGAAGCCTATTTCGGTTCTCGTGAGGTTGAGGAGGTCATGAGCCATGCTTGAAGCCACAGGTCTGATGGTGTTTTATGAGAACATGCTGGCACTCAATAATGTCAGCATCAAATGCGAAGCAAACCAGATCGTGGGGATCTTTGGCGCTAACAGTGCTGGCAAATCAACCTTAATGTACACGCTTTCCGGCATCATGGAGGATATTGCCAAAAAACAAGAAATGGCCGGCGGTGAGCGTATTACCGTCATGGGGCGCATCGCCTATCAAGGGCAAAATATCAACCGGTTCAAACCGAGCAAACGGGCCAAAGCCGGGATTGTACTCTGTCCGGAAAGGCGACGTATTTTTAAAGAAAGCACAGTGCTGGAGAATCTGCGTATTGGCGGCTATCTGGCCACTAGAACTCAGGCACGTGAAACCCTGGAATACGTGTTTAAGATTTTTCCGGCCTTGGCAAAGCTAAAAAAACGGATCGGCGGATTTTTGAGTGGTGGCGAACAGCAAATGCTGGCCATTGGTCGGGCACTGATGGCTCAGCCCAAGATTTTGCTCCTGGATGAACCATTATTGGGACTCAGTCCGTTGATGCAGGCCACCCTGGTGCAGTCTATAAAAGAAATTCGGGATGAAATGAAAATCGCCATTGTTGTAACGGAGCAGTATGCCCGCCCGGTGCTGCCGATTGTTGATTATGCATTTATTCTAGAAAACGGATCCGCAGTTATGGAGGGCACGCGAGAAGAGATGTTGGACAACCCGGACGTTAGGGCAGCTTACTTCGGGGTGGAGGAATCATTAATTTCCTAACGGTTTCGTAAAATGCCCAACTTCTGCGTTGGGTTGCGTTTCGCAATCATTCAACGTACGATTTGTACGCCTCAGGGTTACGAAACTTACCCGCCTTGAATTTGAACTTTTTACGAAACCGTTTAGCCACGAATCTGGAAGATGTAGTCATTAATTATCGGTAAAGCATAGAGAAGGATATGGTGTGAGTAGCAACCCTCCCAAATCAAGCCAGGAACTGACATTCACCCGTTTTGACCGGATATGTGGGAAATATCCGGACAATACCGCCGTGGTGTATCTGGGGGAACGCTTTTCCTACACGCGTTTACTGGATTTGAGCGAGCGTTTTGCCGCGGGTTTGAAAGCCATGGGGCTTAAAAAAGGAGACCGCATACTGGTCTACATCGCCAACTGTCCCCAATGGGTTATCACCTGGCTGGGGGCCCAGATGATCGGCGTGGTAGTCGTGCCAGTGTCCTATATTTATACCTCTTTTGAGATTCGGTATATGATCAAGGATTCGGGTGCTGAAACCATTGTATGCCTGGATACCAATTTTGGCTATGTCCAGGAAGCCATGGCCGCTACGGGCCTAAAAAGAATTATCGTAACCAATTTAGTGGATATGCTGCCTCCTTGGAAGCGTTGGTTGGGGGTTCTTTTCGATCGTATTCCGCATGGAAAAGTTGTGGGTAACAAACATGTTGCCAGCTTCAAATCTATGCTGAAACATGAACCCCGCAAGCAACGGGCGGATATCGATCCGTTAAAAGACCTCTCCTACTTACTCTACACCGGTGGGACTACCGGATTTCCCAAAGGCGTTCCCGGTAACCACCTGGGCATGACATCCTATGTCAACGATGTCACAGATGACGTGGCCGGAAAGCATCTCAAGGAAGGTGACGATGTTTATGTGGCCATCAATCCCCTGTTCCATATTATGGCCCTGGGATTCTTTATGTCTATTGGCCTCAACAAGGGCAATACCACCATCCTGATGCCCCAGCCTCAGGTGGACGCCATTTTAGAGTGTGTACAGCGTTACAAGGCCCGGTGGTTCCTGGGTGTGCCGGCCTTGTATCGCATGGTTCTGGAAAATGATCGTTTGCATCGCTACGACCTGCAATCCATATCATATTGCTATTGCGGTGGTGATGTGCTTCCCGGTGAAGTCTATAAACGCTGGAAAGAGCATTTTGGTGTTCCCATTTACCAGGTATACGGATCCACGGAAGTGGGGCATGTGTGCTACAGCCGTATTGGCGCCGATCCAAAGCCAGGCACCATCGGCCGACCGCTGGACAGCCGCCAATGTCTGATCGTCGATCCGGTTACCTTGGATCCGGTGGCACCCGGCGAAAGTGGTGAATTGCTGGTTACCTCGCCCTATACGGTCAAACAATATTGGAACAAACCAGATGAAACCGAAAAAATGTGCGTCGAAATCGATGGCACGGTTTATTGCCGCATGGGTGACTATGTTACCCAGGATGAAGATGGCGACTTCACCTATGTGGAGCGTTCGGTCGATATTATCAAGCATAAAGGCTACCGCATATCAGCTTCGGAGGTGGAGGCCGCCTTGCAGGATCATTCCACCGTGATCGGCGCATGCGTTGTGGGTGTTGCCGATGCCAGGGTGGGCGAACGCATCAAGGCCATCGTGGTGCTTAAAGAGGATGCCCGGGGTGTGGGTGGTGCTGAATTGATTCAATGGTGCAAGGAACGCCTGGCATCCTATAAGGTACCCAGTTACATCGAATTTCGAGACATGCTGCCAAAGTCCAAGGTGGGCAAGCTGCTGAGAAGGGAAGTCCGCGATGAAGAACATCGACGGATTGCCAAACATAAAGGGATACAAGACGAAATGGATATTTTAACCGCTATTCAAGATAGACGAAGTTGTCGCCGTTTTCTGGATGAACCTTTGAATGACGAGAACATGCAAACAATTTTGCGGGCCGGTGCCTGGGCACCCTCACCCCTCAATGCCCAGCCTTGGCAGTTTATCGTCGTAACCGATAAAGTGATTCGTGAAAAAATTGTAAATGAAGTCAAACGCTGCCGTAAATGGGCTATCGAGACCAGTGAGTGGAAATGGCTGGAAAAATACAGTATCGATTTTCTGGAAACCGTGCCTGTTTTTGTCATCGTGGTGGGCGATCCCAAGAAAACCGGTGTAGATATGTTCATGGAAGACGGATACATGGGCTACCAGCACTCCTGCGCAGCGGCGGTACAAAACATGCTATTGGCAGCCCATTCTTTGGAACTCGGCAGCCTCTGGTTTACCTTGTTCGATAAAGCTGAACTGGCCAAGATCCTGTCGGTCACACCGGGAAAAAAGCCGCTGGCCCTGGTATGTTTCGGTAAACCCGATGGCGACCCGGTACCCGCCGGGCGTAAATCTTTGGAAAAGATAGTCACCTGGATGCGTTAACCCCAAACTGCATAAACAACATTGCATAGAATATATAATGTGTTGTAATTTTATGTAGTGAGATATCATATTAGACCGACAAGCATTGGACCTTGTCAGTCTTTTTTATTTTGTATACCTGCCGCACAAACATTTCACCATATGCTATCCACCGAAATGTGACCAGCACAGATGTTGTTCTATATTTATGCTTACACTTGACAAGCAGAAAGTAATAGCAATTATTGCAATAGTACCACCTTGTGTCAGTTATTCAATTGATCCATATCAATCTAACAAAATTTTGGCAGCCATCGAATCCGTGGGAGGCGAGCATCCCAGATTTTTAATCAATACTCATTATCATGGTGATCACACCGGCGGGAATGAGAACCTGGGCAAAGGCGGCACCTTGATATTTTCGCACCACAATGTACGTGAACGCCTGGTTTCAGGTGCCTTCCTGGGGGCTTTTAATATGAAACAGCCTGCCACCACCAAAGCAGGACTGCCAGTGGTGACATTTACTAAAAACATCAAGTTTCATTTGAACGGCGAAACCGTCATGGTCAAGCATGTACCCCATGCCCATACAGATGGTGATAGCTTTATTTTTTTTCAGTCTGCCAATGTCATCCATGCCGGCGATTTGTTGTTTAATGGTTTCTATCCCTTCATCGATGTGCATCATGGCGGATCCCTTAAAGGTATGATCAAGGGCGTGGACAAATTAATAAGGATGGCTGACGATAACACTAAAATTATTGCCGGGCATGGACCTGTAGCTACCAAAAAGGATTTAGTAAGGTACCGTCAGATGCTGTGGACTGCATATGAGCGTTTGAACAAGCTCAAGGCCGAGGGGAAAACCGCTAAAGAGGCTGCGGCTGAAAAACCACTGGCGGATTTGGAGGCGGCCTGGGGGAAGGGTATGTTTACGAGCGATAAGTGGATTGAGTTAATCTATCCCGGTGTATAGAAGCTTCTGCATGAATGTTAAATAATCTGGTTATTAAAAGGGTCAGATCATCAAAATGAGATTTGGCTGATTGGGTTTTGTCATGCTGGACATTAAGAATCGGCGTAAAAGGATAGAAAATGCCCTGTGGGGATTGTTCATTGGTGATGCCCTGGCCATGCCGGCGCACTGGTATTATAACCCGGATAATATCAAAAAGGATTTCAACGGTGGTATTAAGACTTTTGAAGCCGCCAGGCACCCCCACCCGGAAAGCTTCATGGTGGGCATGGGCTACCATCCGGACGTTGAAACTGCCATAGCTTATTCACGCCAGGTGCGATTACCGAAGGTAAGTGGTAAGGAGCTGTTCGCCTTATACCGGGATCACCAGGGCCCGGGTAATATCCCTTCCCAAAAGATGTGGCGTTTGCATACCCGGCTGGCGGATGAGCCCATGGATATTCCAACGCTGCTGGATACCTACCCGCAAGAAGATTTGACCCGCATCCGTCTCTGCTAGAGCGTTTTAGAAAAGGTGCTTCAGAGTTGGTAAACGGTTCAGGTTTAGAAGAAATACCGGATACCTACACCTGCGTCTAAATCAAACTCCGTATCCGGCGTCAGCTCCAAAACCGGCACCAGTTCCCCAAAAATTCGAATGGACAATTTTGGAAACACGTATTCAAGTCCCACCGGCAAACGGATACCGAGCTCGTCATCATCATCTTCAAGGCTGATAAAGCGAAGTCCGGCTCCAAAAAACAAGGGCAGGCTTCCTTTACCCACCTCAAAAAGATCATTGATATGAAAAAGATAGTCAGCGTAAACATGAAACCGATCATCACCACTGGTTTCCCAGCCGGCACCGGCATCAATCGCGCTTTCAGCGCTCAAGAAGTACTTACCAGTGATCCCGGTCGGATCTCCCAATATCACACCTAATCCCAGGTTATTGTTCTCTGCAGCGAGTGCTATACCGGAAAACAGGACCAGCAATGCAACGATCACGATTTTGACTTTCATGTATCTGCTCCTATCTTTCATGGATATTCTTCCGCTTTTCATGAAATCGTTTCTACGATTTTATTTAGAATGCCAAATATGTCCACGTAGGTCAAGCTGCCAGGCACATTGCCGTCAAAGGCGAACCATCCGGCACCACCAATAAAGCTTTTAAGCCGCTAAACAGGTGTGTTAGAAATACCTTCGGACGGTGTAAATCAGGTATAAAATTGAAAACTGCCACGCTGGTCCTATTTTGTGGGACGGTCTGCTTGCATTTATCAGCCCCATCCGCTAACATTCCCAATTATGCAGGAATCCAAGCTATCCCAACTGCTTGCCGGTTTAGAAGACGGTTCAAAATTGTTTTTTGTATTTGAATTCCCCGCTGCAACTTGACTGAGCTCGTCGAACTCTTGCAGCACGGGATAAATTCAAATTTAGATATAGATCCACTTTTCTGTGAAAGAGCGAAACTGGAATCCGGAGGATTTTGGAATTTTGGACTTTCGCATAGGAGCGACGTAGTCGTGTTTCATAAAATTGTGGAACACGATTTTATTCAGTTTGAAAGGAGACGACAAATGGGCATGACAACGGATGAGTTATACTTCAAACCACGCCTGCAGGTAATCAATCCGGCACAGATTGAGCAAATTCACTGTGCAACCCTAGATGTACTTGAGAAAACTGGTGTGGATATACCCCATGCCAAAGCGCTGGAGATCCTCAGTGACAATGGTGCCAAAGTGGATGGCAACCGCGTACGCATGCCACCATGGATGGTTGAAAAGGCGATCCGCATGGCACCCCATCGACTGGTTCTAGGGACCAGAACCGGTAAACGGACTATCGTTCTGGAACGCGACAAAACCTATTTTGGGACGAGTCTGGACTGTGTAGACTTTATGGATCCCAAAACACACACCCGCAGTCGTTTTGTCAGCGAAAACGTGAAGGTGACCGCTGCTCTGTGTGACGCCCTGCCGCATCTTCACTGGAGCATGTTTATCGGTATGGCCGCCGATGTATCGCCAGACGTCGCCGACCGGGTGATTGCTCGCAATGCCCTGCAATACAGTGAAAAACCAGTGGCGTTTTGTAGCAAGGACACTGCCAACAGCAGAGATATTTTTGAAATGGCCTTGCTGCTGTGCGGCGGCCGGGAGAACTTTGAAAGCGTGCCTTGTCTGCTTCACTACTCGGAGCCCATATCCCCCTTGGCCTATTACGGTCCCGCTGTGGATAAGATCCTATACTGTGCTAACAATCGCATTCCGGTGATTAATTCACCGGCGCCTCAAGCCGGTGGGACCGCACCGGCGACCCTGGCCGGCAATGTGGTTCAGGGCAATGCCGAAACGCTCAGCGGTCTGGTACTACACCAGTTTACCAATCCGGGCGCCCCGTTTGTTGCCGGGGCATTTACAACAATCATGGATATGCGTACGACCGTGTTTTCCTATGGTGCCTGTGAGATGTCCCTGATGACGGCGGCTCTGGCCCAGATGGCTCAGCATTACGGTCTGCCGTTTTTCGGTACAGCCGGTGCCACTGACTCGAAATTTTGTGATGCCCAGGCCGGAGCCGAAGCGACCTTTCAGTGCTTGATTGCTGCAGCAACAGGTTCTGGCTTGGTGCACGATTGCGGCAGTTGGATGGATCATGGATCGCTGGCGAGTCCGGAATTTATGGTACTGGTGAACGAAATCGTCGACGCCGTGGATCATTTTATGCGGGGAATACCTCTCGACGACGAGCACCTGGCCCTTGACCTGATCCACAAGGTCGGGCCGGCAGGCAATTATGTCCAAGAAATCCACACCATGGAACATTTTAAAGAAATCCGTTATTCTGAACTTTTTGATCGTAGTATTTATGCCGATTGGGAGAAGGCAGGTTCAAAAAGTTTTGAGCAGCGGCTTCAGGAAATGACTCTGGATGCAATGAAGCATCGTCCCGAACCCTTGGACGAAGGTGTTGTCAAAGAACTCGACCGAATGCAGGCGTCATGGAAATAAAATCGCTTTACGATTTTATGAAACGCGACTGTGTCGCTATTTAAAGTGAACTCTTTAACACTCTATTTTCTAGATTCATTATTCTGCATTCTGCGATCCACAGTTTCTAACATTATTTGGTTGCGGCTCTTACGTGTTGGGAGGTTCCCATGAAAATTATAAGTATAAAGGTCACCCCGGTCAATATTCCCCTGGAAGTGCCCATTTTTTGGACAGGCGGTTACTATCCAGGTACATCCAAGGCAATCATCGAAGTGGAAACCGATGCGGGACTGACCGGCCTGGGTGAGGCCCCATCTGCTCATCTGGGGTCAACAATCCAGGAAATGGCCAAGCGGGTGGTCGGTATGGACCCTTTGGATATCGCCGGTGTCGAAAATGTGTGTGTGCCCCCATGGCAGATTGTACAAAACACGGATGATGCTTCATCGGTGACCGCCTTTGGCGCATTGGAGATCGCACTATGGGATATTCGGGGTAAAGCCTGGGATCATCCGCTGTACATGCTGTTGGGCGGTGCCGTTAGAAAAGATATCCCTTTTACAGAGTACTTTGCCTACCGGGTGAAAAAAGACGGAGTCGGTGGAGAAATGGATCCCCAGGCCGTGGCAGATTACTGCCTGCAAATGAAAACGGAACATGGGGCAACCCTTTTCGAAGGCAAATTGATTCTGGGAGATCCGCAGCTGGAAATTGACACCGTAAAGGCATTGCGAGAGACTTTGGGACCCCAGGTCATGATCCGGCTGGATTCCAACATGCAATGGTCTTTATCTACGGCCCGCCGCATCTTGCGCGAAATCGAGCCTTACGATATCCAGAATTATGAGGACCCGGTGGCGACCTTCGAGGAGATGGCCAAACTCCGTCAGCATTCCAGCATTCCATTTTCTACCCATGTTCCCGATATTCGCCGGGCTGTGGCCTTGGGCGTGCCGGATAATATTGTGGTTAATTTTGCAGTGCTCGGCGGCATTAACCGGGCAATGCGTTTCATTGGCGCCTGTGAGGCCATGGGGGTGGGCTTCTGGTGCTACAGTGGCGATGCTGGTATTTGCACGGCTGCCTATCTGCATATGACGGCGGCCATGCCCTGGATCCACCAACCCAGCCAGTCGCTGTTTCGTTGGCAGATTGGCGATGTGATCCACGGGGGCCCTTTCCTGCAGACCAATGACTGCATCCTGGTGCCCGAAGGACCTGGTTTGGGTGTGGAATTGGATCGTGATGCACTGCAGCATTGGCACCGGCACTACCTTGAAAACGGCCCCATGGACCATTTCTATAACCCTGAGAAACCAGGATGTTATAACCGTTTACCGTTGTTTTAAATTTGAATAAAATTGATTCCTCCAGGCTTGCTTGGGGGAATCAATTTTTTGTCTTGACAGGTTAGGCAGAATTGAATAGGTTTGTAAAAAATGACCGGCCGTTCGGTCAAAAAAGAAACCTTATGCCAAAAATCGTCGATAAATCAGCAAAAAGAAAAGAAATCGCCACAAAAGCGATGGCGTTGTTTGCCCAACAGGGCTTTGAGAATACGCCCATCCGCCAGATCACGGCCCTTGTAGGCATCGGCAAAGGGACCTTCTACGACTATTTCAAAGACAAGGAAGATATCCTCAACGAAATTGTCCAGCTCATGTTTACCGGTTGGGCGGATCTATTAGCAGCGAAAACTGGCCATGTGGCAGATCCCCTGGAGCAATTATTCACCCTGTTGAACGAAGGATCCAAGCTCGGTGATAGCTTCGAGCAGATGATGATTATTTATATCGATATCTGGCGTTGGTCGGTCAGTCATAAAGGTTCACGGGAATTTCTTGAAAATTTCCGATCTTTTTTAATGGAGTCCAAAGAATCTATGGCAGCCATTATCAAAGATGCACAGGATACAGGCATGTTAAAAAAAGAGATCGACCCCGACATTTTGGCGGGTACATTTTTGGCATTAATAGACGGCCTGTGCATGCACCGTATGATTTTAAAAAATGATTTTGATGTGGATAAAGCATCAAGGTCATTCTTTGATGCTCTGTTAAATGGCATCCGGGGATAGTGCAAGTATTTTTTCTTTTTTAAATGACCGGACGGCCGGTCAAATATGGAGGGATTAAGAACAAACCGATCAATTAAAAGGAGGACACTATGAATTCAAATAAAGAACTGTTGGACCTGGCCCAGGCGGTCTTTAACTACACTGATGATGAATTGGCCATAATTGAATCCAATCCCAAGTTCATGCAGGTCATCGATAAAATGCCGCAAGTCGCCATGACTGATTTTATTTTTGAAGTGGTAACGGCGCATGGCTGCGCCTGCCAGCACCAAAAGGGGCAGAGAATAATAATCAGTGCCGACGGCTCCATCATGTGCCAGGAAGCTCCCCCAAAGTTGTGCGTGTATTTACTTAATGCCATCCTGCCGATCGTCTAACTTGGGTTTTTGGATCCATGATTCCTCCTTTGCCCCCTTGCCAGCAGTCACCAGCTTTTCCGTAGGGCTCTTTAGGGATTAATACTGCATAAATTACTTGATAGACGCAATGGGCGGCCAAAAGGTTACACTTGGCATGCAAAGAAAGGCTTGACATTGTTAATTAAATAAGGGTATTACAGTGTATATAACCTGCCAATATAAAAAAGAAATTATAAGTTTTCTGCCGAGATTCAACTGCATCAAAGCAATTTTTGTTAATACTTGAGAAACCACATACTCACCGAGGAAAAAATGATTGCCGACACCTTTCTTCAAAAGACCAAACGGCTTGAAATCGAAAAATACAAGGCGCCCAAAGACCGGTTGGCCATAATTCAAACACATGTGCCTTTTAGCGGCGCCCTGCAAAAACATCCTCATGAGCCGAAGAAGGTAATTTTGGTATTGGATCCCTACAGCACACACATCACGTATATAGAGTTCAAGCAAAAAGACGTTCATTATCTGGAACGGCTACCGAGTATCAGCAATTTGGAGGGGGATACCGTGAATATAACCCGTATTTGGGTAAAGAAGGGCAGTGTAGCCGTTCGGCATACGCCTTTTTTAGTGGATCATACTCAGGCCCAACCAATATCATGAAACAGGTACGGATTATGTTAGTTCTTTATTGAGGTTCATGGCTATTACCCGTCCATTAATAGGCAAATCGGCCCTTTAAGGATGGGCACTATCTAAATTTTGCACAAGTTGGAGGCTCACATGGCCAGGAAAAGAAAATTGAAAAAGAATCAAAGCCGCCAAGTGAATATCGATTTGGCTGCGGACTTGTTTCTGAAAATCAAAGGAGTCAAAGGCTTTTTCCCGAGTTACCTTATCGGCATGAAGCCCGAAGCCTTTCTGATAATTAAATCACCTACCATTCTCAGTAGTGAGAATTTAATATCGGAAGGAACCTCATTGGTGGTGCGGTATAAACATCTGGGTGATATTTACCGGTTTGGGGCGACCATCCTCGGCACCAATGAAGAACCCTTTAGAGTAACGTATTTGTCCTATCCCGATGTGGTTGAGAAGATCGAGTATCGTAATTCGCCCAGAATCAACAGTTACATACCGGCATCGCTGTCTTATAAAAAAATAGGTGTAAAAGGTATTGTCACCGATATAAGTGTGGCCGGATGTAAATTCAGAACCAATTCAATCGAGCAATTGGAAGAATTACTTAATAAAAAAGAGGGGGACGTTACGCTGCACTTTCCGGTTCTGGGTTTGGATGGTATTCGAGAGTTTCAAGGTCGCATCAAGAAGGTAACTTTTGACAATGACCTTGCTCTGGGTATTGGGTTCAGTGAAGTTGACGATGATTATCGCGATATCATCACATCATGGGTTGAGAGCACCAAAGAGTACAAGCAAAACTAGTATTAAAAATGAACCGATTTTGCTAATGGAGCTAATTCAATTATTATATATCCAATCTTCCATTGTCATCACCCCTATAGCACACTCCAATCCAAACGGTAGGTAACCGGCGTATCCCAGAATAGGCATTTCGAACACTTGAAAACGGTGTACAAACGGAATGCTATACTGCCACTTTGCCAAGCTATAAAAGTTCCACATCTCCCAGAAAAAACCGCATGCTAAGGCGGCCAATGGAAATAAAACAATCTTAGTCCAATCCCCGCGCGCTAAATCAGATAGAATATGTGACTCATTCAAGATTGTCTGCAGGCAAACGACTATCAACAAAGGAGAGATCCAAAGCAAAGGAAAAAGATAATCTGACAGAAGGCCTATGCAGCTCAGACCGAGCCCGGCAATCACGAGAACACACCATGACAGGATTTTGGGGTATCTGATATGGACCTTGATCCAACTATGATATTGGGCCAAATCCCCGATATAACTTTTTAAGCACGCATGCATGCTGGCGACAGCCGGTAATACGGTTGAGAATGAAAGCGTTGCATACAGGAAATATTCTACTGCTTCAAATTTGACGCCAATATAATACCAGTTTTGCACAAACCGATTCAAATATTCAAAAAACCACCAGAAGATTGCGCTCAAGGGAAACAGTATTAAGAAAAGGCGGGTTTTATGTGTCAACAAACTTCGACCAGTCCGGCGAAAAGTAAGCGCATTTAGCAAAACAATAAAAGATATCCACAGGGGTGCAAATGTGTGCGGCTGAAACCGTTCTAAAAAAGCAAGTCGACTCCAGGCAATTACCCAAAAGAGCGTACACATAAACAGGGACATCCATCCCCACCAGGGAAATGGTCGGCTACCAGGATAGAAATTTATAAAAGTCCGATTTTTTTTAAATAAAGGTGAAAGCAGGAATAGCGAAACGGCGATAATGAATATTGCATAGCATCCAAAGGCAAGCCAGGAATAGGGGGCATGTTGGATGAAACGTGTTTCTGGTGGAAATTCCAGATATATTGCTACAGGCCGATCTGAAACCAGGATGCCAGCCAAAGGCAAACCCAGCAACATGGCGGACAGGACAAGCAATTTGACGAATAGGCTTTTCATGAATCACCGATTGGGCGCGGTGTCTCAATTTCATCATGCGTGAAGAACTAGCCTTAGAGATTACTCAAGAACATGTATATTCTTGGGCACACAGATATCCTTGAGCTGCTTGGGCCAGACGGTTACGCTGACTTCACCAAGATGGGCGGTGCGCAGTAGGTACATATAGGTTCTGGATTGACCGATACCGCCACCGATGGACAAAGGGATCTCGTCATTCAGCAGGGCCTGATGATAAGGTAGTTTCAGAAAATCTTCTTGTCCAGCAATCTTTAGCTGTATTTTCAAAGACTCCTTGTTTACCCGGATACCCATGGATGTGAGTTCGTGGCGTCGCTGGGTAATGGGATTCCAGACCAAAATATCACCATTCAGTCCGTGCATGGTTTCACCATTCTTGGTGATGGTTTCGGTTACCCAATCATCGTAATCGGCCGCGCGCATCTCATGCGGATAACCATCCTTAAGTACCCATCCAATACCGATAATGAATAGAGCCGGCGCCACTTCCTGCAGCATTTTGGTTTCGCGCTGTTTGCGCGGCAGATCTGGATAGCGATCCAGTATTTCCTCGGCATGGAAGAATTGCAGTTCTTCAGGGAAATCGGGATAGGAATGGTTTAACAGAGCTGGAAATTGTTCTTGAAGGTGCTTGCCGGCACCGTAGATTACTTTCCAAATCTTGGTGACAATATCCATTAGAAAATCCAAGTTGCGGTCTTCGACTGTAATCGTCCTTTCCCAATCCCATTGGTCCACGTAGGCGGAGTGATCATGATCCAGGAAGTAATCTTTACGCGCAGCCTTCATGTCCGTACATAGGCCTTCGCCCACCTGACAGCCAAACTGTTTCAAAGCCATGCGTTTCCATTTTGTGGCCGCTTGCACCACCTGGGCAGCAATCGGTGTTTCCAAACCAAGCCCGCAAGGGAATTCGATGGGCGTGCGTGAACCGTCGCGATCCAGGTAATCGTTGACACCACTGTCGCGATCCACGATTAGCGGCACTTGAACCATTTGGAGGTTGAGTTCCTTACAGAGTCCCTCTTCAATATAGCGTTTGGCTTCAAACAGCGCTTTCATGCGCTCCATGGGAGATTGTAATGGTTTATAATCTTGAGGTAATATTTTTGAAACCGCTTCGTAAGTGGACACGCCGGGACCTGCCAAATCTGCTTGTTTATCAGAATTTGCCATAACGAATCTCCTTGTATGATTTAGGGATGGATAGGTTTATTCCAGAAATGTACTTGGTACGGGTTAAATCTTCAAGGATTAATCGATGTTGCAAGTTAAAAAATTCAAGGGCGTCCCTAATTTTCAACATGGTTTCTTAGGAAAAGAGCAGTCGACTTCCTTAGCAAACACCTTGCCATATCTACAAAAACATAAGAATCCTGATTATCAAATTGAACAACTTATTAATCACCTTTTAGACATCAGCAAAGTCATACGCGATAACTTTCAAACTATCGAATGTAACTTGACTGGGGGTAAAGATACACGCCTGGTTGTATCTCTGCTGCTCCAATCGGGAATGAATCATATTAAATATAGCACATCCGGCAACCCTGACAGCAAGGATGCATCAATTGCGAGGCATATATCGGATATATACCATCTGCCGCATCAATTATTCCAAGTCACAACAACCGATGTAATAAAAAGTTGGGATGATTTATGTGTTGAATATGTACGCAGAAATGATGGGATGAGTAGTTTCTGGCAAATTGCGGATACATTGGAATTCCCAAAGCACCCGGAGCCACGAAAAGTCACATTCTGGGGAGCTGGAGGTGAAAGTGCGCGTGGGTATTATACCAAACCTTATCAGTACTTCAAAACACGCTCAAAAAACGGTGTTGCCCGTCACCTCACCGATAAAAAAAGCATATGTGATGAAGGCTTAATAAAAAGAAACGCAAAAG
The DNA here is from genome assembly GCA_964633115.1 of uncultured Desulfobacterales bacterium. Taxonomy (GTDB): domain Bacteria; phylum Desulfobacterota; class Desulfobacteria; order Desulfobacterales; family B30-G6; genus B30-G6. The sequence continues at coordinate 31,189 of CAZWEO010000051.1, forward strand.
TGTTTACAACTCGCTATATAAGCGACTTTGTGCATGAAGCCGTCAATAGTGATTTCTCTCCAACCGACGTTCCCGACTGGTTTTTTGTGAACCAGAGCATTGGCCGTTGGAGTGGCTGCAACGCTAGACGAGCAGCGCCGGTAAAAGATCTGATTTCATTGTTTTGTACCAAAGCATTTGTAGAAGCCTGTTTTTCCATGCCAGCAATCCAACGATTATCAGAGCCACTGCATTTCAGAATCCTTAAAAAACTCCAGCCTGCACTTCATGGGATTCCGTTTGATAGAAAATCTTGGCGCCAGCAAAATGCTTGTTTGAATATTGCTAGTTCATACAATCAGAAGCTATTTGAACATGGTAAGCTGATAACAAAAAAAATATTGGGGGCGCTTACTAATAAAGCTAATAAGACTAGTTCGACCTTATTGAATGATAATTCGTGTAAAGCATTTTGCCAAGAATCGTGGATTGAAAAAAAGAGAACGAAATTATTGGATTTTTGCATGGAGAATCTAAATATTTGGAACCTGATTGACAAATCGTTTCTCGAAAAAGTTCTAACCGATCGTGCATATTTTGATTACAGGCGTAAGCATTCTGGACTATTAATGAGAATTGCTACGCTTTGTTATTATGAACATGATCATGAAACAGATTGTTTTCAGGGCTCCACGTCTCATCCAACTAATCCGAAAATTATGAAAGAGGTAGTCAATGTATCCAAAAATTCACTTGCCGCTTGATGTCATCAAAAAAGCCGGATCTACATCCTTTTCAGAACGCATAATAGATATTTTAAGGCGACAGCGATGGTTGCGATATATCCGTAAAATGGCAAACATAAAACTCTGGTACATGTCGGGCCTGCTAAAAGGAGAAAAACAACTACATATTATTTTTGTAGGAAGTCCCCGCAATATGAACTACTTTTCAGAACTTATCTTTGAGAATCAATACACTCAAAACAAATTTGGATTGAAATTTTTTATGCGTATAATTCTTAACCTCCTTACCAATCAAAGTCGCAATACCATTTTCATCCAGCAAACCAACAAAATCCCCAAACATACCATCGACAGGCATAAACATTTTGTCATACCAGAGTGGATTGGTGGCTATATCGATCTCTCCATGAATCTAGAGTCACACATGAAATCAAATAAGACAATCAAATCAAATTATAAGAAAATCAAAAATAATAATTTTTCTTATTCAATATCAAAAGACCCGGTTCTATTTGATCGATTTTATCATACTATGTATCAGGTATATGCTGCCGAAAGATATGGGAAAACAGCCCTTGTTGTGCCGTATGATAAGATGAAGGATGAATTCAATAATGGAGAACTTCTGCTTATAAATAACCAGGATCAGTACGTTGGAGGGTTATTGATTGGATATAATCAAGAGACTGGGATACCCTATCTAAGCAAGCTTGGGGTTCTCAACGCCGACTTTAATCTAGTTAAAAACGGTGTGATATCAGCCCTTTATTACTTTAGTTTAGCCTATTTAAAAGACAGGGGATTTAAAAGCGTGGCTTTAGGCGGCAACCGGCCTTTTTTAAATGACGGTGTCCTTAGATATAAAGTTAAAAACTGGAATATGAAAATTCAGGTACACTTGGATCGGGTTTTTCTAGTCAAACCCATGGGATTCGGACGTGGTATTAAAAAATTTTTGTTGAACAATCCCTTTATAACTCTTTACGAAAATAAACCTTGCGGAATTGTTTTTTATGAAGAGGATGAGAATCTAAGATCACATAACCATAATCGCTTACTAAAACATCATAAATTAAACGGATTATCAAAAGTTATTCTTCAAAAAATGACTATTATAGCAAATAACGGTTGGCATTGATGTTGCTATGCAGCCAATAACAGGGCCAATTTGTCCGGCAAATCCGGCTGTTGAATAATTTTCTTCATCTCAGGACTGATCCTTTCATATTTCTTTTGCTCCGTTTTTAATCTACTTGTCACCATGCAACTATCAATTTTCTCAAAACGTTCTTCTAACGTGTCGCTGCCATCAAGAATGATTTGCATATAATCAGGATTGTCGAGGTTCTTTACTCAATGCCGTTACCTTAGCCGATAGGTTTATACGCTGGGAAGAATTTTCTTATC
>CAZWEO010000052.1:0-2220 GCA_964633115.1 uncultured Desulfobacterales bacterium
GATGATGTAGTGCATCGGTTTGCTTACCGGAGGCATAATCCACCGGTAAAAGGCCGGAACGGAATTGATCATGGCTGTGGCGGGTTTCTACCAAGTATGCAAAGAGTTGGATAAGTGATTGTTGTTCTGCGGATATTTGGTTCAGCTGCGAGAGTTTGTTCTCAAGCACGGAGACTCGACGCTCCAGGTGTTGTAGGCGATTGGTGATATTGCCCGGGGGTATTGATCCATCGGCCTTCTCTGCGGATAATTCGATGGCATGCACGAGGACCGCACCCATTTTGCCACTGAGAGGCATGCTGACAGTCACACGCACAGCACTATCCTCGATGGCTTGAGATTCTTCCACCTGGCTGAATCGTACAATACCCTCAATTCTAGAAATAATACGGTCATCACTGACAATCCGATTTTCTAACCGGGTTTGTGAATCGATATGGACACCCTTGATGACTTCTAATAAATTGCGCTGGGCCACTACAATCGCTGCGCGGTATGCCAGGGTTTTGGCCTGGGTTTGGTTCTGTTTATCCTGGGGTGCAATCCCCACACCGGTGGCATAGACTTTTTGATTCAGCCAGTCGATATACCCATATTCGGTTATTTGCTCCCAGGAGCGGTCAGCAGCATGGCCAATATCCGTTAAAAATAGACATCCTCCAAGGATGGATGCCATAACAGCGATGGTGGATATATACTTCATGGGTACCTCCTAAAAGATAGACCAGTTGTCATATTCCAATTCTCAAAACTTCGGATTTTAGTTTTTGGTTTTTGATCATTGGGATTTGTTTGTTATTTGATGATTGTAATTTGAGATTTTATCATAGTTTTGGGCTAAAATCCTACGCAAACATTTATTTAAAAAAATAGGTACTAAACCGGGTATCGTTTAAGGGGCTATACCGCAGTTGGATGGCGGTGCCGTGAGCGCCGGTTCCCAGATGACATTACCTAGAAACAGATCCGGATTTGGGGTTGGCGTACCCCAATAATTTTCACGCAAGTCGATAACCTTCGGGGCGTAGCTCTGTACCTGAAATGGTTCGTTGTGGGTTAGTACAGACTGGCGTATTTTGGGAACAACCCCTTCGCCTTCGATAACCAGGGCACCCTGCCCGCCGTTATCTGTCAAGGTGGAGCAAATGATCTCCGGTTTGGCATGCGACCTTAGGTACAGACCGCTCTGCGAGCACCCACGGATTGTGGATGCATAGATTTCAGGCGAGCTGTTCTCTATGGTGATACCATTGGCCGCGTGCACAAGGTTTACATAAAGCAGTCGGACCTGGCTTGAATGATTTATAATAAGCCCTCTCCATGATCCAGGTGGTGCCTGGATCGACATGGGAAGGAACCAAACGGGACGATCTTCGTCCCCATAAACCATCAGACCGCCGCCATCAACAATCAGGGATGTGTCCGCCGCAAAGCGGATCTGTACACCTGGTTCCAGGTAGAGTATTGCACCGTCTTTGATAGTTAGGTCGGCAACCACTTCATAGGGACTTTTTTCGCGCACCAGTAGGTGACTGGTCGTCAAATCGCCACCCAGGGCAGTATTTAATTGCGGTAGGTCATAAAGATTGGCCACGGGCACAGGAACCGCCGAAACTGTTTGGCTGAAGGGCCCGACATTATCGGCCTGGTCCAAGGCGCGTATTTTGATATAAGCAGAATCAAAATTGGACTGATCAGTTAGAAGATGATGGTTGGTCTCGCTGAATTGGGCCAGGCTGAAACCGCTGATGGGTGATTGACTCGTCCATAACTCATAGCCCTTCAGATCTTTTTCAGGATTGGCCTCCCAGTTTAGCTTGATTTTGTGATTGAGGGCCTGAAATCTCAACGCTGATGGTGCAGCGGGTGGGTTGGCATCGATGTCAATGAGGTTGGCCACATCTACCCGGGTTCCCTGGTCCCCCAGGGGGTTGACCAGGTACGCTTTGGAGACGAGCCCGTAGGATTCTTCGCCCGGCTCTACCGTATAGCGGCCTTCGTATATTTCCCGTTTTGCCAGACTAGTTTGCATTTCTGCAGCCAGATTCTCTGATAATTCCTGACCATCTTTTTGGTATCGATCTCGAATCAGGGTCATTAATTCGCCGGTGATTGCCTGTTTTCCCGCTGGTGACACAGGTGCCAGTCGGATGGCGCTCTTGTAGTCACCCAGATCCACATAGGCTTTACAGTCGGGGTCGCCTACCAGGCGAAAGCTAA
>CAZWEO010000052.1:2320-32984 GCA_964633115.1 uncultured Desulfobacterales bacterium
TCACCCAGATCCACATAGGCTTTACAGTCGGGGTCGCCTACCAGGCGAAAGCTAATATCTTTCCCAGCCGTAAAGGGCCGATCAACCCCCATGGCTGCAAATAAATCGATATTAGGCGGTAGCTGCTGTGTAACCAAAGCGCTCTTTGGCAGTTCAATCGTAGAGACAATTTCACGGAAAACTTCATCGGTTTGACTCAACATCTCTGTGGCGCGCATATTCCAGGCCGAAGCTGCGGCCGACATTAACAAACCCAATGGATTAAGGGACAGACCACCGGCATGGGCGCGACTAACATGTTTCGCCCGCCATAATAGTTTGCCGGATGTAAGGTCCCACAAATGGACTTCACATCCCACCGCGACCTGCGAGTAGATACCCACAAAATACCGATCGAAATGGGTTACATCGCCGGTGACAGCAGCATCGACACCCAACAAACTTTTAAGTTTTTTAGGATTGCTCTGGATCAGCTGTTTGAATGCTTCCGGTGTGAGTAAGTTGGCATTTTTGAGACGTGTATCGGTCTGAAAGATCTCCATATCTTTAAAGGGCAGGGAACTGATGTGGTTGTAGAGACCGCGACGTACGATATCTTCTGGAATCTGCCCCTTTGAGCTGACTGTAAAAGGTTTTTCCTCGAGAGAAGCAAATGGTAGGACGGCGATAGATTCCGGTTTGTGGTTTTTGAAATAGGCTGTATTTTCATATTCACCATCAAAGGACTTAAACGCTTCGGATGTTGCGATAATGGTGGTTACAGAACCTTCGCCCGCATAATGAGCGCATGCAGAAAACAGTCCTAAAAAGATAAACAAAGCGAAGATCAAACAGGCAGATCGTGATAGCAAATATTTCATGGCACCACCTTGAATTTGAATTCTTTATAGCGACCCTAATTTGAATTCATCCCACGCTGCAAGACTTCGACGAGGAGTTCGACGGAGGCTAGTAAGATATCCTCAGTCGAGTCGCAACGGAGAATTCAAATTTTATTGTTAAGAGATCGCGGTTGGACTGTCAAATAAAATCGTGTTCCACGATTTTATCGATCTACCATATGACAGGCAACTTTATGCCCATTGCCGTTATCAATTAGCAAGGGCATATTTTGACGGCATTTTTTTTCAGCCAAATAACAGCGGTTAATAAAGGGGCAGCCGTTTTTACCTGTTGGCTCGGCAGACACGATCCTTTTGGTGGTCTGCTTTTTTTTGTGGGGATCCAGGCTGGGGATTGCTTCCAGCAGCAATTGCGTATAGGGATGCAGTGGATCTTGAAAGATATCGACGGTATTCCCCTGTTCAACGACTGTGCCTAAATAGATGACAATCATTTTTGAGGTTATATATTCAACCACGCTGAGATCATGACTGATAAAAATGAATGTCAGACTGTATTTTGCCTGGAGATCCATCATCAGGTTTAGTACCTGGGCTTGAACCGATACATCCAGAGCGCTGACACTTTCATCCGCCACTATGAGGGAGGGTTTGGTAATTAACGCTCTTGCAATCGCAATTCTCTGTCTTTGTCCCCCGGAGAATTCATGCGGATATTTATCAATATCACTCGCATTCAGACCAACATCATTTAGAATTGTCGTGACCATAGTTTCCCGGTCTTGGTTTGATATATTTTTTTCGAGTATATCCAGGGGCTCAGATACCGTGGCTAGTATTTTTTTGCGTGGGTTCAGGGAAGAATAAGGATCCTGAAAAATCATTTGGAAATGCCTGCGAAGATATCGAAGATCCTGGGGAGGGATGGAAAAAAGATCATGATCTTTATAAAATACAGTTCCGGAAGTGGGCTTATCCAGCGCCATTATAATTCTGGCCAAGGTCGATTTCCCGCATCCTGATTCCCCTACGATCCCGTAATTGTCTCCTTGTTCGATGTCCATGTTGATATTGTGGAGGGCTCTAAATACCGGTGCTTTGGCAAATAGATGCTTTTTGGGCAGGACATAGTCCTTGACAACATTTTCAATCTTAACGAGGCGCATTATTGCCCTTTTTCTCCACCAAGGGATGAAAGCACCACACAGCATGCCCGTTTCCCAAAGCTATTGGGAGCGGCTCTTCCAGCCTACAGGAATTTTGCGCACGGAAACATCGTGGTGCAAACCGGCATCCTTTGAAATTTTTACGAAGATCAGGAACATGGCCGGGAATGCTATCCAGGCGTTTTTTTGCTTCCAGCCGGGAGGACCCTGGTTTGGGAATTGAGGCAAATAGCCCATGCGTATAAGGATGGGCCATATTTTGAAAAACATCTGTAGTAAGGCCTTTTTCCATTATTCTGCCGGCATACATCACCATTACATTTTGGGTCGTCTGGGCGATTACGCCGAGATCGTGGCTGATCATGATCAGGGCCATCCCGTATTTCCGGGCGAGATCATTGATCAGATCCAGGATTTGCTCTTGAACGGTCACATCCAGGGCCGTCGTCGGTTCATCTGCAATTAGCAGATCTGGTCGGCAGGCAATCATCATGGCGATCATGACGCGCTGGCGTTGGCCGCCCGATAACTGGTGGGGGTAGATGTTCAAAGGAAAACGTCCAACATCCAACCCTACTTTTTGCATCAGGTCTGTTACCCGTGCCCTGATTTCTGCCTTTTTCTGTTTTGTGTGGAGTTTCAGGGCTTCTGCAATTTGAAATCCAATTGTCTGGACAGGATTTAAAGCTGTCATGGGTTCCTGAAAGATCATACCGATGCGATTGCCCCTGATATGGCACATTTGCTCTTCATTGAATTCAAGCAGGTCTTGATCTTCCAGCAGGATCTGTCCCGATACAATTGAGTGGGGCGGCAGCAGCGACATGATGGCCAGCGCTGTTATGGATTTGCCACAGCCGGATTCCCCCACAATGCCCAGCGTATCGTTTTTCTCGATGCTGAAATTTGCCTTTTTAATGATTTCAACACGACCGTCAGGCGTGTCGATTGTAATACCCAGGTTTTTGACCTGAAGCAATGTCATGATATTTTATCTATTTCTTCTTAATTTCGGGTCGAGTACATCTCGCAAACCATCCCCGAATAGATTTAAGCCCAGAACGGTAAGGGCAATGGCAACACCAGGATAGATTGCCAACTGCGGGGCGAAATGCAGAAAGGTCTGAGCCTCATTCAACATTTTTCCCCAGCTGGCGGCCGGCGGTTGGGTTCCGAGTCCCAGATAACTTAAGCCTGCTTCTGCGAGAATTCCCAAAGCAAACTGAATCGTTGCTTGGACGATTAAAATACTGAAGATATTGGGCAGCACATGTTCAATCGATATGCGAAATTTCTCTTTACCGGCGCTACGGGCGGCCAAGATAAACTCTTTTTTCCATATGCTTAGAGCAGCACCCCGGGCAACTCTGGCAAATACGGGGATATTAAAAATTCCGATGGCGATAACCGAATTGACTGCGCCAGGTCCAAGTATGGCTGTAATCATGATCGCGGAAACAAGAGACGGAAAAGCAAAGGTGAAATCATTAAATCTCATAATCAGCTCATCGATCCAGCCTTTTTCCGCCGCGGCAATCAGACCCAGGGGAACACCACAGCCAATACCGATTCCAATCGCAACAAACGCTACAATTACCGAATTTCTGGCACCCATGATCAACATGGAAAAAATGTCCCTGCCAAAATGATCTGTGCCCAATAAATAGGTCCAGCTGGGTGATAATAATCTGATTTTAATGTCTATATTTTCAATAGCATGGGGTGTCCAGAAATATGATAGTAAAGCTATTATAAAAAATAACAGCGATATCAGACCGCCGATTACAAAACTTTTGTTTGCGATACCGTGGCGTAAAATTTCACGAAATCTATCAAACATCATTACTCCCACGAAGTCTTGGGTCGATAACGGCGTATAACACATCCACAATGAAATTGATTATAATGACACTTGCAGCAAGCAGGATAATCAGGTTTTTTACAACAATCAGATCCCGCTGGGCGATGGCCTGAAAAATTAAGCGGCCTATTCCCGGCAGGTAAAAGACATTTTCAATTATGATGGTTCCAGCCAGTAAAAATGAGAACTGCAAACCCATAATAGTGACAACAGGGATCAGTGCATTTCTTAATGCATGTAGCCATAAGATGCGCACACGCTTCCCGCCTTTGGCTCGTGCGGTTCTGATATAGTCTTCCTTTAACACTTCCAACAAAGAGGAACGCGTTACTCTTGCTAGGATTGCCGCCTGCGGGAGTGCCAGGGCGATCGTCGGCAGCAAAAGCGACAGCAGGGCCGGAGCGATACCGGCATCCCAGCCTGCAAATCCCCCGGCGGGAAGAATATGCAACTTGACAGCAAAAAGGATAATAAGCAGCAAGGCAAACCAAAAGTTTGGAATGGCAATGCCAATCTGAGAAAAGAACATGACAACATAGTCTAAGGGTTTGGTGTGGTTGGATGCGGCTAGGATACCTAAAGGTATGGCGATTAGGGTCGAAAGAAAAATGGCCAGGATTGCCAGTGGGAAACTTAAGGAGAGTCTTTGCGTAATGAGTTCTAATACGGGTACATCGTAGGTATAACTAGTCCCGAGGTCACCCCGGAATAAACTGGTAACCCAGGATGTGTAACGGATCAATACCGGCCGGTCCAAGCCCATTTCACTGCGCAGGGCAGCCAGGGTCTCAGGCTCCGCGTGGATGCCCAACATCAAAGACGCCGGATCGCCGGGAAGAATCTCAAGGACAATGAAAACAACTATGGTAGCGACCAGCAACGTTAAAAGCATCGTTGCCAGTCGCTTGAATAGAAAGTAGCTCATTAGGGATTATTTTGCCCAGTAAACCTCCGTTAGATCATTGGCCTGCACGGGGCTGTTTTCCCAAAGACCTAAGACGTCTTTTTTCCAGATACCGTGTTTTGCCAGCTGGAACATAAATCCGTTGACACAATCATCGGAAATTATTCCTTGTGCTTTGGCCAAGAGTTTATAGCGCTCTTTGGTATCTACAGTGGCATCGAGGGTTGAAATCACTTTTTTGAATTCAGGGTTGTCATAGTTAAAGTAGTACACGTCGCGGGCATAAATGCCGATATCCATGGGCTCCGTATGGGATACGATGGTGAGATCATAATCTGTTTTCTTAAAAACCTGGTCAAGCCACTGGGCCCATTCCACCGGGACGATCTCAAGCTTAATCCCTATTTTGGCCAATTGCGATGCGACAATTTCTCCACCCCGGCGGGCATAACTTGGGGGCGGCAGTTTGATAACAGCTTTGAAACCGTCGGGGTAACCGGCTTCTTTAAGCAAGGTTTTGGCCTTACTCAAGTTAAATTCAAATTTGCCGGTAAAATCTACGTAAGCTGGATGGTGGGGTGAAAAATGGGTCCCAATCGGTGTCCCATAGCCAAACATGGCTCCGTCAATAATAGCTTGGCGGTCAAGAGCATGGGCGATGGCTTTTCTGACTTTCAAATTAGCAAATGGCCCTCTAGTGTTATTGGTGGATAGTATAGTTTCTCCTTCAGTACTGCCGATGACGACCTTGAATCTGGGGTCTGCCTCGAATTGGGAGATACTTTCAGGCGCAGGGAAATTGGCAAAGGCGTCAATATCACCAGCCAGCATGGCCGCCATGGCGGCTGCCGGATCAGGAATAATTTTAATAACGGCTTTTGATAAAACCACTTCTTTGCCCCAATAGGCCGTGTTTTTAACCAGCTCGATGCGGTCTCCTTTAACCCACCTTTTAAATTTAAAAGGCCCGGTACCAATCGGGTTACTTTTATTGCTATCCGCGCTGGCCGCATCCACCATGACGGCATCACCCCAGCCCATATTAAACAGAAAACTTCCCGTGACTTGTGATAGCGTAACCACAACTGTATAGGCATCTTTTTTATTCACAGCGATAATCGGCTTAAACAGACCTTTTTGGGCGTTGACACTGTCTTCCGCTCTGGCCCGGTTTAGAGAGAATACGACGTCATCGGCATCAAACTTTGCGCCATCATGAAATTTTACGTTTTGATGTAGATAAAAGGTATATTCTTTTTTGTTGTCGGAAATGGTCCAGTTTTTGGCCAGCGCAGGTTTGACCTCGCCATTGCGGTCAATCCGGGTCAAACCTTCAAATAGATTGGCGTATACCACTTCATCTATAGAAGCGGCCGCTCCGGCAGTGGGGTCCAGGTGGGTAGGCTCAAGCACGGTCCCCAAGGTCAAGCTTGTTTTCTGGGCCATGGCATAGGATGAAATCAATAAAATCGCCATGATAATAAATGAAATCTTAAACAAATTTTTTAAGTTGGACATGATGGTTCCTCCCTTTTGTATTAGCCAGAATTGAGCGGCTTTTTTTCTTATCTCTAATCATAAGCCACCGACAAGGTCGGTGGTCGTTGACCTCAGCTTGTATACATCGACGCTGCTATGTGCAGGGATTTATATGCCCAATATTAGGCCTTATGTCAAGCAAGTGAATTGGAATGTAAAAGGCTTCCATTTTTAAATGGAAAATGGTAGAAAATTCCCATGTTCTGGGCTGCAGACAGAGCGCTTTTAATTTTTAAGCACACCTTAATTTCCAGGCTAGAAAATAATAGAAAATCCTTGACCAATAATCGAAAGTGCTGATTGGAGACCCAGCAGACTTGGGATTGGCGTGCAAACACATGCGGTGAGGATCAATTCATGAAGGTAACCGGTAAGTATAATTCAATAACCGATGTGACCGGACTCACAGCGGGCCATTTTTCAGATATTCAGGCAGCCAGCGGTGTGACCGTGGTAATTTGTGAAAAGGGCGCCGTGGCTGGTGTCGATGTTCGCGGAGCGGCTCCCGGTACACGCGAGACCGATCTGTTGAATCCAATTAACCTGGTGGAAAAAGTACAGGCGGTGATGCTTTCAGGTGGATCGGTATATGGCCTGGCGGCATCGGATGGGGTTGTCCGTTGGTTGGCACAAAAAAAATTGGGTTTTCCGGTCGACGCCGAACATGTGGTTCCGATTGCACCGGCAGCGGTTCTGTATGATTTAGGCCGGGGCGCAGACTTTATCCCTCCGGTCCAGTCACAATGGGGCTCCAAGGCTTGTGAATCGGCCCATGCCGGGCCGTTTGAGCAGGGCTGTCAAGGTGCCGGTACCGGGGCCGTTTCCGGTGGCATCAAAGGCGGCTTGGGCACAGCCAGCCTGGTCATGGATTCAGGTATGACGGTTGCGGCAGTGGTGGCCGTGAATTCATTAGGCTCTGTGGTCAATCCCCAAACCGGGAGACTATGGGAAAAAGATATCGAGATCGATGATGAATTTAAAGGTCAAACAAACCGAAGCGTTCAATTGCCCCAAGCGGATACAGCCATACCGGCAACTAACACCACCATCGGTATTGTGGCCACAGACGCCATTTTAACCAAGGTGCAAGCCACGAAGATCGCTCAAATGGCTCACGATGGCTTGGCACGCGCTATTCGACCGGCCCACACCATGTTTGACGGCGACACAATTTTCTGCCTGGCAACCGGCCAAAAAGAACTGCCAGTAGGTGATGATTTTTTCCCCGCGCAGCAGGCCCCAGCCATAAACGATATCGGACATGCTGCAGCGGAGTGCATGGCTCGGGCCATCCTGCATGGCATTCTGAGCGCAACGACCATGGGATCTTTTGCTGCCTTTCGGGATCTTAAGGATCTCAAACACAAGGATTAACAATGATTCCAGATAAAAACATAAAACAAGTACTAGCTGCTGTGGATCATGCCGAATTAATAAAACTGGCTTCAGATCTTGTCCGGTTTAATTCGGTATGGGATCCGGATTCCGGAACCAGTGAACAACAAGTTGCCGAATATGTGGCCGAATGGGCCCGAAAAAAGGGGTTCGATGTGCAGGTGGATCAGGTAGCACCGGAACGCCCCAATGTAATTGTTAACTGGAAGGGTGACAAAGGACATCGAAAACTGATGTTTGAAGGTCATACCGATGTGGTCACGCCTGGCGATATCAAAGCCTGGCAATACGATCCATTTGGGGCCGATATTGTTCAGGACCGTATGTATGGTCGTGGTACCAATGATACCAAGGGCAATCTGGCAGCCATGCTCATCGCCATGGATGCTATCAGAAAATCAGGTTTAAAATTATCCGGCGGTATTGTCGGTGGCGTATTATGTGATGAAGAAGACCAGATGCTTGGTGTCCAGGATTTTATCAAGCGTGGACATGCCGACGATGTCAGCGGTGCGGTTATTTGTGAACCCCAGGATGGGATGATTTGCACATCCCAAAAGGGTGCCATCCGGATTGCCTACAACCTTTATGGTCGCATGAGCCATGGTGCCATGCCGCTGGCCGGCCTCAATACGGCCCCAGCGCTGGGTGAACTGATTAAAGGCCTGCATCGTCTCGAAAGCGAGGTTGTTCAAAAATTAGGTAAAGATGAGTACCTGGGATGGCCAAGTTTTACCCCGACCGTCATTCAAGCACCGTCAGCGGGGGTAGCGCAGTTGAATGTCATGCCTGCCGATTCCAAACTGCTTGTAGACGTTCGAACGATTACAGGGCAAATCCACGCAGATATAAAAAAGGATCTGAAGGCGTTGGCGCAAAGGGTAACTCAGAGCGTTGAAAATCATTATGACTACTATGACAAGAACCTGAATTTGGATAGAGATCGGAAGTTGCGTATCGATGTAGAGTTTCTTACCGATCGTCCCTGCACCTATACGGATCCGCAAGATCCAGTGGTAATGGCAGCAGACTGGAGCACTCGCAAAATTATGTTAAAAGAACCGGTGTATGCCGGTGTCCCCGGCGCCACCGACGGCACCTATCTATGGGCCACCAAACAAATTCCGATCGTTACCATGGGCGCAGGAGATCGCCAGGTGCCACACCAGGTGGATGAGTGGGTGGATCTAAATCAACTAGCCCAGACCGCCGATATATATGCTTTGATGGCGCTGCAGTATCTATACCCATCGGCTGTCTGAGTGAAACGATAAATGATTCAAGGTTCGGAGAGTTCCTGCATACAACGTTCGTCATTCCCGCGAAGGCGGGAATCCACAAAGCATTGAGCTGAAGACCCTGGATGCCCGCCTGCGCGGGCATGACATAAAAAGTTCCACGATTGCTCAACTAGTTGATAATCATTTTAGAAGGATAACAGGAGAAAATCATGAGCATTGCTGTTGTGGGTGCCGGAGCCATGGGTAGCCTGTTTGGTGCTCTTCTGGCGGAAGCCAATCAAGAGGTTTGGCTAATTGATGTATGGGCCGACCATGTAAACGCCATTCAGAATGCTGGTCTTAGCGTCGAGCGCGAGGGCCAAACTCGTTTGGTCCAATTGAATGCAACCACCGATCCCACCAGCGTTAACAGCTGTGAGCTGGTGATTGTATTTGTAAAATCAATCCACACGGCCGCGGCTGCAAAAACGGCTGCAATGCTGGTCGGTGACAGTGGTTTGGTTTTGACATTGCAAAATGGCCTGGGCAATGCCGATCAGATAGCCCAGGATGTCGATCCCCGGTGCGTAGTGGCCGGTACGACCTCATGCGGGGCCACAATGCTGGGACCTGGTAAAATCCGGCATGCCGGTGTTGGCCTCACCACTATCGGTATGTGGCAGGCAGGCGAATCAGACCGGGTTCGCGAGATTGCCGTTCTTTTTGAAGGTTCCGGTATCGAAACCGAAGTGGTTGCCGATGTCCGGCGCATCATATGGGACAAACTTTTGATCAATGTGGGGATCAATGCCATTACCGCATTAACCAGGATAAAAAATGGACAGCTGCTGGATCTGGAGCCGTCGATTTGGCTTTCCGGAGCTGCTGTCAAAGAGGCTATGGCCGTGGCTGCAGCTCAGGACATAGCCGTGCGACAAGATGCGGTCGAACATGTTCTGGAAGTTGCCAAGGCCACCAGCGGTAACCGGTCATCCATGGGTCAAGACGTGGATAACCAACGTCTGACCGAAATCGCCACGATCAACGGCGCCGTAGTTCGAGAAGCCGAAAGGTTGGGCCTGGATGCCCCTGTTAACCGGACATTGACAGCTTTAATCGAAACACTGCAATCGCATTATATTTAAACGATCGGCGTTTTAGGTTTTAAGTGTTAACACCTAAAACTTAAAACCAGATATCTAACACCTAAACTTAAAAAAGATTTAAAAGGGAACTAAAGGAGAAAAATAAATGACATCTCAAAAAACAACAATATTAGATATCCGACAAGCCAAACAAGAAAACCGGAAGCTGGTTATGATGACAGCCTACGATTACCCCTTTGGCCTGTTGGCGGATGAGGCTGGAGTGGATATAGTTTTAGTGGGTGATTCTTTGGGCATGGTGGTCATGGGGTTGGATGGCACCGTGGAAGTCACCATGGAAAATATGATTCACCATACCCAGGCAGTGGTTCGCGGCTGCAAAGGACCTTTAATCGTGGGAGATATGCCCTTTATGAGCTACAATATCTCCATTCCCGAAGCCATTCGTAATGCCGGCCGTTTAATGAAGGAGGGTGGTTGTGACGTGGTCAAGCTCGAAGGGGGGGTGGATTTTGCGCCTACCATCGAGGCCATTGTCAAAGCAGGTATACCGGTCCAGGGACATATCGGATTGACACCGCAAACAGCCAGCGCCTTGGGTGGTTTTAAAATACAAGGGCGTGATGCAGCGGCTGCCAAGGGAATTATCAAAGATGCCAAGGCCCTGGAAGCAGCCGGCGTATTTTCCATGATTTTGGAGGCGGTTCCCGCAGCGTTGGGAAAACTAGTGGCCGAATCGGTTAATGTACCGGTTATCGGGATTGGGGCTGGAGCGGATGTGGACGGCCAAGTTTTGGTCACCCATGACATGGTGGGGTTGTTTGACAAGTTCATCCCCAAGTTCGTCAAGCAATATACGCAGATCCGACCGATCATTCTGGAAGCATTGAACGCGTACAAAAGTGAGGTTCAAGCATCCCAGTTCCCGGCCGCCGAGCATTCCTTCAAGATGTCGGAGGAGGTTCTTGCACAGCTTAAGTCTGAATTGGAATCTTAACTGAAACTGACATGAGTCCGACCTGCTTTGGATTGCTTGTTATAAGGAGACAGGAGTCAGGAGACAGAATTCAGCCGCCGTCGCCCCTTCGGCAAGCTCATGGCTATGGCGGCCAGGGGAGTCAGAAATCAGGAGCCAGAACTGAATAGACTGTTAGGCTGAAGACTGTTAGACTGTTAGGCGCGCATAGCTACCCGGCAAGGGTTACTAAAGTTCTAAAGTCAGGAGCTATAGGCAGCAAGCAGAACCCGCTTACAGTTTTCCAGCATCCCATAATCCCAAACTCCGGATGTCATCCCCATGAAAATGGGGATCCAGTAATAACGGTTAGGCAGTTAACGGTGGACGCCTACAGTCTACAGCATATTCACCCAAAAAGCTAACAAGATGCACCTTCTCTACCACAATCTCAGTAAAGAACAGGCCGAAACCTATGGACTGGTATTGCTTTCTGCCAATATCAAACATGAGATTCAATCAGACTCTGAAGGTTGGGATTTATGGGTGGCCGATGATGCGGTCGATGATGCCGATAAGGCCCTGCGCGCCTACATCGATGAAAACAGGGAAGCCAAAACCCAGGCAGAATCGCAGCTACGGTCATATCGCAAGACTTGGGCGGGCATCTGGGGCGGATTGATTTTACTAACATTGTATGTGGCTGTGCATACAAACCCGGACATGGCTGCAATACATCGGACCTATGCCTCCTCAGCAAGTCATATTTTAAAAGGCGAATGGTACCGCAGTGCCACTGCACTGCTCTTACATTCAGATGCTGTTCATCTGGTTGGAAACCTGGCAGGGGTGGCGGTTTTTGCCACAGCCGTCTGCTCGGTCACTGGTTGGGGCCTGGGCTGGCTTCTGATTTTAATCAGTGGCATCTGTGGTAATATTCTTAATGCCTATTTTTATAACTACGGGCATCGGTCCATTGGGGCATCCACGGCAGTATTCGGGGCGGTGGGTTTGCTGTGCGCCTATCAATTTATCAAAAGAGTTCGATCCCGCGGCAGTCGCTTTCAGATCTGGCTGCCCTTGGGGGCCGGCCTGGCACTATTGGCTTTTTTGGGTGCCTCCACCCATACCGATATCATGGCCCATCTCTTTGGTCTGCTATCGGGCATGGTTATAGGCTTTGGTTATTACAAGTTTTTTCCAAAGACGTTGGCATGGCCTAGACAAGCAGGTTCGCTGACGGCTGTGGCTCTCATTATTATATTAGCATGGCTTTGGCCATTCCTACTAAAAGGAGTGATATGATGCCTTCGTTTATCATGTTCCCTGTTTTTTACGGAACGTTGAGGACTGCTTGGCGCAATCCTCAACATTTTCTCACGTCGCTTATATCTTCCGGGTTACCTCTAAAGTTATCTGGACGTCTACATCTTTCCCTACCACACCCAAATTTAAAAATTTGCCATTGCCGACATTATAATCAAAGCGGTCGATGGTCATGCTAAGATCAAATCCGGCAACTTCTTGTTTGGGATTGAATGGATTGGGTTTAGCGCCCAGAAATGTAAACGGTAGTTTGACGCTGCGGCTGACATCTTTAACGGTCATGGTACCATCCACCATATAAAGATTGCCGCCCTGATGGGTAACCGCAGAGCTCTCAAAGCGCATCTCTGGATATTTTTTAGCACCAAAGAAGTCATCGGAACGCAGGTGGCCATCCCGTTTGGTGTTGTTGCTATCGATACTGTTAACCTTTACTGTAAAAGCGGCCCGGCTCTGATCCAGATTATTCGGATCGAAATAAATCTCGGCATCAAAGTCCTTAAAATGACCTTTTACCTTCGAGAAAATGTGATCGATACTAAAGTATATGCCGGCATGGGCCGGGTCTATTTTCCATTTGGGTGCATCGGCAAAAGCCATGCTACTCACACCAATTATAAGCAATACGGTAATTATATATTTGAATATTTTTTTCATGGTATACCTCCTCATGATGGTTTTTAAATTGGTGAGCAATACTCACATTCCTTAAACTAAAAAAAGTCAGTTATAGGCCGAATAACTCCTCCTTTATATTTTCTGCCGCAAAACCGAGTGAGATCAAGTTACGGCGGACCTGTCGAATCATAGGCGGTGGACCACAAAGAAATATGAGGGCCTTCCTACTAGAATCAGACAACAGGATATTCAGGTGTTCTAAATTCAAACGCCCGAATACGCCTTTTGATTCTTGTTTATGGGTGAATACCGGTATGTAGATGAAATTTGACAATCGCTCAGAAAAGGCTTCCAACTCCTCCGGGTTAAATTCGTATTCAGCGCTGCGATTGCTCCACAGCAAGGTTATGCGGCGTTGATCGTTGCTGTCAGACAAAGCGCGTAGCATACTCAGCATGGGGGTAATACCGATACCCCCAGCGAGCATGATCACATCGCGGTTGTTTGATTCCAAGCGGTGACTGAAACGGCCAAAGGGACCATGAACAAACACACGATCACCTGTTTGGATAGTTTTAACCTGATCGGTCCAATCACCGCAGGATCGGACCGTAATCTGAAGGTTATTCGGCCGGGTAGGCGTCGAAGAAAGCGTAAAAGGGTGCCACTCTGCAGACACTTGGTGCGCAGCAAATGAGAAAAAGGCAAACTGGCCGGGCAAATAATCAAAGGGTTTCACATCCAACGACTTTAGGTCGATGGCCTGGGCATCTCTACCAGCGGGAGCCACACATGATACCTCGAATGGGTGTTTTTTAGTCAGCAGACGCTGTCCCCGTATGGCAATCCACAATATGACCATAGCAATGGCAACTATAATGACGGCCATGCGTGGCAGGCCTTCAAATTCAAAGGTCTCGCTCACATACAAGATGTGTATCACCAGCAGCGTCAAAATAGACCAACCGAGAAATCTGTGCACAAAAAGCCAACGTTGATAGGCTTTAATGAATTTATTTCGCCATCTGCTCAGTACGATCTGAATGAGAACAGCAATCAGTAACGCGGCTCCTATCCACTCCGGCCAATAACGCGCCTCAAAAGGAATCATCAAGCGATCTTCAGGGATTGTGACCAGGATGGGATGAATCGCAATTAGTGCTAGTATGATGTAGCCATTGATGCGATGTAGCTTATAAAGGCCGGGAAGCGAGAATAATCGGTCGAGAATTTTAAAGCGCCCTGCCAAGGGTACTTGCAGTAGCAGCAAGACTGCGGCTATGAGCCCAATAACTTTGGCAGCGCGCAGCATAATCTTATCCCAGCCAAACTTATATTGGATAGACGGTGATTCGAATAGGAAAGCAATTGATGCAGCTGTGCAGATCAATACGACAACCGCTAAGATAAGGGCAGCTATTATAAATGGTCGATTGCGATTAAGCCTCATTGCAAAATTATCGGTATTGTTTGTTGCCATTTATTAAAACCGTCAAATTTTTTAGTCCAAGGGTTTGAGCAACTTGGCATGCTGACCAATTTTTTTGAGCAACAAAACCAATTGGGCACGCTCTGAATCAGTCAACACTTCTGCAATCTTTTCCAGATTGCGCGAATGCCCGTCATAGGCGTTCCGAATTAGTCGGCGCCCAGCAGTAGTTAGGTGCAAATGGAAAAATCGCCCATCTGACGGATCCTGCTCTCGCTTGATAAAGCCTTTTTGCACCAATCGGTTCGCAGCTGTGGTCATGGACCCACTGGTTAGTAGAACCTTTTTGCCGATGGTATTAACCGGAAGCGGTCCTTTGTGCAGCAGCACCTCCAATATGGCGAAATCACTTATATTCAAGCCGGTTTGGGCGATGCTGTCACGATCAAAGATTTCGATTGCCTTAGCAGCTCTCGCAAGTACCAAGCGTATGTGTGCTCCTGATTCCATACTTAAACATTAAGGGTAATTATCTTGATGTCAAGATAATTTGGTTGCTAACCATCTGGCTCTATTTAGGCCACCGACAAGGTCGGTGGTCGTTAAATGCCCGTCTATGAAAAAAAACTTTCTTTTTTACAGAAAGTTGATAATTTAAATTTGAATTCCCCCAACACGTTTTTTGGAGCGAGGTTTATGATGCAAATTCAGCTTATTTGCAACGCAACCATTCCGAATTTTGATCCCATCATCATGGATGCCAAGCAAACCCTTGCATTGTTTGACATGGTTTCAGAGGATGTCGTGGTGGTAGCTATCCACTTGGAAGCTTTAGATCATTGCACGGTGAGTAGGGCAGCACTTAGAGAATTGGCGAGCGGTAAAGGAATAGCCGAAAACCGTTTGCTTATACCGGGCGATGGCGAGATTCTTTCATTTTAATATTGAGGATATTGATAAATGAAAACCAGGAATCGAACACTTATATCGGTGTTCGCCGTTGCGGTGACCGCTTTAGTATTATGGTATAGCCACCAGCCGTCCGCCCCCAGAACCGCAAACTGGGACGATGTGTTGGATGAGGCTCAAGTCGGGGCCTACCAGCTTATCAACACGGACCAATTATGGGATCGCTATCGAGAAAAATCTGACGATCTGCTTCTGGTGGATACAAGACAGGCGTGGGAATACCGCACCGGTCACTTGAAAGGTGCCCTCAATTTTCCGATGGAGCCGACTTGGCTGTCACGCTGGCGTAATAAAGCGACGCTGGCCACTTTTTTAGGTCCGGATAAAAGCCGTTTCATCGTGTTCTACTGAGCGGGTTTGGCGTGAGTCCGCAGTGACGCCGCGGCCAGGGTGGCCGTAGATCTTGGTTTCCAAAACGTTTATCGATATCCCCGGGGCTACCCAGAATGGCATGCCAAAGAACTGCCTGTTGCCGCCACCCAAGCGGGTTTAGAGGCAATGAATGCGCAGGTCAACCCAACGAAAAAATTACAAGGCTGGGCCTTTATTTGGACACTCCTCGGCATTTTTGCAGGCGGAGTAGCTCTCAATTTGACCCCTTGTGTCTATCCGCTGATTCCCATCACGGTTTCTTACTTTAGCGGGAAATCCGGCCAAAATCAGATGAATTTGCTGATTCATGGCGCCAGCTATATCGGTGGTCTGGCGGTCACCAACTCAATTTTAGGCGTAAGCGCCGCCCTTACCGGCGGTTTAATGGGAGCCATGCTGCAAAATCCAATTGTTTTATGGATGGTTGCATTGGTTTTGATCTTTTTTGCAACCAGCTTGTTTGGCTTTTGGGAAATGCGCATGCCTTATTGGTTGAATCAGGCTGCTTCCAAATCATATAGCGGATATTTTGGCAGTCTTTTTATGGGGATTACCCTAGGGATTGTCGCCGCACCCTGCATCGGGCCTTTTGTGCTGGGGTTGCTCACATGGGTGGCGAGCTTGGGGGATCCTTGGCTGGGCTTTTTAATCTTTTTCACGCTAAGCATCGGTCTGGGTTTGCCCCTATTTGTTTTAGCCATGTTTTCTGGCAAAATTGACAAACTGCCCCGGTCCGGCATGTGGATGCTGTGGATTCGGAAATTAATGGGCTGGGTATTAGTTGCCATGGCAGCGTATTTCATCAGACCGGTGATACCGGATTCATTGGGGATGCTTGCCTTGGCCGGTGTGATATTTGCTGCAGGGCTGCATTTGGGATGGTTCAGCAAGCAAAAATCTTATTCTCGTGGATTTGAATGGATAAGGACGGGTCTTGCCCTTGTGGCCATGGTTGCAACAACCACGCTTATGGGTTCTTGGATTTTGCAGGGACCGGGTGTGGCCTGGCAGCCATACAGCACTGAATTAATAGCTGAAGCAAAAACGGTAAATAGGCCTGTCATTATTGATTTTTATGCGGATTGGTGTAGCCCTTGTCGGGAGCTTGAAGAAATCACGTTTCATGATCGCGACGTTGTTAATCAGGCTGAATCGGCATTTGTAATGATTAAAGTAGATCTCACCCGCAAAGGCAATCCCGATCAGGAGCAGTTGTTGACCCAATATAAGGTCAAAGGTGTCCCCACGGTCGTATTTTTGGATGAGAACGGGATTGAACACAGTGATTTGCGGCTGGTCGATTTTATGCCACCCGATCAATTTTTAAATCATATGGTTGCGACCCTGAATCCAACCGCCGTAAAATAACGTAGTAAATAATTCTGAAAGGACCAATTCGAAAAACGGCTAAAATTAACTTAAGGAGGGAGAAATGCTAACGGTCAGATTTTTTTTAAATGAACCCAACGGCAAGCCCTGAAAGCATTTTAAAAAAATAATGCCCAGTTTGGGTTCAAAATACGACATCAAAATTGAAACCACCTCCAAACCCAAAGCAGACTATGTGACGGATGAATACTTTGAGTTGGATCTACCCGTGGCACCGGCCGTCATGGTGGGAGATGAAATTATTGTGGAAGGTGAAGACATCTCCACCCATGAAATAGAATCTGCCATCTGCCGCCACCTGCAACTGCCGGAACCAGAAGTGTCATCAAAGGGCCTTTTCGGGCGGGTATTCAAACGATCATAATCAACAATCAACCCGGAATCTGTTCCGTTGCGATTAAATAAGGACGTCCTCAATATCTAGCGGGATCCGAGGCATCATTGAAAAAGGATTGCTGGGGCGATTATTTAAAGATTAAGCGCGGTTATATCTATTGTCAAAAGTATGTTCCGACCTAACCTTTACCTTTCCAGGGGATTAACTTTCCCTCGAGCAGACGCATAGCAATTTCGATGCCGAACCCGATTACCCCGATTATGATGATGCCCATCACAACAAGATCTGAAGATAAAAAATTAGCCGCAACCATAATCATGAAGCCGATGCCTACATTAGCGGCAACGAGCTCAGCCGCAATCACCGTTGCCCAGCAGACCCCCATGGCTGTACGTAAACCGGTAAAAATTTCGGGCAGCGCATTGGGTAGGATCACATAACGCAGGACCTGCCATTTCGTTGCCCCGAGCGAATAGGCGGCATACACCTTGGAAATTTTCACGCTCGACACACCCGACCGGGCTGCAATGGTCATTATAAATACTGCGGTAAGAAAAAGCAGAATTATCTTGGCTTTCTCGCCGATTCCAAACCATAGCACCACCAGCGGAATTAAGGCCAAGGGCGGAATAGGGCGCATGAATTCGACAATGGGATCGAAAATGCCGCGCATTTTTGTCGACAGGCCCATTGCAAATCCAAGTGGAACACCCACCAAACATCCGAAAAATACACCTGCCAATACGCGAAAGACGCTGTAGCCAATATGCTGCCACAGAGTGAAATATCGGTAGCCTTCGGTTGCCGTGGTGGCAAATTGGTTCAACACAGCCTGGGGCGAAGGCCAGAATATCGGATCTGTCCATTTATAAATACCGGATATGGTCCAGAGCACACCCAGTACCAGTAAAGCAGCGATACTCCAGATGCGGCCACCGGTGACCATGGAAGCATCTCCAAACCGGACTGTTTTCTGTTTCTGAAAGCTGCTTTCGGCCAACCCCAACCAAATTGCAAAGCCTGATGGAGCCTTGTTCTTTTTCGTCATGGTGTTTCTCCCTAAAGGTTCTAAACCTGGCGTCCCATGATTTCTTCTTCCATCTCCCAAATCATGGAAAGAATCTCTTCACGTTTTTGAATGAAAGCCAACGATGCCTTGATTTCGCGTGGATTCTCCTTCAAACCGCGATCTGCAAAGGGTAGACGATATTCCTTAACAATACGCCCGGGGCGTGGCGCCATGACAAAAAGCCTCTCACCCAGAAACAAGGCTTCTTCCACAGCATGGGTGATTAGCAGAATAGTCTTACCGGTTTTCTTCCATAGTTGGAGAATCAGTCCTTGCATTTTTTCGCGGGTTAGCGCGTCTAATGCGCCAAGTGGCTCGTCCATAAGAATCAGTTCCGGGTCATTGGCGAGGCAACGGGCTAGTGCGACACGTTGTTGCATGCCCCCTGAAAGTTCGTAGATGGCTTTGTCGCCGAATCCTTTCAGACCGACTGTTTCCAGAAGATCGGATACAACTTTTTGGGTCTCTTCTTTGGGCGCACCCCGCATATCGGGGCCGAACGAAATATTTTTTTCAACAGTCAGCCACTCAAACAGGGCCCCGTCCTGAAAAACCATAAGACGCTCGGCGCCGGGCCCCTGAATTGGAGTGCCATTCAACGCCATTTGGCCTTCAGTAGCAGCAAAAAAACCGGCAATCAGGTTCAGCAAGGTTGTCTTGCCGCATCCTGACGGGCCAAGCACAGTAAGGATTTCACCGGGAGCGAGATTAAAGGACACATCTTTAAGCGCCTGGACACCCCCCCCGCCCGGCAATGCATAACGCATGGAAACACTCTTGATTTCAAGTCCACTCATTAGATTCTCCTGGGGAAAAGGAAAAGGCGCGGGTAAGCACCCGCCGGATAAAGCGGGCCCCGCGCCTTTCAGCTATTTACTTTACTTTCTTCAAGAAACTATCGTCGACATAGGGACTGTAGTCATCAAGTGCTTTGGGAATGACTTTTTGTTTTACAAAAAAATCTGCTGCGCCCTTGCAGAACGACTGCACCGTACCACCAAACCATGCTTCGGACAGCTGTTCCTCCTTTGAGGGAAAGCTGAACTTTTCCAGAAAGGCGTTGGAATCCGCCAGCTTCATACCGGCAGCTTTAGCAATGATCGGTTGTGCCTTCTCGGGATTTTGGGCATACGCACGGTTGGCATCCTCGGTCACCTGCATGAATTTTGTAACCAGATCGGGATGGTTTTTAGCAAATTCCTGTGTAGTCGAAATTACGTCAAACGTCAGGAGGCCGAACGATTCCTGCTCTTTTCCGGTCATCAGAACATGGCCGACCTCTTTCATGCGGGTCAGCGGCCCACCAAAGGCACAAGCTATATCCACCCTGTGCTGCGAAAGTGCCGCTGCGCCTGGAGCTCCGTCCATCTTCACGATGTTTACTTTGCTGACGTCGACACCTAAATAGTCGAGAGTCCGCAACAGCTTGTAGTGAGTTACATTGCCAATGGGTGTTGCAATGGTTTTACCCTCCAGCGTGTGATGGGCGTTATATTTTGAGACTCCAGCATCCCTGTGTACAACACAGTTGTCGTTCTCCGAATAGGAAACCGCCACCCCGATTAGTTGCAGCGGAACACCGGCGCTAACCGCAACGACATAAGGAATAAGGCCTTGCGAGTAGGCGATGTGTACGTCGCCGGATTTCATGGCGCGCGTCATTTCATTTCCGTTGGGGAACGCCACCCATTTTACTTTCACACCCATCTCTTTTTCATACAATTTTTCTACTTGGGCAACCTGATTGGCAGTCGGCCACTCCAGAAAATAGGCTACGGTAACTTCTTTCAGCTCAGCTACAGCTGTGCCTGTACCTATTAGCAGAAACACACATGCCAAAGAAATTGTAAGTGTCAGTAATTTTTTCATTTTTTCTCCTTTCAATATGCCGTTAATAAACAGATGTACCCAACCATTGTCTCAACATTCGAATACGAATAATAAAAAAGGCATCACATCAATTGTTAAAATTTCTCACTGAGGAATTATACCAAATATGCACATGCTTCTTGCTGTAAGCGAGCTGTTTACAGATTGGATTTGTGACGCTGTAATGGGAAAATCGCATTAGATGTCTAATACATCAGATATCAATACGGCAGTCAAGTAGCCTCCCTGAAAGTTGTATCGCCAAAACTATGGGTTAACTGCCGTATAATATTGCAAACTAACAGAGACTATAGCAGCATCACATGCTTTCAGCCGGATGTCTTTATTATGGGAATACTAGCTATTATTTATATGAGCAAGTGATTGCCTGGCGATTTCAAGTGCTTCGTCCGTGGGAATTACCAGGAGTTTCACGTTACTGTCATCAGAATGAATTGCGGCTGTTACACCTAAAGCGGCAGAATTTTTTTCCGAATCCAATTGAATACACAGACGATCCAAACCATCCCCGCTGTTGCAAATCATTTCACGAATACGGGCTGAGTTCTCACCGATGCCGGCCGTAAAGACCACGGCATCGAGTCCGTTCATGATCGCAACATAAGCACCGATGTATTTTCTGATCTGGTAGACATACAGGTTGATGGCCGCTGCAGCCTGCTTGTTGCCGGCATCCATGGCTCTAATCACATCGCGGATATCACTGCTGCCAATTGCGGCCAATCCTTCAAATCCGCTTTCCTTGTTGAGAAGCCGGTCAATTTGATCGACGGTCATTTTATGATGGCGCATCAGGTGTAGAACAACAGCCGGGTCGATGCTACCACAGCGAGTGCCCATGATGGTTCCTTCCAGCGGTGTAAATCCCATACTGGTGTCGATGCTGCGGCCGTGTTTGACGGCTGTAATACTACTGCCATTGCCCAGATGACAGGTAATAAGTTTTAGATTACTCAGGGACTTCCCCAGATACTTGGCTGTTGCCTGGCTCACATAAGCGTGGCTGGTACCATGAAAACCATAGCGACGTATCTTTCCATCTTTATAGTGGCGGTAGGGTAGTCCATAGAGAAATGCTTCCTCTGGTAGGGTAGCATGGAAGGCCGTATCAAATACCGCCACCTGGGGTAGATCCGGGAATAGACTCTGGCAGGCTTCAATCCCCTCCAAGTTGGGTGGATTGTGGAGCGGCGCCAGGGCAATACAATCTTGAATGATTTTTTTAACGGAGTCATCAATGATGACGGATTGATGAATTTGATCACCGCCGTGTACCACACGGTGACCGATGCCGGCCAGGGCGTTTTTGTTTGGGATTATGCCCTGTTTGGCATCAGTCAGTTGCTGAACGATCAACAGGACAGCTTCCCGGGCATTTTGTACGGGTACTGCCTTGGTAAGCTCTTCATTTTTATGGTTGGTATAGACAAGCTGGGTTGCGGATAATCCGATGCGCTCTACCATGCCGGTGGCCAATACGGTTTCATCTTCGATTGCAAACAGGGTAAATTTAACCGAAGAGCTACCCGCATTAAACACCAACATAGTGGATTTACCCGGTATAGGCATCGGCGACCTCCAAGGCTTGATCCATGATGGCGATACCTTCATCGATTTCGTCTTGGGAAATGATCAAAGGTGGCGCCAGGGCGATTACATTGACCGGATTGGCAGCCATGGCCATCATACCCAGCTCACCCAATTTTTTAGCAACCTCAAGTTTGGGATTGCTACCCGGTTGAACCTTGGCGTTCAAAGGTGTCAAAGGTTCGCGTGTGTCTCTGTTTTTGACCAGTTCGATTCCCACAAACAGCCCCAGACCGCGTACATCACCTACGCAAGGGTGTTTTTCCTTCAGTTCCATGGCCTTATCAAGCAGGTAACCCCCCAGGTCCGCTGATTTTTCGATGAGTCCATCTTCCTGATAAATGGGGATTACGGACAGTGCCGTAGCACATCCCAGGGCGTGTCCGGCATAGGTGGCCCCATGACTGAAAAAATGATCCTTGAAGTGATTGCCGATCTCTTCGCGCACGATGGTGGCCCCCAAAGGCAGGTATCCACAGGTCATGCCCTTGGCCATGGTCATGATATCCGGTACCACCTCCCAGTGATCCATGGCAAACCACTTACCAGTACGTCCGAAACCGGTCATAACTTCATCGGCGATCATCAAAACACCCCATTTGTTGCAAACTCTGCGCAATTCAGGGAAATATTCGGTCGGTGGCACAATGATCCCATTGGCGCCGGTGATTGGTTCGAAAATGATGGCAGCAATATTTTCAGCACCGCCTTCAAGTTCGATGACTTCGTCCACATATTTCACGCAGCGTAAATCGCAGGATGGATAAGTCAACCCGAACATGCAACGGTAGCAATAGGGCTGGGGAACCCGAATTTGATCGGTGCCGCCGGGTACCTGGGCCCAGCTGCGAGAGTCCCCGGCCGATAGCGTCATGGGGCTGGTCGTGCCCCCGTGGTAGGTACGATAGCGGGTAATGATTTTGCGGCGACCGGTGTACTGGTGCGCAATTTTTATTGCGGCTTCGTTGGCTTCGGCCCCACCCAGAGAAATGAACGACCGGGTGAGATCGCCCGGGGTGATATCTGACAATAGCTTTGTCAACAGCGCCCGGGGCCGGGTGGACATGCTGGGGGCAAAGGAAGTCAAGGTCTGAGCTTGATCACAAATTGCCTGGACCACGCGAGGGTCCTGATGTCCAATGTTATGACTCACAAAGCAGGAACTGAAATCGAGTCGCTCCCGGCCGTCTTCGGTGGTAAATCGGACGCCCTTGGCAGACACCACACGGGGTGGTGACTGCGCAGGTTGAAATGACCAGGATTGAAAATTATTTTCCACCTCATATTGATCGAGGTCTTCTTTGGTTGCAGAAATATTTCTCAAATCCATCATTTTTAGGTCTCCATGGATGTGTTCCAGTAATACAAACCTGGTTCTTTAAGCCTGGTTTGAGATAATAGGCTCTATCGAAATAATATCGAAAAAGAATTCAGGAGTCAGTATCCAGAATGCAGAAGATTGATCCACCTACGGCTAAGCCATATGATCGGTCAGATAGACCGCAAGCAATGAAAACGCCTGCATGTTGCGAACGTCATTTCACGTGTTCTGATTCCTGACTTCTGTGGCCCGAAACTTTGTTGAAAGGGCCCTTTATGCACCCTTCTGGGAACGCATATCCGCTTTATCAATGCCGGCAACCGGAACCGGTGTTGTCATGGCATCACGGCGGAACGGTTCGCCCAACTCTTGATTGGTCATCACCTCGATAAAGGTTGTAAGGCCTTCTTCCATCTGGGCTTTGACCGCTTGGTTGAGTTTCTCGGTCAGATCATCCATGCTGGTTGCCTGAACACCTTCTACACCACATGCCTTGGCGATGTCAGCGTAGGAGACTTCTGAATTCAACTCGGTCCCCACGAAGTTGTCATGGTACCACAGGGTTGTATTCCGTTTTTCAGCACCCCACTGGTAGTTTCGGAAAATGATCATGGTGATGGCCGGCCATTCGTCGCGACCACAAGCAGTCATTTCATTCATGGAGATACCAAAGGCACCGTCACCGGCAAAGCCCACCACCGGTACGTCTGGTTGAGCGATTTTGGCGCCTAAAATGGAGGGGAACCCATATCCGCAGCATCCAAATAAGCCCGGTGCCAGATATTTACGGCCCGCTTCAAAGCTGGGATAGGCGTTGCCAACGGCACAGTTGTTGCCAATATCGGAAGAGATAATCGCTTCTTTGGGCAGAGCGGCAATAATGGCACGCCAGGCCATACGCGCGGTTATTTTTTCGGGTTCACGCTTTTGGCAACGTTCGTTCCAGGTGGTACCCATATCATCAATTTCATGATCCATGCTGGCCAGTTCATTATCCCAGTCAGCTTTGGCTTTTGCTACGGCGGTCTTGCGTTCCTCGCGACCGTTATCGCCGGCTGTATCGGAGAGTTGATTCAAAATCGAGCGGGCTACTTTACCGGCATCACCAACAATACCCAAGGAAATCGGATGGGTCAGGCCAATTCGATCCGGGTTAATATCCACTTGAATAAGTTCAGCGTTCTTGGGCCAGTATTCAATGCCATAGCAGGGCAGGGTTGAGAACGGATTTAGCCGGTTACCCAAGGCCAAGACCACATCTGCCTGGGAAATGATGTTCATGCCCGCTTTTGATCCATTATACCCCAGAGGCCCAGCAAATAGTGGATGGCTGCCGGGAAAGGCGTCATTGTGCTGATAATTGCAGCAGACGGGTGCATCCAATCGTTCGGCCAATGCGATAGAATCATTGATGGCACCGCCGATGACGACACCGCCACCGTTTAAAAGTACTGGGAATTTGGCACTAGACAAAAGCTCTGCTGCGCGGGCGATGGCCTGTTCGCCGCCGGCCGGCCGCTCAAAATCAAAGATCGGGGGCAGTTCAATTTCAATCACCTGGGTCCAGAAGTCGCGCGGAATGTTGATCTGGGCCGGGGCCGAGGCGCGTTTGGCACGCATGATCACTCGGTTAAGAACTTCTGCCACCCGGGCTGGATGGCGTACTTCTTCCTGGTAGGCAACCATGTCTTCAAACATGGCCATTTGGGGAACTTCCTGGAAGCCACCTTGACCCATGGTCATGTTGGCTGCCTGGGCCGTTATAATCAACAGGGGTGTGTGGTTCCAGTAGGCCACTTTTGCCGGGGTAACAAAATTGGCGATACCCGGGCCGTTTTGACCCACCAACATGCTCATTTTACCGGAAGCTCGCGTGAAGCCGTCGGCCATCATGCCGGCACTAAATTCATGCCCGCAATCCCAAAAGGTGATGCCAGCTTTGGGAAATAGATCGGTAACGGGCATCAGGGCAGAGCCAATAATACCAAAGGCACTGTCGATTCCATGCATTTGAAGAACTTTGATAAAGGCCTCTTCGGTGGTCATTTTCATTTTGCTCATAATTTTTCTCCTACACATAATGGTCAATAATGTAAGAATATTATCTGCGTACTTGTAAGCTAATTATTGGTTCCTCCTTGAATAAAATTTTCCGGGTAATTAAATTTCCAATGTACCTCTTTTAAAAAGCTGATTGCCTGTTCTTTTTGGCCTAAGCGCAACATATCGATAAACATATCGTGTTCGAGTACGATCGCTTCCTTGAAAGGTTTGCGATAGCGTTTGACAGCGAAGCCAAATAAACGCAGTTTGAGGTTGCTAATCGTTGATTTAAGGACTGAATTACTAGAAAGGTCTAAAAATAAACTGTGAAGATGGATATTTTTTTCGTGAAATTGTTTGATTTGATCATTTTTAACCGCTAGGGCCATTTCCCGGTTACATCTGTCCATGGCTTTGATTATCTGATCGTCAATTTGATCAAATACAGATGCTAAGGCCTGCGATTCCAAAGCACCCAGGATCTCGAAGGTGTCCACCAGCTCTTCATAGGTCAGCGCATTGATAATGACACCACGTTGCGGGCGGATGGTCACCAAACCCTGAATCTCAAGTTGAGCCAGGGCTTCCCGCAGGGGCGTTCGGCTCACATTAAGTTCCTGGGTCAGTTGTTTAACGTTAATCATAGATCCGGGCGCCAGTGTGCCTTTTTCGATCTGGGTATATAAAAAGTCGAAAATTTGTTGACGCAAGCGAAACCGATTAGAAATATCAGGTACATTCATAGTTATAAATAATATGATATTATTTCGTTTGGTTAAATTGAAAACAGTTGGTTGCAACTACTAATGAAATCTAAATAAACCATAAGCATGGATACTAGGATCCTAGTGTGATGTCAACATAAATTTTGACTCAAGATGTGATTTTGAATGTTTTTGTTATAACGGTTGCTATCCATATAGAAATCAAAATGTTATGATATTAAGTTCAGTCTCCATCAGACATTTATTGAAACTTATGTTATACATGTTAAAGGTCATTTTATTTAAAATAAATTCACGCCAGAGGAACCACTATATTTAGAAAAGTTTAGTCGCATTACAGGCGAGGTGCCTACCTATATGCAAAGAATATTGAAAGAAAAAGAGGCGGTTGAGAGTTTTATGGAGGAGCTGTCATCTAGCCCAAACAGCGCAGATATTGTCGGTTATCATAGACATCAAGAAGGGGCTCAGGAATATGTAATAGAGACTAGGAACGGAAACATTCTGTTAAAACTGGCAGAGGTTACAATAGAGCATTATGCATCCCCGATATCAAAACCGACGCGGATTTCTGGACGTCATGGGAACTTGATATACAAAGGCTCGGGTAAAACTCCTTGGGTTATTGATCCCGACCGTTTGGAAACATCCATAAAACGACAGATCGAAGCGAATATTGATCAAATCTGGTATACAAATCTGATGACACGTCCAGTTCAGGTGTGGCCTTCCAGTCTGGGTGAAGCTCTGTGTTAAAACTAATTATTGGTTGACAACGTCGTCCTTGAAAATTCTGCTGATCAAGTATATAGTATTAGCAGTTTTATTATCTGGATCTGAATCAAAATTATTTCTGCATGCAGTTATTACCTTCCAATAATTCATAAGCATTTGCGGTTAATACGTCATTTTTCGCCTAGAACTATTTAGCAGTAACAGCATCTTGCTAGGACATATCTATATCGGTTGCCGTCGCAACTATTTCAACAAAGGAGGAAAGCATGAGCGTCAAAGTCTTAATAACACGGACAGTGCCCCAGGAAAAGGGAAGGGATATGTTAAACTTATTCAGGGAAATGCGGTCGTTGGCAACGGCTCAAGATGGGTATATTTCCGGTGAAACCCTAAAGAGCGCTGACAGACCCGACGTTTTTTTGGTGATCAGTAGCTGGGATTCGGCCCAGGACTGGGAAAACTGGCTTAAGAATAAAGACCGACAGGAGATTCAAGGCAAAATCGATGATCTTCTGGGCGGCAATACATCGTATGAAATGTTTCAATATAGTTTAAGAGAAGGGTAATGAATGAAACTTACTAGAAATGAAATTGAAAATGCACTCAGAAAATGGAACCTGGCTTGGGATGAGCATGACCTGGATGGTGTTATGGATCTTTTTCATAACGCCATCCAATTTGATAATTGGACCGGCGGAAGGGTGAGCGGGAAAGAGAATCTTCGTAAAGCTTGGGCTCCGTGGTTTGAGAATCACAGAAATTTTAGATTCACAGAGGAAGAAACGTTCATAGATGAAGCAGCGCAAAAGGTTCTCTACCGTTGGCAACTTGAGTGGCCTTCCTTTGAACAGGGTCAGGAAGGAAGGCCGGAAAAACGACGCGGGGTGGATGTCATCCATTTTGAAGATGGCAAGATAATCAACAAATTTACCTATTCAAAAACCAGCATAGAGATTGACGGCAAGCGATATAGCCTACACATTTGACGTTATGGTATGCTGAATATCATGAAATGGATCTGCTACTATTAATGCAAATGGGGAGAACAAATGATTAAGGACTTGATCTATAGGAACAGAAGTTACCGCAAATTTTACCAGGACAAAGAAATTAGCATGCAGACGCTTGAAGAATTTGTTGATCTGGCCCGTCATTCTGCCTGTGGCGCAAATCTTCAGTCTCTTAAATATATCCTTTCCTGTGGGGCTGAAACCAATGAACTGATTTTCAAAAGACTGGGCTGGGCTGCTTATTTAAAAGATTGGAAGGGGCCTATGGAGGGAGAAAAACCGGCAGCTTATATTATCCTGCTGGGCGACACGACGATTCACACTAATTTTTTCTGTGATCACGGCATTGCTTGTCAAAGTATGTTGTTGGGAGCTGTTGAGAAAGGCATGGGCGGTTGCATTCTGGCCTCCATCAATAGAAAAGGGCTGCAAAAAGATTTATCCATCGCAGAGCACTTTGAGATTTTGCTTGTTTTAGCACTTGGCCATCCCAAAGAAACGGTCCAATTGGAATATATCCAGCCGGGCGGCGATATTAAATACTGGCGGGATGAACAAAGCGTTCATCATGTGCCCAAAAGACCATTGGATGAAATCATTGCAGCTAGATACAAATAGACGTGAGTTTCTTAAGCTAACCGGCGCTGCAGCTGCGGGCCTGTTGAATGGATGGAAGCCCGCCCAGGCTGGTGCTACCAGGACACCAATCCCAAATGTGCCCGCTTGGTCGCAGTGGGATCCTTTATCAATGCAAGGGGTGGTTATCCTAAAGCATTCTGGGGCGGGTACCCGGTTGAAATCACCTCGCCCGAAGAAGCCCGGCAGGCGGTCAACAAACTCATCGACGATGGCGCCGATGTGATCAAAACTGCCTTTGAATCAGGATATGCCTTCAACCAGTCAGGATGGCCCCTGCTCTCGCCGGAAGAAGCCCAAGCACTCGTTGATACGGCCCACAAGCGTGGCAAAACGGTTACGGCCCACGTAACCAGCGCCCAAGATTTGGACCGCGCACTGGACGCGGGTGTGGATGAAGTTGCCCATATGGTGGTCGATCGGCTTTCAGAAGCGCAGGTAGCACGCATGGTCGCAACCGGCACAGGCTGGATTCCCACCATCGAATTGTGGCAAGGCGTGAGCCGAGTTTATTCGGTTAATTACGGGTTCTGGGTGGGCTGTCAGAAATTTAGCTTTGTTTGTTGAGGCCGGCGGTGAAATAGCATTAAGAACGGATTATGCGGGCGCACCCAGTGTGAACTTTGATTTGGGGATGCCGATTCACGAAATCAAATGGATGCACGAAGCACGCATGACACCGATGCAGATTATTGTAGCCGCAACGCAAAACGGCGCGCGTTCTTGCGATATGGAAAAGGATTTGGGAACTCTCGAAGCCGGAAAACTGGCCGATATTCTCGTTGTGAAAGGTGATCCTTTGAAGGATTTGAAAGCCCTCACAAAGGTACGTCTCGTGATGCGGGCAGGGAAAATATTGATGAAGATAAAATTCATTCCAATTCAATCTGCTCTTCTATTTTCCGTCGATTAAGTTTTTTCTTTGCGATTTCCTTAGCAGAATTAGTTAAGAAACAACTATCCAAATTGGAATGAAGCCTCTCCAACCCCTCTTCTGGAGTAACACCGAATCTCTTAACGTCAATGAGAAATCCTACCTTCGTATACCATCACATATCAACCACCTAATTGCTTATAACCCCATTGCCGATACCATTTTTCTCACAAAAATGCAAAAAAGGGAGAATCTATCAAATAGATTACCTTTGGTAACCTTGATCCAGCTCATAGATATAATCACACGGCGATTAGATTTTTACTATTAGAGGTGGGTGTTGATTAACAATCCAAAGGATCGTCAATCGGCCATTTGAGGGGATGAAGGCTTCTGACTGATTATGTCAACTATTTGATATAATTAATATTTTAAGCTGTGTTGCACAATCACAAGTTGGAAGGTGTCCGTGTGAATGATGAAATCATTAGTTCTATCCATATCGAATTTTAAAAGGTTCGTTTCGATAATCAAAAAGGATAATTTTTTAATAATATTCATTGATCCTGGTTGACAATATATCATATCTGACATATTTATAACTAATGAGTCCACATGACAAACCGATAGTCTGGCTACATGGAGAAATTGCCACACCGCCATTTTCTACCAACGCCCGAATAGAAGTGGGATATTTGCTGCGGCAGATTCAGAAAGGTGTGATTCTGATCCTGGAAGTCTATGAGAAAAAGACCAGCAAAACACCGAAATCGATCATCGATGTGTGCAAACGAAGAATTAAGAAATATGAAAAAGATATCAAGGGGTGGAAAAAATAAAATGGACAAAAGAAAAAAGAAACGACTGGAATCCAAAGGCTACAAAGTCGGCACCGTAGAACAGTTTCTGGATCTGTCTAGGGAAGAATCAGAGTACATCGAATTAAAGCTTGCGCTCTCTGAAGCGTTGGCGAAAAGGCGAAAAAGTAGTAAATTGACACAGGTACAACTGGCTAAAATTTTGAAATCAAGTCAGTCCAGAGTTGCTAAAATGGAAAAAGGAGATCCAAGCGTATCACTGGACCTGCTCGTCAAATCGCTTTTGGCCATGGGAGCTAAAAAAGAAAATATCGCAAAAGCCATTGCTTGATCGACCACTCAAAATTTCTATATATTGTTACAAAACCTACAATCAGTGGAGATCGCCGGGAATGGTGAAATTTTCGATGTATAATGATGTGGCGAATCAAGGTTTGGTTTGCTAATCAGGTTGATGCGACCGTCTCAATATCCGATAGTTCATCTTTCATCCGTTGCTCGGCATGCCACAAATCGTGTGCTTGCTGC
>CAZWEO010000053.1:0-32757 GCA_964633115.1 uncultured Desulfobacterales bacterium
ACTTAAAACTTAAAACGCGTGTAAGATAGCGTATCAAAAACGTGAAACGATTTTTCCATCGTTTATTGTTATTTTATTGAAGACTAGGAGACTAGGAGCGTAAACCATGGGATCGAAAAAATTCAATCTAGCCTTAGCAGGTGCAACCGGCGCTGTTGGCAATCAAATGATCGAATGCTTGGAAGAAAGGGATTTTCCGGTCAATGATATTAAGATGCTGGCATCTAGCCGCTCGGCCGGTCGCGAGCTCACATTTCGGGGTCAGACCATTGTGGTTGAAGAGATGACCGAGGATTCTTTCACGGGTATGGATATTGCGCTTTTTTCGGCAGGTGGTGGCACCAGCAAACATTTTGCCCCGCATGCGGCCAAGGCCGGGTGTGTGGTGGTTGATAACTCCAGTGCCTGGCGCATGGATCCGGAGGTTCCCCTGGTGGTTCCGGAAGTGAATCCGGATGCTGTTGCCGGCTACACAACCAAAGGCATTATCGCCAATCCAAATTGTTCAACCATCCAAATGGTTGTAGCCCTTAATCCCATCCATAAGCAATACGGTATCAAACGTGTCGTTGTGTCCACCTACCAAGCGGTTTCAGGCACCGGTAAAAAAGCCGTTGATGAGCTGTTTGATCAGACGCGGGCCATCCTGAACTTTCGGAATGCACAGTCAAAGGTTTACCCGCATCAAATTGCATTCAACTGTCTACCCCATATCGATACCTTTGATGCCTCTGGCTACACGAACGAAGAAATTAAGATGGTCAACGAGACCCGCAAAATAATGGACGATGACAGCATCCAGGTCACAGCCACTACTGTGCGGGTACCGGTTTTTTACGGGCATTCCGAAGCCGTCAACATCGAAACCGAAAAGCCGATTACTGCCGACGCCGTTAAAGCGTTGTTGGCCGAAGCATCTGGTGTAGCTGTACTGGACGATCCCGCCGAGAATGTCTACCCACTGCCCATTGATGCTGCTGGTCAGGACTTGACCTACGTGGGGCGCATTCGGGAAGATTTTTCAATTGAAAATGGGATTAATATGTGGGTTGTGGCGGATAACATCCGTAAGGGTGCGGCTACCAATACGGTTCAGATTGCTGAAATACTGGCCCAGGATTATCTATAGGGAGTTAATGTGGAACGAATACCGATTACAAAAAAAGGATATGATAACCTCAAAGCTGAGCTGTTACGGCTCAAAACCATTGAGCGACCCGAAAATATCAAAGCGATTGAAGAGGCTCGGGCGCATGGCGATCTCAGCGAAAATGCTGAATTTCATGCCGCCAAAGAACGGCAGTCCTTTATTGAAGGCCGCATGACCGAATTGGGATTCAAGCTCGGCAATGCCGATGTGATCGAGCCGGACAACCAACCCAAAGATCGGGCTGTTTTTGGCTGCGATGTTATCCTGGAAAATGTGGAGACTGGGGAAGAGGTCGAATATCAGCTAGTGGGACCGGATGAATCCGATATAGAAGAAGGGCGCATCTCCATCCAATCACCTCTGGGCCTGGCCATCATTGGAAAAGAAGTCGGGCAGGAGATTGTCCTGCAGGCGCCAGCCGGCATAAGGACGTATGAGCTTGTTGAGATTCAATGAATCTTAAGCTGATAGGCTGAAGACTATTAGACTGTTAGGTAGATATCAGCCCATAGCCTAAAAGCTATCAATTGAATCCTCGAACCCTTTAATTGGTGTATTCAAAAAAATATCAACATAGTACATGGTAAATTTAATCAGTAGTATCTAGGGGGAAAATTTATGGCACGTATCACGATTGAAGACTGTTTGCAAAAGGTCCCCAGCCGGTTTCAGCTGGTCCATATGGCGGCCAAACGGGTGCGGCAGATCCGTGAGGGATCTGAATATCTTGTCAATTCGCCTAAAAACGAAGATATTGTGGTTGCATTGCGTGAAATTGCAGCCGACAAAGTTCGGCTTAAGACCCCGGAAGCCGAGCCCGAAGCTGATGCAGAGTTGGCCGAGGCCGAAGAAGTATCTGCTGTAGAGGAAAGTGCGGAAATAGCCGATTCTGAAGAGACAACCGAACCAGCAGAGTAAGATAATCAATTGAATCGGATGCATCTGGGGCCGACGCGCCAGGTGCATAATAAAAAGAGAAACTGGACAGCCGGCAATCTAGTTCCAAGCCGAAGATGAATTGTTGGGGATCATTTCGTGATTTTTTGGGGTTTGTTCTGTAGCCGCAGGGATGCCATCTGTTTTGCCGAAGTACAGCTATGTATATAAAGCGCTGAATCGGGCGGTTGGTAAGGCCTTGCACCGCTACGCCATGATATCGGATGGCGATCGAATCCTGGTGGGAGTGAGTGGCGGCAAAGATAGCCTCACAATGATGTGGCTGCTGAATGAACGACGCGCACGCATTCCCATTGATTATGATTTGTTGGCTGTTTATGTAGACCCTGGTTTTGAGGATGGCTTCAGCGCTGAATTAGAGTCCTATGCTAAAAACTGTGGTTATGCCATCCGCATAGAGCATACGGACTATGGTGTCATCAGTCATGGCCCTGAAAATCGTGAAAACCCCTGTTTTTTATGTTCGCGGCTGCGTCGCAAGCGTTTGTTTGAAATCGCCGCTGAAACCGGCTGCAATAAAATTGCCTTGGGGCATAATAAAGATGATATCATCGAAACTTTGTTCATTAATATGTGTTATGCCGGTGAAATCAGCACAATGATTCCCAAACAACCGTTTTTTGGGGGCGAATTTGAAATAATCAGGCCGCTGGCTTATTCCGATGAAGATAGTATCCGGCGTTTTGCCAAGGAATGTGCAATCCCCAATTTTATTAATCCATGTCCAACGGCTGAAGTATCCAAGCGTCTGGAAATAAAAAAATTGTTGCAGCAGCTTTATCGCAGCAATAAAAAGGTGAAGGGGAATATTTTTCATTCCTTGAGTAATGTGCGGCAGGAATACTTGCTTAAGCCAGAATAAACAGGATTCAAGGGGCCAAGGGTTCAAGTGAGAAAAAGGCTGTTAGGCTGAAGACTGTTAGCGTTAAACGCCTAACAGCCTACAGCCTAAACCGCTAAATAGCTTCGTGTTATAAGAGATTGTCTGATTTCAAGACCTCAAAGCATCGAGGACCATGCTTGTAGAGGAAATCTGGAGAAAAAAATGCAGGATGTGCAAAAACAGCGAGATCATCGCAACATCCCCATTGACCGGGTGGGTATCAAGAATTTAAAATACCCCATTACCGTGCGTGACAAACGCGAGGGACACCAGCCCACGGTTGCCACGATTGATATGTATGTTAATCTCCCGCACAAGGACCGGGGCACCCACATGAGCCGCTTTGTCGAAATGCTGCACTTGTTTCGACCGGAGGTGTCGCTGAAAAATTTTGATGTAATTCTCCAGGAAATGAAACGGCATCTAAACGCGGCATCGGCCCATATCGATATCACCTTCCCATATTTCATTGAAAAAAAAGCACCGGTGAGTGAATCGGTCGGGTTAATGGATTATAGCTGCCGCATTATCGGGGTTAGTGAAGACAATGGGAAGACCGATTTGGTATCCGAAGTCATCGTACCCATCTCCTCTGTGTGCCCGTGTTCTAAAGAAATCAGTGATGCCGGTGCCCACAACCAACGCGGCCAGGTTCGGCTGCGGACTCGATTCAAAAAATTCATCTGGCTGGAAGATATGATCGAATTGGTCGAAAAATCCGCATCCTGCGATGTTTTTTCCATCTTAAAACGGGTGGATGAAAAGCATGTCACCGAAGCGGCATATTCCAATCCCAAGTTCGTCGAGGATATTGTCCGCGATATCGCCATGCAATTGAACAAAGATGATAACATCACCTGGTTTACGGTGAGTGCCGAGAATTTCGAATCCATCCACAATCATAGCGCCTACGCCGAGATTACCAGCGACTGAGCCTTTCGCTTTCCAAGCCCTTTGCCACCACTGATGTTCTGACAAATTTTCGTGCGCGCGGGCGCCTAACCAATCAATAAGAGGGGACAGACTGAGGTCTGTTTCTAATGAGCAGTTCGAATGTGATTCAGGCTATGCTAAAAAAGAAAAAGCCATTTTGGGATAAGCTGACGGTTGAACCGGAAAAGGTTCTGGGAGAGATTCGGCCGGGTATGAATATTTTTCTGGGGACTGGCGTAGCCGAACCACGAACGTTGATTCATCAGCTGATGACATCGCGTTTGGCCAATCTTTCGGATCTCACCCTGATCCAACTTATCAGTGTCGGAGAAGCTTTGCCCATCGATGAACGTTATTTTCAGAAGTATCGCCTCAAGACATTTTTTTCCGGTTATGCAGCCAACGAAGCGATTTCCTCGGGCCGGGTTGATTTAATTCAATCCAGATTTTTCAAGCTGCCGGGGCTGATCGCCTCGGGAACCATCCAGGTTGACGCAGCCTTTATTCAGATATCGCCACCTGATAAGGCCGGCTATGCCAGCCTGGGCGTATCCGTGGACGTTGCCCGACAAGCCATGGAAAAAGCGGTTCTGGTGGTGGCAGAAATTAATGCGGAAACACCACGGACCGGGGGGGATACCTATGTTCATATCGATGAATTTGATTATATAATCAAATCCACCGAGCCGTTAATTTATATGCCGCGTTGGCAGTCGGATGAGGTGTTCGACCGCGTCGCCCATAATGTGGCCGGTTTGCTCCATGACGGTGATTGTATCGGCTATTCGCTGGGGCCGCTTTTTGAAGCCCTGGTACCGTACCTGTCAAAGAAGCGGCATTTGGGTATCCACAGTCTGATGATTACAGACGCACTCATGGAGATTATTCTCAATGGTGCGGTCTCAAATCGGCGCAAGCGCGTTTTCCCTGGTAAAAGCGTGGTATCGTATGCGTTCGGCACACCAGATTTGATGCGTTGGCTAAGTGAGAATCCCTTGATTGAATTCCAAGGCATCGACGTCGTGGCCGATCCACGCTTGGTAGGTGCCAATCAGCGATACATGACCATATTGCCAGCGCGCAAGGTGGATCTTTCCGGCCGCGTAGCCATGCATTCCGGTAAAGGCTTGATGTCTGCTGGCCAAGGTGCTGCCGAAGAAATGGTGGAGGGCGCCAATTTTTCACGCAAGGGCCGAATAATTATGGGTTTGCCCAGTCGGAACCTGAAAGGCGAGCCCAATATCCGTCTGACGGTAAATGAATTTCGTAAACAATTGGAAGTGGCCGCGAGTATTGATTTTGTGGTCACAGAATATGGTGTGGCCCACCTCACCGGTAGATCGGTTCGTGAAAGAGCCTTGGCCCTAATCGATATTGCCCACCCCCAAGACCGGGCCGATTTGGTCGAACAAGCTAAGCAAAAACATCTGATCTACCGGGATCAGATCTATCTTGAGTCCGGACACTACTACCCGGAAGAACTTAGCAGCCTGCATACCTTTAGTGACGGCCTACTAGTCCGCTTTCGGGCGATTCGGCCTTCGGATGAAGAAGAGATGCGCCGTCTTTTCTATCGGTTTTCCAGTGAAGCCGTCTATTATCGCTATTTTACTCCGGTAAAGGCTATGCCCCACGCACGTATGCAAAAGTATGTAAATGTGGATTACAGCCAGAATATATCGATAGTCGGACTGGTGGGCGAAGCTGGGGCAGGGCGCATCATAGCCGAAGCGCGGTATTCGGCCATGCCGGATCGTCCCTATGCAGACACAGCTTTTATTGTAGACGAAAACTACCAGGGCAAAGGTATTGCGACTTATCTATTGCAGACCATGATGCGGATTGCCAAAGATAGAGGATTGCAAGGCATCACTGCGGATATTTTACCCACCAATGTTGCCATGTGGAAGGTATTTGAAAAGGCGCCCTATGCTTTAAAATCCACCCGCGAGACCGACTACTCCCACATTACGATTACCTTTGATGATGATCGTAAAACCAACCTCGACGACAGCGATACACACAGATAACCACTTATTTTTTTATTAGGGTATCAGATTCTATTCTGCTGGTAAAAGCGTTAACAACGCCATGGCATTTACAAGCCGTGCAGAGCAGAAACTTCTCAGGATTGATTTCAATAAATTGCTGGGCCTGATGCAAGGATTTGAACTGAAAACCACCAACACCGGGTGCCAATTGATGACTTACGATGCAGATAGAACGGAAATCGGGTATGGCAAGATCGGATAAAGTTTTCCAAAGAGATTGCGAACGCGGTTTAGCGGTGAAGGTGCAGAAGTTTTTAGGCTCACTGCAATCCTCGGGGCACAGAAAAGTAGCAATACTGGTATAAACCTGGCCTTGGTTTCCCCATAGGGGGTTGGGGATATGTGATCGAATGGAATCCGGTATCGCTATCTCTTTGAAATTGGAATCCGGCCCAATTACAGCTCGCAACCAGGCATAGGCCACGTGCAGCGGCACGG
Organism: uncultured Desulfobacterales bacterium; assembly: GCA_964633115.1. Classification (GTDB taxonomy): domain Bacteria; phylum Desulfobacterota; class Desulfobacteria; order Desulfobacterales; family B30-G6; genus B30-G6. The sequence goes on from CAZWEO010000053.1 coordinate 6,413, forward strand.
CTGGTATAATCCAGTCATTAGGAGAAATCTGATCTGCATTGTCGACCAAAAAAGCGATGGCATCCATGGTTATCGTCTGGCACCCGATGGCCTCCAATGCTGCCAGCGATTCCGGGTGTTGGTCAACAACCGTTATGACACCGTCCTTAATCCGCTTTTGCAACAGTTTTGCGGCCCGTTTTCCAAATCGACCGCTACCGAGAATGTAGATGTTATTTCCTTCCGATGTCATGTGCACATTCATTTAGCCTAACACTTTATCAGGCTATCGAGTTCGCGCAATGATTTTGTTTCTGCCTTGGTGTGTTGACATTGCGGGTGTTTAGGCTTTATATATACTAAAGCAAAGGTTCAAAAAGATTCCAGAAAGGTCTCTGTCGCAGGTTTTGGGGGCCATTATCCTATAATATGGTAAATGTATCCGTATTCGGTCAAAACTATTCCCGTAATTTTTAAGCATTAACATCGTGATATAGGTATTCTGCATAGCTCCATAATGCAATTGCGAAGGTAAATCGCAAGGGTGATTCGTGCCAATGGATGCAATCATGGATACCTATCACAAAGAAGTCAGATCACAACCCAGGCTACTGGACCAATTGCGGGAATCTCTTTGGGCGCGACTTTTGCAGCGTTGGGGTAAAGGCACATTGATACTGTGATACTGTGATACTGGGTCGGACCAAGCTAATAGGCTGACAATTCAATGAAAAACATAAAAAATGATGGTATAGAAAGCCTTAGGCGGTATTTTTTGAGACAGAAAACACGGTTCTAAGACATATACGTAACAACGAATCCACTTTTAAAGAGATAGTGAAATTAATATGGCTCGAGCCAATCGACATTTTATTTCCGGCTATGCCTGGCACCTAACCCATCGTTGTCACAAACGTGAATTTCTTCTTAAGTTTACAAAGGATAAACGTCGCTGGATGCACTGGCTGTTTGAGGCTAAAAAGCGCTTCGGGCTTTGCGTTTTGAATTTTACCGTCACATCAAATCATGTCCACCTTCTTATCTATGATACCGGAAACGGGAATGAAACAATTCCGAAATCGATTCAATTGATCGCCGGAAAAACGGGTCAGGAATTCAATAGTCGTAAAGGTAGAAAAGGTGCTTTCTGGCAGGACCGGTATCATGCGACTGCTGTGGCCACAGACACTCATTTAATTCGATGCATGGTTTACATTGATTTGAATATGGTGCGGGCCGGTGTTGTTAAGCATCCAGAGAATTGGCCATTTGGTGGATACCGTTATATATTGGCACCTCCAAAGCGGTATCGGCTCACAGACAACAAAACAATTATGGAACTGATGAATATCAACGAAATTGATCGGCTTCGCGAAACCTACCGCGATTGGGTAGATTCCGCCATTATGCATGGAGATATCAAACGACAACCACTGTGGACGGGAAGTATCGCCGTGGGCAACAAGGTTTATGTGGAAAAAGTGAAAGATCAGATGGGGTACAAAGCGATTGGGCGAAAAGTTGTTGAGAATGGAGATTCATTTGTATTAAGAGAGCCCCAGATTTCATATCAAAGCATTTCAGACAGGGCGGTACGGCTCCAGCCTGAGGATAATACAATTTACTGGCAAAATGGGCTAAAGAACTATCTGGACTCGAATATCAGCTTAGAGGGATCATTTTGAGTCTAAAAAGAAGGCTTTAAGCTAGAAAAAAGGAAAATATTTTACATCAATACACAGAAAATCAATATGTTAACCTGGTCCGACCCGGTTTCACACCGGTTTCATCCGACCCGGTTTCACGGTTTCAGTTTCATATATCAGATTATAAGATGACGAAAAATTTGGACAACTTATAATCTGATATACGATTGTTCGGCACTGAAGAGGAGGTAGAAATAATGCCTTTCATCGAAGAATCAACAGGATATGAAAAGACAATCCTTTCCGACCTTCAAGGTGCATGGAGTGTGCTAAGAGATTCCATAGTTGATGCAGCAGGATTTGACGGTTGGGATCGAGCTCTGTTTCATGTCGATGAAGCGATGAGTTGGGAAAGTGTGAGGAACCTTAAACGAATGTCCCCGCTTCTTTTAATCATTCAAAATTTATGTGTGCAGGGAAAGGCGCCTAAAGATATTTTAGAAAATATTCGAGATGTTGATGAAATATTAGAAAAGGTCCTTTCTGAGTTTCACAATTGATCTGTACTACATACCCAAATCGGCTTTACCGAACATGTCAGTTCAGGTGACAGTCTGGGCCATGTCGCTTTTAAAAAATTTTGACATATTGAAAAATAGACGTTTTTATCAGTGTCAGAGCAATCCCTGACTGCCCCTGACTTCAGACCTTGGGCTCAGAAATGCACTTATTGACTTTTCAATTTAAAGTAATTACATTGTAGTTACTTTATTGAAAAGGAGAAATCAAATGAGAGCACGCGTGATCAAGATCGGGAATTCTCAGGGATTGCGTATCCCAAAGCCTATTCTCGAACAAACGGGGATTATGGGTGATGTCGAAATTGAGGTTGAAAAAAACCAAATAATCATTCGACCTGTTGAGAATGCACGAGAAGGTTGGGACGCTGCCTTCAAAAAAATCGGTAAAAATGGTGATGATGAGCCGATAATCGATGAAATCATTTCACACTCTTGGGATGAAGAGGAATGGCAATGGTAGTGAACCGTTTTGATGTTTATCTTATAAATTTTGATCCGACAGTCGGATCTGAGATTCAGAAAACCAGACCTTGTTTGGTTATCTCCCCTGATGAAATGAACCGAAATATTAGGACCGTGATTATCGCGCCGATGACCTCAGCCCATAAAGACTACCCAACCCGTGTGTCCTGCACATTTAGAGAGAAACAGGGACAAATCGTATTGGATCAAATAAGAACAGTAGACAAAGAACGGCTTATAAAAAAACTTGGCACGATTGATTCCAAAGCCCAATTAGATACTATTTCAATCCTGCAAATATTGTTTTCATATTGATGTTGCCCAACCTGTCATTGGTGCTGACTGCGTTCCGCCGCCGCACACTTCAATCGGTGGCGCCTTTCTGTATTTGGCCTGTGTTGACAAAACCGATTTGCCAAGGTAATTTAATTTCAGCATCTGTCAGAAGATAGATCGAAGTCGATCATAAAAACATCTTTAAAGCCATGCAGGCAACAGACTCTCTGGAAGAGGGTCCAGATAAGCGTGCATGGCTTTTTTCTTGGGGGCATAGATGAAAAAAACTGTTTGCAGCCTGATGGCAATGATAATTGTAATGTTGTGGGGAACCTCAGCTACGGGGCATTTTGGTATGCTGATTCCATCGGATAACATGGTGGTACAAGGAGACAATCGGCTACTGAATTTACAGATGTCTTTTAGTCATCCCATGGAAATGATTGGCATGGACATGCAAAAACCAGAGGTGTTTCAAGTCGTTTCACCCCTTGGCCATCTGGATTTACTCGCGAAGCTGAAACCAATCCAGGTAATGGACCAACTGGCCTGGTCGCTCGATTATCGAATCAGCCGTCCAGGCGTTTACATATTCCATATGCAACCACAGCCCTACTGGGAGCCGGCTGAGGATTGCTTTATCATCCATTACACCAAAACCGTCGTGAGTGCTTTTGGCGATGACGAAGGTTGGGATTCACCCTTAGGCTTGAAAACTGAAATCATTCCCCTAAGCCGACCCTTTGGACTATATGCCGGCAATCTTTTCCAAGGGATTGTTCATCTCAATGATAATGCTGTTCCTTATGCAAGCGTTGAAGTCGAATACTACAACCAACACCAAACCGCCCAGGCACCCACCGAATACATGGTCACGCAAACCATCAAGGCCGATCAAAACGGTGTATTCAGCTATGTCGCGCCACGATCAGGATGGTGGGGATTTGCCGCCTTAAATCCGGCTGGTTTTAGCATGCAAACCAAGGCCGGCGTGAAAAAGGAGGTGGAATTGGGTGCTGTTCTTTGGGTGCATTTTGAAGATTGGCAATAGAGCGTTTGTCAGAATTACGTTCTGAAATCATTTGTTTTTAATGTTTTTCCAGATTATAGATCTTTTTTATGACAACCGCTATAACACAAACCGAATTGGCCAAAGGCGGGTATCACCTGCTTCTAATTCGCAAAAAACCACCTACCCGATTGTGAGCGATCATTTCAGAGTTGACCCGGCCCGACTGTTGTTTTAAGCTGCCTTCGGTAAATATCTCGTAATGATTTTCATATATACAAAGAGGCGAACGCAATGAGCCTAATGGAAAAACGGTTTGGCACCGTAGCTGTCAATTTGGGTCTGATAACGGGTCAACAATTAGAAGCGGGCTTGAAACTTCAAAGTGAGGATTTTGCCGCAGGCAAACCCCATCGCCTAATCGGCAGTATCTTCCAGGAGCTTGGCTACATCGATTCAGATCATGTGGCTGAAATATTGCTTAAAATGGTAGAAGAGTAAACTACCCTGGAGGTTGAAATCCAGGGATAGAATATTGAAATTCAGGGTAATTACTTTAGTTTCATATTAATCTCCTGCATCCGATCTATCCATACACGTCTATCGTTACCAGATCTTCTATCAGGACCTGTGTAAAATACTTTTTCATGATCTGAATTGTCCATTGATCTTCTATCAACGCCAGAACGATGATTATCTTGAGCTGTCATTGCAACCTCCTTTCAACCGATTATACACAATATAATGGCTTTTTACTTCGGCGCAACGCGATGGATAATAACGGCAGTTTAAGACGCAGAAGAGATATATACCAAGATCAGGGTTTTTGCTGAAGGTGGTTCGCCGAATTTTTTTAAAGTATACCATACTATAAATATTCTGCACAAGCACGAAACAGTTGGATGCATGGCATCCATTCCTGCAGAGAATTCTGTAAATATTCAGGTGGATACAGTCCTGATCAAGCCAATATCGGCGGGCTATTCTTCAATTTGGGTTAATTGACAGCCCTTTCTAAAAAAGTAAATGTGTGAAAAATCAGCATCTTTAGTAGCCCCGTGCCAGTGCTTTTCACCCGCTGAAATCAAGACAATGTCGCCTTCGGTTATCACTTGTTGTCTTTCTTCGGTCGCAATAATCCCCTTTCCACCTGTTACGATCAGAATCTGTTCGGCATCGTGGGCGTGAAACTTGTTGCGGACACCTTTGCCAAAGCTAACGTTACTGATTTCATATTCGGTGCTTTCCGGAAGGAGTGCTTGCCGCAACACGTCGCTTCCCGTAAAAAGCGGTGATATAAACGGCTCTTTTTCTACCTGATGTGGGTTCACAACCTTCATGATTTTTACCTCCTGAATTTGAGTCGCTGTAAAATGGGTCTATTAGGTGCCAGGCATAGCGGGGGGGGTCTCAGACACTCGGTTCTATCCAGGCGACGTTGCGTTTATTAACGAAGATGGTTTTGCCTGTGGATTCGAGCAAACAGCATTCTGTAATAACGATAAAATCCTTTTGGCCACTCTTTATGAAATCAGACACCCTTTTGTCGTTCTATATACTTATTGGCTTCCATGTATTCCCATCGCGCCATATTCTTGAAAACCATTTTCCCGGTGCCAGAACTTTTTTTGTTAAATTTTGCATCTTGCTTGTGGCGTCGGAATCATAGAGGGGATCCCATGGTTCCAGAATGACAGGACCATCCGGCGACACCACTACGCGCGGGGTTATTGGTTCCCCCCAGCTGTAACCAGGAAGCGCCTGCAGGAGTGCTTCGAAGGTTTCAAATTTTACCATTTGAGTCAGCGTTGCCAGGGTAGGTGGGCTTAAAGCAATGGTTTCATCCAAATTTTGTTCCAGGGCCGATTGGGGTGTCAACCAAAGACCCTGGTGGGTTTCACGGTTATCGGGCAAACAGGTTTGATCAGGGGGCATCTGGGCAACAAAAAAGCGCGTATCATATCGAGATTTCATCTGCTGCGGTGTAATCCAATGGGACCATCTATACAGACGTGAGAAAGATAATAACCAGTTATCCGCGATGATCCTGTTTTTAAACCATGTCTTTGGGAGATCATTTTCAAGCCGCTTGGAGGTCATGCTTGCATAATCCGGGGAAGACTTGTTTTTGTCCGAGGCCAGCAACACACCACATTCTTCCAGCGTTTCCCGGATGGCGGCAATTCCAAAGCCAATCGCGTCTGCATTGGAAAGTCTTTCATCTCCAAGATGATGCTCGATTTGTTCAACATTTAGATCGATATAAGGGGTCCAGGTTTTGATTCCGGTATCTTCGGGGTCTACTGTGCCGCCGGGGAATACATAGTATCCTCCCATGAATCTGGATTTTACATTCCGCTTTAATAGATAGATCTCAAATGTATTCTGACTTTCTCTTACAAGAATGACAGTTGAAGCCCTTCTCAATGGCGGTATTGGTTGGTTGTCAGGCATACTATATCACCGGGATGGTATCCTTTATGCGTTTGAGATATTTTTCAGAGAGTGGACTGCCAATAGGCTGTAGCCAATAGACTGTAAGCTTTAGGACGTTGAACGCTAACAGCCTTCAGCCTGATCTATCTTAGTTCCTCGATCTGCATCATGCGATTTTCTACCAGGCGTTCATTCATATAGGCGGCGTCGCAGCCAATTTCGCGGGCCAGAAATTTCATCTGGTCAACGCTGATAATGTTTTCCTCCGAAAAAAGATAGATGAGGGCTTTTTCGGCAATACAGCTCACCTTGAGGGCATTCATCATGGGTTCCGGATTGGCGGTGTGCGCATATTTTTCCTCAAAATGGCGGTAAAGCGCGGAACGCTGAATATCATTTTTGAGGTTATTTAGTTCGGCTTGCAATGGCTCCAGATTACCAGCGTAGGCTTGTTCTCCGAGAGGTTTTAGGACCATGAATGCGTATTCTTTACCGGGAAGATAATGATGCTGGTCGCAGCGAGTGGAGTAGTTAGGGATTTTAGGATCATCGCTACGTTTGTCCCCCCCCACAATGATGAGGGGGTCAAAATAGAGTGCCGGACACTCCACCCCGTCTACGGCGTAATACCGGTAAGTGTAATAAGAGTCGGTAATGCAATCCGGGTGTTCGCAGTAGGCTGTTAGCGGAAAGACATCCGTGGACTCCTCCATAACCAGCCGGGCGGTACGGTTAAAGATGTCTTTACGAAAATTTAGAATCAGCATGGGAAAGATAAAGTTGAGCCGGTCCTGTTGCGCCCGTCGGGCGATAACATAGGCGATGCGCGCATCAAAAAACTCTACTTCATCAACGATCCATGTGCCCACGGTGGGATTGTTTTGAAAGACTTTCTCAAGATCGAAAGAATCTGCAATGCTGGTGGTCTGTTTGCCCAATTCGACATAGCCGCCACGGTAGGCAATTGATTGGGCCGGCGTATCTTCAAAGCGCTTGTCGTCGATTCTGGAGCGAACATAAAAAACGTTGCGCATATCGACCTGGCCGTTAGTAGTGAGTCGACCCACGGCAGTTGATTTTTGCATAGCCACTTGTGAGTCCCGATATATCCGGGCGGAATACTCGGTCTTACCAGAACCCATGGGACCGATTATGAGCATACGACGATCCTTTTTGGTAAAATCGAAATGATTGATGGCATGATGAATTCTCAGATCGGGAAAGCCTAGGCTTTTCAAAAAACTTTTAGTTTGGTCAGAATTTTTAATCGGTACCAATGACGGGCCCTCCTCTAAATTTGAATTCTGCGCTACGACTCGACTGAGGAATTCGGGAGAGTCTCGGTCGAACGCCTTGTCAACGTTTGTAGTGGGATGAATTCAAATTATAGTAGTCGAATTTTATCCTTTTGTCCAGATAGGGGGCCAAACCCTTTAAGGATAATTAGTGCAGAGCAATCTGGATCAAGACACCTAATTTACGTATAGCTCGGATCCCAGGATGCAAGCATATCATTTAAAGCTTCATAAAAGCGGCCTACATGTACGCCGTCCATCAGTGCGTGATGGACCTGGATACCCACCGGTATGCTTACCTGTGAATGACGCGTTTCGCTTTTACCCCATGTGATTCGGGGTATACAGTCATCGGGTCCACCATTGGGATTGGTCAGGGCCGTAAAGCTCAACCAAGGCAGGCAGCTTAAAAATATCCAATCGTCCGACTCAATATGTTCGGATAATTCATCCTGGGTTTTGGCCTTTGCAATAGCTGTTTGACAGGCTGCGTTGAACGCCTCCCATGAGGGTACGTATTCAACCCCACAAAAGGCAAAACGATCGCCTTCTATGGGAACCGTAGCAGAGGCATGCACCACTGCATGTTTGACGACACGGTTTTTTTGGAATCGCATGCGCATTTCAGGTACAGCATTGGCTGCAGTCATGATGGCATAAAGGACGGCGTTGAAAAACGAGAATTTTGCTTCCAGTCTACACTCTTCAAGATGGGTGACATCCACGGGCGCCGTGATGCTGAAATGCGGCGCGGGGGCCTGTCTGAAAAATTCAAACAGACTTTTTCTGGGCCAGGTGGCCATATCGATGATTTCCATTGCACTCCTAAGAAACTTGACAGCTTAAATTTGAATTCCCCACTGCGACTCGACCTGAGGCCTTACATGACCATGAAGTTTGTAATTGTTACTTTTCTATTGTAAACCGCTATTCGATATTTATACCATAGAAATAAAATCGTAAAACGATTTTATTTAGAGCGATTGTCATAATAACGTTCCGATTCGAAGGAATAGCAAGCCACCTATTTTTGACAACGAGTGTAGAGGAGCAAAATGGCAACAGATATTCAGATTGGTATTATCGGCGGTAGCGGGCTTTATGCCATGGATGATCTTAAAGATATAGAATCTGTATCAATACAAACACCATTTGGGCAACCTTCAGGCGACTATATTCTGGGTACCCTCTCTGGTGTACGCGTAGCATTTTTACCTAGACATGGGATCGGTCATTGTTTAACACCGTCTGAAATAAATTATCGTGCCAATATCTATGGCTTTAAAAAACTGGGGGCCGCACATATCATATCGGTTACGGCTGTGGGCAGCCTTAAAGAGAAGGTCCAACCCCTGGATGTGGTCATCCCTGATCAATTCTATGATCGCACCAAAAATCGCGTTAGCACATTCTTTGGTAATGGTCTGGTAGCCCATGTGGCCTTTGCCCAGCCCATATGTCCGCATCTCAGCAAGCTACTATATGCGACCGTAGCTGAAGCCGGACTCCCCATTCATCAAGGCGGTAGTCTGGTTTGCATCGAGGGGCCGGCCTTTTCCACCAAGGCAGAATCCAGGTTATACGCCAGCTGGGGCATGGATATTGTGGGCATGACGAGCCTCACCGAAGCCAAGCTGGCCCGCGAAGCAGAGCTTTGCTATGCGGCTATGGCCCTGGTTACCGATTATGATTGCTGGCGCGAGGATGAAGCCGAGGTTACCGTAGAAGAGGTGCTACACAATCTAAATAAAAACATCACCCATGCCAAACAGGTGATTCGTCAGATCGTGCCCAAAATCGGGGATCAGCGATCCTGTCTTTGTGCAAACGCCCTGGCCGGCGCCATCATGACAGACCCAAATGCCATAACGCCTGAAACATTAAACGATTTCGAACTTTTGATAAAAAAATATCTCCCACGGTAGATAAAGTGGGAGATATTCTTATAAATCTTTCTGGAAATTGCGACAAAGTCGCATCAAAAAATTTGTAAGCCAAATTTTTTTAGGGTTGGTAATTCCAGCGATTCAAATTTTCTTTGTGCATCATATCTTTTTCAGCCGCACTGGCGCCCCAATTGCCTTTATAGATCGTACCTACCCAGTCGCCATACATGGGATTCGGAAAAACGATGAAGCGGCTGCCCCATTCATCCCTGATTTTGTCGACCTCGTCAGCACGAACATCGAGGGTTTTTTTGCGGAATACGCTTAGAAAGTCATTCAGGTTGTCACCTAACAACACGGCAATCACATAATCCTTCTCAACAATATCCCGTCTGGGCTGTTTGTCGCTTGTATCGGTTCTCAATAGCATGTGTTTATCATCGACAAACGGAAAGCCCAAGGACTTGAGGTTGTGTGAGACATGATCGTAAAATTTCATTTTATTGTTGGTGATATAAAAAACTTCCACACCACGCAGCTTGCAATAATTTAAGAATTCAACGGCTCCGGGGTAGGCCTTAACCTCACCGGATGCATGCCAGGGACCCCATGTTTTGGATGAGTAGCCGAAGTCATTGCCAATCAACATAGCTTCATACGGTGAGTTGTCGACCAGGGTCTCATCCACGTCAACGCTGATGGCAACCTTTTTGGTTCCGTCATAGGTGCTCAAGAACGCCTCCAGATTCATTTTGGCCAAATTAAATGCCTGATAGCATAGGGCCCGAAATTCGGCTGAAGCTTGGACCCATAGGGTGGCCATAACGAGCTGTTCATTTAAATCTTTGGTCGTGTAATGACTGTCTGCGTTACAGGTTGCCGTCAAGGGCCCGCCCATGTGCAGCGCTGTCAGAGCAATTAGAACCGTGAAGAGAATACATACGCTTTTCATCAATCTTTTCATTAGGTTACCTCCCTGTTTGTTTTGAATTGTGGATGGGATGAGGATCAAAATGCGAACACCTAAATTTGAATTCCCACGATGCAACTCGACTGAGGACTTCGAGTGAGCGTCCGACCGCAACAACTCAGTCGGATTGCCGACCTCCTCGCCGAATAGTGCAGTACCGGTTGAATTCAAATTATGCATAATACTCTTATTAAGAGAGTGCTAACCCTGAATCGAAGTATTTTGACATATAATCTGAATCGTCCGGTAACGACTCGACTTGCTGCAGGGACAAGGATTGTAGATAACCAGACGAAATCAAGTTAACTCTAATCATAAGCCACCGACAAGGTCGGTGGTCGTTGACCTTTTCCTATCAAAGCAACGAAGTCGCGTTTCATAAAATCGTGCAACGATTTTATTACTCGAAAGAGAGCGAGCAAACTCAACGGGACTATAAATCGGATTTTGCTAAGATATCAAGTAAATTTATAAGGATAATCTTGACCATACAAGTTGCTTTTAGTAAAACATTGAAATGATTGATAGAGTCGTACTCATTGTTTTGGACAGTTTGGGGGTGGGCGCGTTGCCGGATGCGGTTGAATTTCAAGATGCAGGCGCCGCCACCCTGCAACATATATTTGCACAGCAGGGTAGCTTGCAGATACCCAATCTGTGCCAATTCGGTCTGGGAGAAATTGCATCTGTCGGCTGCGCCAAAACTGATATTGTAGCCAGCTTTGCGAAAATGGCTGCCCAGTCATCCAATAAAGATACAACCTCCGGTCATTGGGAGCTAACCGGACTTGTCTTGAAGGAACCCTTCCCTACGTATCAACAGGGTTTTCCAGTCGAAATCGTTCAGGCCTTTGAGGACGCTGTCGGCAAAAAAATTCTGGGTAATTATGCCCGATCCGGTACGGTCATTTTGGATGAACTGGGTCAAAAACATCTCGATACCGGCGGACCGATTGTCTATACCTCGGCAGATTCCGTGTTTCAAATAGCAACCCATGAGGACGTGACACCTATTGCAGACCTGTATCAGTATTGCCGCATAGCCAGAGAAATTTTAAAAGGACCCCATTCGGTGGCACGCGTAATCGCCAGACCCTTCAGGGGTAAGCCTGGAGAGTTTGAACGCATCAACAGCCAACGCAAGGATTTTTCGATTGTACCACCGGCCGCGACATTGCTGGATAGAATGAAAGCGGATGGATATGTAACCGTGGGGGTTGGAAAAATCGGTGATATTTTTGGCCACCGCGGATTGACCGAAGAGATACATACCCGGGATAATATGGATGGTGTTGAACAGGTGCTGGCAGCAATGCAGCGTACGCAAAAACAAAAGGGATTGATATTTGCTAATCTGGTGGATTTTGATATGGTCTACGGACATAGAAGGAATGCCGCGGGCTATGCTGCGGCTATTGAGCAATTCGACGCCCGACTTCCTGAGCTGATTGCTAAATTATCCCCCAAGGATATGCTGGTCATCACCGCCGATCATGGCTGCGATCCAACCTTCACGGCCCACACGGACCATACCCGCGAGTACGTACCCATGCTGGCTTATGGCCAACTAGTTCGAAAAGGTGCCAACCTAGGTATTCGCGCTAGCTTTGCCGATTGTGGCCAAACCATAGCAGATATTTTTAATACCCAGGCCCTTGCCCATGGAAAGAGTTTTAAAGATGACATTTTATCCGCATAAACATGCTGCCGCCGCCGCAGCCTATATTACTGAATCCTTTGGGAATATTCCGACAGTAGCCCTGGTGACTGGTAGTGGTTTGGGAGGCATTGTCGCCGATATGGATGATCCCCAGCACATCAGTTACACTGATATTCCGCATTTCCCAGTGTCGGCCATAAAAGGGCATGCTGGCGAGATTGTTGCCGGTCGCATGGGTGACAAGGATTTGATGGTATTTTCCGGGCGCGTTCATTACTACGAAGGACATGAAATCCAGACGGTCGTATTCCCCATGCAGGTTTTGGCAGCTCTGGGCGCCAGAGCGGTTGTTCTGACCAATGCCTGCGGTAGTGTTAATCGAGACTTCTCACCTGGAGATGTTGTCTTGATTCAAGGCCACTTGGATCTGATGCGCGACATAAAGCTAGGCATGCCGGAACCGCAGTGCCTATATGATTCCATTCTAAATCGACAGGCAGAACAAGCCGCCGGGGCAGTCGGCGTAAGCCTAAAAAAGGGCGTTTACGCGGCTTTTAGCGGTCCGTCTTATGAAACACCGGCCGAAATCCGGGCTGCTGCGGTGATGGGCGCCGACATGGTCGGTATGTCGACGGTTCCGGAGGCCACTGAGGCGCAGCGATTGGGTTTACGGGTAATGGGGATTTCCTTTATCACCAATCTGGCTGCTGGTTTGAGTCAGCATCCGCTTTCCCATACCGAGGTGATTGAAATTGCGGATCAAAACCTGCCGAAGTTAAAAAAATTGCTCCGGCAGATTGTGCTAACTTTGGATCTGACACAATCCTAAATTGAATGTTTCGTATTTTGTGGATATTGGATTTTAATGAATTTTGAGGCAATTTGAAGGATTTGCCATGAATACCTATGAAATCATCAAAAAAAAGCGCGATGGTCATGCCCTCTCCAAAGAAGAAATCGATTATCTAATCAATGGATTCACGGCAGGCGATATTCCCGATTATCAAATGGCGGCCTTTTTAATGGCCGTTTATTTCAGGGGGATGCAGCCGACTGAATGCGTTGATCTGACCATGAGCATGGTGGGGTCCGGTAGCACGATTGATTTAGCACCCATCAAGGGTTTCACGGTGGACAAACATTCAACCGGCGGTGTCGGCGATAAGACTACCTTGGTTTTGGCCCCATTGGTGGCTTCCTGTGGTGTGGTAGTTGCCAAGATGACCGGTAGAGAGCTGGGACATACGGGCGGCACCGCCGACAAGTTTGAGTCTATTCCCGGCATGCGGATGTCATTTTCCAAGGAGCAGTTTGTGGAAATCGCCAATCGCATACAGGTGAGCATAATTTCCCAAACCGAAACGCTCACACCGGCAGATAAGCTCATGTACGCCTTGCGTAATGTGACTGCGACGGTGGATGCCATACCTTTGATTGCTAGTTCCATTATGAGCAAGAAACTGGCTGCGGGGGCCGACGGTATTGTTCTGGATGTCAAAACCGGTGCAGGGTCGTTTATGCCCGAATATTCGGATGCGGTGAATTTGGCAAAAACCATGGTGGCTATCGGTGAAGGCGCTGGCAGAAAATGCACAGCTTTCCTGACCGGTATGGCCCAACCATTGGGACATGCCATTGGAAATGCCGTGGAGGTGCGAGAGGCCATCGATACCCTTAACGGAGCCGGCCCCTCAGATTTAACTGAGCTGGTGTTAGCATTGGGGGGTGAAATGTTAACATTGGCAGGTATAGCCGATTCACGCACGGACGCTACAAAAGTGCTCCAAAGCAGTCTAACCACAGGTATGGCTGCGCGCAAATTCCAGGATCTTATCGAAGCCCAAGGCGGGAACCCAGGTGTAGTCAAAAATCCAGAGCTGCTGCCCCAGGCAAAACAACAACTAGCGCTTAAATCGAACCACGCGGGATTTGTGCAGGAAATCAATGCCCTAGAGGTTGGGATGGCTGCCAAAATACTGGGTGCCGGCCGCCAGACCAAGGAACAGGGTATCGACCTGTCCATCGGCATCGTCCTGAAAAAGAAGGTTGGTGATTCCGTTGAACCAGGCGAGACCTTTGCCATATTGCACACGGATGGCGATCAAACTAAAATCGACCCAGCCAGTAAGCGACTGCTGCGTGCTTACACAATCGGTCCAGACCATACAGATGCTGGTAACTTGATTCAGGCCAGAGTTGCCGCAGATTCCATTGAGGAATACGGATTATGATGCTGGATCGTTTGACGCGGTTCGAACAGGTAAGGGCAACTTTTCCGGAATCGGTGCAGCCTTTGCTGATGCGTCTGCCAGAGCAGGGCGGCAAATTGGACCATGATTCCTGTCAGGAACTTATGGCAGGCCTAAACATTTCGTTGGCGCAGTTAATGGTAAAGTTGTTACCCTTGGCTGCTGTTTTTGCAAATGTTCCGCTTTCCGGCTTTAGCGTGGGTGCGGTGGCCCAGACCGAAAGTCGGTCAGAACCATCACAAAAAGAGCTCTATCTGGGGGCGAATCTCGAATTTGAAAACATAACCCTGAATGCCACCATCCACGCTGAGCAAAGCGCCATTATGAATGCCTGGCATCAGAATGGTGGTCGGTTATTGGCGGTGGCCACATCGGAGACGCCCTGCGGGCATTGTCGTCAATTTTTACAGGAGTTTTATGGCGGTACGGACCTAGCTGTCGTTCAACCAGATAAGCCAGTGGATGCGTGCCGGATTGAATCCATAACCAAACTGTTGCCACAGCCTTTCACGCCCACAGATCTTGATAAGCCCATCACGCTGATGGCGCCTAAGCAATCGGTCCAGGCTCTAAAATTAAAAAACGAACCTGACGATCCCATAGTTTTAGTGGCTTTAGAAGCTGCAAACAGGGCATATGCACCTTACACAGGAAATGTGGCTGGCTGCGCTTTGCAAATCGGTAATAAGCAGATTTTCAGCGGCCGCAGTATGGAATCGGTGGCCTTTAATCCCAGTGTGTCAGCCTTGCATGCTGCTGTGATACGGATGAATTTAGCAACATTAAAGCAAAACCAGGCCGTCGAACGCGTTGCGTTGGTGGAACGACCCAAAAAGATTCGGCAGAAAGAAACGGTGCAGATGCTCATGAAGGCTTTTATGCCGGGCATCATGCTCGAATACCATCTGGCCCAGGAGGAAACCGAATGACCAATCCCAATAGTGCAGATACCATTACAAAGGAATTGATGGCCGCGGCCATCGACCATACCGTACTGAAACCAGATGCCGCCCAAGCAGATATCGAGAAGATTGCAGCGGAGGCCAAGCAGCATGCTTTTGGGGCCGTGTGTGTCAATTCGTGTCATGTCCCGCTTGTGGCCAAACTGCTTTCTGGCAGTCGCGTTCAAGTCTGCTCAGTGGTGGGCTTTCCATTGGGCGCCATGGATACACTATCCAAGGCATTTGAAGCCAAAACAGCTGTTGAAGCCGGAGCTACTGAGTTGGATATGGTCATCAATGTGGGTGCTTTGAAGTCCGGCGATCTAAAAACAGTGGAAGCCGATATTCGCGCAGTAAAGGAAGCTTGCGGTAATGATAATGTGTTAAAAGTCATCATCGAAACGTGTTTGCTGACCCACGAAGAGAAAGTTCAAGCCTGTAAACTGGCGCAAAATGCAGGGGCCGATTTTGTTAAAACCAGCACTGGTTTTTCCACTGGTGGCGCGTCCATTGAAGATATTCAGCTCATGAAAACAACTGTAGGTGACGACATGCTGGTCAAGGCCAGTGGCGGCATCAAGGATTGGGAAAGCGCCGAGGCCATGCTAAAAGCCGGTGCCAGTCGAATTGGTACCAGCTCGGGCGTGATTATTTTGCAGGGTGCACCAAGGTAAAATGATAAAGATTTAAGGTAAATATATGGAGGCAGGATGGCTGAGAAGATTCTGAACATCGAACCCTGAAAAATCGGGTTAAAGGTTTGAAGGGGTGGCGGGTAACTTCTTATTAGAAGTTGAAAGTTGAATGCTCGATGTTTTCTTATATAGAATCACACAAAAATCTCAGGGGCCGAAACATGAGAATAAAATTTTATGCAATCGTTATCGTCACATTATTTTTTGCCTTTTTACTTGCCGGATGTGGTGCGGCTCTACATTCCAAGCCCGGCACCACGACCACCGTCATTTTGATTCGCCATGCTGAAAAGACTGAGGCCGGTACGCTGTCCCCCCAGGGACATGCCCGCGCTCAGGCACTGGTGGACGCCGTTGGTGGTATGGACATTGAGGTGATTTATAGCCCTAATCTGCGCCGCAACCTGGATACAGTCAAACCCCTGGCCGACCATCTTGGTATCGATATTACTTTAACTCCCAAAGTCAGTTTACCCATGGTGGGCAAAATCTGCCAAGAAATACTCAGCACGCATGCCGGTAAAGTGGTGCTTTGGGTGGGTAATGTATCCGGCAATTTGCAAGGGATTTACGCACGGTTGGGTGGTGAAGGTAAAGGACCCCTTAAATACGGCCAGTTATTCATCCTATCGGTACCCGATCAAGGACCAACCCTGGTTGAAAAAAGAACATTTGGAAATTAGAAGCTAAAAGGAAGCTGTCAACATTGAGCATTAAGCCCTATGCTGCTTATTGCTAATGGCTACAGGCTATCTCAAAATAATCTATTTCTTTCTGGCGGCACGCCCCCGCAGCTCAATATTTTCATATATTGTGTGGATGCTCCAATTTCTCTCTGTCCAATCCAATGCCAGAGGACCAAAATTTTATTTTGAGATAGGTTGTAACTGTTTTTAAAACCCCCATCATACAATAAACAACTGCTACCCTGGTCGCATTATTCTATTACAAAAAGCTCATAAAATTTTGCCTATACTAGTTGTCAAAAATTTGTTCCCAAAAAAAGACTTGATTCCTTTTTACAACAAACGGGACGTTATTTTGAGAATTAGTATAGTTGATCTATCATCCTTTTTCTGTTTGAATTTGTCAAAATCGATTGCGGAAGGGAGATAATACTTTTATATGGCCGAACCGTTTATTAAAGCCAAACATCGCGTATTGCGCCGTAGCGTACGTTCGTTTTGCGAACAGGAGCTGGGCCCCATTGCCGCCCAAATAGATCAAGAGGGACGTTTTCCCTGGGAGGTGATGGAAAAGATGGGGTCCTTGGGCTATTTCGGGATCCAAGTTGGACGGGAACACGGTGGTGCTGAGATGGACAGCTTGAGCTATGCCATCGTCATCGAGGAGGTGAGCCGGGTGTGTGCCGGTATTGGTCTCTGTTTGAGTGTCCATAATAGTGTAGCAGTCTATCCAATTGTGCTTTTTGGGAGTGAGGAGCAGCATCAGCGCTGGGTGAAGCCTTTGGCAAGTGGGCAGAAAATCGGTGCCTTTTGTTTGACCGAGCCCAATGCTGGATCAGATGCCTCGGGCATTACGGCTACGGCCATCCGCGATGGAGACCACTACGTAGTTAATGCCAACAAAGTGTTTGTCACCAACGGTGGTGTAGCGGATATATGTCTCATCTTTGCGCGCACAGATCCGGATGCTGGACGCAAAGGGATCAGCGTGGTGGTGGCAGAAAGGGGAACTCCCGGCTTTGTGGTGGGTGACCTGGAAGATCTATCCGGCGTACGCGCCAATCCAGTGAGTTCTATTCGGCTATACGACTGCCGAGTGCCCAAGGAAAACTTGTTGGGACCACCTGGTATTGGATTGAAAATCGGATTGGTAGCACTGGACACAGGGCGGATCGGGATAGCGGCTCAGGCCTTGGGAATTGGCCAGGCTGCCCTGGAAGAGGCCACCCGCTATGCCAATCAGCGTCAACAATTCGGCGTACCCCTGGCCAAGCATCAGGCTATCCAAATGATGATTGCCGATATGGCCACCCAGGTGGATGCCGCCCGCATGATGGTCTATCGAGCGGCCTGGCTAAAAGATAAAAACCAACCTTTCACCAAGGCCTCAGCCCAGGCCAAACTCTTTGCTGCTGAAGCAGCTGGCAAAGTGACCGATCTGGCTGTGCAGATCCATGGCGGTTATGGATACTCCAAAGCATACGCTGTCGAACGCTACTGGCGTGATGCCCGAGTGACACGGATATATGAGGGTACATCTGAGGTTCATCGTATGGTGATTGCACGGGAAGCACTGCGTGAAGACTTCTAATAACAGGGTTCAAGGGGCGTTACGGGTTGCGAGTTGCGAGTATCGAGTAACGAATTGTGAGTGGAGGAGTTAAGGATTGGAGGGAGTTGCGGGTTGCGGGTTTCGCGTTGCGGTCTGATGAATTGGATGGTTGTGGGGCGAAAGAAAAACATATTTAGCTAAACATCCAACATCCAACATCAAACCAGGAAATAATGGGGTGGATGAAGGTTTTAAACGCGTGCGGAATACGGTAATCCGTTTGTCATCCCCATGGCAATGGGGATCCAGGATCAAAGTCGATTCTAAAGCATTTTCGATGTCGATACCGATTCCGACTCTGACAATCGCTACATCATTATGCTCTAATAGGATTGGGCATTTAGCGTTAAACGGTTAACGCCTAATAGTCTTCAGCCTACAGCCTAATAGCCTAAACACCTAAAGTGAAATATCGAATATTGATTACAGAATTTTGAATATCGAAGGTTGCTTTTGGCCGTCAGCGCACTTCAACATTCTAGATTCCATGTTCAATATTCAGCAATCGTTTAAAAAATATAGCGTTACAACTTTCTGGCTGTAGGAAGCCAATAAACTCAACAAACACATCAAACCAATCCTAACTATTTTAAAATGGTGAGACCGTGGGATTTAAAATAATCGTATGTATTAAATCGGTGGTAAAAACAGCGAACACAGGGATTGCCCGGCGTACTCCGGAAAACAGCCAGCTCAATCCCTTTGATCTACCAGCATTGGAGGCAGCCCTACATATTAAAGCCAAGATGAAGGGGACTGTTACCGCTGTTTCCATGGGTCCGGGTGTGAGTGCTGAGGCTTTGACCGAAGCCCTGGCCATGGGCGTAGACCGTACCATTTTGGTGAGCGATCCAGCCCTAAAGGAATCCGATACACTGGTGACCGCACGCGTGTTGGCTAGGGCCATCAAGCGATTGGGATCATTTGATTTGCTGATGTTTGGCACCCGTACAGCTGACAGCGATACCGGTCAGGTGGGCCCGCAGACGTCCGCAGTACTGGATATTCCCTTTGTAAGTCGTGTGACCGAGATTGACTACCAGGATAAAAAATGGACGATTGAGAGACGTATGGATGATTGGACCGAGACCTGGCGGGTTGCCACGCCCATGGCCATGTCCATCGATCCACGTGCGTTTACACCCCGTCCTGTGAGTTTGGACGGTATATCCCAGGCCTTTGATCAGCCCACAATCGAAAATTTAGCCCTTCAAGATTTAGGTCTATCTGAAACGGTGGTGGGATTGACCGGTTCACCCACCCGGGTGGTTCGTCTTGAAAAGATAAAACAAGACAGGCACTGCACCATGCTGACAGGTGATCCGCAGACGCAGGCTTCGGCTCTTTTTGACCATCTGAACAAAGCTGGGATCTTATAGCTTCCGGCAAGCAAGTATTTTGCATTTTATGAAAGTTGATAATATCTCATGAACAGCAAATCCATTTGGATCCTCGGTGATCTTCGCACCCAGCAATATTGGCAGAATAGCCTCAAGGTATTGACCAAGGCCCTGCCCTTTGCCCAAGAAGCCAAAGCATCGCTAACAATGATTCTCTTGTCGTCCCCGCAAACTAACAAAGGCGTAACGGATACCATTGACGTCAGTACCTGCATGACAGTGGATGTGGCGGCTGAGGAATCCATACAGCACGGCGTCCAAGCAGTTCGGTGTGTAGAGCATCCGGAGCTGAGTGTGCCGCGGACAGATACGTATGCGGCTGTTATGTCAGACATGATAAATGAGAACAAACCCTGGCTGCTTCTGGTTTGCTTGAATGATTTTGGCCGGGAAATTGCAGCCTTTTGCGCCCAACAGTGTCAAGCCGGCATGATTGCCGATTGTGACGAACTTGTGCTTATGGATGGGCAGGTGGTGGGTCGTTGCCCGGCATGGGGTGGGCAAATTATGGCCGATATTACCTTGGCGGATGGGTGGCCGACAGCCCTGGTGACGATGCAGCCCCAAGGTGTAAGTTTACAGGCCAATCCCAATCTCATAGGGCATATTGAAAAAGTCAATCTTGACCAAGTGATAGTCCCAGAGGGCGCCAGCCTGCTGAAACGCTCTTTGGAGTCTGTTGAAGGACGAAATCTCCAGGATGCTGGCATCGTGGTAGCGGGTGGTGCCGGTCTTGGAGACATACGTGGATTTGGCGGGGTGCGGGAACTGGCTGCAGCTTTGGGCGGCGAGGTTGGCGCCACGCGTCCGCCCGTGATGAATCACTGGGTGGACGAGCATTGTCTCATTGGTCAGACGGGTGTTTGTATTCAAGCTAATTTATTGATCACCATTGGTACCTCTGGTGCGGTTCAATATACGGCAGGTATTATGGAATCCGACCTGATTGTAGCAATCAATCGAGATCCAGCCGCACCCATTTTTCAGATGGCAGATATCGGATTAATCGCCGATGCCGCTGCAGTGCTACCGCCTTTGATTCAACACGCAAAAAAGATGGCTATGCGGCGCCTGGCAGATGCGGCCTGCCAACTTGATGATACCGATACCAAACCACGCGGTGGATTTGGTACGATGGTGAGACAATTGCGAGAGGCCCGCAATTGGACGCCAGAGGATCTGGCCCGCAAAACCGGACAGACGCCTGATTTCATAGCCGATGTCGAAACCGATCAAATGTCACCACCGGTGGGTTTTATCCTGCGCATGGCCCAGGCCATGGAGGTGGACCCTGGTACTTTTCTGAATCCAGAAGAAAAAAATGCTTTACAAGATCAACGCGCCCAAGCCTATTACCAACGAACTCAGAACTACAGTTATAAAACGCTGACGCCTGACGCCGAGAACAGCCATCTGCGTGCCTTCATGGTTACGATCGAACCACATTTGGCCCACAAACCAGTGGCCTATAAACACGAAGGCGAGGAATTTATTTTCGTAATGACCGGTGAGCTTGAGTTTACATTGGGTACCAATACCTATGTGCTCAAAACCGGCGAATCGATGCATTTCAATTCTGACACGCCCCATAAATTAAAAAATCCTACTGCTGAAATCACCCAGTGCCTGGTGGTGGTTTACACGATCTAGATTAAAAAATCGGTTATTTGCATGTTCAGTAGTCTGGACACCAACGTTGTCAAAACATAACCAGATATAGAAAGGAAGCAATATGAAAGTAGTCGCATTTAACGGTAGTGCCCGTAAAGACGGTAACACGGCGATCATGACCCGCTGGGTGTTTGACGAGTTGGAGAAGGAAAGTATCGGAACGGAGCTGATTCAACTACTGGAATATGGGCTTTGGACGCGAAAAGGGTGAGGTGGAGAAGGACGAGGAGGCCCAGGGTACCATGCGCACGCTGGGGCAGAATATGGCCTGGCTTTTAAAACGAATGGTGCAGAAGTAATACCTTTTCTTTGCATCTCAAAATATACGGAAAAATACTTCTCTGTGGCTCTGTGGATTCCGTGAGAGTTTCTACGGTTTTGAGGGGACCTTTTCATGCCATTTAACAAGAATTTGAAATTTTTTCTTGACATAAACGAATGATCGTTTTATTTTGACAGTATGAGAACTAAAGACGAACAAAAAAAGGAAGCCTTGTTCAAGGCGACCGTCAAACTGGTTAACCAAATCGGTTTTGCGTCCAGCTCCGTATCCAAAATAGCCAAGGAGGCCAATGTATCCCCTTCTACGCTTTATGTCTTTTTTGAAAACAAAGAGGATCTTCTAGTCTCAACTTATATCGAGATTAAGAAAAAAATGGCTGCTGCTGTACTAGCCGACTTCGATGACAGCCTGCCCATCCGTGATATTATTAAAAAGGCTTGGTTTGGTATATTCCAGCACATCGCCAATAATCTGGAATTATTTGATTATTGTGAACAATTTGCCAACGCGCCTTACAGTTCATTGGTGGATAAATCGCTTTTGGAAAAGGAATTTATTCCGCTTATCAATGTATTTCAGAAAGGGATTGAACAAAAAATAGTTAAGAATGTTGATATGAATTTGTTGGGCGCCTTTATGTTCAACCCGATTTCCCGTCTGGCCAATCCGCGGCTGTGCCATGGCCTGGAATTGGATGGAGACAGCCTTGAGCTGGCCTTTACCATGGCATGGGATGCCATAAAGCTTTAAAAAGATTAAAAAATTTTGCTTAAAACAATAACGAACATTCGATTATAAAATGAAATCAGCAATTTTAATAATTTTCTTAATTGGAGTAACCGTCATCATGTTTTTGCAAACAAATTCTAAGGCTGTGTCTATATTAAACCATGACCAAATTGGTGACAAGGCGCCTTCGCCTCAAATCACAGACAACAAGGTCCAGCACAGGGCCCAACCCGTACGCATGTCCATTGCAGAGATGGCTTCCAATACTTGGGAATTTTTGTTTGGAGGACAGAATAGAACCCCAGACATGCCATTGCCGCTGACAACGGTAGACCTGTCATATTTCACCAGTCCGGCAAAGGATCAACTCAATATTACCTGGTTGGGGCATTCTTCACTTATGATCAATATCAACGCTTACCGAATTCTGATCGACCCGGTATTTGAAAAGCGTATCTCTTTAATCGGTCCCACGCGTTTCAATGGTAACGTACCGCTGAAAATCGATGATTTGCCATCTATCGATGCCGTGATTATTTCACACGACCACTACGATCATCTCAATAAATTTTCGGTGCAGCAGTTATCTTCCAAAACAAATAAATTCATCGTCCCCCTGGGTGTCGGCGGTCTAATTAAAAAATGGGGAGTGCCTCGAAACAAAATTATAGAGCTGGACTGGTGGCAGGAATTCCATTTTGATTCGCAACTGATATTTGCGGCCACACCGGCGCAGCATTTTTCGGGCAGAGGGTTAACCGATCGAAACCGTACGCTCTGGTCATCCTGGGTGATCAAAACACCTTCCCATAGTCTATTTTTCAGTGGCGATTCTGGTTATTTCGAGGGTTTTAAGCAGATCGGCGACACATACGGACCGTTTGACATGACATTTATCGAGTGCGGGGCATATAACAAGGCATGGGCCCAGGTACATATGTTTCCAGAAGAGACTGTCCAGGCCCATCTCGATCTCAAAGGTAAAGTGCTGCATCCCATCCATTGGGGCACATTTAATTTAGCCATGCACTCCTGGTATGAACCCATGGAACGCTTATTGGCTGCGGCCAAGGCAAGGCAAACAGAAATCGCTATACCGACTGTGGGTGAAACCACACGACACGGGAAGCATTTGCCAGTGGCTAAGTGGTGGCAAGAAGCCATGCTACCAAAATTAGAAACAAAATTGAGTAATTCGTAAATAGGCAAATAGATGGTACCAAAAGGGGGAAGTATAAATGAAAGCAATTAGATGGGACATGAATGACATTGATGATCAAAACGGCCGGGTAGCCATCGTCACCGGATCCAGCAGTGGAATCGGTCTGGAAACAGCCCGTGTTCTGGCCCTTAAAAACGCTCTGGTAGCCGAATCGTCAATGTGAGCAGTGCCGCACATGCCTGGGGCAACATCGATTTTGAAGACCTGAACTGGCAAAAGCGTAAATATAAGAAATGGCAAGCCTATGGCGACAGTAAAATCGCAAACCTCTATTTTACCTATGCCCTACAGCAGAAACTTGGCACCGGATCCGCTGATGTCACCGTGGCAGCCGCCCATCCTGGCTGGACAGCGACCGAGCTGCAGCGCAACACATCCTTGGTATCATTTCTAAATTATTTTTTCGGCCAAAAGATCGAAATGGGTGCGCTACCCACCCTGTATGCAGCCACGGCTCCGGATGTCGAAAACGGCGGGTTTTACGGCCCAAGCGGTTTCAAAGAGATGAAAGGATATCCCAAAAAAGTTTCATCCGTTCCCTTGTCGCGTGACCGGGATATAGCGGAAAAGCTTTGGACAGCATCAGAAAAACTAACCGGGGTTCAGTATCCAGCATTCTGAAATTATATAGATTAAGTTAAGTTTTAGGAACCAGGTGTATTAAAGCGGTATTGAGGAGGATATGGCTATGCTTTTTCGACAAGTACCCAAAACCGGAGACGAACTTTCCATTCTAGGGTTTGGCTGCATGCGCCTACCCATGACCAAAGAGGGCGCTATCGACGAGCCCAGGGCGACTAAACAGGTGCGGGATGCTATTGATAGGGGCGTTAACTACCTGGACACAGCCTGGCCCTACCATGCCGGAGAGAGCGAGAATTTCCTGGGGCGTGCTTTGTCAGACGGGTACCGGGATAAGGTCAAACTCGCTACCAAGCTCCCATCCTGGATGATCAAGAGCCGGGAGGAAATGTACACTTACCTCAATACCCAGCTTGAGAAACTGCAAACAGATCATATCGACTATTACTTGCTGCATTCACTGGCGGGGGATCCGTGGGATCAATTGGCATCACTGGGTGTGACGGATTTTCTTGACCAGGCCAAAGCCGACGGTCGGATTATTAACGCCGGTTTTTCTTTTCACGGCATTCTAGCGGATTTCAAACGGATCGTGGATGCCTACCTCTGGGAATTCTGCCAGATCCAATACAATTTCCTGGATGAAAAAAACCAGGCCGGTACCGAAGGTCTTCAATATGCCGCTGAAAAAGAGCTGGGCGTCATTATAATGGAACCCCTGCGTGGCGGCAATTTGGGACTGCCCACGCCGCCTCCGGAGGTTGAAGCAATATTTAAGGAGGCAAAAATCGCGCGCACACCGGTGGAATGGGCCCTGCGCTGGGTGTGGAACCATCCCGAGGTTACAGTGGTCCTATCAGGGATGAACGAAGATGCTCATATTGAGGAAAACCTGGCCATTGCCGCCCAGGCCATACCCAATTCACTCAGCGAAGGTGAGTTAAAGCTGGTGGAAAGGGCAGGTCACAAGTACCGGGAGCTCATGAAAGTCGGTTGTACCGGATGCGGCTATTGTATGCCCTGTCCCTCGGATGTGGCCATATCGCGTTGTTTTGAGGTGTACAACAAGCTGCATATGTTCGGTAACGCGGAAGAAGCCAAGTTTAGTTATGCATTAAGCATGGGCGGCGTTTTCAGCGGAACACTCGCCTATGCATCACAATGCATACAATGCGAAGAGTGCCTGGAGAAGTGCCCCCAGAACATCGAAATTCCGGAATTTCTGGCCTTGGTGGCCGAAGAAATGGAAGACGAAAAATTGGAAAATCGGATCGCTATCGGCAAAAAGATGTTCAACATGGAATAAATTTTCATATTTCAATCAGAGCAGCCGTGCACTAAACCGATATTATTGCCAACTGATGCGACAGTTCAACTGATGCTATTCCATGAAAATTTATAAGGTGAAATTATGAAACCAAACAATCACGTCAAAGCCTGTTTATTTTTCTGGAAACCTTCGGTTGCGCGCAAGTTTACACTCTATTTTGCAGTTTTCGGACTGTTGGTATTTTATTTGACGTCCATGGCCTATCTGGTGGCTGCCAAAAAGCATATGGTCAAATCGATAACCCGGATAGTACAAGGGCAGATACCCAAGATGACGGGAACGGATCAATCTGATTTTTGGTGGGGATTGGTGGACTACGAACAGCCAGGATTGGGTGCCATGGCGCATGCCATTTCTAATCTGTCCTCGGCAAGCCATAGCATCGATGATGTGTCTATCCTGGGGCGTCGGCCCCAGGACGGATCCTGGCGCCGAATTTATTTGGATGACCAGGATATGCTCAGATCTGAATCCATCGACCACCCGAGCTTGAAACGCTTAGAAAACCAGGAAGGAGGCCGGTTGTTTGAAGAAGGTTCTGGTATGTATGCCATTCCCGGCAAGATCGTTGTTCTGGTCAATATCACATCACCTGGGGATTCCGGGCAGTATTTTTTCAAGGTGGCCATCGCCAGACAGGGGATCGTGGCTTTAATGGGAAACCGAATACCTCATTTTATCGGCATTTCTTTGATCGCTTTGATAATTTTCCGGATGATCGGCTATATTTTTGCCAGGCGGTTGG
>CAZWEO010000054.1:0-32047 GCA_964633115.1 uncultured Desulfobacterales bacterium
ATTTCTATTACTGTTTTGATAATGGTTTACCTGTCTGGGCAAACCAATGAATTAGGGAAGATATGTTAAATTCACTCAATGCGAATCTGTGAGCAAAATCTTCCGATTCTTCGATAGTCAGTGCCCTAACCAAAATACGACGGAATGGCTGGTGAACCCTTGTGCTGGCTACTTTACTGATCCACAAGTTTTCACAGTGATTTACGGGCATTTTTCGCCACCCCGCCAGCTAATACCCGAGTTCGCGAGCCAGTAGGAGAGCGAATTAGAAAAAAGTGTGCAGAGAAATGCCAAAAGCTGACATCTTCAGGCAATCAGCCAAACACAAAATGGCCATCAACAATGCGTTGGTGGCTTTTTGCTATGATTCAGCTGCCTGCTTGGGACTGAGTTAGTGCGAACTGGTCGCTGCCCAGGCGTAGCGATGGTGGAATCCACCCAGGACGGGTGTGGATGTGATCTTTCCCCCAGCCGCAGGCTGGCTTACAGGCCAGGGGTCGCCTTTGGCAAAGCATTCCGGGATCTGCTGGGCAGTCCATTCGTCGGTGGGAGATCTGGTGACAGCGGCATGCAGGATACGTCGGGTGTGCAGTTCGATGATTACAAAGATGACTGCACTGAAAAAAACCGCCAAGACGCGAAGAGCGCGAAGAACACTTAATTGGAACGCAAAGAAATTCAAATGAATACCCTTTGGAAATCAATATTTTTGATCTTGACATTTAAAAACTTGGCGTCCTTGGCGTCTTCGCGGTCGCCAGAGGCGTGAGCCTTTTTTCAGAGGACCCAAAGATGTAAATCGGTCGAAAGAGCAAATCATGAACTACAGTGAAATCGCAAGCCCGAATATCTCTCGAGTGATTCTTGATGAAGGTAGACCATGTCTGGCTAGAGTTTCTGCGGTCTTTGGGAAGATATCTTTGAACAGTGCGCTTGCTCACTCGAATACTTAACTTGAGTAGCTCACCACGGATGCGTTCAGCACCCCATAACTTTTTCTCACCGACCATCTTTTTGATCAGGGCAATGGCATTGGGCGAAATATCGTGAACTGACGGCCAACGCGGTTGACCATCCGCTCTGGAAATGCGTATAGATGCGATGTTTATACGATGGGTGAACAGTATTACACTGGAGAAAGCTGAATCGATAAATGATACAAATACTGCTTGCAGATGATCACGAGGTTGTACGCTTAGGAATAAGGGAAGCTTTGGATAAACTTCCTGGATTTAATATCATTGGTGAAGTGGGTGATGGCCCAGGATTGTTTAGTTCACTAGGTAAAACCGAGCCAGATTTCTTGCTTTTGGATATTACGATGCCCCAATTTGAACCCATTGCCGATATCCAAAAAATACGCCGGCTTTACCCAGCGATGAAAATCCTCATAATCGGCGCACATGATGATGATATTTATGTAAAAGGGTTACTGGCTGCTGGTGTAGATGGCTACCATCTAAAAGATCGCCCCCTTAGCGATTTGAACAAGGCCATTGAACGAATTTTAGCTGGAGAAAAGTGGGTCTCAGATCGCCTCGTAAACAAATTAGTAAACTATACATTTCAAGAATATAGAACACCAATCTCCTTGACTGCCCGCCAAAAAGATATCCTCACTTTGCTGATGAAAGGATTGAATAACAAAGCTATCGCCAATAAAATTGGGATCAGTGTAAAAACGATTGAGGCTCACTTGACTCGAATTTACCGGAGGCTCAATGTTGAAAGCCGCTTGGATGCTGTCAACTTCATTCGCGAACACCCCGAGATTCTGGTATCAAGTAGCCCAATAATGAACGCAACAGATACAATAACACCATGTCCTGAAGATGCAGAATGCCTGAATATGTTGTTAGTGGATGATAATGCCAGGTACCGCCATCGATTCAAATTGGTAACTGAGAAAATGTTTCCTCATATGCTTCTTTATGAAGCCGAAACAATACCAGTAGCTATTCAAATTACAGAACGAGTATTACCTGAATTAGCCTTTGTTGATGTGGTGCTAGGTGATGAAAGCGGTATTCAGTGTACGCAGCAAATAAAAGCAAAAAGCCCGAAAACACGTATCGTCTTAATAAGTGCTTATCCAGACCGAGGTTTTCGTCAACAGAGTATTCGAGTTGGGGCTGTGGCTTTCCTTGATAAACGAGATTTGGATGCCACAGCAATCAAGCAAATTATTGAAGATGTTATGAAGTAGCAATGACAAAAAGTATGCAGCCATTACTTGTTGTAAATGGGGTTTCAAAATGCTTCGGATCTATATCGGCTTTGCAGCCAATTGACTTCAAGATTAATCCTGGTGAAGTTGTTGGTGCCGTTGGACGAAGCGGTGCTGGTAAGTCTGTGCTTGGCAATATTTTGTCGGGAACACTTACACCTGACAGCGGGGAAATTATTTTTGCAAGGAAGAGATTAGTCTGGCCGTTCAGAGCTGAGGCATACGGCATAGAAACTATATATCAAATTCCCCAAATCGTTGATCATCGTGATATTGCAAGTAATGTATTTTTAGGTCGTGAATTAGTTTTCCCGATTACTAAAGGTTGGCTGAATATAGCTGACCGGAAAAAAATGAACAATCGAGTTTCACAAATGTTTGATCAACTCGGTGTATCCTTGCCATCTCTACGCATTCAAGCAGCACATTTATCTATCGAACAACGTCAAATCATCGCCATTGCCAGGGCGATTGCACGCCAGGATGAGATTCGCCTATTAATTATCGATGAACCAACTGTAATTCTGGAATATTCTCGTCAGCTAAAGTTAATATCACTTATCCAGGATTGGCAAAAAGCGGGAATAGCAATTCTTTTTTTCAGCAATGACCTGGATCATCTTTTTGCAGTAACTGACAAAATGATTGTTCTCAGGAAAGGGAAAAAAGTAAAAGACTGTCGCACAGATGAAATAACCAGGGAGGAAATTGTTTCAGCCTTGGTGCGAACTTCGGATCAGCAACAGCTTACACCAGCTATCTGGGCTTTGGAAAATTATTATAACGCCCGAGAGCAGGCAGAAAATCTCAATCGCAAGCAGGAACTTCTCCATCAAAGCCTTGAAGAACAAGATGGCTTGAATAAACAACTGGTTGAACAGCTTGGAGTCCAACTCCAAGCACTAGACCAGGCAAACCAGGCACTGCAAAACGCCCACATCAGATTGCTAACTGAGCGCGAGCTAGAGCGTAAACATCTTGCCCGGGAGATCCATGATCAGGTAATCCAAGATCTATTGAGTGTCAATTATCTGCTTGAGGCGATAGAAACTGACAACAAAGAATTGCCATCGTTAAAAACTGCCCGAGATGAGATCAAGCTTTCTGTTGATAATCTTCGCCAAATTTGCAGTGATCTGAGACCTCCTACTATCGATAGCCTGGGGCTAAGTGATGCTTTACTGTCTTATGCCCTGGCATGGGAGGCTCGTACCGGCATCAGAGTTAATTTGGATCTTGCGCCAGAAATAGGTCGTATGCCAGAAGTGATTGAGTTATCAATTTTTCGCATCATTCAAGAAGGGCTAAATAATGTGCATAAACATGCCCATGCCAGTCAAGTACAGGTGACACTGCATCCAATCTCCCCGAGAGCGCTAATGGTATCAATTCAAGATAATGGCGCTGGATTAGCTGATAACTTTGATCTGGCGTCTTTAACTGAAAGTGGTCATTTTGGGCTTCTCGGTATTAGTGAACGCGCATCTTTGTTAGGGGGACGATTACGCTTTTCCAATCAATCCCAGGGAGGGGCGTTGCTTCAAGTAGAGATTCCACACCCACGCACGAATAGATGCCTCCCAAGATACTGAGTCGACGGACAGGCCCGTTGCGGCTGCGCATAGGCTTTGAAGTGAGAAATTGTTGATGGACCCCCTGCTGAGGTCGATGATGGTTGTAGTAATCGACGAATTCTTTCAAAACACGTTGAAGATGCTATTGGTTGATGATAAGAATAATGTCAAGACATTCTTCTCGAACTGAACGTATCCATCTTTCCGCAAACGAATTGGCCATGAGGTGTGCTGGCTACTTGCATCATCCACTGGGTTTCAGATTGATCCTCGGTTGGTTTTCGCTAGCAGGCCAACCAATTCTTGAGTCCGCAAGTTAATAAATAAGCGATCGAATTGAAAGAGCTGCGCGCAGAAAAACACCAATAGCGGGTATTTTCAGGAACCAGCAAAACACAAACAGGCCATCAACAATTTGTTGGTGGCCTTTAGCTGTGAGCAATTGCTAATTTGGAACAGCAGTCAATTCGTGCTGACAGCAGTCCGAGCGTAGCTGTGGTGGAGCCCGCCCAGGACGGGTGTAGAGGTGATCTTTCCCTCAGGCTGGCCCATGGGCCAGGGGCTGTTCTCGACGAAGTCATTGGGGATCTGCTACTGGATACCTTGATGACAGGGATCATTGGTTGATACCTTGATGGGGGCGTGCAATTGTGACAGCACAAATTGATGCAAATTAGAAAACCCCTTATAGATCAACCAGAATTCATCTTGCGAACTATTGACGAATAGTATCTATTTGTAGTACTATTCTTGAAAATGAGGAAGAAACACAGAAAAACTATCGCCGATATTTTCGCCACACCAACGAAAGCCAATATTGTTTGGCGCGATATCGAGTCTTTGTTGATTGCTTTAGGTGCAGAAATCAAGGAAGGCAGTGGCTCTAGGGTGCGTATCAAATTGAATGATGTTTGGGCTGTTTTTCACCGTCCACACCCCCACAAAGAAACCGACAAGGGTGCCGTCAAGGCGATGCGTGAATTTCTTCTCGCAGCAGGAGTTAGCGAAAATGGATAATATATTAAAATACAAAAGGTATTTGGGCAAGTTTGGGTATGAAGATGGTGATGATGCCCTTCATGGTACTGTTATCAATATCCGCGATGTAATTCATTTTCAGGGCCAAACAATTACTGAACTGCGTCAGTCCTTTCAGGATTCTATTGAAGATTATCTAGCTTGGTGCGCTGAAGAAGGCAGAGTGCCAGAAAAACCTTACTCTGGCAAATTTGTGGTCCGTATTGATCCTGATCTACATCGCAAGATTAGCACTCAGGCTCAACTTCGTGATAAAAGCCTGAATCAATGGGTAAAAGAGACCTTTGAGAATGCAGTGGGATAATAGCGTCTCGGATGAATCTCTGATATTTCTGATTGATGACACGCGTGACATTGACTTCTTACACGGGAAGAAGTACAATCGTTCTGGTTATTTCTTGATTGAGAAGAAGTACATTTAAACGAAGAAAGCTGCACGATAGGTGTAGCAGTCACTCAGACTGTCTTATAGGTGGTTTCGAGGGGTTCTGTCCCCCTATTTTTACTTCGGGTGGTGTTCCCGAAGGGACGCACGGCGCACACCCCCGTCGGGACCGCCTGAAGTAAATACACCACCACAGAAAGTTCGGAAGGGATGTATCTCCCCCGAGCTTTTTTTGTTTATTCGGATTGCACTGAATTAAGTAGCCCGTCTCATAATTAATTAGAACTGTATGACTTGCGCCAAACATAAGGATGGCAATGGTCATTCCAATACATAGTACTTTGACAAATTGAAGAACGAAACTCTGCAGCATCTTCAAAACGACGGCCTGCAAGAGCCAAAGACCGCAGGGTTTTCCGCCATGGTTCGATTAGGTTCAGCCAAGGTGCGTAAGTAGGCTGAAACAAAAAGCGAACGCGTTGATGGGCTAAAGCCCAAAGTTGAACATCCATGGTCCTGTGAACCCTAAGATTATCCAGGATAAAGACGAGTTGGCCATGTGGCCAAGCCTGCACGATCTGGTTCAGAAATGCCAAGAAATCTTGACTACGTCGACGATTGGCACAATGAGTAAGTGCTTTGCCTGTTTTAGGTTCAAATGCGCCAAAGACCCACAAGAATGCCCTGCGACCATAATCTGGCGCGACGCGAGGCGGTTGATCAACAGGAGCCCAGCCTTTGCCGAGATAGGTTTTGGCTGTCAATGACCCCAACTCGTCAATGCAAATCACATGGGTGTCAGCTGGAGGAGCCTGGTAGTAAGCGACTATGGACCCCTTTTTTCTACAAACTGGGGATCTGGTCGCTCAGTGAAGTAGGCCTGCTCTTGATACCAACGCAACCCTTCGGCTTTCAGCACTCGGGCAAGTTGTGCCCTGGATATGCCTACTTGATCATTTTCTCTCAAGTAAGCTACCAGTCGGTCTAATGTCCAGTGACCAAATGGTAAACCTAGCTTCTGTGGATCAGTGCGAGCCAGCGCAATCACTTGTCCACGCTCTGTCTCTGAATAGGTCGGTTTGCGTCCGGTTTTATGCTTGTCTTTTAGTGCAGCAAGTCCTTCCTTGTGGAACCTGTTCAGTCGCAGATAGACCGTCGTTGCCGTCCTATCCAACTTGGCTGCAATATCTACCGGTCTCTGCCCTTCGTACGCCCACAAGATCATTTTGGCACGTTCCACCAGGCGTGCTTCAGCGGTTTGTGATTTCTTCAGTTGTTCAAGTTCTATTCGTTCTTCTTCATCAACGGTCGGAGTTCAAGTTTCTTCGGCATTTGTACCTCCGACCTTATTGTAATCTATTGTGAGACGAGTTAATTAAGTGGACTCCGGAAAAAAACTTTAATAACTGTCATTGCGAACGCCGAAGGGGTGAAGCAATCTCACCCGGCCGGAGGCCCGCATAGCGAAGCTGGAGACTGCTTCGCCTCACTCGCAGTGACACGATTTCCAAGTACTTTCCGGTAAATACATAAGCTCCTAATCTGTATTGAAATTTTAACTTGATGGGATAAACAGCTAGGTGCTGAAACGGAAAAAAGGTGAGCGATCTCCTGGTGGGGAACATGGTGATTGTGGTAGGTTTGCGATTTTATTCAAAGCACAGTGAAGATAAGTTTGATTGATGACAAGAATATGGTCAAGATACTCTCAGCGAACTGAACGTGCCTTGATACTACTTCCATATAAAGAAAACACATGGATGATCATGAGACGAGTTGTTTCAATTGTGATGAAGACTAGGCTAAGATCTGATCTTGGCAATGAAACAAGAAGAAGCACCAAGAGATGGTAGAATGTTCAGGTGCATATATTATTCGAAGGCGTTTCATGACATTCCATGCTGTAGATGTAGAAAGGCTCAATGAATAGGTGAGCTTAATAACTCTCTATGGATTCTGTCGTAACTCCAACGAAGGTTTTCATTTTCTAGCTTTGACAAAATGTGGCGTTATGATTACAACTCAAGCCCAAACTGAGATACGCCTGTTCACCAAATAGAATATGAAGTCTTTAGGGAATAATGGTAATATTCAATGGGATAAGATTATTGGCGCTCCCTATGTATGAATCATAATCGCCTATGATGTTTATCTTCTTCTTTTATGGCTTATCCTTCTTTTGCTTGGGATTGGCTGCATTCCTTCGCCTCCGTCAAGGTGGTGAATTTCCTCTGAGGCGGCAGCTTCCCTGTCTTGCAGCCTTTGGGTTTGCTGTGGGAGCCTCCGGTTGGGTTGATATGTTTCTATCCAGCGGGGGCTCTGATGAATTATGTGAATGCCTAAGAATCTTGAGGATGGTTTTTCATCCATTAGCTGGCTTCTTGCTGCTGAAATTTGGCTGGGGGATACTGAAAGAATTATCGCCGTTACCTGCCTGGACGATTTTTATACCTGGAGTGCTCATTGTCCCTATTGCTTATGTTATCACGTACGCTGCGACAACTTTTATCACACCATCACCCATCGAGATTCCAATCGATATATGGTCGCGTTACCTACTCTATCTACCTGGAAGCGTCCTAGCTGGTATAGGTTTTTTACGGCAGTACCATATCCAACGTGAACTCGGCGTCAACGAAGTATCTAATTTGATGCTAGGAGCGGGGATCGCATTTTTATTTGAAGCGGTGGTTGTTGGTCTTGTTGTCCCGGCAGCTCCCTATGGACCAGCTTCCTATTACAACTATGATCGTGTTATCTACAATGCGTTTAGCGGAGAACGAGCGGGTATCCTTCAACCCTTTGGGCTTACTACCTGGTTGGATTATGAGCAAATATTGAAAACCACCCGATTCTCAATCGATTTCTGGCGAATGCTCTCTGCTTTCGCGGTGACTTTCTTTGTCATTCGAGGACTTGATGTTTTTGATGCCATTCAGAAAATGCGGATTAAAAAGCTGCAGATCGAAAGGGACTCAGCACAAAAGACTGCGCTTCAAGCTCAAATCATTGCCAGAGAAACCGCAGAAAGCTGGATGGATGCGTTAGTGAAGATCAATCGCCGGATAGCAGAATTAGAGCAAGTGGATAGCATCTTGATATACATCGCTAATAATGCCCGGGAACTACTCAAATCAGATTATTTAGGCCTGGCGTTGCTGGAAGATGATCTTAAAACATTGGATTTGAAATGTTATTCGACAGAAAAATCGACCAAGATGGCAAGCGAACTTGTGCCGGTTTACAACCCTTTGATTATGCAGGTGGTAACGACTTCCCAACATTATTTCTCTGAAGAGAATGAAACTCGCGAATCTCTTGACAAGGCATGTCTTTTCACAAACGAATCGGCTCGAGCACTTGCTATCGTTCATCTTAACCTCGACAACAAATCTATTGGCGCGATGTGGATTGCCAGATTCATGGATAAGCCTTATTCGGAAGATGACCTGATCTGGCTGGAGTGTATGGCTGACCAGGTTGTGATCGCTATTCAACATGCATTGATGACTTCCCAATTGCAATCACTTTCTGTCATTGATGAAAGAGGACGCATCGCCCGAGAAATGCACGATGGGCTTGCTCAGGTTTTAGGGTATATCAACTTACAGATTCAAACTATCGAAGCGTTACTCAAGAAGGGAAAGAAAGAAGCGCTCCAGAAGGAACTGAGGAATATGCGCCAGGCAATCCAAACCGCCCATGGAGACGTTCGCGAAAACATACTCAGCTTGCGAACGACACTCGCAAATGAGAAAGGTTTGCTGTCTGCAATCGATGAATTCCTGGAGGAATTTGGCATCCAGACAGGCATAGACACTGAATTAGTCATCGATATAGATGGAGATATGAAGTTGTCCTCGATTGCAGAAGTACAATTGGTCTGTATCCTTCAAGAAGCGCTGACAAACGTTCGCAAGCATTCCCGCGCTAGCCAAGTAAAACTTGTGATTGCCAGGGACTCTGAAGTTGATGAGGAATACATCCGCATGCAAGTCAGCGATGATGGTAAGGGATTTGTTATCGAAGAACCCAAGCGGAGATTTGGATTGCAAACTATGCGTGAGCGCGCCAGCAGTGTAGAAGGAAAATTTTGGGTGGATTCAATTGTAGGGCGGGGGACAACTATCACGTGTGAAATTCCTTGTTTATCCCCTGAAGCGCTTCCCAAACGGAGCATTGTTTTGTTACCATGAACTTGCGTGAATGGGCTCTCCCTGTTTATACAATTCTGAGCCAATTGGCGTTCGGTGCGTTTTTCGCACTGTGGGTCATCCTTACCATAGCTAACCCTAAAGTGAACAGAGAAAAGCTGGAAGATATCTCAAGAATACCGATAACAATAATATGTTTTACGATCCTGTTTGCTATGGTAGGGGCTCATTTTCACTTGAGTAAACCTTTTTTATCTTTTATGGCGATGAGAAATATTCGTACCTCTTGGTTGAGCCGGGAGATATTTTTTAACGTGCTATTCTTTTTGTTATCTTTCTTGCTCCTGGTTTTGATTTTGTTTATTGATGGCCGATACCGGTTAAAAGTCGCATTGGGTTGGATAGCCATTGCAGTCGGTTTTGCTACTGTTTATTGTATGGCCAGAATCTACTTGCTGCCGACACAAATTTCCTGGAATTCACCGGCTACCATTTTGTCCTATTACGGTTCGACGTTCCTCCTAGGGACTCCTTCATTGATTGTTATTTTGCTGATGGATATTAGATACTCAGAAGCGCGTGATCCTGGTGGGACGAGCCTCCGTGTTCAAGTTGTTACGAAGGCAGTCATTGGATTGACAGTGGCTACTATATTGGCAACAATCTGGATCTTCGTTCTCGATCTAGTTCGCATTTCATCTTTAGTCAAGATGGAACATGATGTTGCTAAAACCAGCTTGGAACTTCTCCTTGAACTATACCAGCCAATATTGGTATTACGCTTCGGGCTGCTGATTCTCGGTGCGGGGTGGTTAGTAATTAATATATGTCATATTTTTAGAAGAAAGCAAGACATAAAAGGGATGATCGGACCTGCTTATCTTGCCTGCTTGTTGATCATTGTTGCTGAGATTTTAGAACGTTTCCTGTTTTACGCGACCCATGTGCGTATTGGAATATAACGAAGTTAATACTTAAGGAGCAAGAGGAATGACGATCAGAGTGCTGATTGCTGATGACCATAAGCTGTTCCGCCAGGGACTCATTGGACTAATGAAGACCCGTGAAGATTTGGTTGAAGTCGTAGGAGAAGCTGAAACCGGAAAGGAAGCTGTTCGATTGACTGAACTCTTGCGTCCAGATATTGTGCTGATGGATATTTATATGCAGGATGTGAATGGTTTGGAAGCTGCACGGAAGATCCGATCCAAAGTACCGGATACAGCTATTGTCATGCTTACCTCATCAGAACTGGATGAGCATCTCAACGAGGCAGTAAACATTGGTGTAGCAGGTTACTTACTGAAGAATCTGGATGCGGACGAATTGTTCGGTCTACTTAGCGGTGTGAAGCGTGGTGAGGCGGCAATGACTCGCTCAATGGCTGCCCGTTTACTGAAAAATCTGGCCAGAGATAGAACTACCACCACGGAGGGCGAATTCCTGACAGATCGGGAGATCGATGTGCTGAGATTTGTCGCCAGAGGTGCCAGCAACGTGCAGATAGCTGAAGAACTAAGTATCACCATAAACACAGTGAAATCACATCTCAAAAGCATACTCGCCAAACTGGAGTTGGAAAACCGCACCCAGGCTGCAACATACGCTGTTGCGAAAGGGCTAATATCACCTAGTGAGATTGTAACTAACAAGCATCACCCAAACGGGTGAGGCGAAATTGCTCTTAGGGGGGATGTATCTGACACGCTCTTGGTGTATTCTACTAGTGACAGAAAATACAAAAACAATGGCATCTCGTTTTGCACGAGGAACAGGAGTGTGTTTATTGGGAGAATCCGAGAATACAACCTAATTTGGAAACCAACGGGCATAAAGCCCGTTGGCGCGATTGTTCTAAACGGATATTCAATATAAATGGAGGAAGGGAATGACTGATAAAAATTTCCTCAACAAGACCTTGAATGAGATTGCTCTCACTCGGCGAAGCTTCCTGAAATGGAGTGCAGCTCTGGGTGGGACGGCTGCATTGGCTGGTGGAGTGAATTACGGTTTGAAGGCTGCTGAAAAAGCTGTTGCCAGCGAAGCCACATGGGTGCCATCGTCTTGTTGGCATAACTGTGGTGGTCGCTGTCTTCTCTCGGTCGAAGTAGTCGATGGAGTTGTTACAAGTGTCAAAACGGATGACACTCATGAGGATAGCCCGGACTACCCACAGCAGCGCGGTTGTGTACGTGGGCGATCTCAGCGTATGCAGGTTTTCGCAGCTGATCGCTTGAAATACCCGATGAAGCGCAAGAGTTGGGAACCGGGTGGCGGAAATAAAGAAATGCGTGGAAAGGATGAATGGGTGCGCATCTCGTGGGATGAGGCTCTGGATATCCTGGCCAGCGAAACCAAGCGCATTGTGGAGGCCTATGGTAATGAGGCTATCTACTCGGTGGCCCCTGGTGTAATGAATCGCACGCTAGCACTTTTTGGCGGATACACCCGTGGCTGGGGCATGACATCCTGGGGTACTTGGGTCGATACACCTCTGATAACTGGAGGTTATGATGTCCGCTACTCGAATACCGGTAATGACCGCCTTCGCCTGCGCAATTCGAAGTTGATTATCTATTGGGGAGCAAACCCGGCTGTCTCCAGCAATGGTAGCCCTGCGTACAATGTGCTGCAAGCCAAGAAAGCTGGCGCTAAGTTTATCTTCATTGACCCGCTCTATAACGACTCGGCTATGGTCCTCGCCGACGAATGGATTCCTATTCGCCCAGCAACCGATCATGCGCTGCTTCTCGGCATGGCCTATGTGATGATCACCGAGGATGATCCGGTCAATAATCCATTGATCGATTGGGATTTCCTCAACAGCTGTACGGTAGGTTTCGATGAGGATCACATGCCAGAAGGGGCGGATCCCAAGGATAACTTCAAAGACTACGTGCTGGGCTTGAATGATGGCCAGCCCAAGACACCCGAGTGGGCAGCGGGAATTTGTGGGGTACCACCCCATAAGATCCGAGCTCTTGCGATCGAATATGCCACAACTAAACCAACTGCGGTAATTTGTGGTGGGGCATCAACTCGTATCCATTGCGGATCAAGCACCTCGCAGGGTTTTATTACCCTGGCGTGCATGACTGGCAATATTGGTATCCCGGGTGCCGGTACTGGCTTGAGTTGCCACAATCGCGCTGCGAATGCCGGCCCACCCTTAGTAAGAGCTGGTGGCACTGGGCTACCAGGTATTTCAAATCCCATCAGTAGCAGGGTAAATTACAATCAATCTTGGGAGGCTGTGCTGACTGGGAAATACATCGCTGCCAAGGACGACATTCGCGATATCAACATCCAGATGATTTACCACGGCGGTTATCTCACGGTTAACCAGTGCTCGGGCTTATCCAAAGGTATCGAAGCGCACCGCAAGGTTGAGTTTGTGGTTACCCAGGGCCATTTCTACAACACAGACGCCAGGTACTCAGACCTCGTGCTGCCGATCACGACCCAGTGGGAGCGATATGGCAAATTTACCAGTGGCAACCGCGAGGTTATATTCTTCTCTAGCCAATCGGTTTCACCACTCTATGAAGCACAAGATGACATGTGGGTAGCTGTGGAATTAGCCAAACGTCTTGGTCTCGATTCCATGGAGGTTGAACCATTCCCATTAAAACAGCAGATCTTTAACCAATTGGCTGGCGCTACAGTCATCAAAAAAGATGGTTCGGGCTATGAGCCTTTAGTAACCATCACAGCTGATGACATCGCCGAATTAGGGGTCGAAGGTGAACCTCAAACTGGTCGGATTTCCTATAAGGAATTCAAGGAGAAGGGAGTCTATCAGGTTCCACGCTCTCCCAATGATAAATTTGGGTTCACTGAGTTTGAAGAATTCCGCAAAGACCCCGAGGCCAATCCACGCGAAACACCCAGCGGCAAGATCGAGATTTATTGCCAGAGCTATGCGGACAAGGTCACAGGATATGGTTTCACTGTGAAGCATCCGCTACCAACCTATGATCGGGTTGTAGAAGGGATTGAAGACACCTTCGAAGATTGGGAGAAAAAGGTTAAGGGTGACTATCCGCTCCAACTCTTCACTATTCATTACCAACGGAGAAGCCACTCTATTTTAGACAATATACCCTGGCTGAGAGAATTCTTCCCACAAGAATTTGTCATGAACCCCGCTGATGCTGAATACCGCGGACTAAAAGACGGAGACCAAGTATTGGTCAGCAGCCGTCATGGCAAGGTCTTGCGCCGTGTTCATATCACCGAAAGGTTAATGCCGGGGGTGGTTACTTTGGGCCAGGGAGCCTGGGTACAAATGGATGAAGAATCTGGCATCGACAAAGCTGGCGCTACAAACATCCTGAATGGCGGTATTTATACCGATCAAGGGAACTTAGGTTTCAACAGCTGCAATGTCCAGGTTGAGAAATATAATGGACCAATCACACTGGAGCCTGACCATAAATGGCCCCAGAGAATCATCTTTAAGGAATAAGGAGGCATAGACATGAGTAACCAACTGGCCTTCTACTTTGATGCGAGTGCCTGCACAGGCTGCAAAGCCTGCATGGCAGCTTGTAAAGACAGGAGCGATCTGCCCGTCGGAGTAAATTGGCGCCAAGTATTTCAGTATGGTGGTGGAGATTGGGTACCTGACCCACTATATCCCGCGATTAGCATTCCAAATAACATCTTTGCCTACGCTGTTTCGGTGGCCTGTATGCATTGTGAGAAGCCACTCTGTGCAGAAGCCTGTCCATCAGCTGCGATTACCAAACTTGGTGATGGGACTGTGCTGATCAATGAAGATCTGTGTATTGGCTGTCGGTACTGTGAATGGGCCTGTCCTTATGGAGCACCACAATTCAATGAAGAAATT
Organism: uncultured Desulfobacterales bacterium; assembly: GCA_964633115.1. Classification (GTDB taxonomy): domain Bacteria; phylum Desulfobacterota; class Desulfobacteria; order Desulfobacterales; family B30-G6; genus B30-G6. The sequence continues at coordinate 14,231 of CAZWEO010000054.1, forward strand.
GGTGTGATGACCAAATGCGACTATTGTGTTGATCTCCAGGCGCAAGGGCTAAATCCAGTTTGCGTCGACGCATGTGTTATGCGCGCGCTTGAGGTAGGCGAACTTAGCGAATTGCAGAAAAAGTATGGTTCTGAGAACGCCATAGAACCGCTACCCGTAGCCAATATCACCTTCCCTGCCTTTGTTGTCAAGCCTCACCGCCACTCACAACCGAGTGGACAGGGGACGGGTAGGATAATCGATCCATTTATGGAGGTGTGAGATGGATGTGCAAGAATGGGCATTGATCGTGTATTCAATCTTTGCGCAGATGTCGGTTGGAGCATTTTTGGTGTTGGGCATTGCGCACTTCTATGCAGCTCGGAAAACGAATATGGAGGAAGCCGACCGGTTGAGTGATCGAGCGCTGATTGCCATCATCGTGGTGCTGGTGTTAGGAATGTTGGCATCACTATTTCATCTGGGCAGCCCGGCAAATGCACCACGCGCAGTGTCAAATATTGCTACCTCCTGGCTAAGCCGGGAAATTTTGTTTGGAGTGATATTTGCGGTGCTAGGAGTTATATTCGCAGTTATGCAGTGGTTCAAAGTAGGATCATTTGCGGTGCGGAATATAATTGCTTGGATTACCGCACTTGTTGGCGTTGCGTTAATTTACAGTATGGCGAAAATCTACATGCTGCCGACTCAGCCAGCATGGAACACATTAGCAACCCCGATCACTTTCTTTGCGACGACGCTGTTATTGGGGGCGTTGGCGATTGGAGTGGCCCTGGTAGTAAACTATTCTATCGTGCAAAAGAAGGATGCGGATTGCGCTGAAGTGCAGTGTGAGTTGCTACGTGGCGTTCTGCGTTGGATTGCAGTAGGGTCGCTCATTGTCGTGGGGGTAGAGCTTGTGGTGATCCCAGTCTACCTGGGAAATTTAGCAGCAATTGAGTTGGCTCCGGCTTTGGCGAGTATCAAGCTGATGGTAGGATCTTATGGCTTGGTGTTCGTCCTGCGACTGGTGTTAGCCTTCCTTGGAGCAGGTGTGTTTGGAGTGTTCCTGTACCAGAATGCAACCAGTCCTGGGAAAGAAAAAGTGTCGGGCTATGTTGCTTATGGAGCGTTTGCTCTGGTTCTAATAGCCGAAGTGATGGGACGATTCCTGTTTTATGCCACACAGCGAGGAATTGGTCTGTAAGTAAAGATAATCTTTAACCGACAAAGAGTCTGGGGGAGGATGAGGTCGTATTCTCACCTCCTCCTCCCTCCAGCAACTTGGTATGTACCAAAACTTCTTAGCTTTCGTTATTGGTTCTATTCTCGTAGTTGGGTTATTGTTGCTGGTTAGTTCTGTTAATGCTGCACAGGGTGTGCAAATGGAACCCACCTTAACCCAGCAGCCGACACCCGATCCTCCCTATGTGGCAACAACAGCCGAGTTACAGGAAGCGTATATAGAGTGGTCGCTATCACAACATGCAGACACTTATGACTTAGGCATGGGAGCGAACACAACTTGTGCCAGATGCAAGTCGCCCATGAATTGGGATCCAAATAGTCCGGCGCTCGAAGCTGCACAAGATTGTGCATCCTGTAAGCGCATCCCGGGAGCGCCGCGACCTGAACTTCTCGGAGGCGAAGAAGTTCTTCAAAATGAGTGGAAGAATATTGGCTGTGAAATATGCCACCAACCTATAGGGGATTCATATAGGACAGGGATCTCGTTCTGGGATCAGGCTGGTCGAAGATATGAGCCTGTCGAGAGTGTGGGAGAGTTATGCGCCAAATGCCATGAAGGTCAGCACGGTTTTGAGGTTGTAGAAGAACAACAAGAATCACCTGCTCATAACCAGTGGGAATGTACTCTTTGCCATGGAGCACATGGGGCTCCTTCTGCCTGTATAGACTGTCATGACCTCGATACCGCTTCTGGCAAGGTCGAGCATGAGCAGCACCCGAGTGTTAACTGTACAGCTTGTCATGATCACGGCGGACTAAGTATTTGGTTAGATGCTGAACCGGCGTCGGAAAACTATGGCGAATACATCCCGCGCAAATTTGCTCACACCCTCACATCTTGGCCATCCCACAATCTAGCCAAGGAAGTCGATTGTTTGCGGTGCCATCACCCGCCAAGCGGTGGTGAGAAACCTGTTGTCGCTAAAACCGTGAGTTGTTTAGCCTGTCATCCAGAGGGTGGAGTGCTATTTTGGTGTGCTTATTTCACACGCAATCCGGATCCAAACCCCACCCCAACCTCAACAGGAGTACCCTAAATGATGTCAGCCCTTAAGTATAAAAAGATATCGAAGCCTTCTGTTTTGTTTTTGTGCATCTTTGTGGTGGTCAGTATTGTACCGTTATTCAGCGCATGTCAGACTGTAATTACGGCGGATACACCGACAGTCGTTCCCCCAACTCCTACTCTTACACTCGCGGAACAGCAACCGGTGATTTGGAGTGCATGGGAGTCTGGACCACATGGAGCCGGATACGATCTTGGTAAGGGCCCAAATACCTATTGCGCGCGCTGCCACTCACCTGCCAATTGGAACCCATCTGCTAAAATCGATCCGCCTCCTAATTGTGTCTCGTGCAAATTCCCGCATGATGATGTTCCTCGCATCGCGGAGGGGAATCCGCTTATTCCTGAAGCGGAATGGAAGGGTATAGAATGCACGATCTGCCACCCCCTGGAAAACGGTGCGCTTTTGCCAAATATAGCTTGGTATGACACAATTACAGGCTATCACGAAACTGTTGTTAGGTCCACAGAATTATGTGAAAAATGCCACCAGGATACACCAGCCCTCAGGCACAAAGTAGTACTAGATGGTAACACACACGCTGGATATGATTGCACTTCCTGCCATGACCCACATACAGCTTTAGCAAGCTGTGACTCTTCTGACTGTCATAGTGATATTGTCGCCTTGATTGCGATTTATAGCCCTTTTCATGTTGGCATATCTGACAATACTATTTGTTTAGAGTGTCACCCGAAAGGAATGCGCCTCCACAGTATGGAGGTCAATCAAAAAGGCGTAGACGATTGCCTGGGTTGCCACATGAATTTAACACTCTCTCCAGAAAATCCTGGAATTGCAACTGACGGTCACGCAATCTACCACAAGAATGTAAATTGTGTTGCATGCCATGACGCTGCAGGTCTTGTCGTAAAGCCAATCGAAGGTCAGGATCAGTGGATGACATTTCGGACAACAATAATCGAAAGCCTGGGTAGACCCATAGAGACGATCTATACCTCCCACAATTTGCAGCGGCAGGTAGAATGCGAACGCTGCCATTTTAGTGGCAATTCTTGGGGAATTTCGGAGACTGTGCTTAAGACCCAGCCATGATCAAATCACGTATGTATTTTGGGGTGCTCTTTCTGTTACTCTGTACTCTGCAAATTGGACCCTTTCAAGTAGCCCAAGCTGAGTCTAACGATCTCCATATCGAATTAATTTTCCCCAGCGATGGTGAGTCTTTTTATGCGGGACCCACATCGATGTTGTATAGCATCCCAATTCGCGGGTGGGTGGATAGCAGCTCATTTCCGCCGCAGGAAATCGATGTTGAGGCAAGAATTTTCCAGAATGAACAACTACTTGTAACAAAACGCGTACGACCCGACCAGACAGGTTTCTTTCAGATAGAGGCAACCGTCAACCCGGATGCTGAGATCGAGGATTTTCCACTCGAACATAGTGATTGTGGACCGGAATGCCATTACCCGACCGATTTCGAGCTTCCAGCCGGCAAGGCCATCCTGGAGATCTTAGCAATAGATCCAGATGGTAACCAGGCCAGCATTCGGCGCAACATTGCCATCGACCGATCGGGTTACGCAATAGTGCCTGTTCAAATTGTCTTAGAAAACAATGTTGGAGAGTCTCTGAACAATATCCCTATTCATGCTTCGACCCGGTTGTACATGTGGCGAACTCGCTACGCGACTGGGAGCACCGACAAAACTGGCTATGTTGATCTCAAAGTCGAGGCACTCTCCTTGGCGTCGACACACTATATGTTTCGCGTCGAACCGATCATTGTGGATGGCGTGCTTTACGAGAGCATCGCTCCGGTCAATGTCTCCTTACCACCTGGGGCGACTTCGGCGTCACCGATTGAACTAAAGGTCCGGGCTAGACGCGGGCAGGTTGATGGTACATTTGTCAGTTCAGGAGACATGCCTGCATTCCAACCTGAAATTTGGGCTATCCATTTGCCTGATGGTACGACGCAGACAGTTGCCACAAATCCGCAAGGATCGTTTTCTATAAATAACTTGCCCATAGGCCAGTATCTATTCACAGCAGATTCCGAATCTCTAATTTCGCAAGGATATGTTGTTGAAAATAAAACTATTGACCTGACAACTTCATTGGATGAAACGCTCCTATTGAGACTTGCATTGCTCTCCGGACAAACATGGCGTGGGATCGTTAGGGAAGAAGGTGGCGGTTCACTGCCTTTTGCCTGGATAAACCTCGAGAAAACGGGTGCCTCAACTCGTATTCAACCTGATGGTAATTTTGTTTTTTACGACTTGAAACCTGAAGCGTCAGCAGTTGTTGTCGGCGCACCTGGGTATTACAGCCAAGCTCGTCACGTGGACTTTGCAAAGGAACCCGAATCGCTCGATTTTGATCTTAGACGTAGACCCGATACCCTAAGCTTGCCGTGGGGTAATGGAGAAGTGGTCATTCCCTCAGAGACAGTCAGTATTGTTGATGGAGATGAGATCAAGTTGAAACTGGGTTGGATATGGGGAAATTCGGGGATTCCGCAACCGTTGGTTATTTGGGTGAGCGATGTTATGATCTCACCTGCTTCTGGCAGGTTCGCGCTTGAACACGATCCGATCAATAAACAAACCTGGCTATATGTTTTTGATGGTGATGTTATCATACATCAACATGGCTACCCAATAACAAAAATACAGTCTGGCCAGATGGCTGCTATCATCAAGGATGAACAACCAGTTCCTGTATTGATGAATTCAGTAGTATTTTCATCACTTCATGCAAACAGGATCATACCAATATCTCCAACATGGGAACCAACCCTCAATGCTCAAATCCGTGACCGTATGGCACTTATAGGGATAGGTACCGCTCAAACCATTACGTTTATTACGTATGGGATAATACTAATTACAATTGCGGTTTTCCCATTAGTAGCATTATATTTAAGGGTAATACGACGAAACCAACGGATGAACGAGGAGTATCATGAAACATAATAATGAGAGATCCTTTTCAAAGGAAATACTACTAGGTGAATCGCTGTTTTTTGGTTTGTTGGGACGTGTTCTATATGATCAGCCTGATAAAGATTGGCTAAATTCCCTAATTGAAGATGATGTTTTTTCCGAGGTGCCCTTCGGTGTCGACCGAATGGAAATAAGACGAGGGCAGGAGTTAGTACAAAGGTGGGCTCTGAACCATGAGGGAACCCTTAACGATGAATCCTTCGAAGAATTGAATGCCGATTACACACGGTTGTTTGTTGGCGTTGGAAAGGTTTTAGCACCCCCGTGGGAATCAGTGTACTTCAATGACGATCGCATGGTCTTTCAAGAACAAACAATCAAAGTCCGCAACTGGTATCGTCGCTTTGGTCTCGAGTCGGAGAAAATACACAAGGAACCTGATGATCATATAGGGTTGCAAATGTTATTTATCTCTTATCTGGCAAAATTAGCTCTTCAAGCGTTTGAAGAGCAAGATGAGGAGAAGTTTGAGGGACTACTTGAGGCGCAAACCCAATTCCTTTCTGAGCACTTGTTGAAGTGGGGCCCTTATTGGTGTAACTTAGTTAGTGAACACGCTCAGACAGATTTCTACAAAGGCTTGGCGCTCTTGACGCGGGGTGCTTTATTTGCTTTGGCAAAGCGATTTGATCTTCAGATATTTGAGGATGCTGTCCAGTGAGTCTGCTTTCGGCTGCCGAGCGGTTAGCTGCAATCGACCGTTCGGCTGTTATCTTGGATACTCAAAGTTGTCTGCACGCGCGAGATCAGCTTGCGACCTGCGAGGCGTGTTTTGAACTATGCCCGTCAAAGGCAATCCGTCCTGGAAAACCTCCAACCCTCGAAACTGAAAAATGCCAGACTTGCCTGGCCTGTCTACCAGTTTGCCCGGTAGGCGCCTACTCGGCTGATGACGCTGTCCCATCTCTGCTGAATTGTGCTGTGCGCCTGGAAGATGGTCCGCTAGAATTGCTCTGTGAACTGCACCCATCTGCCGAGGTGGGAGTTGTTGCCGGTTCAGTTGGGATACGCGTACGCGGCTGCCTGGCTGGACTTGGTTCTGGTGCCTACCTTGCGCTAGTCGCCTTGAGAATACAACGCATCATTTTCCGCACCGAAGCCTGTGCGGAGTGCCCCTGGTGTGGTCTAGTGTCGCATATTCTGGCACAAATTGCCCGCACTGAACACTTACTATCTGCTTGGAGGTTAGATGGTGTTTTGTCTCTCATAACGGAATTATCTGAGGGTCAAGAACGCCCGCTTTGGGAGGCAACGAACCCTCCGCTTTCCCGACGGGACCTGTTCCGCGTGGCAGCCAAGCAAGGGCAAGTGACTATTGCCCGTACGATGTCAACCGACCATTCTTCTGGCAACCGACCTGGCCGTGATTACTTACGTATTGCGGGAGCGGCGATGCACCTAACTGAGATCGAACCTGTAGCGAACCTTTCCTTGGCAGGGGTGGGATTTTGCAGCCTGACAGCTTCTGAAGATTGTACGGCATGCAATGCTTGTACACGAGCTTGCCCAACAGCAGCTTTGAAACTTGGAATCAATGAGGATAAAACGTATTATTGGCTGAAGTTCTCCCCGCTGGCCTGTATCGGTTGTGGTATCTGTGCCCGCGTCTGCGAGCCGCAAGCACTTGCTATTGATTATGCGCCGACTTTTGTTCAAGTGTTTGGACCAAAAGAGCCTGCTATCCTTCAAGAGGGCGACTTAGGTCGTTGCGAAAGATGCAACTCTCTTTTTGCAGCTCGTTCTGGAGTTCGATTGTGTCCAGTGTGCGAGTTCCGACGCAAGAATCCGTTCGGGTCAAAGATGCCACCTGGAATAAAGTTAAGAAGTGAGTGTTCTACTGTTGAGGTCAAAAATGATCGTTGACGTGACGGATAAGACTCTTCAACAAATCAAAAATCCTGCTCTACGTTCCTACGTTGGGATGTATGTTAGCATTTATAAAGATTTCTTACACCGGGTTGCACAGACTGGAATCGATTTTGACTCAACGGACTATACGGCTCAGGTAAATGAAAAGATAGAGACATTGCGCAAACGGGGCGCCAAAGTGCGCAATGACAGCAAGAGCATATATATCAATAGCATTTCTCCCGCTTGCGTCGCTTGCAAGACTGGTGTGGGGAGCGCCACGTTCTTTGTGTCGCTCAAATGCCACCGAGATTGCTACTATTGTTTCAATCCAAACCAGGAAAATTACCAGTACTACCAAGATCATACCCGCAACGTGATCCAAGAACTAGAGCATATTAAAGGTTCTGGGCATCGTGTACGTCATCTGGCATTGACTGGCGGTGAGCCGTTGTTGCACAAAGATGAAACGTTTGAATTTTTTCAGTACGCCCGCAATAATTTCCCAGATGCTTACACACGCCTCTATACATGTGGTGATCACGCTGATACTCAAACACTCCAGACATTGAAAGATGTTGGCTTACAGGAGATCCGCTTCAGTATCCGCATGCACGACTTAGAAAAAGGCCAACGACACACGTTCAATCAAATCAGCCTAGCAAAGAAATATATCCCCTACGTAATGGTCGAGATGCCAATCCTCCCAGATACGCTGGATGAGATGAAAGAGATTCTCTTTGAGTTGGACAGGTTGGGCTTGTTTTCAATCAACCTGCTCGAGTTATGTTATCCCCTTGAAAATGCTGAAGTGTATCGTGAGAAAGGTTATAAGGTAAAGAACAGACCTTTTCATGTGCTGTATGACTACTGGTATGCGGGGGGATTACCCATTGCTAGAAGTGAGTTGGTGTGTCTGGATTTGCTGGCGTTTGTTATAGCTTCTGGTTTGACCCTTGGTGTACACTATTGCTCTGTTGAAAACAAACAGACCGGTCAAATTTACCAACAGAATTCAATCCGTTCAATTCCAAAGACTGCTTATTTTTCAAAGCGCGATTATTATTTGAAGACAGCCAAAGTCTTTGGGGAAGACGTTGCACTGGTGAAAGAGTTCTTTGATCAGAAAGGCGTAAGAGACTATCTTGTCAATCAAGAGCAAGGATACCTGGAATTTCATGTTAGCAAGGTCCGATCTCTGCGGAAGTTTGATATCGAGGTAGGTATTTCCTCGAATGTTATTGAGAATAGAAACGGCGATATGGTCATCCGCGAGTTAAAAGTGGATGTAGCCCAACCAAAGACATTTCAACTTTCAAAAGATGTTTGAAAGGAGTATTCATGTTTCATTTGGGGACCACTGAGTTGATCATCATTCTGGTCATTATCTTGCTGTTGTTTGGCGTGGGACGGATTAGCAAGATTGCCGGTGAGCTGGGGAAGGGTGTGACCGCATTTCGTTCAGGCCTAAACAAAGAAGAAGAAAATAAAATTGAAACTTCAAAGTCTAAGGGATAATCCATCTCCATGAGTACCGGAACCGCTTCGAATAAAAAGAGGCCAAGCTGGCGGGATTATCTGCGTGCCTTTGGCCGCGCCCACCGCAAGGCACAGGCAGAACTTAAAACATCGATGCCGTTACTGCAGCATCTCAATGAGTTACGGCAAAGGTTATTCAAAGCATTCTTGGCGGTTTTTCTGACTACAGTTGCCAGCTTTGTGTTTTCTGGCCAACTGATAGATTTATTAGCTGCGCCGATAGGTGGTCGGAATGCATTGGTTTCCATCGAGGTAACTGAAAATATCGCCATTTTCATGCGAGTATCTTTGTTGAGTGGACTGGTTCTGGGTATGCCTGTAATTTTATATCAGGTTATTCGTTTCATCGTTCCTGGGCTAAAAGGGGGTGAACGACTCTGGCTGGTTGTAGGAATTCCTTTTGCAAGCCTTTTGTTTGTCGCAGGAGTTGCTTTTACTTGGTTTGTGATGATACCTGTAGCTCTTCCTTTCCTGATCAATTTCCTGGATATCACGACCCAAGTACGGCCATCAAATTATTTTGAGTTTGTCACTAAGATCATGTTCTGGATCGGGATAAGTTTCGAAATGCCGCTAGTCCTAATGCTCCTGGCTAAGTTGGAATTTGTAAATGCCAGACAACTGTGGCAGGGATGGCGGTATGCCATCGTAGCCATTGCTCTCGTCGCCGCTGCAGTCACTCCAACTGTGGATCCGGTGAATATGGGTTTGGTCATGTTGCCGTTGGCAGCTCTTTATATGATCAGTATATTTTTAGCTGCTCTCGTGAGGAGAAATTAATATGGATTTCTTTGGTATTGGCGGAAATGAGTTGTTGGTCATAGCTCTTTTGGCGACCATTATCTTGGGTCCAGAGAGGTTGGTTAGAGTAGCGCATGAATTTGGCAAACTGGTACGTAATATAAAAGCCTATTTTTCTAACCTGAACGATGAACTCAAGACAGAATTAGATTTGCTCGATGATCTTAAAAAAGTAAAAGAGGATATAACTAAGGGTGATCCAATAATTTGAATCTATGGATACGATACCTCTCCCTTGAAGGCAGCAAAAATATCACCCGTTTGGGTGACGAGAATGACCCAAGGGAAGGATGCGACAAAGCAATCTGTGTTGTATCATCAAAATTGGAGATGGTTAAAGCTCGATTGTAGTTATTGTTGAGAAACAAATAAAACTCCGAATCTGTTTACCTAAGACTGATGTGATGGTGAGCAGATCACCCCTTTGGCGAGGGGCGGGTCAGTAGTGGAAACATACTGACCTCCCGACGTTCAGGTTATAGACCAGAACTGAATTGGAAAGGAGCAATTGTGGTCGGTTGTTCTCCCTCGTCAGCTACTGTGCTGGCGAGTTGTCTTTCTGAGAAGGCAACACCAAGTTTATGGATCGTTAGCGGGGGACGCTGTACTGGCAAAACAACTTGGTGTGCTAATGTCGTTGAGCAAGCCCGAGATGAGGGGATAAGGGTTGGAGGATTTCTCTGTCCAGCTGAATTCAATAATAACCAAAAGATTTCATTTGATCTGGTTGACATTACTTCAGGAGAAACCCGCCTTTTTGGTAGACGTAGTAACGAAGTCAACCAAGGACTTCGTGTAGGCAGTTGGCGCTTGGATCTAAATGTGATTGCATGGGGAAATCACATTTTGCAATCTTCCGACAGTAAAGACTTGCTTATCATTGATGAGTTGGGAGATCTGGAGTTTAACCACGGGGGTGGTTTTCAAGAAGCATTTCCCATCGTGGATGTGGGATCGAATCAAACTATCATCGTAGTCATCCGCCCTGATCTGCTTGATGCAGCAATTAGGCGATGGCCTCATGCCCAAATTATTCAGATTGGAGAGGTAGCCGAATGATCAAGATTCGTGACCTTTCCATTGATTACGGGCTGGGTTCGGTTATTAAGGATCTCTCCCTCAATATTTCATCAGGAGAGTGGGTGGTGATCACAGGGCCTTCAGGTTGCGGCAAGAGCACGCTGGCAAGAGCTATCAGTGGGCTAATTCCCCACAGCATTCCCGCGGCTATGGAAGGGTGTGTCGAGGTTGACAGTTTAGATACTTGGCAATACCCGTTACCCGTACTTGCTCAACATGTAGGCATGGTTTTCCAAAACCCGGGCACCCAATTATTCAACCTGAAAGTGGCTGATGAAATAGCTTTCGGCCCCCATAACCTGGGATTCGATAATGATGAAATCCACCGTAGGCAGGATTGGGCATTGGAAGCCTTAGGGTTATCTGCTTTGAAAGACTGTAACCCCGCAAACCTTTCTGGTGGTCAGAAACAAAACGTGGCAATTGCTTCAATTCTGGCAATGCGCCCCAAGGTGTTGGTGCTGGATGAACCCACAGCTTCATTGGATATCGCCAACACCAGGCGTGTTATGGAAACTATCAAGACCCTTAACGCAGATTTTGGCATCACGATTGTGATGATTGAACATCGCTTAGGCCCAGCGATTGATTATGCTGACCGGGTTTTACTAATGAGTTGCGGACACATAATCGCTGATGGTAGACCTAATCATGTGTTTGCTAACCCTGTTTTACGCAAAACATTTGGCTTACGTCGCCCGGTCACTGGTCAACAGACCTCCTGGCAGCGTATGATACAACCGAATGGCAAGTCTCCTGAACGCCGGGAAAAAGTATTGGACATGGTTGCAGTTAGTGCGGGATATGGCTCAAAGGATGTCATTAAAAATATTAATTTATCGCTTTATAAGGGTGATTTCGCCGCGTTAGTGGGGGAAAATGGGGCCGGAAAGAGTACCCTGGCTTATGTAATTGCTGGATTACTGAAAGCTCGACAGGGACAGGTACTTTTTAATGGGCACAAGAAACCGCGACTGGGTTTAGATGTAGGTCTGGTTTTTCAGAATCCCGTTGATCAATTGTTTACCGATAGTGTTGATGAGGAAGTTGCCTTCGGCCCTTTGAACTACGCTTGTTATGATCACGAAATACATCAACGGACACTTAATGAGGCTGATTTACGCGAGCTGGCACTGCGCAGCCCGAGTCAGCTATCTGTAGGGCAGATGCACCGTACAGCTGTTGCTTCTTCCATGTCGCTCAGACCCAGTTTGTTGATCCTCGATGAACCGACTCTCGGGCAGGATTGGGGACATCTAGAACGCATGATGAATTATTTACAACAACTCAATCAACAAGGGAGTACTATTTTATTGATCTCCCATGACTATAAACTTATCCATCGTTATACGAAACGAATTTACCTGATGGAGCAAGGCAGGATTACGAAACAAGGAAGAATCGCTAAGCAATATGAGGTATAAAAAATGAGATTCTCTACTCGAGAGTTGGTAACTATCTCTGTATTTGGAACCCTTTGGGGAGTTGTGGAGATTAGTTTTGGAAGCATGTTGAAGGCCCTGAATCTCCCTTTGAGTGGTGTTATTCTTTCCTCAATTGGGCTGGTAATAGCCCTGATTGGGCGTGTTTTTGTGCCCAAGAGGGGATCAACTTTGTTTGTGGGAGTGATCGCCACCCTTTTGAAACTCTTCAGCTTGGGAGGTGTGATCATCGGACCGATGGTTGGAATTATCGCTGAAGCGCTTGTCGCCGAAATCGTGCTCTCTCTTAGGAGAAGGCCACATTTTTTCATTTTTATTCTTGCCGGGTCATTGGGCGTACTTTGGGTGTTAGTACAGCCGTTCGTGACTGGTCCGCTACTTTTCGGGAGAACTTTTTTCACCGTCTGGTTGGATTTATTAGATCTTGGTGGGCGAATATTTGGCCTCGATGACACTGTAGTCGTTTTGGTAGTGACTGGCTTGATCCTGATTCACATGATAGTTGGGAGCTTGGCAGGTTGGTTGGGTTGGAAACTGGGCAGGCAGCTTCAATCTAGGACGGGAGCAACACATCAAAATGTTTTTTAACCAAATTACTTGATCTATTCGCTGAAGGAAAGGAAAAGACTCATGAAACAAGTAATTGTCACCATTCTAATGCTTTCATTTATTCTATCTGCTTGTGCTGGCGAGAGCGCAAACCCTTCGGCAGTAACAGTCCTCAAGGTTTGGGATGGAACTACAGAAAAGATTTACACTATCGAAGATCTGCAGAAATTGCCTCCGCAGAGCGCCAGATTCAATGATATTGATTATGTAGGCGTATCCTTAGCAGTATTGTTAGAAGATGCCGGATTCGTCCCCAGCGCTCTTCAAGCGGTTAAGGTCATTGCTGCTGATGGGTATAGTGTCAACTATGATCCTAACCAGTTTATGGGCGAAGAAGTGATTGTGGCTTATGCTCAGGAGAATGCTCCGCTTGGTGAAGAAGATGGGATCTTCCGCATGGTGTTGCCTGGCGAAGAGGGAAAACTAAACCTGCGCATGTTGGTAGAGGTCAAGGTGATCCCTTAATGCATCAGCTAAGTAATACGACCGAGAAATATTGGAGGAGTACAGCGCACCAACCATTGGGAACTCTGGGGCATTTGGGCGTTTTTCTTTGGTTGCTGGTGCTTGTGATGGGGGCGCCAAGCGAAAAGGTTCCATGGGTGACATTGATCTGTGGTGTAATGATTGCGCTGGTTTACCCGGGTGTCCTTCAAAAAATGTGGAATCCTCGTTGGCTGGTTCTATTGGCGATGATGGTAATTCCAGTAGTGTTTAGCTTGGGTGTTCGTGATCAGGTTATTTTGGGGATCCCTTATTCCAGCCAGGGATTGGTAGCTGGCGGGAAGATCATCGTGCGTTTCTTCGTTATCCTGATGGCTGTTCAGGGCCTTACGCAGGCCATCAGCATCTCTGAGTTAGCTGGGATATTGGAGCGAATGGGTCTACATGGTTTGGGATTTTCGATGGGAGTAGCAGTTAACCTGTTACCCAATCTGGAAAAGGCTTACATGTGTGCCTGGAAGAGCTTGCGTATGCGAGGAGGGTTGCGCAAGAATCGTTGGCGGGCTATTCGATTGTTGCTAATAAATGTGATATCCAATGCTTTGAATCAAGCAGAAAATATCGCTTTAGCAGCGGAAGGCCGCGCGTTCTCGTCGAAGAACGCGCGGCCTCTGCCAATTCAACGCGGAGTGTTGGATTGGCTTCCTTTTTCATTGGGTATAGCTTCGACCTTGATAATTTACATGGTCTAATTAATGTCCGATGACGGTCAATAGAGATAATCTTCAAACATTACTTGAAGAATCTGCCCAGCGACAAACATATTTATGCCCGCGACAGATCTTAGGTGTGCGCATGGGATTGTATGCAGGCGACTTGCTAGGGCTGAGTGTTCCCCAGGTTGACAAGCGCATGTATACATTTGCCGAATCGGATGGCTGTGGTACAGGTGGAATTTCAGTGGCTACAGGTTGTTGGGTCGACAGGCGCACGATGAAGGTTTTTGATTTTGGAAAGCTTGCAGCAACCTTTGTAGATACCCAAACCGGGAATGCTATACGAATCATTCCCCATAAGGAAAGCCGGACACGAGCCCGACAATTTTGTCCGGCTGACCTGATCCCTTCCAATGTATGATGGTTGCTTACCAACTCATGCCGGAAAAAGAACTCTTTCTCTCTCAACCGGTTGAGCTGACTATATCCATGGAGAAGATCATCGGCCAATCGGGTTTGCGCGTGGATTGTGATATTTGTGGCGAAGAGATTAACAATCAGCGTGAGGTGCAAAAAAATGGAAAGAATATCTGCCGTGGCTGCACTGGTGAGAACTATTACAGGGATAAAGCATCTTCTATTCATACCCAGATACACACCCTAAACCAAAAATCAAGCAATGGTTCCCTCCCATTAGTCACTATTATTGGTAAGTCGGGTTCTGGTAAAACCACATTCATGGAAAAATTAATCCCCATCTTTGTTGAACGTGGATACCGGGTTGGAACGGTCAAACATCATTCACATTCAGGTTTTGATATTGATCTTCCGGGAAAGGATAGTTGGCGACATGCTCAGGCTGGTAGCCAGTATGTGGTTATCGCCGCGCCGGATAAAATTGCAGCTTATCGGCAACTGAAGCGCGAGTTGACACTGGATGAGATCATAGAACAAATCGAGGATGTAGATATCATCCTGGTTGAGGGTTATAAACGAGCCAATAAACCTGCAGTGGAGGTGGTGCGAGTTACGAATAGCTTAGAAATGATTGGCAGCCAGGCGCAGCGTATCGCTGTGGCTGCGGATGTGTCTCTGGATGTTAGTGTGCCTCAGTTTGATATAAACGACGCACTTGGAGTAGCCAACCTGATCGAAAGAAGTTTCCTTAGAAAGAGGCAATGATTTCGTATAATGAAGCCTACCATTTGACGATTGATAATATCCAAGTGCTTGGGGTTGAGAATGTAGATATCTTGAAGGCTGTCGGACGAACAGCAGCTGAAGATATGTTTTCTAGAGTGAATTCTCCATCTGCGGATGCTTCTCTAAAAGATGGCTACGCAGTTCATGCTGCGGATGTTCTCAATGCCAGCGAAAGTCATCCCGTTGTGTTAAGACTGGTGGGCAGCGTTTCTGCGGGTGGGCATTATGAGAGGTACGTCAATCCAGGATGTGCGGTGCGCGTATTAAGTGGCGCGCCTATTCCCCCAGGGACAGATGCTGTAGTGGCAGAAGAATTCACAAAAAATGACCAAAGCCAAGTCATCGTCAAGATCCATGCCGAATCGGGGAGAAACATTTTGCCAAAGGGGAATGATGTAGCTTGTGGTCAAAAAATTCTATCCAAGAATGTACATTTATCAGCTGCCACAGCAGGTTTTTTGGCTGCGGCCGGATATAAACAAGTCCCCGTTTACTCTAATCCTCGGGTGGCAATTCTGGCGACAGGGGATGAGGTCATTGCCCCAGGTAAGCTACTCGTTCCAGGAAAGTTATATGCCAGCAATCTGGTCACACTAGCTGCATGGTGTAACTACTTTGGCTTCGATATACGGACCTTGGTAGTCGATGATGATAAAGCATTGATTCGCGATAGCCTTATCGAATGCTTGCTTCAAAACGATGCTCTACTTACCAGCGGAGGTGCCTGGAAAGGGGATAGAGATTATGTTGTGCAATTACTTGACGAGTTGGGTTGGGAAAAAATCTACCATCGTGTGCGTATTGGACCGGGAAAGGGAATTGGATTTGGAATCTATCAGGGCAAACCTGTGTTTTGCCTTCCAGGTGGTCCACCGTCGAATCATAGTGCTTTTCTTCAATTAGCTCTTCCTGGTTTGCAAAAATTTGCAGGGCAACCCCCTGTTGGTTTGCCCCGGCGCATGGTTCATCTGGCAAAGACGGTGAGTGGCCAGATAGATTGGACTCAGTTTATTCATGGTTTTATTGAAGAGACAGATGATCAGTTGTTATTTTACCCAGAAAAGATGAAAAGCCGCTTGCAAATGATGGCACAGGCAGATGCAATTATCGCCATTCCCGAAGGTCAAGATAGGATTTTAGAAGGCAGCGTGATCCAAGCTTGTGTTCTGAGAAATGATTGGAAAGTAGTGAGTGGAATTCATAACAACTTATTCAGTTAATTTGTGAACCTTTGAAAGCAATTCAAATCATTCCAAATGAAAGGCAATTTTCGGTGCAGTAAAGAGTGTTTGCTACTAAACCCATCTAAAGTACAAAGATCATTTCTTCCCCAGGCCGTTTCTTCCTCCTTTCTAAAGGGCTGTCTGGCCTAAGCTGGACAGCCTTTTAAATTCAGTAAATCACAGATTGCGGCGATTTGTGTGTGGGAATAGCACAAATGGTGCCATAGAGCTTCTCGATAGCCCGGATCAACAACCTGCAAAAACGGTACAGACGGAGACGGGTTTCGTCAATGCGGCGAGGGCCAGCAGCCATGATACGGGCAAACTCCCATTTGAGAAAGACCCAGGCATTGGTCAGGATCAAACCGATACTAAGCAAGAAGAAACGCATGGCAGGGTTACGAGAAGTGGTGGTGGCCCGCACCCGCCGGAGCAGTTGATAACTACATTCCACGCCAAAGCGTCGGCGATAATGCTGGTAAACCTTGTCGGCGGACCAATCCAGCAGAATGACGATAAAAGACAACCACTTGCGGCGGCGTTTGCCTGTTTTGTCAGGCACCAGCGAGGCTTTCATAGCAATCGTAGTCTGGGTCCCATTGCTGAAAGAATAGCTCGTGGTGTAGCTTTTGCGCCCGCGACACAGCGCCCGGGTTCCACCAGTTTTGCCACGAATAGGATTGGCGATGATGGCGGGTTGTTGTAGGTTGGTCAGGTACGTCACAATCGAGGTGGAGGCGAACCCTTTGTCCAAATACAGCACTTTGCCTTCAAAACCAAGGTTTTTCAGGCGCCCCAGCAGGATTTTAAGCACTTCCAACGCATTTTCACCGGGCAAAACGTAATGCACCGCCAAAGTGAGCCGCACTTGCCGCCAAATCACGTATGCTGTTGCAGTGCGAACAAAATGCGTTGTCCCCTTCTTAGCGCGCCCGGAACAGGTCACCGCCCGCGTGGCTGCTTGTTTACCATAGAAAGGTTCGTCATGAAAATCCATCGCTATCTCGATACCTGTGCGGGCCATGCTCGCTGGAATGCACTCGGCTAAGCCCTGATTGACCGCTGTTTCTTGTTCTGCCAATTCTTCAATAGGTAGTGCCTTGTTGATATATTCTCGTACCGTATTACTGTCGGCCACTTCATCCAGATCGGCACACACTGCTTCCAGACTGCTGCATTCGGCACTGGCTTTCATCAGAATGTCAAAGATCATGTCTGTATTACAGCAATATCCATTTGCTTCCAAGGAAAGATGCTTTTTCATAATCTGCGATGTATAGGCACGAATGTCTTCTGCTTTTAGTTCATATTGGTGTATCATATTTAGGGGCTCCTTTGGTCATTGGTTTTGGTTGCTTCCTAACCTTTTACCAAAGTTGCCCCTTTTGTCAATCAAATCTGTGATTTACTGAAATTAGGAAAATGAACAAGAAATGTAGATGCAAGTGAATTGTTTATATGCTTATCCATATTTCCCACGTTACGCGTCGAATTACTGGGATTCAGATATTTTTATACCCCTTTTTATGACACCGTAATACTTAATGGTCAAAATTGCACAGAATAGAAACTCAATTCCCATCATTTACGTTCACAGCAAATGAATTCCCAGTTTAATAAATATAAGGTGTGAAATGTGGGTG
>CAZWEO010000055.1:0-31799 GCA_964633115.1 uncultured Desulfobacterales bacterium
TGACCGACCGTTTGAAGCAGCTTGTCCACAAACTTTTCAAACTCCTGACGTGGTGTGCGCGCCTCTAGTATATCACTGGGGATACCCCCCCAGATGACTGGGCCTTTGCCTTTACCCCATTTTTGCCAGGCTTCTTCAAAAAGCAGTTCTGTAAGCGGCTGGGGGGTAAAGGACTCGCACACGTCCAGGCCTGATTCGGGAATGAGATCCACCAACGGCTTCAGGTTCCCGTCGGTATGGCTGCCCACTTTCTTACCTTGAGTATGAAGCATATCGGTGTATTTCTGGTATTGAGGCAGGCAGTACTCGCGGAAAAGATTGGGGTTTGTCATCATGCCGTCCAGGTTGTCCCCGAATTCTATATAAGGTAGATCCGTCACGCCGAGCTGTTGCAATATCTCCACCATCTGCAGGTCAAGTAGGTGAATCAGCCGGTCAAGTTGTTCTCTATTATCGTACAGCGCCTGAAACAGGCTCATTTCGCCCAAGTATTCCAAAAGGGCCTGCTGAAAAGGGATGCGGTGGATGCAGGGCACCACGAATCCGTGCGAGCCGACCTCTTTTTCTTCGGCTTCAAACGCTTCAAAGCGCGGTTCGAATTCCGCATGTTCCAGAATGTATTCAATCGTGCGAAAATCGGCCGACTCCTTGATCAGGTGCGTCATCAGGTAGGGCTCCATGCCGCTTAAAGAGATCATGCTCTCGGCAAACTCATAGGAAACACTCACCGCCCCGACCGGGGTAAGGTATTGGACCACGCTGGTTCCGGGTCTATCACGCGGAATTTCCTCAGGCGGATACTGGGCCGGAAAGTAGAGCACTTCCGGGTTGGAGGCCCGATAGATCAATTCATCCTCCAGGAGAATGGACATTTCCACTTTGTTGAGCTTCAGCGCATAGGGTATCGAAAATTTTTGACGTCCGATCCCCACCGCCGCGTGCACCTGGTTGAGAGACATGCCCTCGTATTCCTCTGGCATGGTTCCCCGGGCCTGCATACCTTTATACCAGATTTCGATACGGTCGATAAATGGCCAACGGTCCGGTGTTTCGCCCGCCATCACGGCCAAAACTCGATCTCGCATGGTCCACGTCTTGGCTGTTTTTATACTCAATTCTGAGCCCTCCAAATATATATCCGGGCCCGAAGAGCCCTGTATTGGTAATGCACGAAAAACGCTATTTACATACCCAGTTTTTGAAATTCGATATTTGTGCTTCAGGCTTTATTCTTGGTTAGACATGAATTGGTCCAAAAGTCCAAAATTGTATTGAAAGAATAAAACCCAATTATTGTGGTATCAAGCCATCACATCTTGGGACGCTCATTCATTGGATCATACGGCGACCTTAAATGCACCGTGGCCGGAATCATCTGGCCCTCCACCATGATTTCATATTTCCCATCCAGGATCCATTCGTCACTGACCCCGTCGAGATTACTCAAATAGCCAAAGCCAACCGCAGAGCCGATTTTAAAGCCGTAGGCTCCGGAGGTAATTTGGGACACCTGTTCGCCGTTACGATAAACAGGTTCGTTCAGATACAAGAGCGATTCCGGATCATCTAATGTAAACATGACCAACTTGCGTTTCAAACCGCCTTCTTTCTGTTTGAGGAGGGCTTCGCGGCCAATAAAATCACCCTTATCCAGCTTAACGCCAAAGCCGAGTCCGGCCTCATATGGGGTATCTTGCGGACAGATTTCCGTTTCCCAATGGCGCAGACCCGCTTCCACCCGCAAAGAGTTGACCGCTTGCATACCCACCAAACGCAGGTTAAATTCTTGGCCGGCTTGCATGATGGCATCAAAGACCTTAGCTGCAAATCCCGAGGGGATATAAAGTTCCCAACCCAGTTCACCCACGTAAGATATGCGCACAGCCCAAGGTCTGGCATAAGCCACATCAATTTCTTGGGCGGTCAGAAATGGAAAGGCCTCATTGGACAAATCGGCATCGGTAAGTTTGGCCAGCAAATCGCGCGACTGCGGTCCCATAACGGCCAGCATGGCATAGGCATGGGTTACATCTGTGATGGTGGCGCGCGCGTCTTCTGGAATGCGACGTTTGATGTAATCAAAATCACGCACACCGGTTCCCAAGGCCGTGACGATAAAAAAGGCGTCTTCGGCAAAGCGGGTTACTGTGAGATCGGATTCAAATCCGCCGAATTCGTTTAGAACCGGTGTATATACAACACTGCCCACCGGCACGGCTACGTCATTGGCACATAAGCGCTGCAAAACATTCTCGGCATCCGGCCCTTGAACCAGATATTTATGCATGGATGTCAAATCATACATACCGACGCTGTCTCGGACAGCCATATGCTCCTCACCCTGGTAGGGGAACCAATTGGCACGGCCCCAATTATATTGGTGTACCGCTTCGACACCTTCAGGTGCAAACCAATCCGCCCGCTCCCACCCGGCCAGCATACTGAAGCAGGCACCATGATCAGTCAGCCGATCATGAATGGGGGAACAGACAACCGGCCGCGCCGTCGTCCGCTGTCGGTTGGGATAATGGTGCTCATACAGAATGCCAACCGATTCAATGATACGATCGTGCAGATATTGCTTGTTCTGTTGCCAGGAGAAATAGCGCCGGACATCCACTGGCCATAAGGTTTCTTCCGGGTACCCTTGATCGACCCACTGCGCCAGGGCGCGGCCCACACCGGCAGCACTGGCAATGCCCACCGAGTTCATGCCACAGCCCACAAAGAAATTTTTGATCCCAGGCGCTTCGCCCACCATGAAAGCATTGTCGGGTGTAAAGCTCTCTGGTACTACCGATAAATGTCGAATCTCGGCAGTTTCCAAATCCGGAAATCGCGATAACCCACAATCCATGAATTCGGAAAATTGATCATAATCCTCTTGCAGTTCGGTATACATAAACTTTGCCGGAATGCCTTTCATGCCATATGGTTTTGAAACTTTTTCAAAACCGCCAAAAAGGATCCCGCCATTCTCGCATTTAAAATAAGTACGTCCATCAAAATCACGCACCGTGGGAAATATCTTGTTAATGCCATCGATGGGTTTGGTGATGGCATGCATGTGTTCGGCCGCAAGCAGGGGGATGCTCACATTCACCATTTGGCCCACCCGGTGGCCCCACATACCGGCACAATTGATCACATATTCGCACGCAATGTCGCCGGACTCAGTGCTGACACCACAAACCGCGCCATTCTTAACTTTAATATCGGTTACCAGTGTATTCTCAAAGGCCTTGGCGCCATTCAGCTTGGCTCCCTTGATTAGCGACCGCGTGGTGTCCAGCGGATTGGTATGACCGTCATTGGGCAGGTAAAATACGGATACCAAATCCTTGGTGCTCATGCCGGGCACCATGTCCTCGGCCTCCTTCAAGCTGATTTCATACATTTCAATACCGAAGGCACTTGCCATGGCTGCACCGCGCAGCCACTCCCGTCGTCGATCCTCAGTCTGACAGACACCCAAGGCACCGGTTTTGACATAGCCAGTGGCCAGCTCGGTTTCTGCTTCCAAGGTTGGATAAAGCTCGGTGGCATATTTGGCCAGATTGGACATTTCCTGGTTTTGGCGCAGTTGGGCCACCAGACCCGCGGCAGCCCAGGTGGTCCCGGATCCGAGTTCCTTGCGTTCTAAAAGGACCACATCGGTATAACCGATTTTTGTAAGATGATAGGCAGTGCTGCAACCTACAATACCACCGCCGATTATAACGATTTGTGCCTGGGTTGGAAGTGTTTGATTCATAGCCTTCTCCTGATGTGCTGTTGATAGAATTGATTGGTTAAGTTGAAATTACTTGGTGCATATTCAATATTTTATGAGTTCATGAGTTACACTCATATGAAATTCGACTTTAAAATATCGAAATTCTAAACAAATCTAAAATCCAAATACTCAAATGCACCAAATATATACCAATCGCTTAATGCCTATAAGTCTGTTTGGCCTTTGATATTTCGGTCATTTGCATATTGTCCTTCGGCATAGCTCGGGACGGTGAGCTTGCCGAATCGTTTCGGATTTCGATATTCGTGCTTCGTATTTGAATCCTCGTGTCGGTAGAATCTATGTGTTCTATTATTCCAAAGACAACAAGGTTTTAATGTATCATTAAAATTCCTGAAATCTATTCGAAGGATTTGTAGGATGAAATCCCCACCCGCTTCATAAACATATTGACGCAATTGATTTCCAAATCGAGCCTTTCCGCGATTCTGAATTTAGCATCAATCCCCTTGGCGACCTCAGGTGTTTCATTCACACGACCGATATCCAAATCTTCACGGACTTCATTCATCACAACCGTGTCGGCCAGATCGTCCACGCCAACTCCCAATTTTTCAGCCACATATTTTTTGGCTGCTTCGATGCGCATACCCCGGTTTAGTTGCATACGTGCCACCAGATCTCCGGCAGTACGTAATCCGCCCATTCCCGAGATAACTGCATGTGCAGCGTGCATCCCCAGCGGATCACCCACGCCAACCTACAACCCGTCCAATCGGCAGATTTCTACGTGGGCTTTGGAAGCACGTGACAAGGCATCCAACGGCGGTGTCAAGGTTAAGGGGACACCGCCAACCCCCATACCCAGGTTGGCATGGATGGGGATTTCCGATACCTCAGAGCAGGCCTTGGTAAACACCAATGAACGCGCCATATTGAAAGGAAGTGACTCATTGGTAAGAATATTGATGGCCGGGCCAAAGATCGTAACACCCGCCTTTTGAGCCACCTTGACCTGATCCTGGGGGAAAAGCCCGGCTAAACGTACACCATCGTATTCCAGCTCACCGTGCATGCCCAAAATAAACTCACCCGACATGCCCATTTCAATACCCATATCCGGATACTTTTCATGCAAAATTTCGGCAGCTTTCAAGGCCGCATAAAACTCGGCATCACCGGATGCGGCGGTGGTATCGAAGTTAATGCCGTCTGCACCGGCTTTTTCATACAATTCGCTGCCCACATAAACCATGTCTTTGATGGCGTACTCGGCCATTTCTTCATAGGCCTCTTGGGCTTCGGCGATCTTGCCTTGGGGCAAAAGGTCGCCTGGATTCACAACCGGACCATCGGGAACGCTGTATAAACCCAGATTTGGCATGGAGCCATAAAAAATGGGTGCAATGGTTTGCAATACCGCCTGTTCCATATTGGGCTTTTCATATTGGACCACATGCTTACACTGTTTAAAGCTATAGTCGATATGGGTCAATTCGAGTGTGTCCGCCCCCAGGCCCCTTTCGAACAATAGTAATTGCTGGATTTTGCTGATGGGGATATGCGCCCGTTTGACCTTTGATGTCATATTGTCATAGCTCAAACAAACCTCTTTACCCGATTCAACACCCACGACCCGGTCTTTGGACTTAAACAAATCCATTAGGTATTTAATTTCATCATCTGCTAAAGCCGGAACATTGGCGCGTTCAGCTGCATCCTGCGCCCCGGCTTCCAAATCCGCCTGGATTTCCGCTGCTGACATTTCAACCCGGTCCCCATCCCCCATTCGCGTCATGAATTTTTCCATAGTACGCTCCTTATCAAAAAAGTAAAAACGCTTAATCCATTGTTATTTATATGCTTTAACGTTAAAGTACATCAGCGGTTTTAATTCCTTTTAAATCTGTGCGGTAGCATGATCTTGGTTGAGTTGTAATGGATTATACAGGAAGAGCTTTAGCTTAAAAATGAAAATCACATATCTAGATCTCAATTTATTTGTCAAGCATAATGTTCGGAAAATTTTATAGCTTTAACGTTAAAGCTGAAAGCGTTTTTAACTTTGCATCTATTTGATTGCAACCACCGACCTGCTTGGGCAGGAACGGTTAGGGCCCGAGAGCCTGTTTGATCCAATTTCGTATCAAGCACATTTGCATAATATTTTGATTTAGTTGTATTTAGTTAAGTATAAAGCACTCAGGCGCTAATAATGAATTTCATCGGGTGCACCAGTTGATCCATTTTCGGATCAAAACGTGATTTAGCATCCCCACTAGGGTCTGGGCTCGGTGCCTATTATGAAGAATTCCGTCCCTAATAGCAATAGTTTGGCAAATTCCTGCCTAGAATGTCCACTATCTTTATGTATTTGCTTTTTTGGCCCTGTTTTTGCTAAATTTGATTTGGCTCTGTTCCCCGGTTGAAAGTGAAACGAATCACAGGAAAGGTAGACCCTATGTACGAAAGAATGCATATTTTGACCGAAGCGGATAAATTAAAAATTCATACCGCCTCCATGAATATACTCGATGATATCGGTATCAATTTTTACGAACCCGAGGCACTCGACATATTCAAACAACATGGTTTTAAAGTTGACGGCAATACCGTTCATCTTGGGGAAAAGCAAATCGAACAGGCATTAAAAACAGTTCCTTATGAATTTAAGGTCGCAGCACGCAATCCAGAAAAAAGTGTGACCATCGGCGGCGACCATCTGGTCATCGCGCCCGGATATGGTGCTTCGATCATGATTACCCAAGACAGAAAACAGCGGCCAGGTATTATGGCCGACTACGACAATTTCTGTAAACTGGTTCAGACGTCCCAAACTATCGACATGAACGGCTGCTTGATGATGGATCCCTCGGATCGGAACCCCAAAAAAGCCCATCTGGACATGCTTAAATCCAACATCCTCTTGTGCGACAAGCCATTTATCGGGAGTTCCGTATCGCGTCAAGCCGCCTTGGATTCCGTCGAAATGGCGGGCATAGCCTGGGGCGGTAAAGATCAAATCCAGAACAAACCCGTGATGATCGGTATCATCAGCTCCATCTCACCCCTGCAGTATTCGGCTGAAATGGTTGGCGCATTGATCGAATACGCCCGCCACGGACAGGTCAACATGATCGGTCTACTCATGATGGCCGGGGCTACCGGGCCAGTGACCCTGCCGGGTCTGCTGGCCTTGCAGAATGCTGAAATGTTAGCCGGCGTTACCTTGACCCAGCTGATCAATCCCGGGGCCCCAGTTATTTATGGCGCCACCTCCACGGTCACCAACATGCGCACCGGCGGTCTCTCCATCGGTGCCCCGGAACTTTCCATGATTCAAAACGCCACCATACAGATGGGCAAATATTACGGACTGCCCTGCAGAGGTAGCGGCGGATTGACCGATTCCCAATACCCGGATATGCAGGCCGGCATCGAATCTACCCTAGCACTGAGCACTACCGTGATGAGTGGCGCCAATTTTGTTTTGCACGCCTGCGGCATCCTGGGATCCTACCAGTCCATGAGCTACCAGAAATTTCTAGCCGATGAAGAAATATGCAGCATGCTGCGCCGTATGCTCAAGTCCATTGATGTGACCGACGATCGTCTCGACCTGGATTCAATCAAGTCTATCGGCATCGGCAACGAGTTTTTAACCCATCCCAAAACCCTGGCCCATTGTCGAACCGAGTTTTATTTATCGGACTTGATGAGCCGCGACGATTTTACGACGTGGCACCATAAGGGCAGCAAAATTCTTTCCGAACGTTTACTCGGAATCTACGAAAAACGCATGCAAGATTATATACAGCCGGACATGGCTCCCGAAATCGAAAAAGATCTGGATAATTACATCCAGGCACAACAGGAATAGCCAAAACTTATAAGCACCATATTTTTTAGTTAACCAAGCCGTTGACCGCCTTCACGATTTTTTGAACAGACAAAAGAAAGTTTAAAGTTTCAAACGGAGAGACAGGAGTAAGCAGTAAGTATCAGCATTCAAGCATCCTGACATCACAGCCTCCCAGCCTCACGTGTCATCCCCATGAAAATGGGGATCCAGAATAAGCCTCGAGCTAAAAGCTTTGTCTGGATTCCCTCTTCCGAGGGAATGACTGCAAGGGACTCAGGGACCTTGTTGCGAGTTGCAGGATTCGAACTACGCTTTCCAGCTTTCTAGTGGAAGTTGCCTATCATATATTACAACTTCACCTCGATCCCCATCGACTAAGGCTTTGCCTCCGGTCTTGAGCGACACAAATCCTTCCTGGTTCAGGCAAACCACCGGTATGGCCCGGCCGTAAAAATGTTTGCCGATAATAGGGCCGGCTACCAGCAGGGGGTCTGTTTCCATATTAATGATGGCCACTGGGGCTGTGCCCTGTTTGATGAGTTCAAGCATAACCAAAGGGGCGGCAGCTGATCCCTTTCCAGATGGAAATGCCAGCACCTTTGCGGTGATGGATTGGGCGAACATTTCATGCCGGGGATCGATAGTTTTTCCATTCGAAGGATCGACCCCGCCCCAGAGGCTGATACTCTGGTGGGTGACCAGAAGTTCACCCTGCCCGCAACCTGCAGTCAAAACCTTACAGTTTATGATTTTATCCATGCTGGTTGTTCCTGCATGATTTTTCCGGCAATCGCCGATTCAACGCATTCCCGAATGCTACCGTAGGCTGCCAAAAAGCCGGACTGGGAATAAATATAATTGGCCGCCTTGGCCGAGTTGGTCATCATGGTGCCGTATCGCTTTATAAATTGCGGGTAGAGCAATAAACAACCATCGGTATAAATCTGAAAACCGGCCTTTGTTAAATTTTCAATCATTCCAACCTTATAAACCCAGTCCAGCACATTACGGCTTGTAAATATGGTTGCGTCGATGTCTGAATGCACTTTTCTGCCTGCGATGCAAGCCGCCAATTCCTTGAACTCATCAGGTGAGAAATGCGGGCAACCGAATCCAACCCAATCGAGCTGATCATTCTGGGCTGTACAAAGTAGTTCCTGTGTCTGCTGCAAATTTTCAGGCGTAAGCGTCAGCACCTCTATGGGTGTGTTTCTTATTAGGCAGGACTGTAGCGTTTTTGCCTCTGGGGTAACCCCCACCACATGGAATAGCGCTGTGGCCCCCGATGATGCCGCTGCGGCGCCCAGGCCTTTCAGGTCGTCCATGCCAATGCTTGGAGATAACCCGGTTATGGCCACTACTCGGTTTCCGCACTGTTTACCGATAAAATAACCCAACAGCGGATAAAAGCGAGCGTCGGTGAAAGCTTCTGCGGGAATGCCTTCGCATTTCACTTGGATTTCGGCCAGCCGGTTTTCATCTAGATAGTAGCCGCTGCGCGGAACTCGGCCGGTCAAGGCGCAACAAATATCCACCAGATCGCCGGTTCGATTGGTGCGGGCGCCCAGCACCGAGTTGGCGAATACGATGGCATTGGATTCCGACCACGCCACCATGCTGCCGGGTTTGGGTAGAATCCCATCCTGGTAGGGGGCGCAAGTCCAGGAAGGCGTGGCCCCCATGGTCAGGTGCGCTTTTTCGAGTCGTCTTATTTTATCGGCGAGTTCGTCTGGAACGCCATAAGATCGGCAGCGTTCGATGTCGAAGCTTGTATTGTTCATGGACGTAGGCACGCGCACCTTCCCCCCCAAGGCAGCCAAATGCTCCACAAATTCAAGACCGGCATCCCCCAAGTAAAACCCGCTGTCGGTATGTACGTGTTTAATTGCGACCATCTCGGCTGCACCAATGGCCTCGCCCAGATCGACCAGGATAGCCATCGCCAAGCGCACGGCCTCACCTGCTTTACCATCCAGCATCATTTTTTCTTGATCTGTCAACTGCATGAAACAGTTTATTCCTTATTGCTTAATATTAAAGCCTTTTGTCCACCGCCGTGGCCGGGACTGCACGCCCCAGATCGTTTCTGCCACTACGCAGCTTCTTACAGCGCAAACATAGGTCTAGGGTTTCGATTTCCAACTCGTCCTGATGTAGTTGACGGTACAATTTGTCAATCTGCGGGATAGGAGCAAATCGGGCCCCACATTGTAAGCAGGTCTTTAATTCTACCCTCCTGATCTCATCCTTGGAAAGCACGCGTATCAGGTGAGCCGGGTGTAAATCATGTCGCAAGTTAGCCGCTCCCTCCGGGCAGGCCTTAACGCACGATCCGCAGCAGATGCATTGGTAAGGTGAATACCTGAACAGGCGCTCCTGGCCTCGGTCAATGAACGCAAGTGTTTCCGTAGGACAATTTTCCACGCAGGCCGCACACCCCACACATGTCTTTTTGTTCAGATGTGTCCGGCAAAACAAAAACACGATCATAACCAGCATGATCTCGCCACTGATGACATGCAGATACCAAAGATAGCTGTCAAAAAAAGCAATACTAGCTAGATGGCCATGGGTGAGAAGATAACCGCTTAGGAAAGGCAGGGCCGTAATCACAATGAGAACGATGTCTGCAATACGGGTCTTAAGGCGTTTTGCAGTAAAAATTCGTCTGACCATAAAGTAACTGCAGGTAGCTAACACCGCCAAAGTCATCCAGTCGGCCCAGATGTCCGGCAGGGGAGTCCAATACCACTCGAAGCGCGACTCCTCCCATAGGTAAACATGCCCGGAAAACCAGATAGGCACAATGAATAGGCAGGCGTGAAATGTGTAGCGCAAGACGGCATATGCGGGTTTATGAAGGACGGCCCGATGATATGGCGCCAAAATCCCAGTCAGTGAGACCAACTGATGCAGTCTACCGTGCCTGCAGAGCTTGCGTTTACGCAAAATGGCCACAACGAAAAAAAAAAGTCTCCAGGACAATCCGGCCATCAAAAAGACAGCTACGAACCACAAAAGGGTTGTCTCTATAAAATATAGAATTGTCCCCATTGGCTTTTAGCAATTGTCCCTGTCTTCAACCGACGGGAAGTGCGCCTGGGGCTCCTCGCGCATCATCTCCCTGGCCAGTATCAAACGATGGGCAGCACCCCGTTTGAGGGTAATATTAACCTGATCGGCCTGGGAATATGTAAGCGCATCCGAGGGGCAGACTTTGACACAGGTAGGATCACCGTCGCATTGCATGCAGACCACTGATTTCCCCAATCGGCGGTCAACAAAACAGGCCCCGAAGGGGCAGGCATAACTGCAGGAACTGCAACCCAGACATTTTTTTTCACTAATGATCCTGGCACCGGTGTCTGGATCCCGGCTGATGGCATTGGCCGGGCAGACCAGTTCACACATGGCGGTCTCGCACAGCATACAGGTCGAGGGAACAAATTCAAGCTGTCCATCCTGCTGAGATTTGACTACCCGGATTCTGGACCGTTCAGGGTTACACTCGCCCATGTTGCGCAGGGAGCAGGCTACTTCACACATCTGACAGCCGCTGCATTTATCAGCATCGATTAATATCACGCAACTCATATGCTCACCTTTTACCTAATCCATAAAGATGGGAAAAACACAAAATACAAGCATCAAATAACAAATAAATCTCAAATTCGAATGACCAAATGATCTAAACAAAATTCACGATCTTGAACCAATTAGGGCATTTTTTGGTCATTAAAATTTTGTAGCTTGCCCATTTTTTCCAAATCATCAGCCACGTCTGACAAACCATAGGCTTCGAGGCTTTGCCGCGTGGGTACGCCGGTTTCCACATCCCAGGCCATGGCGGCATAATAATCATCCTTCATGTCCTCCAGGCTCCCAGCGTCGAGCTTGTCCTCGGGCCAGGTCCCCGGCATTTGGAAGTCGATCAGCTTTTTGGGCAAACTGTCGTCCGCCCGGGTCAATCCCTCCCTTAAAGCAAAGGCTCGTTCCTGAGCGGCGATCCTGGAAGCGATTTCGATAAGCATATCCACCGATATGTCGCGCCCCGATCCAGCCGATAGGGCAGCTGCTTGCAGGTCGATACCAATACCGACATTGAGAAAAACGGTGTTCCACTTGCACTGGCCCACGGAGTCGGTCACAGTGATCATGCGGTTGGCTAGGGCGGCTAAGGCACCTTTGGATTCGCAATCGAACTGCGTGATCGTGGCATTCTCACCTTTCAGAGCCTTTTTTTCAGCCAAAGCCTTTTCGACAATGGCCATGGCTGTCTTGGCCTCCCAGCTGTCCGGGCTGGCCATGGCAGTCAGCCCTGTTCCGGCGCCCGTACCCAAGTTGTCAAAAGAACCCGCCCGTGCACGGTACTCATCACCGCCGCGTGGATTGACCGCCGCGCCCATGGCCCTGGCGCGAAAATTCATAATATTGGTTTCACCCACCGGTGTACCCTTGACGTTAAGAATCGGTTCGACATGCGGTCCCAATTTCAGGGCTGCGGCCTCAGGGGCAAGCGCTAGGATGGCACCAAAACCTTGATTGCGAGCGATCTGGTCCAGAATGTATTCTAGCGCCTCCCGATTGCCCCACGAAAGCTCAATACCGCCGGTATCCTCAGTGGTAATGACACCGCGTTCATAAAGCTCCGAAGCCCATGCGATCATGCGGGTTGCCGACAATACGTCGATCCCCATTCGGTGACACTTGGCAGCCACAGCATACCAGGTAAGCATATCGGCATTTTTGATAACCCAGGTGGCTGAGCCATAGATGTTACAGCTGGCTACCAGAGGGCCCAACTCGCCTTCTTCGAAATAGTCCATGCAGCGAACCTGACAGTTGAAACAACCCGTACGACCGACCCCCTGCCGGTTTTTGTGGGCCTCCCAGAAAGGTTTGTGTCCACCCACCAGATCTTTCTGCTTTTCCCACACATTGGATTCGTAATTCCCCAAAACGACCGCCCAGGCAGAGGGGGGTTTGTTTTCGGCCATATCCACTGTGCGTGCATTATCGATCAAGGGTTTCTGCTTCTCGATGGCGTCTAAGCAAATTTCCAGAAATTTATCCGGATTTGCAACCGACACGCCCTGGGTACCGCGTACGGCAATGGCTTTCAGGTTTTTAGACCCCATGACACTGCCCATGCCGGTACGGCCGGCGGCATTACCCATACGCGTTTGTATGGATCCATAAGCCACAAGGTTTTCGCCGGCCGGACCGATACAGACCACTTCCACCTCCGGATCACCGAGCTCTTCCTGCAATATATCCTGGGTTTTATAGGTATCAACACCCCAGATGTGGGACGCATCCTTAATCTCGACCCTGTCGTTAATGATGCTGATATAAACTGGCTTAGACGCCCTGCCCTTGATCACGACACTGTCATATCCGGCGTATTTCAGTTCGGGTCCCCAATAACCGCCCATGTTGGACATTCCCTGGATACCGGTCACCGGTGACTTGGCCGCAACTTCCACGCGCCCCGAGCCCGGGAACATGCTGCCGGTAAGTGGTCCAACACTGAGCACCAGGACATTTTCAGGGGATAGTGCATCGACACCTGCGTCGAGTTCCTGGTAAAGTATGCGTGTGTTAAATCCGCGGCCACCTAGCCAATCGTCAATGTATGCTGCCGTGGGCTGCTTTTTAACCTCACCCGAACTCAGATCGATCCTGAGTATGTTACCGCCGTACAAGTAGGTCATCTTTTCCTCAGTCATTCATTTTGTAAACATTAACATTTCGAATTATAAAATCACGATACAGCGGAATTTACGTGTACCGTGTTACGCGTGCCGAGTTGCGGGTTCGCTTATCGTAGCATGCACATTTCATCTAAATTGAGGTCAACACGCAACTCGTAACTCGTAACTCGTACAGCTCTACCGCTTCACTTTTCCCAAATCAAACATAATCATCTTGGTTTCGCTGAGTTCACTGAATATCCAATCCGATAGCATGCGGCCCACGCCACTGCGTTTGACCCCACCGAACGGTGCCATTTCGTCCCAGCAGCTAGTGGCTTCGTTGATGTATACGGCGCCCGCTTTAATATTTTCCGCCAGATAATAGGCATTGGCCAGACCGCTGGTGAAAGCACCGAACTGAAAACCGAAACGGGTCGAATTGGCCATCTCAACAGCTTCGGCGATATTGCCAAAAGTCATGACGGCCGTTACCGGGCCCATGGTGACTTCCTGGGTGATGGTCATGTCCGCTGTCACCCCGTCGATTATGGTAGGCTCAATATAAAGCCCTTTGGTATTGTTGCCGCCTGTTAGGAATCGGGCACCTTTTTGACGGGCGTCCTCCACCAACGCCATGGTCATTTCCAGAACTTTTGAATTATTGACCGGCCCCACATCGGTCTTGGGATCCAAGGGATCTCCAAAAACAAGTGCATTGGTTTTTTCCACGAATAATTCGGTAAATTGCTTGTGTACATCCTGGTGTACCAGGATACGGCGTGTCGAAATCGGTGACTGGCCGTTGTGCCCGTAGCAGCCCCCTAGGGCGGCATTGACGGCTTCTTCTATATTGGCATCGTCCATGACAATCAGAGCATTGCTGGAAACAATCGCAAATAGTAGTTTTTTCAAAGCCGCCTTACCCGCAATGGCTTGACCGGTTTTTTCCTGGCCGAAAAAATTGACCGCATGAACACCCGGGCTTGACACCAGTTCATCGCCTGTTTCTGTTCCTGGGCCGGTCAGTACATTGATACTGCCGGGGGGAAATCCGGCTTCGTGTAAGGCTTCGGCAATCAGGATCGCGCTGAAAGGTGCGCCGCTAGAGGGCTTGACGATTACACTATTCCCCAAAGCCAATGCGTAGGGTATGGTGCAGTTGGGCATCTCAGACGGGTAGCTGAAGGTCGAAATGTTGGCCACAACGCCCACGGGCTGATAGATATGCATGAGGCGTTTGTTATTGGAATCTTCGGTTACATTGGGCAGGGTCAAACCACGGTGGGATTTGACATTGGCGCATGCTACGTGAAAGTTGCTCCATGAGTAGCCGTTGATTGGGCTGGCTTCACTGATGGACTGCTGCAGGGGCTTGCCCGTTTCCATGCACAGAATACGCGCTGCCTCTGCGTCACCTTTGGAGGCTATGTCGACGGCTTTATTCAAAAGTTCGATGCGCTTCAGTAATGACAGTTCGGCCAGCGCCTGCTGGCCTTTTCCAGCTGCTGCAACCGCCCGCTGCACATCCTTACGGGTGCACTTGGGCACTGTACCCACGAGGCCACCGTCACCGGGATAGTGAACCTCGAAACGCTCACCGGATTCGGATTCGACCCACTCACCATCGATCAATACTTTTTTTTCTAAAACTTTTTCAGGCATGGTTTACCTCCAATTGATTATAATTTAAACTTAATGTTAATAGATCCCATCGAATCGCCGCCGCACTATGGCCGAGAACACGTAATTGACCAAGGTCGAAAAGTCGAACACCGGCAGATTGACTGCTTCCTGAGCCGCGGCGGCATAAGGAGGCAAATCAGTGCATTCAAACAGAATTGCCTTAATCCCATCGTTTTTCTCAACCAAGCACCGGGTTACCTGAACCACTTCCGCTTCGACCTTTTCAAAGTCCAGGTAGCCTTTTTCGGCATGGATTGCATCGTAGAAATGGGGTTGCTCTTCCATACCGGTCACAGCAACCGGGACATCGATCCCGTTGGTGGCGACGGCCAAGTGCTTATCCGTGAGGGTTTTTGCGTTAGCGGTGACCACGCCGATCTTCTCACCAGGCTTCAACAAGCGATTGATAAAAGGCAGCTGCAGCAGGCTGGACATGAAAACAGGAACCGGAAATTCTTTGGCCATCAGATCGTGATACAATACCATGAAGCCACAATTGCCGGTAATGGCCTTGACCCCTTCCTTGACCAGCTTCCAGCCTGCCTCGATAAATGGTTGCAGCAATTCGGGATCCCCCTGATACACTAAGCGTTCCATGTTAGCACCCCGCACGATTTCATAACGTACTGGAAAAGGGAAGGTGGACGCGTTGCCCGGACATCCTGGTGGAAAAGGCATGAAACTTTCCATCAGGATGATACCGATGGGTTCCCCATAGCTGGTCTGGCCTTTGTTTGCTTTGTAAATCATGTGTCACCTCCCCGCTTAGAATCCCCGATTACGCCAAAAACTCTCGCAAAAACTGAGCCAATCCATAGATCCTTTCTTTTTTCATCCTTGCCATAGGCAGACAATCGCTTAACTGGCGCTGAACATTTTACAAGCCTTACTTTTAACCATTTGATATATTTTAATTAATACAGGAGCTGCTTGTCTTAATCACCCGTGAAGCACAGCACCGGAAATGCCCTGGTCCCAAGTTCTGGTCAATTGAATATAAAAGAATTACAAAAGTGGACAGATTTGATCCGTTTTCGAATCAAATAATTTTTCATGTTTTTCTTGCGGAGAAAACCAAAGCGTTACCCTAAATGCTGTGATGAACACCATCATGCGTACTGCCGAAAATGAAAAATTATTTTTTGATTCGTTTGTTGCTCAAATTGGGTGTAATACTGAATTTTTTAAGCTTGCGAATCACACTGGGTTGACTGATGTTGAGAAATTTGGCCATGTCACGGGTAGTTCGGCACTGTCGTTTGGCAGCCTTGAGCATCTCTTTTTCCAGCGTTTCTAAGACATCGCTGAGATTGGTAATCTTTCCATTCCCAAGGCTTTTCTGACTCCATGCATCTAATACGTCGTTACCGATGATACCCAAAATGTGCTTATCGATCTTGTTACCTTCACTCATAATCACAGCCTGCTTGATAATATTTCTGAGCTCGCGCACATTTCCTCGAAAAGGATGGGACTGAACAAGGGATAGGGTCAGGGGAGAAATGGTTTTATTTTGCTTATACTTCTTATTGTATTCCTGTAGGAAATGGTTTGCCAATTCGAAAATATCGTCTCGACGCTCTCGTAAAGGCGGCAGTAAAAGTGAAATTGTATTAAGACGAAAGAAGAGATCCTCCCGAAATTGTCTTTTTTGGACCTGCTTTTCGATATCATGGTTGGTTGCTGCGATGACGATACAATCGATGATCTTGGATTTGGTTCCCCCGAGACGCATGATCTCATGATCATCGAGATACTTCAAAAGTTTTGCCTGCAAGGAAAAGGGCAGATCGCCAATTTCATCCAGGAAAAGCGTGCCTGCATGCGCCAGTTCGATCAGGCCAGGTTTCCCCTGGTTGCCGGCTCCTGAAAAAGCACCTTTTTCATAGCCGAAAAGCTCTGCCTCCAGAAGGTTTTCCGGTAAGGTTGCACAATTGATCTGGATAAATGGTTTTGTTTTGCGGGTTCCACAATTATGGATGAATTTGGCCAATAGCCCCTTACCGGTTCCAGATTCACCTAGAATTAAAATACCATTAACTTCCATATGAGCAATTTTAATGGCAGTTCTCAGGATCTCTCGCATTTTATGACTTTCAGCAACAACCTGTTGATCTTTGAGTTCTTGCATGCTCAACTCGGAAAGTTTGTCTTTATATTTCTCGGTTTCTTTGCGGGTTTCCTCAAGTTGCATGCGCATGGCTTCGAGTTGGGTAATATCACGCTCATTTATGACCACCAAGGAAAGATCTCCACCATCGTCAAATACGGGTATCCCGGTGCACAAAACAGTTTTGTTCGTATTTTTAATATATTGCAGTTGGCTGACCGCGTGTTTGGTCTGGATCACTTCATCAGTCACATAGTCGCTGTACAATCCGTCTTTAACGATTTCAGATACTTTTTTTCCTTTTATCTCATTGCGCCTTAAGCCGCCAAGTTTCTCTGAGGCCCTGTTGATGCTAATCACCCTACCTTCATGATCGCATATCCAGATGCCGTCCGAAGACGATTCAAATACCGTCTGAAACTGTTGATCCAGAGACGAAAAGGACTTTAAGTTTTTGGCCATGGTTTCGAATTCATCCATGGTTAGAAAGGTGCAGACAACACCTGTGACCTTACGGCGCTCTTTGATGGGATTTATACTGACGACTAAATTGACGTGTTTTCCGAATACCTGGCTGCCGGCCTGGGGCTCACCGGATTTCAAACAATTGACCACCAATTCGCCTGTCTTGGGAAAATGCTTCCAAATCTCCGTACCCACTATTTTTGTTTTATTTATAGGTAAAATTTCTCGGGCCCGCTTGTTCAAAAAAACAATGCGACCCTCATTATCCGTAGCAATAATGCCATGATTAACGAATTGAAGAATTTGTTGATAGGCAGATTCGTACATCTTGTCGCTTTGGCCTTAAAATTTGGTGGATAGAGGTTATATTTAGACCTGAAGCATGAGTGACATTTAGGTACAGCTTTGGTACCGGATATTAGAAAATCCCTTTTTAAAGGTCAAGAGAAAGTCCCCACCATAAGAGTAGGTAGCCTGCAGGAAAAATCCCAACATGTTTCTTCTAATGAATATGTTCCGAGATATAAAGGCAGAGCGTAAGCGGTTCAGATATTTTTACACGAAACGGAATGTAATTCTGACAATCATTATAGAATAAAAAGCCCTGCCGATTTTCCTTAATTAGAAAAGTGACAGGGCTTTTATTTTCATAATTTGAATTCAACCTGTGCTGCAAGACTTGTCGGTGGGGAGATAGATCGAGTCTCAGTCGGGATTCTTAGTCGAGTTGCAGCTGGAAATTCAAATTTAAGCAAACCAGAATCGCTCCGCATTGCGTTGGCCATCTGCTTCCATGTGGCCGGAAATAGGTCCATGACCGATCTTATCGCTGATGGCATCCACGATCTTGGCAAACATGGGAATCAGCACACCGCCTTCATCCTTGCAGATTTCCTGCATGTCGGCGTACATCTGGGCACGTTTCGGGTCATCCGTCTCGGCCCGGGCTGCAACCAGCAGTTTATTAAATCGTGCGTGCTCCCATTTCGAATCGTTCCAAGGTGCACCTGAAGCATAGGCCACTGAAAACATCAGGTCCTCCGCCGGGCGCCCGCTCCAGTAGCACATGCAGAACTCTTTTTTGGTCCAAACGTTGCTCCAGTAGCCATCGCTGGGTTCTCGGACCACGTTGATCTTGATGCCGGCCTTCTTAGCCTGTTCTTGATATAGGATGGCGGCATCATCGGCGCCTGCAAAGGCAGCTTCGGCCGTGTGCAAGTTGAACTCGTGGTTGAGCATACCAGCTTTGGTCATATAAAACTTGGCCTTGTCCGGATCATAGGTTCGTTTTTTCAGATTCTTGGCAAAATAACGATTTACCGAAGCAATCGGATGGTCGTTGCCGGCCTCGCCATAACCATGCAGAATCTTTTTGACCATCTCTTCCCGGTCGCAGGCGTACTTGAGGGCCAGGCGCACGTTGTTGTCGTTATAGGGCTGCATGGTGGTGATCATGGGCATGGTATAATGTTTGGTCCCTGTGGTGGCCAGAATCTCGACACCTTTCATTCTTTTAAAAAGGTGCAGGGTCTTAGGGTCACAACGCTCCATCATATGGATTTGGCCGGTTTTGAGGGCATTTGTACGCGCATTGACATCGGCGATGTGCAAGGTTTCGACTTTGTCGAAATGGGCTCGGCCTTTTTTCCAGTAGTTGGGGTTGCGTCGGGCGATCATGGTAACGCCCGGTTCCCACTGCTCCAGGATGTAGCCGCCGGTACCGATACCTTTTTCAAATTCAGCGCCCTTGGTTCCGGCCTTGAATATGGCCAGGTGGTAATCGCTCATCAGAAATGGAAAGTCGGCATTGCCAGCCTCTAATTCGGCGATGAACCGATATTTGCCGTCTGCTTTCAGGCTGGTGATGGGATCCAAATAGGGTTTGGCGGCCGACTTAGAATCTTCTCCCATGTGGTGTTGCAGGGTGTAAATCACATCCTCGGCATCCAGGGTTTTACCATCGTGGAATTCAACGCCCTTCCTCAGGTTGAAAGTCCATGTTTTTGCATCCGGTGAGGATTCCCAGCTTTCGGCTAGCTCTGGAACAGGATGAAAGTTGTGGTCAATCTCCACTAAACAGTTTCTGAGCTGTAGCTCGCAGTTGATGTTCCAGCTGGACGTGTGGGTGGCCGGATCCAACGTATCCGTGGTGGAACCACCGGTGATGGCCTGCTTGAAATGGCCGCCCTTTTTGGGCGCCGCCGCTGCCTTTTTGGGCAGGATACTCGGCAATATCGATAAGCTAATTCCAAGCGCTCCGGCGCGCTTCATGAATTGTCTACGGTTGATCTTGCCTTCGCTGAACAGTTTTAACAGATGATCTATTGATAGCATGCGTCCCTCCTCCACGGTTTTGAGGTTACGGTTGAAGTGATCACTTTAGCCTACAATTCCAAATGGTTTTGATGTTAATTCGAGATATATCTTAGGATATTCACGCCGAATATCCCGCCACTTATGTTGGGAATAATTGTTGGACACGTTATGGGGATCCAAACAACTTCTACAATTAAAACATGCCCTGTACATTATGGCAAGGAGTTTCATCTGCCCACATCCTGTTCTTTCTCAGCCTCTTTCACGATTTCTCTGATATCCTGGCGTACACTTTTTGAAAGTTGCGGCGGTTCATAGGTTTCCAGAATGCTGCGCATTTTCTTATGGGCGCGTTGATAAATGTCTGTGCTCCCATCGGCCTCCCAGTCTTCACGCATGCGCCGATCCATCAATTCCGCGTTGGATTGGCTTGCCATGTTCTGATAGGTGGACTCATGTGCCAGATAATCCTTGCCGATGCCCATCTCCTTGATGACATCTACCGCCAAGGTTTGGTCATTCACGGGGATACCATTGATCGTGTATTTAATCATTTCGGCAATTTCATTATCGAGTACGAGCTGAGCTAAATCAAAGGTGATTCCCATTTCGAGCATCCCCAGGCCGTATATGACATTGGCCCCTGCCAATGCCGGTAAAATGCCTGTGATGGTCTTTTCGTGTCCTGACTGGGCATCCACCAATTTGCTATCACCCTAGCCACCAGCAACAAAACAAGGCAAACTGTAGTATCGCGCCAGTCTGGCGACAGCAGCACTGATCATACCGGTTTCCGGCGATCCAACCGTGGCGGTCGCGCGACGTAAATCCAATGGACATGTAGAGCTGCCATACATAAAGGGCGTTCCTTTGGCACACAATTGGGTAAGCACCAAGCTGGCCAGTACTTCACAGTTCTGCACCACAAGTGTCCCGGCCAGATGGATGGGCCCGGATCCACCCGACATGGCCATGCCGATAACCAAAGATCCCATGCCATGCTTGGCGGAGCCCATGAGAATTTCGCAGTGATGATCGGTGAGTTTGAGCGGACTAATGGGACAGGTGGTAAAGGAGAGAAACGGACGCTCGCGTAATTTCTCCTTGCTGCCGGCGATGGCCACGCAAATATCGACAATTTTTTCCAACTGAAATCCGTTGACCGGTCCTAACCAGTGGTGTTTGGTGGTATTGGTCAAAGAAGCCTCGGCATTGTGGAGTGCCTGCACCTCCGGCGCTTTATCGTGCGAACACATGCAGCGTTCATAGGTTTCCACGTTGTCCAGATAGTCGATCAGACGGGATGCTTTTTCAATATCGGCCTTAGTCGTATCCCGGTGCTCACCCGTTTCCGGGTCAACAAACACAATGCCTTCGCCAAAGTTGGTAAAGGTGACCCGGTTGTCCTCCAATGCCACGTCACTTTCGGGAATTCTGCCGTAGGCCATGAAGGTGGATGGCGCTGTGCGAATGGCATCTTCGACAATGTAGTGTGGGATTTTCACAACTTTATTTTTGGCATCCACCTTGCAGCCAGCCCCGTGGTATACTTCTAAAGCGCCTTCATTTTCCACAAACACACCCGTATTTTGTAAAATCTCTAGGGTGGCCAAATGAATTTCGTTGAGCTCATCATCCGTCATGAGATTTAGCCCAAAACCACTGTTACGTTGGATACCCGCTTTGGGTCTGCGTTTCATCGTTCCCTCCTTGATGACTTCGTAAAAAGTCCGATTTTCAGTCTTCGCCTTCGGCCTGATAGGCTAGGCAACACTTCATGCCCATATTGAGCAATATACTCATAGGTACGTCTCATCATATGGGATTCGCGATGCCTTGAACTCGAATATTTTACTTTACCATCCGTTTTTCGGTTTCTTAGCAAGTGTCAACGACCACCGACCTTGTCGGTGGCATGAAAAAGCTTCAAAATCTATTTTGATTTAGCTCAGCAACAAGGTTGCGTCACTGATAGTGCACCTCACCACCGACTATGTCAGTGGCTTATGATTATAGTCAATTATAATAGTTTAAGTGCTTTTAAGTTCATCTTCAAACTCGTTGACAATTTCTCCCATTGTTTCTGCTGCATTTTCCGGTAGGGGATGGGGCTTATGATTTTCGATGATATCAATGGCCTTGGCATAGGCGCGATCCCGGATATTTTTCCCTTGGGTCATTTCCATCCAGTCATTGCGCGAGCGCCGGTCAAACAATTCCACCCGTGACTGGCTGCGCATGGAGCGCAGATTGTGTTCGTGGGTAATGTAGGTCCCCCCCGGACCGACTTCATGGATGACATCCATGGCCAGGGTTTCATCGTTAACAGCCACGCCGTTGATAGCGATTCGAAGCATGCGGATCATTTCCGCATCCATAATCAGCTTGGCAAAGTCCATGGTCAGGCCTTGTTCCAGAACCCCTGAGCCAAAGATAATATTACCACCGGAAAGCGCACTTAAGGTGGCGCTCAGGGTAAACTCATATCCCGACTGAATGTCCGGCTCTTTACTGTCCGAGGCGCCCCCGCCGACCCAACTTGGCAAACGGTAATACTGGGCCATTTTAGCCAGGGATGCGTTCAGCATACCGTATTCGGGAGAACCGATGGCAGACGTACCAAACCTTAAATCCAGAATCGTACTCGTGGATGCATAGGTACAGGGCATACCCTTTTTTATTAACTGTGCCAGGACAATGGTCGCCAATACCTCAGCGTTGTGGGTAACCAGGGTACCTGCCAAGGTAGCGGTTGCCGTGCCGCCCGAAAGGGCCATGGGTATAATTAGGATTCCCAATCCGAGCCTGGCACAGGCCATCACGATTTCGCACGTAGTTGCCCCCAGGGTCAAGGGACTGATGGGACACACATTGACAGTAAAGATGGGCCGCTGAAGAAATATGTCTTTGCCCCCCACACTGGCCGAGGCGATTTCGACCATCACCTCAAGCGATCTGGCTGAGTCCGCTCCCAGGAAAATATGCTTGCCGCTGTTTTCCAGCATGGCTTCCAGGTTATGAACCGACTGGGCCGCTTGCATGATGTCGGTCGAGTTGACCATGCGTTCGGCCACACTGATCTCATCTAAATAATCCGCAACCCGCACCAGTTCGCCGCAATCTTTTTTGGTGGCCCTTCGCAGCTCCCGGGTATGGGGGTCGATCACATTAATGCACCCCCCGAAGGCTGAAAATCCGACGCGGTTGGGCTCAACAATAAAGTTGTCTTCCGGATTTCTGGCATTGTAGATGAAAGTGTGTGGCGCCCAATAAGCGCATTCCTCCACCAGATAGGAGGGTAATTTGACTACCCAAAAATCCCCTTTTGATTCAACCGAAGCACCGCCGCCAAGATAGACTTCGCATGCAGCTTGGCTCATCACTTTAATGCCAGTTTCTTGGAGTATTTGCAGGGTTGCATAGTGGATGGAATCCAACTCATCTCTCGAAAACGAATTCAAACCCAATCCTGATGATGCGCTGATTCCACTTCTGAAACGTCTTCTCATGACGCCTCCTTAACATGTTGAAACAATGTATTGATTAGATTGTCGTTAACTGACACGATTGCCATGATTTGCAAGCAATTGACAATGGTTGCGAATCATTTTAGTTACCCAGTAGTTGTGGAAAGTTTTCAATACCTACAATACCCGGATTGATCGCGTATTTTATGTAATCCCTGATCAACTTTAACGTTAAAGGAAATTGGGCATAAAAAAAACCAAATATCCATTTTTCGCGAGCATATGTCAATCTGGGAATATTTTTTATAGTATCAGATTTTTAGCGTTAACCTTCGCAAATCTTTACATGGGTCCCGAATTATTTGTCAAGCAGAATATGGAAAAGTGTGCCATCTGCATAGGCCCGGTTATGCCTTACAGCCGATAAACCCGAACAAATTTACAATGATAAAATTTGTTCGGCCTTTTTACTTGACAAACAAGCGAATGCATTTTAAATAACTACAACGTTAAAGTGCATTATATTTTAACGGTAGTATGATCCCCACCAAGTCTGAACGAAATAGCAATAGTTCTACCCATAACCGTTCAATAACGATATTTTTCGTTAAAATACAGATCGTTGATAATAGCAGTGGTCGCCTGAACGATAGGCTGCGGCAGGCTGTTATACCAATAGACACTTAAATATCCGCGGGAGCGATTCCCTAATGCGTGACGAGTCAATTTGGTACTAGGTTGGTACCAGGAATTGCTCTTAGATGATTCATCTTAACAAAGCGATAGGAAAATGAATACAATTCTCAGTTTGGTACTCAAACGGCTGGCATTGGGGCTCTTGACCATTATCGTGATTTCGGTATTGATTTTTCTGGGTGTGGAGGCCCTACCCGGAGATTTGACCGAAGCGGTTTTAGGGCAGAGCGCCACACCAGAAACGGTGGCAGCATTTCGCAAGGAACTGAAGTTGGATCTGCCGCCGCATGTACGCTATTTCTCCTGGCTGTCTGATTTTATGCAGGGCGATCTCGGCAACTCTCTAGCCAATGGTCGGCCCATTGCTGATTTGGTGGGCTGGCGATTTGCCAACACGATTTTTCTGGCAGCCTCAGCCGCGGTGGTGGCTGTACCCGTGGCAATCTTTTTGGGCATCCTGGCAGCCCTATACCGTAACAGCCTGTTCGACCGGGCAATTTCTATTTCAACCCTCAGCACCATATCCTTCCCGGAATTTTTTATCGCCTATATCCTGGTGGCACTCCTGTCGGTCCAAATGATCGTATTTCCCAGCATCTCCAATATCAACGATCAGATGTCGTTTTGGGAAAAAATCCATGCTATTGTGCTGCCCTGCTTGACCCTGACCATGGTCGTGGTGGCGCACATGATGCGGCAGACCCGCGCCGCCATTATCAACATTCTGGCCAGTCCCTTTATCGAAATGGCCCATTTAAAAGGTATCAAACGACTGAGAGTTATTGTGCTACATGCCTTTCCCAACGCCCTTTCCCCGGTCATCAACGTGGTAGCTTTGAACTTGGCCTATCTGGTGGTGGGAGTGGTGATTGTGGAGGTTGTGTTTGTCTATCCGGGTCTGGGGCAACTCTTGGTGGATTCGGTATCTAAACGGGATCTGCCGGTGGTACAGGCGAGTTGTCTCATTTTTGCCGCCGTCTACATCAGCCTGAACCTGTTAGCGGATGTGTTTTCAATTATCAGCAATC
This sequence comes from uncultured Desulfobacterales bacterium, assembly GCA_964633115.1. Lineage (GTDB taxonomy): Bacteria > Desulfobacterota > Desulfobacteria > Desulfobacterales > B30-G6 > B30-G6. The sequence continues at coordinate 25,060 of CAZWEO010000055.1, forward strand.
CACGCATGCGAAACCCGCGATAAGGAGAGCATGAAATGGCGTTTTTCAAATTACTCAGGCAATCACCCTGGAGCGCACGTATCGGTATGGCCATGGTCTTGATCAACTTTTTGGCCGCCATTCTGTGCCCGGTGATAGCGCCCTATGGTGAAACCGAGATTGTGGGCGATGTTTGGATGCCCATGAGTTTTGACAATCTTTTGGGTACCGATCATTTGGGTCGGGACCTCTTTACGCGTCTTTTATATGGTGCCCGCAATACCATCGCCATCGCATTTATTACGACCATGTTGTCGTTCGTGGTCGGTTCCATCTGCGGCTTCTTCGCCGCCACCCTCAAAGGCTGGACCGACCTAATTTTAAGCCGCGTGGTGGATATTCTCATGGCATTCCCGACCCTCATATTTGCACTCATGGCCTTGTCTGTTGTGGGAACATCTGTCGTCTCTCTCATTTTTGTGATTGCATTGCTGGACTCCACCCGGGTTTATCGTTTGTCCCGGGCCGTAGCAATGGATATCTCGGTCATGGAATACGTTGAGGCAGCCCGTTTGCGGGGTGAAAGAATTTGGTGGCTGATGCGGCATGAAATCCTGCCCAATGCCCTGCCGCCCCTGGTAGCAGAGTTCGGTCTGCGATTCTGCTTTGTGTTCCTGTTCATCGCGGCCTTGTCATTTTTGGGCCTGGGTATCCAGCCGCCCACGGCTGACTGGGGCGGTATGGTCCGCGAAAATGCCGGCGCTATCACCTTTGGCATTTTTATCCCCTTGTGGCCTGCTGGCGCGATTGCTTTTCTGACCGTGGGTGTCAATCTAATTGTCGACTGGTTTCTGCATGTGGCCAGTGGTTTAAAAGACTAACCATCAATAAACGGTGGATTGAAAATGGCTCATTTACTCGAAATGAAGGATATCTGGATTCAAGGCTACAGTGACGAAAAGTGGCGTCCCATCATCAACGGCCTCAGCATGACCCTGGACAAAGGGGAGGTGCTGGGTTTGATCGGTGAATCCGGGGCCGGTAAATCAACCTTCGGTCTGGCCTCTATGGCCTACACCCGCGGCGGCTGCCGCATCAAGTCCGGCTCCATCAAATTCGATGGCATAGAATTGTTTGACGCCCCCGAGGAAACCCTACGCAAAATCAAGGGTGTGCGCATTGCCTATGTGGCCCAGAGTGCAGCGGCCTCCTTTAACCCGGCGCATCGATTGGTGAAGCAATATGCCGAAGCACCGGTTCAACATGGCATCATGTCCTTTGACACAGCCGAAAAAGAGGCCGTCGATATCTATACACGTCTGCTGCTCCCGGATCCGGAGCGCATCGGCTACCGTTATCCCCATCAGGTATCAGGCGGGCAACTGCAACGCGCCATGGTGGCCATGGCTATGGCCTGCAAACCGGACCTGATCATTTTTGATGAACCCACCACGGCCCTGGACGTCACCACTCAAATTGAAGTACTGGCGGCTATCAAGCGCATCGTCAAACAATTCAATACAGCCGCCATCTACATCACCCATGACCTGGCGGTTGTGGCCCAGTTGGCAGACCGTATCATGGTACTGCGCTACGGCGATCTAGTGGAAGAAAACAATGCCCGTGAAATGATTGCCAGCCCCAAAGAGGAATACACCCATGCTCTTTTGAATGTGCGCACAATGCAGGAAGAAAAGGACCTCGACAAGACAGAGCATGATCTCATTTTAGATGTGGAAAATGTTTCCGCCAGTTATACGGGTAAGGACCTGGTCCTGGAGGATATTGATCTGAAGATCAGACGCGGACGGACGGTTGCCCTGGTGGGAGAATCCGGCAGTGGCAAAAGTACCCTGGCTCGGGCAATCACCGGTCTGCTGCCGCCCGTCAAGGGACGGGTTCTCTATAACGGCAAAGAACTGCCGCCGGCCTTAAAGCAGCGCAAAAAGGATACCCTCAGAGTTATGCAAATGATCTACCAGATGCCGGACACGGCTCTGAACCCCAGACAGCGGGTTAGCAAGGTAATTGGGCGTCCGCTGCAGTTCTACTACGGCATTCATGGCAAGGAGGCTGAAAAGCGCATGCTCGAATTGTTGGATATGATCGAGTTGACGCCCAAATATAAGGATCGGTACCCCACGGAACTCTCCGGTGGCGAAAAACAGCGTGTCTGTATCGCACGCTGCCTGGCAGCCAAACCCGATTTAATTATCTGCGATGAAGTTACCTCGGCATTGGACCAGTTGGTGGCTGAAGAAATTTTAAAACTACTGCGCAAGCTCCAGAATGACCTGCACGTATCGTATCTTTTTATTACTCATGACTTGGCTACAGTGAAAGCCATATCCGATGAAATCGTCGTCATGTTACGCGGCAAGATTGTGGAACAAGGACGCAAGACCGATATTTTGACGCCTCCTCATCATGAATATACCGAGCTGCTGCTGGAGTCGGTACCGATCATGGATCCTGATTGGCTCGATGGTGTTTTGGCTGGCCGCGATCGCAAGGCTGCCCAAGGGATTAAAGTTCGCACAACTTTTGTTGATGAATCTTGACGGTTTCGGTAAATGTCCAAATTCTGGTGCTACATTTTTTATAACCAACTTATGTTCGACAGGCACGCCTAGGGATTATAGAATTTAGCACATCATAAATTTGGCCCTTTAGAAACCGGTATTTCCAACTTTTACAAGTACATCACTTGAGTAAGAAACATGGTTTTTAGCCCGCCAACCGAACTGCGGGTAAACCTTTCACTTTAATACGACTGAGTCGTGTTCTATAAAATCGTGCAACGATTTTATTGTGAGGTGATTATGTCTGCTATCATAGAACTGGAGCGTTTATTGGCTGAAGGCAAAATAACACGCCGTGATTTTATGGCTCGTCTCTCTGCGCTGGGTATTACCACCCTCATGGTACCCGCTTTATTGCCACGGATTGCCAAAGCCGAACTGCCCCAAAAGGGAGGACGTCTGAGGCTGGGTTTGGCTGGCGGGTCTACCACCGATTCTCTGGACTCGGCAACCATCACCGATGCCATGATGCAGAACCTAAACTGGCAGCTTCGCAATTGTCTGGTTGAGACCAATACTGACGGCGATCTGGTGCCGGAACTGGCCGAAACCTGGGAATCGACACCCGATGCCTCAACCTGGCACTTTCACCTCCGCAGAGGGGTGGAGTTCCACAATGGTAAAACCATGCTGGCCGATGATGTTATCCATTCCTTTAATCATCACCGGGGCAAAGACAGTAAATCAGCTGCCAAAGGAATTGTCGATCCCATCCAGGACATTCGCGCCGATGGCAAATATACCGTGGTTTTTGACCTTAGGGAAGGCAATGCCGACTTCCCCTTTATCACCAGCGACTACCATTTAACCATTGTACCAGCCGGAACCCAGGGTCGTGATTGGGAAACGGGTATGGGAACCGGGGGCTATGTTTTAGATAGTTTTGAGCCCGGCTACCGTGCCTTCACCAAGCGTTTTCCCAATTACTGGAAAAAGGGCCGCGCCCATTTCGATGAGATAGACACCGCAAGCATCACTGATGTCACTGCTCGGGTGACCGCTTTAAATACGGATCAAATCGATGCCATGAACCGCTTTGAGCTCAAACTGATCCATTTGCTCCAACGCGCCCCGGGTATTCAAATTATTAATGTAACCGGAACCAAGCATTACTCGATTCCCATGCTGACGGACCGCGAACCCTTTAATAACAATGATGTCAGACTGGCCTTAAAGTACGCCGTGGACCGCGAACATCTGGTAAAAACCATTTTAAGAGGATTTGGTACCGTGGGCAATGATCACCCTATTGCGCCCAACCAGAAATATTATGCTGCCGATCTGCCCCAGCGCCAGTATGATCCCGACAAAGCCCGCTATCACCTGAAAAAAGCCGGCATGTTGGATTATCGGTTTAAAATTCATGCTGCCGATGCCGCCTTTGTGGGAGCCGTGGATGCTGCCGTATTATTTAAGGAGCATGCCGCCAAAGCCGGCATCACCATTGATGTGGTGCGAGAGCCCAATGACGGCTACTGGAACAATGTCTGGATGAAAAAACCCTGGAGCATGTGCTACTGGAGTGGCCGCCCCACAGCCGACTGGATGTTTTCCACCGCCTACGCAGCCGACGCGGCCTGGAACGATACATTTTGGAAGCATGAACGTTTCAACCGGCTGCTCATAGAGGCCCGCGCAGAACTAGATGAAACCCTACGAGGTGAATTGTACCGCGAATGCCAAAAAATCGTGCGTGATGAAGGCGGGGTTGTTATCCCCGTTTTTGGAAACTGGATCGATGCAACCAATGCCAGGATCGGTTTCAAAAATCCGGCTGGCAACTGGGAAATGGATGGTCTACGCTGCACCGAAAGATGGTGGTTCCGGTCTTAACTCAAATCGTCTCAAACTTGTCTTCTGTCACCATTGACAAGGAATGAATAGCGATTATCGTCTGGGCATTGCCGCTAACTCCAAAAAAGAGTTTGGCTACTATTTAAAAGACAACCATAAAGGGAGAGTCAGATGAAGTTTCTAGTCTGTTATGAAGAGGCAGATCCGTCGGCAGAAATTTTAAAGCAAGCCTTGGCGCATGCCAAAGTCTGGAATGCCTCATTAGAAATTGTAAACACGGTCACGCGTGAGCTACCTCTCAAACATAAAAGAATTGTTGAGATGGAACAGGAACTTGAAGCAACCGTGAAAGCCCAAATCAAAGATGAGAAACTTAGCTATAATGTTCAACTGCTGGTTACGCAACAGGAATCTGGTGAAAAACTAGTGACATTTGCAGATGAACAAGAAATTGATATGATTTTTCTGGGTATCATAAAAAGATCCAAAGTCGGTAAATTATTGTTTGGCTCCACAGCCCAATATGTGATATTGAATGCTCCCTGTCCGGTAGTGACAGTAAAAGTATAGAAATCATAGCTCGCATCCTCCACCTTCTTACTTAAAAGGAATAGGCGTAAACGCAAGAACATCCTTCCCCAAGGATCGATTTCTTTTATAACTTCCACAACTAAAGAAAGATTGATAATGAATGTCATTTGGATTACTTCGGACACATTTCGTAGAGATCATTTGGGCGCATATGGCAATCAACGGATTCTAACGCCAGCATTGGATAAACTGGCGTCCCAAGCCATGCAATTTGAGCGACATTATGCCGCCGGTTTCCCCACCATGCCCACCCGGGCGGATCACTTTACGGGGCGCTGGACCATGTCTTTTATGGGCTGGTCACCTTTGCCATCCAATGTCACCACATTGGCGGAAATACTTTCTGTCAAAGGGCTGCATACAGCGGCGGTTGTGGACACCCCGTTTTATCTGCGCGATGGCATGAATTACGACCGGGGTTTCAAAAGCTTTTTTATGGGAACTGGTCAAGAGGGGTCCGGTGCCAAAAAATTGAAGGATGGACGCCACGAGTCCCAGGACAGACGTGCAGACTGGCGCCATGAATCGGACTACAATGCGCCTCAAACCTTTACCAAAGCCATGCAATGGCTGGAACGACATTACAAGGAGGACTTCTTCCTCTATATTGATACCTGGGATCCGCATGAACCATGGGATGCACCCAAGTACTACACCGAAAATTATTGGCCTGATTATGACGGCGAAATCATCGAACCGATTTACGGACGCTGGAGCGACGTACCGGGCTTCACCCAGGAAAGACTTGAAAAGGCCCATGCCTGTTACTGCGGTGAAATATCCATGGTGGACACCTGGGTGGGATATCTGCTTAGACACATGGAAAACATGGGTTTAATGGATAATACCGCCATCATTTTTACTTCAGATCATGGATTCTACTTTGGTGAGCATGATGGTCTTTTTGGAAAAATGGTCTATGAACTTGGGCCTGACAAACAGTATCCAAAACTAGATGATTGGGATAAGCAGATTGAGGGTGGCATTTGGGCCTATTCGCCGCTCTACGAGGAAATCGCGCATATACCCCTGCTGATCTACATGCCCGGTATAACCGCGGGCTCATACGGTCAGATTACATCGGCTGTGGATGTGATGCCGACGGTTCTGGAGTTACTTTCTTGTGATGTCCCTGAATATGTCGCGGGAAGCTCGCTCCTAACAAAGCTGAAAGATACCAGCCAGGTCGGACGCGAGTTCACCGTAACGAGCATCCCATTCGCCAACCCCGGTGATCCGGTTCGATCGGTGGATAATTTCCTGCGGATGCTCAAAGTTCCGACAGTGACGACCATAACCAGCGACCAGTATTCGCTGCTATATTCCCAGGAACCAGGTCAGTCCAGGCTATACGATCTAAACCTGGATCCAGGCCAGGAAAGGGACATCATTTCTACCCAGTCAGGAATAGCAAAGGAACTGCATCAATACCTGGTGAAATTTATGCGCGATACCCAACTGGCCGATTACCTCGTGCAACCGCGTCTGGAACTGCGTATATAAGCGCAATTCATCAACCCAAACCGCTGGATGAGGATATTCAAGTTCAGTTGTCGGCATTTGTTGAGCAAATAAAAACAAATGTTGAATATTGAAGACTGAAAACTTCTTTGGAGACGGCAGTTTCTAAACCCCTATTTGGTTGAGCATAGGAATTATATCAAATTCCTTTTCAATTTATCATCTGACCCAACTATTGCCCAATTCTGCAATTATCTGTAATTAATGCCAATTTAACTTATGTTGGAGTGATGTTGTTAGATTTATTATGTTGTTCGATATTATTCCCTTATG
>CAZWEO010000056.1:0-31597 GCA_964633115.1 uncultured Desulfobacterales bacterium
GACTCATCCAAATCGGGCTCTTTTTGAAGAAACGGCCACATTGTGTTCATGGATTTGCGGGCTCTTTTATAATCTTCCAGTCGCGGCTCGGTGAGGGCTTTGGCCAGTTCCGAGGCACGCGCAATAGTTTCACGGATCTCTTTGTATGACCCATTGAAATCCAGAATAGTCCGCTCTTCATTGCCTTCCCGGATGGCCCGCATAAGCCCCGATGCATTACCCAGCATTTCGGAACCCGGCAGGTTGTTGACCAATAAGAGGCTGTGGGCTTCCTGGACCTCTTTTTCCCTCGTTTTGATGGCATCTTTAATGGTCTTTGCTACCACGGTTTGTTCCAACTCGGGCACTTCGCTCCCGAACACCTCTTTGTAATGATCGGCTGCGTCCACGATTTTCTCAAAATCCAGGCCTTCCTTGGGGCGGAAAGAAGCCTGGCGAAACAAATTGCTGTTGGCGAAGGCATTTTTGGCTTCTATGGAAAGGGTCGACTCAATGGGTTGGCCCTTGCTGGTGGCTTCGACCGCTCCTGCCCGGACAAGAGAAACGACAAACAGACGTACTATGTCAGACCCCCACCCAAAAGGTTCTTTTGAGAACTCGCTCTCCAGGTATTTGCCACTAGCGGTCTCGCCGTAGCTGGTCCGGTTTTCGATCTTGGCGAGAACTTCAGCCAATGGTCCACTTTCCGTATTAAAAACCGGGTTCCCATTCTGGTCCGTTAAAAGCCCCAGGGTAGAGAACAGCGGCGTGAGCCCATGGAGGTTTTCCGTTGTAAGGAGGGTTTCCAGGTCTTTTTTTTGGAACTTAGCTGCAGCCTCATGGAAGCGGCTGAATACCTCGGGCAGGGTTTGAGAAAGGCTTTTTTCGGCGATCTTCTTGATGCTGTCAGCAGCCGCATCCGGGCTTCTGTCATTGCCCCGAAAATAGATAGTGCCGGAAAGACATGCCAGCTTTAATAGCCTTTTCAGTTCGTCTTCATGGCGCCGAAGGCGTCCTTTTTCTTCGGCAACCAGGGCTGTTTCATCCCGAGTCTGGGCTCCGCGCCCTCGTTTAGAAATCATGTCCCGTGACCGAAAGACCTCCACAGTCTCACGGTCTATGGCATCGTCAATGGAAACAGCCCAGAAAATGTTTTGGGTTTCCATCTGGCTACGCTTTCGATATTCATCAACCCGTTCTTCGAAATCCTTTCCCTGCTGTGCCAGGCTAATGTGCACCATGACATCGCCATCATCAATTTTGCGGCCATTTATGGATAAGCCCGCCTTAAAGGTCTTTGTATCCATGAATTTGTGCATAGGCTTAGGCTGCCAGAAACCATGGACAACCTCATTATGGATCCGGTTGGTTTCCCCGGGTTTTGGAAAAGGCAAAGCGATCCGCTGCCTTTCCCAGTCATCCTCCGCAGGGGAGGGGATGCGGTATCCGTCATCCCCTTCACGCACCTTTTGGGCTTTTTTCAGGGCATCAAGGGCTTCCCGAACCTGGGGCAGGAGCGAATCTCCCTTAACTGATTCATGGAGAGAGGCGGCAATGTTTTCGGCGGTGCGGTGAACACTCTTTACAAACTGCAAGAGACAGACGGCTTTTGCTACCGGCTGGGCCAATGGATGGGGCACTTCTTTTTCAATCTCCGCAATTTTACCGCGAATGTCGCTTGTGATGTTGCCTGCTACAAGATCATAGATCTGATCCAGACTGGCCAGGGCACCGACCTTCTTGCCGCCAAGGTCCACATCCGGGTGGATGAGAAGCTGCTGGGCCAGCTTGATGATGGTCCGGTTGGCACCACCCACATGGCGCACGGCCCCGCCCTGGGTGCGCAGACCAGAGACAACCTGAATGATCAAATCGATCTGGTAGGGCAGAAGCGGATAGAGATCTACAAAGGATTGAGTGCTGAGCTCCGGCAACTGGATGTCGGCGCTCATTCTGGTGTTATCGGTCAGGCGCCCACGGTTGTCCTTGAACAAATCACCAAGGGTTTGTTCCGCAGTCGAATTTTTAGAAAGGATGCGCTTGCTGGTGACTTCTGAAATATCAGAGGGTTCTAGGTGTGGCTGCAAGGGAAAACGGTCTTTAATTTTGGAAAGCTCCACCCTCCGATCATCCAACCCGCTGACAATGTCTTTGAGGCTCTCCTGGGAGGTCACCACAATCCACATTTTGCCCCGACCCTGGACTCCCAGTTGCTCCACGACAGACTGCAAATCCAACATTTTCTGTACATCACGGGCAACGAACTGGCCCACCTCATCGATAACAAATACAAGGCTTTTTCCCGGACAGCGCCTTTCCATAAGCATTTTGCACCGCTTTGCCAGCTCTTTTGGGGTAATGTCACCTTTGTCTTTAACAGCCTTTAGCCAGGTATCGGCAACGGGAAAAGTTTCGGGCTCCATTTCATGCATCACCCGGCTGGCTTCCGCTATGGAAAACGCAAATAGGTTCTTCTTTTTATCCCATTCTTTGTTGAACAGTTCGGAGTACTTGGATTTGAACTCATTCAGACGACCATCACCTTCAAGCGTAATTTCCAGCTCTGAAAGAACCAGGTCCTTGGAATACCCCATCCTTTCAAGAAACACGCGGTACATGATTTCTGTAAGGGTCTGGTTACCAGCTTTTATGCCCCTGTCGGTGGAAACATCGAAGATAACCGATTTTGTAGGGATAAACTCTTTAATATGGGAGAGGGTTACCTGGATTTTTTGGTTGCCTGTTCTTGACCCAAAAAGTTCGGCCGTGCCTTCCCCTTTTACCTCACGGTTTTCGATGGCTATTCCCAAAATCTTGGCAAAACTGGATTTGCCAGACCCGAAAAAGCCAGAAACCCAGATCCCTATCCCTTCATGGGGCTTGTTTGGTGTATCACGGTAGATCTCAAGAATTTCCGTATAAAACTTCCGAATCGAGTCGGTGACCACGTACTCGGATATCTCGTCCCGGATTATTTCTTCGTCGGTCTGGTCAACCTTGATGACTTCTTCAATACGTCGGTCAATCTTGTTTGCAAAAAGGTCTCGGATGCTCATATTTGCTCACCTTTTTTTAAAAGATTCTAGGCCTGTAGTTATGCTCCGCGTCCAAAATACCCATGAATTTCAATCCAGCCGCGCCGTCCATTGACCCAGGGTAAAAGAGAACGGACGGTATCTGGACCGTACCCATGAGCTGTTCAAGCAAAGAAGAGGTTCTGTAAACAGGGAATAAAAACCCGGCCCTTGTGATGAAAACAATGTCTTTGGTGGGGTCACCATCCTTAGGCATTCTGTCAAGTACCACCTGGTCCAATGGTTGATACTGGCTCAATACCTGATGGACGGTATCTGTCACGGTATCGAGTCCAACCATCTTTTCCTGTTCACCTAAAGCTTCCTGGGTGATCCCCTCTGTCTCAAGCGCCGAAATCATGCACTCTGCCAGGCTGATCCGCGTGATCATTTTACCAAGAGATTCAAGCCGTGTCTGGAGCATGGCAATTTCAGCGCGCACGGCAAATTCATCTTCCGGCGGATAACGAAATATGGCGTAGGGCATGTTATTGTAAGCGCTAAGCTTGGGCCTGGGATCTGTCAATGAAAGCACCGGCTCCAAGCCTTCCGTCAATCTTTTTTTCCAGTTACTCATGGTATCAAAGTCCTTGCGTATTCCATCTGTGAGTGGTCGGGCAGTCTAATTTGCGCCAGACTCCCCGCGACATTGTATTCCAGCTTTTTATACTGGTGCAGGTTCAGAAGCTCCCTTTCAACGCTTTCCCTGTCCATCAGAAATAAACGCCAATTCAGATCAGATAGAATTTCCACCGCGCCTTTTTTTTGGTCAGAAAGGCCATGTAAAACATACAAGAAACAGTCTTCCGGCAGGTGGAAGCTGGTGAATTGTTTTTTCGCACCTTTTGAAAGCAGGCCGAAATCCGAAGCCATCCTTAGAAGGTCCCTCGCGGCCCGTATAGCCCCATATTCGGAAAGATTACCGCCGGTTGATATACGTCCATCCGTGACCTCGTGAACAAATGGGAGCACGTCCGAGGTCTGGATCATATAGCGCCCTGAAAGGAATTCGTCATAAAGCCACTCCGTGCAGAAACGGTAATACAGCTCGTCAACTTCACCGATATGCCAAAGAAGGCAGGATCTCCATTTGTCTAAAGGGAAACCTCCCTGGGCGAGCACCACTAAGGGAGCGAAATTATCGTTATGCGAAAACCGGCTGGAAACGGTCGTCAACACCTCATGGAGCCAACGTTCAGTATTGGCCCCTATGGAATTGGTGTCCCTGACATTCTGGATATTGTCTTTGAATGAAGCGTCCATATCCCAATGCCGGAAAACGGAGTATGTATCTTCTATCAAAGTACCCTTCCTGATAAGGCGGGTGGATATTTTTCTTTTAGGTGCAGCCATGTATTGCTCTAAATTGCGCCTTTCATTGTAGAATATGGTATGGCCGGTTTGCCTGGTTCACCACGAAAAAAGCCGGCGGCCAGCATGGTTATTTGATCGTCGTTGAGTTGGTCTTGTTCCGGGATTGCAACAGAACGCCCCTCGGCCGAACGGCGAAGTTTTCTTGCGATGCCAACCTTTTCGGCGCCAAGCAGATTAAAGCTCTCAAGAATTGCCAAAAGGTCTTCACCTGTCAGCGACTCGATCTCCTTAAAAAATGGCTCCCATCCATCCAGATCTTCAAGCCATTGATGCCAGTTGGATTCGAACTGATCCTCCAGTTCAGCGGGCATATCCCATAAGGTGATCCCGTGGGGATGATCGTAAACTTCCCGGCACCTGTGTCTGGCAACTGAAAAAACAACCCGCGCCTGGGAAAATCGATGGGTTTTTGGAAACCCCCTCACGAGGGTCTTGGCGCCGTAAGGGCCTAACATGCTGCGGGTGTTCCACCACTTCGCCATATCCATCTCGCCGAATCGGGCAACAACGAGCCTCAGCTTGAAAAGGTGATCCAATTCTATTTTGTGTTCAGCCATGTTTTCCTCTTATAAAGTTATACTGGGCAGGCTTTTTTGGTGATACTTGCGATTGCAAAACAGTACACCATGTTGACGTTTAGGAATTTAATCAATGTAATCTACATAGTAGGTGTTTTATTATTTTTAAATAGGATGCTGTCGCTACCATGCGGGAATAGCGGCAAAGGAATGACATTATATATTGAAGCCTTAGTATTATCTGAGGGTTTTATTGTCAAGGGAATGCTATATTGCCCAGCGATAACGCACAATCCGAATACGAGAGCGCGGAATTGACTTTTAGGCTATCGTGCAACGTCGCCGAGGTTGTCAGTCCACCGCACCGGCCTCGGGACCATCATCAGCGATTATAGATAGCCGAATGGGATGTGAAGATAACAATCATTCGCAGAACCACTGATAGACCTGACAACCTTAGGGAATATCATTTCTAATATTTTTTATCAGGCCGCGGTAGAGAAGTATTGAAAACAAAAAGGCTGGACAGGAGCTGGACAAATATAAAATTTTACACATCCAAAGAAAAAGGAGCTAACCAGCACATTGGCTAACTCCTTAATCTTCTTCCAGATTTCTGGTGCCGAGGGACAGAATCGAACTGCCGACACGGGGATTTTCAGTCAACTCCAAGAGTTTCCTAACCTCCTAAATTTGTATAACTAACTGAAATCATTACATCACATTTTTTCCATTTTAACCGATTTTACATCATTTCGCAAATTTTACACGATTTTTCTCACACGAATTCTCACACGGAAATTGACATTTTCAAGCGTAAGAGCAGTGCTTAAAAATTAAATCTTTTGCTGAAAAAATATATATTGACAAACGGTTTCATTTTTGCAATATGAATTTATAATATTCAATTTACAAGCCACTATGCTAAACAGAACCCTTAAAAAAAAGTTGATTGAAGCTTCAAAGCACTACCCGGTGGTCACGCTGACCGGTCCCCGGCAATCAGGCAAAACAACCCTGGTTAGGATGACCTTCCCCGACTACGAATATGTATCGCTGGAAGAGCCGGATCATCGAACGTTTGCCATAGAAGATCCGCGGGGATTCCTGGCGCAGTTTTCAGATAAGGTCATACTCGATGAGGTACAGCACACACCTGACCTATTTTCCTATATTCAGGCTATAGTTGATTTAAAAGATATTTCTGGTCATTTTATTCTAACCGGATCACAGAATTTTCTGCTGCTGCAGAAGGTCAGTCAATCTCTGGCCGGCAGGTGTGCCGTATTGCACCTACTACCCTTTTCGCTAAGTGAAATCAGACAACGCCGGCCGTTGCCTGCGGATTGTATTGGCCGACGCCTTCCCAAAAAAAACCGATATTTAGATGAAAATGTGGCAACCATATTGTTGAAAGGATTTTATCCGAGAATCCACGACAAGGGGCTAAATCCGGGCGACTGGTTGGGGAACTACTATCAAACATACATCGAAAGGGATGTTCGGGATATTTTGAATGTAGGCGATCTTGAAACATTCAGCCGATTTGTTCGCCTGTGTGCCGGCAGGAACGGTCAGTTGTTAAATCTTTCATCTTTGGCAAACGACTGTGGCGTTACACATACCACGTCAAAACGCTGGATCTCCATCTTGGAGACCAGCTTTATTGTCTTTCTGCTTCGACCCCACTTTAAGAATTTCAGCAAGAGACTCATCAAAAGCCCTAAATTATATTTTCTGGATACAGGTCTGTTAAGTTATCTGCTGAAAATCCGCTCAGCGGAAGACTTGCGAATACATGCACAATACGGCAGCATTTTCGAAAGTTTCGTCATCTCCGAACTTTTGAAAAACTACCTAAACCGTGGCGCGGAGCATCCGATTTTTTTCTGGCGTGATTCCACCGGCAACGAAATCGACATTCTCATCGACCAGGGAGATGAATTGATTCCATTGGAAATCAAGGCCGGCCAAACTATCAATCCAGACTTTTTTAAGGGAATTCGATTCTGGAAAAAGTTAGCAAACGCCAGCGATCAGCCGGCAGCAGTGGTTTATGGTGGCGACCGATCACAGATACGCTCAGGAATTCACGTGGTTCCTTGGTCTGTATTCTAACAATCTGAATAAAAATGAAGCACTCATCGGCTTTGCAGTAATGGACAGGGCTGCTCGCTGCCGCCTGTTGGGAAATGGCCAGGTTAACACCCTTCGCGCAGGCAAACTCTGGGATGTGGTGCCCGGTGATATCGTAACGGGCAAACTCCGAAAACTCCGAAAGCAGATTATCAATTTATGCAAAGCAAGGAATACCTAAATGGACACTAATAACGATCCAATAATTGGATATAGCGCATTCATATTATTTGATGAATGCTATGAATATAATGAAAATGCTTGTTACGTCGCTGAATCGCCAGAATCGTTGAAAGCCTTCCTTGAAGCCGCCACATTAAATATCAATGATTATAGATTTGATAAAATAAAATTGAGTGACATTTTAGATGACTTTGGGGGTTCGTGTGGTGAATTCGCAATGGAACCGGAAACATTAAAAAGATTCAAGCAGGTATCAAGTGTAACATATACCGTCGAGCCATATGATGATCCGTTTAATGACGGAGAACCTGACCTTTTTATTGTTAATATTGATAACAAAAAAAATGGAGTTGATGAAGAATATACCATTGCCGAAATACTTGAACCTTTGAGAATATATGATGGTGAATATAAACGGGAACAGATCGATGCTGCCATCAAGTTAAAAGATGACATCATACCCCACCTAATAGGGCTTCTTAGAAAGGTCCTTGCAGAACCTAAAAGTTACGCTGAAGATGAAAATCTGAATGATCAGATTTATGCGGTAATGTTATTGGGGCACTTTAAAGAATCCAAAGCCCATCGTGTTATTGTTGACCTGTTCAGCCTCCCGGATGATTTGCCGCATCAAATATTCGGGGATCTTGCCACTTCAGACCTTCCCATTATCTTATTAAATACTTGTGGAGGCTCCGTTGGGCGGATCAAATCCATGATTTTGAACAAGGAGGTTGACGATTATTGCAGGGTATCCGCATGTCAAGCTTTGGCATATACTGTTGTTGAAGGATATGACTCAAGAGAATCGGTGATTGGATTTTTTGGAACATTATTTACCGGTAAAGAAGCAGATGAGATATCTGATTTCTGGGGACTTTTGGCTGGTATCGTCTGTGACCTTTATCCATTAGAGATTATAGACGTGATCAAACAAGCGTATGTTGATGAGCTAATACTGCCCGGGATGATTCAGTATAGTTACTTCGAGAAAGCTTTGGAACTTGGCAAAGAAAAATGTCTTGAAAAAGTAAAAATTGATCTTGAACGAGACAATTTGGATGACATTCACGCCTCTATGTCCTGGTGGGCCTGTTTCAATGAAAAATCAAAATCGATTCAATCATCTACTGGATTCGAAAATGATGATTATCCTGGTTATTCTGGACAGCCATCCAGTAAACTCAAGAAGAAAAAAAAGAAAGCCAAGAAAAAAAAGCGGAAACGAGCCAAGGCTTCAAAAAAGAAGAACCGTCGCTAAATGTAGGAGAACCGCAAATGGAATCAGATGTAAAAAAGGAAAAATGTGAAGTTTGTGGTGAGAATATACCCAGTTATGGCACAATTTATATTTCATCAGATAATAGATTTTTTTGTACCTGTCTCAAGTGCTACAATAAAAAAATTGCAGAATACAGTGGCACTGATTTCGAGCATGTAGAATTTGAACCCATCCTTTTAAAGGATACAGAAGGTGTTGATCACGAATTCCATTTCACAGTTCGTCATCTTGGTGATCGGATTGGGATAGATTCTTTTGAAATTAAGGAAGACCATAGAGGTGGTTATGAATTCAGCTTAATTGGTAATATCGAAGATGATATTTTCAAGCTGTTTGGCAAACTGTTTGAACGGATGCGGAGAGCATTGGGGAGAAAGCATGTAGAATGGGATTATACAACCAATTACTGGCAGATTTCCGAAGAAGATGTAGTCCGGGCCAGAATTAGTTCCGATCTTGAAAATGATGAAAATTATGGACATCCCCCGTTAATTGTAATCGATGGTAAAGAAATTACATGGAAGGATTTCGGACGGATGCTGAAGGCCTATGAAGGCTTTAATTTTAAACTTCAAATTTTTGACAGGAGTGATGACATGCCATAAAAAACGTGCATATTTATTGGGCTATGATTATTGTAGGCCGTAATTGGCTTGGGATAATAATGTGGAAAAACACTTGAACCTCCGACCTGGGGATTGCCAATCGACTCCTTCAGCTTCCTAAATTCTCAATCTTTCCTAACTCACTGAAATCACGTCATTGAAAATCTTTTGTCTTCCTCATTATTTTCACTTTTTGAATCTTTTTTATTATTTTTCTCACACAGATTCACACACAGCCGAGGCACCACAGAAAAAAGGGGCAACCAGCATTCTGGTTAACCCCTTCTTTTCATTAAGCTTTTCTGGTGCCGAGGGACAGAATCGAACTGCCGACACGGGGATTTTCAGTACCAAGTTCTCCCCTTTTCCTGCATTATCCCGACCCTACCTTTTCTTGCCTAACTTGTCGATATTTTAGTCAATTCTATCTTTCAACAAATACATCGAAATTCCCAGTTTTACCCTCTTAATCCCCACGTTGACCGAAAATTTGTTACATCTGTGTTACACGCGTCTCTTTTACTTTCCACCCATCGTCCCCGACATTGTCATCGCCACGGTCCTGGAGCAGCCCAGATGTGGTTGAACACTTTTCGCTCAGCTATCGAGGTTGCTAGTGGTTCGAGGAAAAGTTTCACTGTGAGAACTATTTCTTCGAACCTCTCTGGTGCTCCTGTCAGTTTGGCCTTCCTGATGTAACCCTTCCATTGAACATCCTTGTCTCTATCTGTGCCGAATGAAGGGTCGAATAGAGCGGCTTTCGGATTGACAAGTGTGCTCCTTTTCTCAAATGTCTTTTCAATCGCTTCACCAAGGAGTTCGCCCTTGAAATCGAACGTGCGTGACAGAAACCAGATGTCGTAGAAATCCTTCATGCGGCTGTTCAAGACACCAAGTTTAACCATGGCCTGGAATTTTTCCGCGATCGTACTCTCCATGGTATAGCCCTTCAATTCAGGTGCTGGAAAATCGAGAATTGCAGGGTATGACACCGTACTGGCATTTGGTACGATAACATCCCCGAATCCAATATCGATCTGTATCGAAACGCGGATCTTGCCCAGGCTGCCGCGAACGCGCACACGAACACCTTCATACACTGCATCCTCCGTTATCCTAATAGCAGCCACCGTATCGACATCGAAAGACATGCCATCAGGTTTCACATCGGTTAGACAAGCGTCTTTCATGACAGTGGTGATTGTGTTGAGCTGGTTGTCGATTTTTCCCAAAAGGTCTATGTCCATTGTGGGACGTGATCCATGTCCACACCAAGCAGAGAACATAAGGGCCCCCTTGAGGATGAATTGATCTGCATGGTGGCTTTTGGACAGCCGGTAAATAAATCGTTCAATGGCAAAGTATTGCAGGAGTTCGTTGAAGGGACGGGATGATTCCTTGGCCTTGTTAAGAAGACGCTGATGCACCGATGCAGAAAGGTTTGTTTTGCCTTTAGCCATTACAGGATGGCCTCCAGATAGGGCCGCATGACTTTTGCCACTCTGCATATTTCCGCATAGCGCATGAGATCGTCAACTTTGACATTTCTCCGTTTACGGTAAAACCGAACCGCTTCCACCGCCGTGTCGAGACCGACTTTGTTGCGAAACTTGAAACAGTCCGCAAGCGTTTTCTCGGGACTGTAGATATGTACGCTTACACTGTCGAGTTCATGGGTCTCAATGCCGGCACTATAGGCCTTATCTGAAAACCAATAGAGTTTTATTGGCGGATAATCCAGTCGGGGTGTCTCCGCCCCACGCCGGAGAGCCACGTGAATTTCGTGGGGTATTTGTGTCGTGAGCTCGTGAAACGCAAGTGCAGAGATCAGACAGATAACACCACCCTGAACTCGCGTTGCTACGGTTACCAGATCGGGATTTCCAAGTAGTTCGCTGTCAGCAATGCGAAATACACCACGGCTGACTGTCTCCAGCGTACCGTCGTCACGCATGGCATAAAGCGTGCTCGGATGGATGCCCGCCTGCAGTGCCTTAGATGTGCGTAGGATACCGCCGTGTTTTCTAAAAATAGCAACTGCTCTGTCGAATCGGGAGCCCTGCATATCCGTTTTTTCTGATGTTTTGATAAAATCACCTACACTTATGATTTTATGTTGGTAATACTATCAAAAACAGATGGCACGTCAAGAGGTTTTTAATAATCCCTAAATATGGCAATCGACCCCGAAAACAAACATAGGAAAATAAAGATTTGATCATTGCCACCAGTTTTTCCTTGACTTAAAGCCAATCATAAAGTCTATGCAAAACAGCATTCTCATAATTCGATGTAATCTTCATTCCTGCCATTGATTGTTTGGTTGCCAATCCCATTTGTAATCTACAATACAAACACATGGCCAATAAGAGTCAGTTAGATACATTTGACGTGCGTGCATATTCCTTTTTTGTCATGTTGTATTCATTAAAATCAGGAATAAAAATGGGTAGGCTTAGGAAGCGAGTCGAAGGCAACAAAACGAAATTATTTAGCTACCTACTATCTAAATTGATCGCAGCTCGGTACTATAAAGTGTCGCCATGGTTTTTCTGAGCTCTTCAATCGGTATTTGGCCTGGTGATGATGCCTCTTTTCCTATAGCAAACATGATATCCGAGCCGAAAAGCCCGGCTACAATGCGTGTCACTCTACCTAACTTTCCCATGGACATTGTTATAATCGGGATCTGTAAGGCTTCTATTCTTGCTTTTAAAGTGGCGTTTAAAAGCACCAATATATCTTGGTGATTATTTGGCATTACCGCAGCCTTAGCGATATGGGCACCCATCTCCTGGGCACGCAAAAGCCTATCTACAATTTCACCTTCCTCAGGAGTTTTTTCAAAGTCGTGAAAGGAAAGGATGATCTTTAAACCGTGTTGTACCGCAGTCCTAAGAATCGTGTTGATAAACTCTAAATTATTACACAACTCAATGTCCACAATATCCGGCATACCGGTCCCAATGGCGGCAATGAGTAGCTCTAATCTATTTTTTGGGGAAATTTTTTGAATGCCACCCTCTATATCGGTTCGACAAGTTAGGATCAGTGGCAGAGACTCTATTTTCGCCCTGAGGTCGGCAAGGGTTTGAAGACATAGATCAACATCTTCTAAATATTTAAAACCGTCAATTCGCCATTCTATTAAATCGGGTGAATAAGGCAGTAGTTCTTGAGCCTGTTGCAAGAGGCGCTCCTTTTCTTTAGCCACCAGAGGCAAACAAATCAAGGGGGCTGCTGCGCCGATTTTTTTTCCCCTAATCTCAACAATTTTTTTGGATTGCAGTCTCATTTGTTCTCTATAAAAATATATCGGTCCATAGAAGTATGATGGTTACAGCCGGCAGTAGTTTGAAGTCGAACTGGTATCAAGAGCAACACCAAACGGCTATAAATTAGATTTCACTTTTTTAATACAGAAAAAATTCCAGAGTCTTGAAAGATACTCAAAAATAAGACAATATACAAACAAATTATTATCATAATATTTATAGTATTTTATATTTGACCGCCATTTAAAATATAAAAGGTAAAAGAAGAATGAGAAACAAAAAGACAGCGGTATACGAAGCGCTTAAAAAACGAATTATTGACGGGAAGTTGGCTCCGGGTCTTGCCATCAATGAAGATGAATTTGCTAAAAATCTTAAAGTTAGCAAAACACCCTTGCGGGAAGCTTTACGTCAGCTCGAAAGAGAGGGTCTAGTCGAAAATATACCTGGAAGGGGATCAGCCGTGACCCATATTTCGTTTCAGGATATCAGAGAAATTTTTGAACTTCGGGAAATTATCGAGTGTGGTGCAGTCAAACGGGCGGCAATGATATGCAATGCCAATGAGGTAAAAGCCAAAAAGAAAGAACTTGAACAGTTTTGCAGCAAACCAACTGAAACAGAAAATCCTACTTGGGGCCCGGAAGAAATTGTTCATCAATTTGTCATAAGCTGTCTTAATAATCGGAAATTGAATGAGACCTATACCGATTTGCAGAATCATATAGTCCGGATTCGGAATCATTTCGGTGGTCGATTTTCAAGTAAACGGCAGGATGAAAAATTGGCCGAACACATTGAAATTTTCGACGCACTCATCGAGGGCAATGCCGAAAGAGCCGAAAAGGCGGTTCAGGTTCATCTTCGCAATTTTGCTGCGGAGCTACTAGGGCTTATTTGAATATAAGGTAGTTGGTTTCATACCAATCCCACCTGCGGACAACCTTCCTAAGATTTAAAAACACGGTTATCGATAACTCAGATCGGATATCAGCTGGGGCCAGCGCATGTTCGCTATGAACTCGGCCAAAACTCGTATCAAAAACATCGAGAATCCAGAAGGTTCATTGAACCGCTTTTTGCACGAAACGGAACGTTTTTCTGAAAACCATGATACACGTCATGCTTTGTTTATATTGTTTGGCAATAGAAATTTAAAAAAAGACTTGACACCTGTATCTTTAAAAAATTATAATAGTATAATCAAAAAATAATTAAAGTATTACCTGGCTGTGATGTTTGAAGTTCAAATTAGAAGCCGATACTCGTGATGAAAAGCAAAAAGTCCGCAGCATACGAAACATTAAAGAGGGGGATCATCGATGGCAGTTTAGCCCCGGGTCTCGCGATCAATGAAGTTGAATTTGCTAAAAATCTTAACGTCAGCAAAACACCCCTGCGGGAAGCATTACGCCAGCTCGAAAGAGAGGGGCTCGTCGAAAATATTCCCGGAAGGGGATCGGCAGTCACGCATATCACTTTTCAAGATATCAGGGAAATTTTTGAGCTCCGAGAGATTATCGAATGCGGTGCAGTCAAACGGGTCGCCATTATTCGCGATGTAAGGGAAGTTAAAGCCAAGAAAAAGGAGCTTGAATTATTTTTTAAGAAAAACAGCCAGATGCAAGAATCAATATGGGGCTTGGAAGAAGATGTCCATTTGTTTGTGGTCAAATGCTTGAATAACAAAAAACTGAATGAAACCTATTCCGATTTGTTGAATCATATAAAGCGAATACGTGTTCATTTCGGAGGCCGTTTTTCAAGTAAGCGATATAAGGAAATTTTATCTGAACATATTGAAATTTTTGATGCACTCATTGAAGGCAACGACGTTAAAGCTGAAAAAGTAGTCAAGGGCCATCTACGTAACGCCGGTGCCTATCTTTTAGGACTTATTTAATGGGGAAAGACACCAAAATGATACATGTCATCACAAAATTTGAAAGACCTTCTCTGGAGTTCGTATCAGCATTTCAACCATTCGGTGCGGCAACTGTCTATGAAGCTTCGGGACGCAATGGATCGGTTGGCCCGGGGATTAAGCCTTTGGACAATGGGATGCGTCTTTTGGGACCGGCCGTTACCGTTCGATGCCACCCAAGGGACAACCTCATGCTGCACAAAGCTCTTCAAATCGCCCAACCCGGTGACGTCATTGTCGCCGAAACAGGCGGCTACTCCAAGGCAGGCTATTTTGGGGATTTAATGGCCACTTCGGCCATGGCCCGGCAGGTGGGCGGTTTGGCCATCGATGGTTCTGTAAGGGACAGTGCGGAGATAATTGAAATGGGTTTTCAGGTGTTTTGCCGGGGTACGTGCATGCGTGGAACCGCCAAAGACACCCTAGGTTCCGTCAACCACGATATTGTGTTTGGTGACGTGGTCGTCAGCCCCGGGGATTTGGTTGTGGGTGACGCGGATGGGATCGTCATTGTTTCCCGAACAAAGATAGAAGAGGTCCTGGCGAACACGCGTCTACGGGTGGAAAAGGAAAAGGAAAAAAGGGCCGTCCTCGAAAAAGGGGTCTCAAGTGTCGAATTCAACAGACTCGACCAGGTTTTTGAACGCCTTAACATGGTGGAGGAATGATTGTGCGCGTAACCTCTCAAAACCTTCAAACAGCAATTGAAACCTTGCTGAAAGCCATTGGGGCCCAAGATAATGAGGCCCGGATTGTGACCGATGTTCTGGTTCAGGCCGATTTGCGCGGCATCCATACCCATGGCAGCGCTTTCGTACCGCTGATTGCCGAACGTTGTGCTCACCGTGTTATCAACCTGCCTACTAAAACCGAGTTGATCGTCGACAAAGACGCCATAACCCATATTGACGGGCACAACGGCCTGGGGCAGGTGGCCGCTTTTGAGGCGATGCAGGTCAGTGTCCGCAAAGCCAAAAAACATGGGCTGGCCTTGACTTTGATCCGCAATACCAACCACATCGGTTTTCTAGGCTATTATACCATCATGGCGGCTGCCGAGGGAATGATCGGGGTATGCGCCACCAACGCTGCTTCCTCCATGGCACCCTGGGGCGGCACCCAAGCGTTTTTCGGTACCAACCCGCTTTCCATTGCCGCTCCGGTGGCCGACAACGAGCCCATCGTACTCGATATGTCAGCCAGCAAGGTAGCCCGGGGAAAAATTAGGCGTGCCCAAAGAATGAATGAAGTAATACCCGAGGGATGGGCCCTTGATGAAAGCGGTTTTCCGGCCACAGATCCGGCTGAAGCGCTCAAAGGGACCCTTTTGCCCATAGCAGGGCCTAAAGGATATGGATTGGCCCTTTTTATCGACCTTATGTGCGGTCTGCTTTCGGGATCTAAATTTAGTCGCGAACTACTCACTTTTCACAAGCCTATTGGGCCGACAGGCGTGGGGGCCATGCTGATGGCGGTTGATATCAGCCGGTTTATGCCGCTGTCCCAATTTGAAACGATGGTCAATGAGCATGCCGGCGCCATTCGCAACTCGAAAAAAGCGGTCAATGTCGAACGCATCTATTTGCCCGGAGAAATCGAAGCCGAAAAAGTACAAAACAGTCAATTGCACGGAATCGAGGTGGATTCCCAGGTTGTTGAAAAAATCAACTTGCTGCTTGAAGAAAAGAATCTGGCGGTACGTATCGAAGAAAAAAGATCATGAAAAAAATATTACGAATCAATACACGAACGAGCGAAATCCGGCCGGAACCATGTGCCGAAGACACACTGCGATTGGGGGGGCGTTCCCTGATAGCCCACATTGCATTAAGCGAGATTCAACCCGGCTGTGATCCCTTGGGCCGCGGTAACAAATTCATCATGGCGGCAGGATTGCTGGGTGATACCAAGGTTACCACCGCCGGCAGGTATTCCATCGGTGGAAAAAGCCCGCTAACCGGAGGCGTTAAAGAGGCCAATGTCGGCGGCAGTGCCGGACGCAAAATGGCAAACCTAGGTTTCAGGGCCGTTTTGCTGGAGGATGCGCCTGAAAAACTGCAGACCAGCATACTGGTTGTGTCGAAAGACAAGCAAGAGCTCATTTCCGCCCCTGCGTATAAAAACCTTGCCGTCAAGACCTGCTGCCGGCAATTGCGAGAGCAGTTCGGTGATCAAGTCGGTGTAGTCTGTATCGGACCCGCCGGCGAGATGATGATGGCCGGTGCCGGTGTGGCCACAACCGACAAAAGCGGTGTTCAAATTCGGTTTGCCGGTCGCGGCGGAATGGGGGCCGTGATGGGTTCAAAAGGCATTAAGGCGATCGTTTTCGATGACACGGATTCAGCGCCGGCGGAATTTCATAACCGCAAAGCCTTGAGTGCGGCCAACAAAGAACTGGTTCAGATCCTGATGGATGATCCCAAGACAGAAAACCGCCATAATTTCGGAACCCCTGCAGTATTAGCCCTGTGCAACGCCCTGGGTATTTTGCCAACACGGAATTTCAGCCAGGGTCAATTCGAGCAAGTTGACGCCATATCTGGAGAAACCGTTGCCAAGCTCATCGACAAAAGGGGTGGGGAGGGGCGCAAGGGACAACCCTGTGTGAAGGGTTGTGTTATCCAATGCTCCAATGTCTTTCCGGATCCTGAAGGCAAAGCCACCGTTGCATCGCTACAGTATGAAAATATTGCCTTGCTGGGGTCCAACTGCGGCATCAGCGATATCGACGCCATTGCCGAGTTAAACGACCTGTGTAACGAGATGGGGCTCGATGCCATTGAGACCGGCGCAGCCATTGGGGTTGCCATGGAAGCGGATGTCATTCCATTTGGTGATGTTGAGGGTGCAAAAGATCTCATTCAGCAGATCAGGCAGGGGACGCCGCTTGGTCGGGTAATCGGTAACGGGGTTGTGACGACCGGAAAAGTTCTGGGTGTGCGCAGGATACCGGCGGTAAAAGGCCAGGCCATGCCCGCTTATGATCCCCGCTCCTTGAAAGGCATCGGGGTGACCTATGTCACCTCTCCCATGGGTGCGGATCATACCGCCGGAAATGCTTTGGAATTGGCATCCGCGATGGATCCCAAGGGAACCGAAGGCCAGGTGGCGGCATCAAAGCGGTTGCAGCTACGTGGCGTGATTCTGGACAGCCTGGGTGTCTGCCTGTTTATCCGGCCGGCATTTGTAAAAAAACCCGAACTGATCGCTGAACTGCTAAACGCGCGTTTTGGCTGGGATCTCAGCTTTGATGATGTGCAACAAATGGGTGCTGAATGCCTTGAAACCGAGGAGAAGTTCAACGCGCGTGCCGGCCTAGACATGACTAATTGTGATGTCCCCGAATTCATGCGTCACGAACCGCTCCCGCCTCATAACACCGTTTTTAACATTTCAACGGACAAAATGGGGGAAATCTGGTCTCTAGAACCGTTAAAAGGCCAATTTTAAGTAAGAACATATAGAATAAATCTTTTCAATTTCAGGAGGGAAGAATGTCAGGACTAAAAGTGGTCGACATGAATAGCATGGAAGGCGAGAGGCGCGAGCCGCCGCGCACATCATGGATTTTGGTGTCGGAAAAAACTGTGGGAGCCCAGAATCTTGCCATGGGTGTCAACCGGACACACCCGGGCGGCATGGTTCCGGAGCATAAACACGAAAATGAAGAGGAAGTGATGTACTTCATATCCGGAAAGGGGAAATTCATTACTGAGGATGAGGAAATTGATCTCGAGCCCGGAATCTGCGTCTACAATCCCCCCGGAGGATTACATAAAATCGTGAACACCGGCGATGTGGATCTTGAGTTTGTGTGGATCTACGCACCGCAACTGCCCGGCCATCGCAAATAATGCCGGTTTGAGAGGAGGCTGTACTATGAGCAAATGGACCATCCCACCGGAAGGTGGACACATGGACAAACCGTCTGGGATTTACTTCCAGACCATGACCAAAAAAGATATGGAAGATCGTTTGCAAAAAAACGATATTCTGATCGTGCCGGTGGGCTCCACCGAAAACCACGGGTTGGCCGGTCCCTTTGGCGAGGACACTTTCGTGGTTACCCGCATGGCAGAGGAGATTGCCAAAGCCACCGGATGCACCGTGGCCGAGCCGCTGCACTATGGATCCCATCCTTTTCATCACCTGGGTCAGCCCGGTACCATCGTCATCCCGGACGATGTGTTTTCCGACCACATCAGGGCCGTCATCGCCGGGTTCTGGAATACCGGGTTCCGCAAACAGATCTGGATCAGCCTGCACGGCCAGGAGTACATCATACCTTCTGCCCTCAATGAATTTGGCAAACGCTACCAGGTACCATCCATGCTTTTTTTCGTGGATGTGCCCCGGGTCATGGGGCAGACCCTCATGGACAAAGAGCATGGCGGGCCTTACGATCAGCCGTTCCAGCACGCCTGTGAGGCGGAGCAGTCCGTTTCCATGGCCCTGTTTCCGGAACTCTGCCAGCACGAAAATGCCGAGGATACCAATATCAAAGGTTATCTCCCTCCAGGACATATCGACCGCGGCGGTGATATTTACGGCAATCCTATTCCTGGCCACTGCCAGGTGGGGGCCGGCGGCATCGAGTGCGTCATGTTTCCCGAAGGGGTTTTAGGCAAGCCCAGCAAGGCCGATCCGGCCAAAGCCATCCCCTCGGTTGAAAAATTCATGGACTACATGGTGCAGCTGCATGACGACATCCTGGAACGTTTTCCGGTGGGCACCCTTCCGCCCATCGAAGAGATGAGCCAGAGAGATCCAAAGCTCATCGAAGATATCCTAAAGGGATCCACCAGCGGCGGAAAACACTTGTACGTTCTGGGATTTCCCCCCTGAGTATCGACAGACTAGGATGGCTTTTACCGGTCACCTGGAATAACGGACTCGTTTCCAAAAGTGACTGATCTTAACAAGTGACAGAATCCAAGCCAACAGGCTAAGAAACGGGAAAATATTATGGAAAATGAAAACAAAAGCGGGGGCGCATCGCAACGGGTTCGCCTGGCATCCATCGGTGTCGGCATGATCGGCAAAGTTCATGCCAAGTTTGCCGCCGAAATCGATGAATGCGAATATGTTGCCATCTGTGACTCTGATCCGGCCCATGAACAAATGGCCCGCGATCTCAACGTCGCCTATTACAATAATTATGAAGAGATGATCGAAAAAGAAACCCTTGACGGTGTGATCATCTCCCTGCCAAACGAACTGCATGAGCCTGTTGGAAGCTATTGCGCGGATAAAGGGCTGCATCTCTTTGTGGAAAAACCCATTGCCACGAACGTGGAAGATGCAGACAAATTGATTGCCAGTGCCAAAAGAAATAATGTCCAGATTTTAGTTGCACATCACAGACGGTTTAACCCCATGGTTCATGCGACACGTGAAATGATTAAAAACGGTGAACTGGGCAGTATGGTAATGATTAACATGTTTTGGTGCATGTATAAGCCGGCCGATTATTTTGTTGCAGGACCATGGCGGAGCAAGAAGGGCGGCGGGCCGATATTGATCAACACCATCCATGAAATTGATGTGTTGAGATATTGTATCGGCGATATTGAGAGGGTCTATGCAGAAGTCAGCAATAAATCCCGGGGTTTCGAGGTTGAAGATACTGTCAGCGCAACAGTGAGATTCACCGACGGTACGCTTGCAAGTATTTTGATGTCCGATACGGCACCATCGGTTTGGGGGTATGAATGTACCATGGGGGAAAATCCCCATTTTTACCCGACCAAGGGTAATATCTACCACTTTTTAGGAACTGAGGCCTCCGTGAGCTTTCCAGGTATGGAAAAGGTCTACTATAAAGATCCGGAAAAGAAGGGCTGGCAGCATCCGATCACTTCCGAGCAGCTCGATATCAAAAGTGCAGATCCGTATCCCGGCCAGCTGGCACATTTTTGCAAAGTGATTACAAGAGAAGAAGAACCCCGGACATCCGGCGAAGATGCCCGCAAAACACTGGTTGCCACACTGGCCCTGCATGAGTCGGGAATGACACAGAAACCGGTTCAGATCCAATACTAACTAGCTACACTGGAGAGCTTATATATGAAAGCGATCGTTAAGTATGATGAAAACGAAGGCAGTGTCGACCTCCGGGAGATGCCCGAGCCCGTGCCCGGCCCCAATGAAGTCAAAGTGCAGATCAAGGCAACCGGGCTCTGCTATTCGGATGTGTCGATTATGCAAAATAAATATGTTGGTCGCAAGCCCGTGCCGATCCCTCTGATTATGGGGCATGAAGGTGCCGGTGTCATTGCCGAAATCGGAGCGGGGGTGGACAAATTTGCTGTCGGTGACCGGGTGGGCATCATGCCGATTGAAGGCTGCGGCCACTGTGATGATTGCATCAGCGGAGACCAGAATATGTGCATGCAATGGAACCATATCGGTCTTACCTGCCATGGAACCTTTGGAGAATACATTGCTGTTCCCGCAGCCAAAGTGCACAAAATTCCGGATGACGTCTCTTTTGTGGATGCGGCCTGTCTGGAGCCCATCGGATTGACTGTCCGGACCATGGAGCAAGTCAAGCCAATGCTCGGCGACACCGTTGCCATCGTCGGGCCGGGTTCGCTCGGTCTGCTTCATCTGCAGGCATTCAAGGCTTGCGGTGCCAGCAAAATCATCATGATCGGGATCGACAAGGATAAAGAGCGCTTTAAAATCGCCCAAAGAATCGGCGCCACCCATATCGTCAACGGAAGCAATGAAGACGTGGTTGCCCGGGTCCAGGAGATCACCGGCGGCAGGGGTGTGGATATCGCGGTGGAAACCGCCAATTCGCCCATCGCCACCCGCCTGGCCATCGATGTGGCCGGCAATCGTGGCCGTGTGGCCCTGTTCGGGCTCTATCCCGAGGCCACCGTAAGTCCGCTGAAAATTGCCCGCAGCGGCCTGACCATTGTGGGCGATGCCGCGCAGGTTGACCGGCATTACATGGGCGCCCTGCGCTGGGTGGCTGCCGGGGCCGTACGCATGGCATCCTTGATTGAGGTCACCTACAAATTCGAAGAATTCGAAAAGGCCTTTGCCG
Source organism: uncultured Desulfobacterales bacterium (assembly GCA_964633115.1). Lineage (GTDB taxonomy): Bacteria > Desulfobacterota > Desulfobacteria > Desulfobacterales > B30-G6 > B30-G6. Next base: position 21,405 of record CAZWEO010000056.1, read on the forward strand.
CAGCCGGCTCAGCCGAGACGGTCAAGGTCATGTTTGAAATTTAGAGGTGGAAACCAAGTGTGAATCATCAATGCACGTTAACCATTAACCAAAGGAGAATTTACAATGAAAAATTTATTCTCAGGTCGTACCTTACTAACCCTAATTGTTTCAGCCGCGCTGATATTCAGTCTGGCAGGCGAAAGCCTTGCGGATAAAAAAATCAAGCTGCGGCTGGCCTCGTCCGGGTCGGCAACCGGAACACGCGCCATCGCGCTGAATAAAGTATTCGGACCGGCCGTTTCCGAGTTCGCGGAATTTGAAGGCCATTGGAACTCATCCCTGTTCAAACAGGGCACCGAGCTGGAAGCGATTGCCCGCGGTAATTTGGAGATGGCCTTGGCCTCGGCACAGGAGCTGGCGGTCTTTTTCCCGGAGTTTTCAATCTTTGCCACCGGCTATGTCCATCGTGACGCAGCCCACCAGGTGGCTGTTTTCAACGATCCCCTGATGGATCCTTTCAAGAAAAAGGTTGAAAAGGAATTGAAGATGAAGCTGCTGTCCGTGGTCTATCTGGGCCGGCGCCAGGTCAACCTGCGCACCGATGAAAAGGTCATGACGCCTGCGGACCTGAAGGGTGTCAACCTGCGTATGCCCGGCACCAACGCCTGGCAGTTCCTGGGCAAGGTATTGGGAGCCAGCCCCACGCCCATGGCCTTTTCCGAGGTTTATACCGGCCTGCAAACCGGCGCCATCGACGGACAGGACAACCCGCTGCCCACCGTGGTCGACAAGAAGTTCTACGAGGTTACCAAGCAGATCGTTTTGACCTCGCACCTGGTGGATTTGAACTACCTGGCCATCTCCACCAAAACCTGGAACAAGCTGACGCCTGATCAGCAGAAAAGACTGCAGGCTGCCGCAGACACCTCTTCCGAATACGGACGCCTGAAGCAATTAGAACTGGAAGACCAGCTGGTCTCTTTTCTCAGAGAAAAGGGTCTGAAGGTTTACGAGCCCGACGTGGACGCCTTCCGCAAACGCGCTCAAAAAATGTATCTGGGGTCCGATTTTGCCAAGACCTGGCCCAAGGGTTTGCTGGATAAGATCAACTCGCGCTAAATTGAAAATTTCTGCTGCAACCCGACCGAGGGGCTCGTATGCTTTGCATGCGAACCCCTCGTTGTCGGGGTGAAGACAATTTTTAAGCAAGGGTTTTACAAGTTTTCATAATTATGTTCCGAAATAGGAAAACATCTGAACCGCTTTGCATGCCAAACAGAAGGTTTTTCTAACAACCGCTGTAATATCGACTGGAGGGACTGACAAGTGCAAGGATTAACAATTCTGAAAAAGTGGCTTCTCAAAGGCGCTGAAAGCGTGGTGGCAGTGATGCTCGCCGGTATATTCTTCACTTTTGTCCTGCAGATCTTTTCGCGCTATGTACTGGAATCACCCTTTGGCTGGACGCTGGAAGCCTGCCTGACCCTTTGGGTCTGGCTCGTTTTTTGGGGATGCGCCTTTGTGGTCAGCCACAAGGAGCACGTCACGTTCGATGTGCTCTACCAGGCAGTGGGACCGCGCACGCGGAAAATTTTCAGCTTGATTGGGTCGGCCGCTATCGTGATCGGTCTGGCGGCGTCGTTTTACCATACGTATGACTGGATTGACTTTCTGAAAATTAAGAAAAGCACCATTTTAAAAATTCCCATGCGCACGGTTTTCAGCATCTACATGGTTTTTCTCATCTCCGCCATTTTGGTGTATGCTTGGCGGTTCGTCAGGATTGTGCGCCACGGTGTTCCCGATGAAAACCAGGATGACAAACTAGAGGGGGAAGCATCATGAGCCTTGAATTTGCCATGTGCCTGGCCACCTTGCTGTTTCTGGCGGGGATCGGGACGCCCATCGGTCACTCAACCATTCTGGCCGGGCTGGTATATCTGGCCGTAGGTGGCCAGGACATTGCGTTGGCGGCAGAGCAGGCCCTCTGGGGTTTGTATGACAGTTTTGTCCTGCTGGCCGTGCCGCTGTTTATCGCTGCCGCCAATATCATGAACGCCGGTACCATCTCCGACCGGTTGCTGGCCTGGTGCGTGGCCTGTGTTGGCCGCTTCCGGGGAGGGCTGGGGCATGTGAATGTGGTGGCGTCATTGATTTTTTCCGGCATGTCCGGCTCAGCCATTGCCGATGCTGCCGGGATCGGCAAGATTATTATTGAGATGATGACCCGGGGCGGGCGCTACCCTGCGGGATATGCGGCTGCCATTACAGCCGCTTCGGCGACCATCGGTCCGATTATTCCACCTTCGATCCCCATGGTGATGTATTCGCTCATTTCCGATCAATCCATCGGCTACCTGTTTCTGGGCGGCATCCTGCCGGGCCTTTTTATCGGGGCTGTGCTGATGGTGCTGAATGCCGTGCTCGCGACTCGCCGAAACATGCCCAAGGATGATCCCGTACCATTAAAGAAGCTGCCGGTAATGACATTGAACGCTTTTCCGGCGCTGATGATGCCGGTTATCCTGCTCTATGGCATTTATGGCGGCGTCACCACACCTACCGAAGGTGCTGCGGTTGCTGCGGCCTATGCCTTGCTGTTGGCGGGAATATTCTACCGCGTGCTTAATTTAAAATCCCTCAACGATATTTTTGTGGGATCCGCCCGCTCATCGGCTGCGGTCGGCCTGGTGATCGCCGGGGCCCTGATCCTGAATTACGTGGTGGCATCGGAGAATATTCCCAATCGGCTTGCCGGCGTCCTTGTAGACCTCGACATCCATCCGCTGGTTTTCCTGGTTTGTGTGAACATACTGCTGCTGGTCATGGGGGCCTTGCTGGAGGCCACAACGATCATCCTGGTGATTTTGCCGCTTTTTATACCTGCCTGCAGTTCACTTGGCATCGACTTGATCCATTTTGGCGTGATTGCCGTCATCAATACCATGATCGGGCTGATCACACCGCCGTTTGGGATGCTGTTATTCGTCATCAATGCGGTTACCGGGATACAGTTGGGGGAGATTATCCGTGAAACCTGGGTCTTTATCGTTGTGCTGATCGCCGCTCTGTTTGTGCTCATTATAGTGCCCGATATTGTCCTATGGCTACCGCGCAAATTTGGGTATATGGGTTAATACAAAAAAGGGTTATGAATGAAAAGGTTCAACGTTGGTTTAGTCGGTACCGGTGTCATCAGTGACATCTACTTAAAGACATGTCAAAATTTCGATATTCTGGATGTGATTGCCTGCGGCAGCCTGGATTTGGAAGAATCTAAGGCCAAAGCTGAAAAGTATCAAATTCCAAGGGTGTGCAGCCCGCAGGAGATCATCGACGATCCGGATATCGAATGTGTGTTGAATCTTACTATCCCAGCGGCGCATGCTGAAATCAGCCTGGCAGCCCTTAACGCCGGCAAGCACGTCTATACTGAAAAGCCTTTTGCTACAAATATCGAAGATGGGAAAAAGATTTTGGCTTTGGCAAAATCAAAGGGGCTGTATGTGGGCAATGCACCGGATACATTTCTGGGCGGCCGCATCCAAACCTGCCGCAAAATGATCGACCAAGAGTTGGTTGGAGATCCTATCGGGGTCAGTGCGTTCGCGGCGACCCACGGGGTCGATATGTACCATCCCAACCCGGATTTTTATTACCAGAAAGGCGGCGGTCCGCTTTTGGACCTTGGCCCCTACTATTTGACTGCCATGGTTGCCCTGCTCGGTCCGATAAAGAAAACCAGCGCATTTGCGAAAAGGACATTTGAAGAACGGATGATTGGGTCTAAACCCCGGCGCGGTGAGAAGATGAAAGTTGAAGTTGATACCTATATCGTCGGCTCTTTGGAATTTGAAAATGGTGTGCTTGGCACCATGATGAAGAGCTTCGATGTATGGGACAACCAACTTCCGCGATTAGAGATTTACGGCACCGAAGGGACGATTTCCATCGTAGATCCGGATCCCACCGGCGGTCCCAATGAGTTTGGAGGCAAAGTTTACTACAAAACCAGAGAGACCGCCCGTTGGACCTACAGGCCCAGGGAACAGGGTTTGGAAAATTGGGACCTGGCTGAAAACACACATGGCTATAACGAAGATTCTCGTGGTTTGGGGCTAGCCGACATGGCCTATGCGGTAAGGGAGAAACGTTCCCATCGGGCCAGCGGCGAGATGGCCTGTCACGTGCTTGAGGTTATGCTGGGAATGCTGGAATCCGCTGAAAGCGGAGAAGTTTACACGGTTAAAAGCACTTGCAGTATTCCCGAACCACTGCCGCAGGATTTTCCCTTGAGTGAAGGGTAATTGTTTTAAAATCTGATCCATTGGGAGTCGATCATGGATAACAAAAACGGCTGTGTGGGCTTTGTGCATACCACACCGGCAACCATCGGTATGGTCGAAAAATTTATGCAGCGCTATCTCCCCGGCACACAATTTATTCACAAATATGACGGCAGGGTAAAGATAGATAATTTTGCATCGCCAATCGGCGTAACACCCAAAAAAAATATGCTGAGATGGGCTGTTTTTGCAGATCAGCTGGAACGGGACGGATGTGGTCTGATCGTCTCCTGCTGCAGCCTCATGCCCCGGGCCACAGCCTATGCGCGTGAGGTTGTTTCCATACCGTTTATCCAGCTCGATGCCGTGATTCTGGATAAAGTCGTAGAAAAATACAGCCACATCGGGGTGATCAATACAACCGAATATGTGGTCCCCTATGTTGAAGAGGGACTCAATTCAAGAGCTGCAAACCGCAGCAAGGAAATTAAAATTACTTTTTCCAACAACAATACCGCCCTTAACCTGTTCAATGCCGGAGAATTCGAAAAGCATGACAAAATCGTTCTAGCGGATATCAAAACACTGGCTGCCAAAGGCGTGGACTGCGTCTTGATGGGGCAAATCCCGTTTGCATTGATGGAGGATGAGCTGAAAAATCTGGATGTGGGCGTACCGATTCTTTATGCCGGGGCGGACGCCTTTGAGAAAGTCAGAGAGCGTCTATATCTTGGGCGGTAGCGAAAAAAACGAGGTTATCTATAAAGCTCAAACAGTTGCCAGTGTCCAAAAAAACGATCATACACGGACCTGCGCTCCCGGCTGACTTGAGCTTTCTAAATAAATCAGAATTTAAACTAAAGGTAGGGATAACAAAATGAGTGTGAAGGCATTGGATTATGCCGAACCGTTTTTCACAGTGAAATATCTGCTGAATGAAAAAGAGTACCCGGTAACTAAAAAGAGTATTATCGTCAACGTTTCCGAGCGACCGATAGGAATTCAAGAACAGCAATTGGTTTTTTTTCAATCCGTTCTGGTGACCAATGCAAAACTGTTTGATGTGGAGAGGGCCTTGCTGGTGGAAGACTATGCCCGCAACGCCGATGAAAAGGCACTGTTTGCTGAAATCAAACAAACCTGGATTCTAGCCTATGAGGCCACCAAAGAGGAGCGGCACAAGGGCGTCGGGTTATGGCGTTCGCCCAAAATTCGACTGGGAAACATTGAAACCAATATGTGCTATGCGGATACGGTCCCGCTCAATGTGGGCCTGCATAAATTGCACTGGGGTGGTGAAACCTTTAAAGAAGTCCATACACAGATTGTGGGCTACGGCAAAATGCAGCAATGCTTGCAGCAAGACGTGAATACGCTCTATCTCGAGGAGCCAATGGCACCCGGTGCCACCCACAGACCCATGTACGACGAACAAGGTAATTATCCGTGGCACCAATACGAAACCATTACCCCGGCCATTTTCATGCCCATTGAAATGCAGCTTTCGGACGAGCTGGGCGTCGAATAGGAAAGGGGGATAAACCCGGCGGCAAAAATATTCGTTTGCGATCGGCAGAATTCGCAAAAGTCGAATTAGGAGTGAACTCTTACAAGGCTGTCGAGCTTAATTCCATACCTCTGGAGGGTGAACATGTACAGCACTATTTTGGTTCCGCTGGATGGATCCGTAAGGGCGGAGGCAATCCTGCCTCATGTGGAGAATTTGGCCCTGAAATACGGGGCCAAAGTGATTTTCATGAAAGTCATCGATCTCCCTACTTTAAAAGTCGGATACAGCAGAAAGGCGATGGAGCAGTATGCCCAGGATTTGGACGTTCAGGAAAAACGAGACGGAGAATATCTGGCCGATATGCAACGTGTCTTCCGGGAAAAAGACATCGATGTCGAAACACACTTGAGCCACGGATCTGTGGTGGGAGAAATTATTACTGCGGCCGAAAGGGCAAGCGCGGATTTGATCGCCATAGCCAGCCACGGCCGGGGTGGTTTGTCACGATCGTTTTACGGCAGCGTGGCAGCCGCGTTGCTGCAACGGATCGACCGGCCCTTGCTGCTGATCCGATCCCGTAAAATTAAAATCAGGTAAAGATCAGTTTGTCAATTAGGAATGCTAGATTGGAAAACTATGGCAATGGCCCATCAACGGGTCAGATACACACCGGCCCCCGGCGGGTCAATTCCGGCCTTAAGGCTGAGGATATGCATGTTTCCGGGGAGGATCGGGATCTTTTACGCCCGCTGGCGGAAAGGGTGGCTGCCCTGGCGGGTCTTCCTGAAATGGAAGAGAAAAGGCAGCTCTGGTACAAAATAAACGCCCTGAAGAAGACCCGGCCGGTGATTTTATGCGAGCCGGAAAACGGCTGGAATGAGATCATCACCGAAACCCAGATGCAGTGCAGCGGAAAGCTGGCGCGTCACTGGGAGATGGATCTGCGCAAAGAGATTTTCTGGGGGGAGGAGATGGGGGATGATCGGCCGGCGGAGCCTTATTTCAACGTTCCCAGCATCTTTGTGACCGATAATTGGGGAGTTGAGATCGTGGAGCACGAAAGCGGTGCTCAGGATGGTTCCAAAGTATGGGAGCCGCCCATCAAGGATTACGATAAAGATCTTGCCAAGCTGAAGATGCCTACCATCGAGATAGACTCGGATGCGAGCAAAGAAAATTTAGCCATCGCCCAGGATATTTTCGGCGATATCCTGCAGGTACAGCAAAAAAGCGGCTGGTTTTTTACCTTCGGAATTACCAGAGAGGTGGTCAAGCTGCGGGGCTTGATGAATCTGTACACCGATTTTTATGATCATCCGGAGGGGTTGAAAGAACTGCTGGGCTTTATTTCGCGTACCAATCTGTCTAAAATCACTTTCCTGGAGGAAAACGGTCTGCTGCATCTTAACAACGACGGGACCTATGTGGGTTCCGGCGGTTTGGGCTACACCGACGAGCTGCCCGGTCCCGGTTTTGACGGCTGTGTACGTCCTGAGGACTTGTGGGGTTTTACCGAGAGTCAGGAGACGGTGAATGTGAGCCCGGAGATGTACGCCGAGTTTGTCTTCCCGGTTGAAAAGCCCATTATGGAGCGATTCGGGCTGACCTGCTACGGGTGTTGCGAGGAGTTGCACACCCGCTGGGATGTGGTTAAAAATCACCCCCATCTGCGGCGGGTTTCCTGCTCTCCCTGGTCAGAAAAAGCTAAAATGGCAACCTATCTGGAAGATAAATTCATCTTTTCTTTAAAGCCGATGCCGACGCCTTTGAGCCTCCCCAATCCGGACTGGGATGCTGTGCGCCGGGAAATTCGTGAGGTGTTCCAGTTGACCAAAGACAACGTTGTGGAAGTAATCATGAAAGACAACCACACTTTGGGTAAAAATCCGGAAAATGCGGTCACCTGGTGCCGTATTGCCAAAGAAGAGGCGCGTCGGATGGCCCCATAGATCTTGCGGGCATCCAGGGGACAAACATCGCACGGTTCAAACAGCTGGACCAAAATATGGAGGTATCTATTATGGATATTAATCTATTGGAGCATGTAAATCTTCGTACCACCGATTTAAATCGGCTTGAAGAATGGTATGGCCAGGTACTTGGCTTAAAGCCTGGGTACAGGCCGCCTTTTAAATCCACAGGTCGCTGGCTATATGCCGCAGATATTCCCATGATCCACCTTCTGTATGTGGAAGACCAGCAGCTTGCTGATGACCCGACCATGGAGCATTTTGCCATGAGGGCTGCCGGTCTAAAAGATTTTCTGAACACGTTAAAAGAAATGAATATTTCCTATAGGACTGTCCGGGTGCCGGAATTGAGGGTTTTTCAGATCTACTTATCCGATCCCGACGGAAATAATATGCATATCGATTTTGCGCCGGAAGAGGCAGACGGGCTTGGATATGATTAATGCTTCAGCAGATTAACGGCCTGAGGAGGACCAGGCTTTCTACAGAAGATTGAAATGGCTAAACTCGGTGTCATTACAGACGGCATAAACATGGATCTAGAACAAGCGCTGAAGGTGATGAGCGAATACGGCCTGACGTGGGCCGAACTCCAGTTTATATGGGACAAGGAAGTCGGGGATCACACGGATGAAGAAATCGATATAATGAAGGCCCTGCTCTCCCAATACAATATGAATGTCACCTGTATCGCCCGCCACAATTTTGCGGGTCTCTGCATGAAGACCACCACCGTCGTCGACGACGTATATAAGCAGCATATGGCGGCATTAAAACGGTGTATCAAGACCGCCAAGGAATTGGGTACAGACACCGTCAGGGTCATGAGTGGCCGAAAAGAGATGATCATTTTCGGTACCCACGGTGCGGAAAAATGGGTAGCCAGCACCGGTTCATGGGATAATCTGCTCAGGCTAATGGAAGCCCCGGTCCGGATGGCGGAGGATGAAAGCATTACCCTGGCCGTGGAAACAGGCAACAATGCGATGGTCACATCGGGTTACCTGGCCCGGAAGCTGGTCGACGACATCGGTTCGAAAAATTTAAAAATCATTTGGGACATACCCAATACACTTTATTGTACGGACGTACCGTATCCGGATGCCTACGAACTCGTCAAAGACCATTTGTCTCACATCCATATCAAGGACATGACATACGATATATCAAGGGCCGCAGTAGAATTTTGTGCTCTGGGAGAGGGCGCTATGGCGCCTTACCTGGAACAAATTGGTTCGGCTTTGAAGCGGGACGCTTTCCAGGGCGTCGTGTCCTATGAGAGTGTGTACCGTCCGGATGGCGGCACCTATGAAGACGGATTCAGAGCATCCTTTGGTAAGCTCAAAGAGATATTCGGTTAAGGTCGTTTACTTTATACCTACAATCCTGCTTAAATTATTCTGCGTCAAATGTGCTTTTCGCAAATATTTTTGCCAAAAAATCTACCATTTCCGGGACATATTTGTCACCCCAACCACTGGCATTGGCAGTGCTCAAAGCCGTTTTAACCGAACCTGAAATAAAACTGGGCACCTTAAAATCGTCAGCCATACCAGCGTAATAGGTTACATCCTTCAAACCGTTTGCTATGGAAAATGCAAGTTGCTCAGGATCATCGTCCACCGCCCCGGCTTTAATGAAATCCATCATGCCCGACCTGTTGGGTCCGGCCGCCATTACATCGTAAAGAGTTTCACGCTTCAATCCGGCGAGATCGGCCATTGCAAAAGCTTCGGACATAGCGCAGGCAGTTGTCATCGCGAAGAAATTGTTGATGAGTTTTAGGGTATGCCCTGCGCCGATCGGGCCAACATGAAAAACATTCTCCCCAAGGTCTTCTAATACCGGTCTGACTTTTTCGAAATCATCCGTTTCTCCGGCCGCCATAATATTCAAAAGGCCGTCAACGGCATGGGCTGGTGTTCTGCCCAAAGGGGCATCCATCATGGATGCATTTTTTTTACGGCATTGAACCGCCAGCACTTTTGTTGACTCGGGCATCGATGTTCCGAAGTCGATTACAATTGTATTGGGCTTAAGTTTTTCCAGTACACCACCTTCTGTTTGTATAACCGATTCCACGGCTGCCGAAGTGTCAACACACAACATAACAATATCACTTCTCTCAGCAACCTCTGCCGGTTTTGAAACCTCAACGGCCCCCCTGGCAACTGCTTCATCAACTGGTTTGCGATTACGATGCGCAACTACTGTGACATGGTAATTTAGACTAAGCAATCTTCGCACCATTGCCGAGCCCATCAATCCTAAACCAATAAAACCTATTTTAGGTGTATCATAATTTTTCATGCTGTACCTCTTTGCCACTTCTTTTGTTGCAAATGAAATATAGTATTAATCTTTGTGGATGCTTACGATTGGTTTAGCTATTAAAGGGTGTTAAAACAATGTAGGATTAAGAATATAAAATCAGTTGTTTAAGCA
>CAZWEO010000057.1:0-27509 GCA_964633115.1 uncultured Desulfobacterales bacterium
GTCCCCCAACCCATTTCTCTGATGGAAAATTTTTTATATGTACGGAGAATTCGTTTTCAAGGAATTTTGCCTGTTCTTCGAGACTCTTTTTTTCTGCTCCTGAATTAATTTCCTCCATCTTTTTTTGAAATCCGGCAGCTTTTACCTTCGGGCTCAAATAATTATCCAGTTTTTTTATAAGCCTGGCCATACATATAGGGCTGTGTATACAAGGATTGTTTAAAGGGCACTACCTGCACAGTCAGCCAAAAGCCAATAAAGATAAAATACTGTACTGCAAGGGCAGGTAAAATCCAGACAATCATCCAGGAAAAAACATTTTTTTTAAGAGGCTCCCCTTTCTCTACATCTTTTATATAAGGCAGGAGATAATGTTCATAGAAATAATAAAAAGTGATGAGAACATACATACTGCCAAGAACCCACGCAAAATATATCCATACGTGCTCTTCACCACCAATAAAAAATCTAATCCTGCTACAGTATATTGATAACGCCGGCAAAACAATGTAGCAAAATAAAGCTTAAAAATAAAATGCGCTGTCTTAATTTCTTTAGCTATATCTTCTGTAGGAATCTGCTGGCCAATAACCATAATGCCCCCTTATTGTAAAAATGGCTCCTGGGTCTTAAATCAGGGCGAATTCCTTTTCACTTGTGTACAAAGTCCCAAGAAAATGAAAGCCCCAATGCTTCGTCTCCACCAACTCGAACTGCTGCAAGAAAAGCAGAGGCTGCCCATTTATGCATACCTGCCTTTGTCACTAAATCGCTGCAAAATTTAACATCCACACACTTTCTTTCTATTTCCCCCAACCTTCCGGAGACAATGTATTATGGCCTTTTATTAACTTTTGCCGACCACTTATCTGGTGATATTCATTTTTGTAAATCTTGAACCGGCATAAATCGATCGGGGTAACTTCTGCTGAATTGATTTTTTTAATGACGCCACCCTTTTTTAATCCCGCAGCAGCCAGCTCTGAACAAAAGAATTTATCAAAATCCTCTATATTGTGCGTTGCTCCGCCGACTAATGGGACATTATCCAGCGTATCTAAAGCTGATTTCACGGCCTGGGGCATATCGTAGGGCTTATGGTCTTGTTTAAACAGAAAATTGTAGAATTTGATGGTATTTAATTTAGCTCGGGATGCGTCACTTAAGGGCAGCCACCACATTTCTCCATTGTACGAGCTTACCCGATCGCTTAAGCGGTTGATGGTGACGCCGGAAAAATCTTTGAGAGAGGTGGATTCTATTATCTGGTTAAAATACCGATTATCGCCCTCTTCCATGTCCACAATTTGTGATTGCAGGATTATGCCAACGTGGGACACAGAAGCACGAGTGGCCCATTTTATGATTTCGGAAAAATGGCCTTTGCCGGAAAATGCGATGACATCTCCTGGTTTCATACGGTCCCTTACACCTGCGTATTTTGAAGCTTTTCGTGCCATTATCTTGCCTCCTTTCGTAACTATTTAGAATATATAGTTTAAGCTAATCCAATCATTTCTAAGGCAGCCTCAGCTTTGCCCATTTCAATTGATTGATCAGGTGGCCACATGGCTTCAGCGATTACTATCATTCTTATCTCCTTTCCTGTGAACGTGTTAATATTGTGAAGATCGAAATAGCATTGCTAAATCGAGTCTACCTCAAATTTGGAATTACAATATCTGGAGCATTTGCTGTCCAGCCACCATACGGGGAGTGGAGTCAATAATGTGAGGTCAATTTACAACTATATTGGCCGACAGCTTTTGGAGTTTGACTTAAAATCGGATTTAACTTGTGAAGATACTTAATTGATACATAAATTGGGGTGATTGGTCAAGGGAATACCCGCTGAAAATTCACTTGCCCAGATTCATATTTTCAATTATTGTTTAAGTGAACACAAACAAGCATATAATACCAGTTTATTATTATCCCTATTTTTACCACGAGTGATAAAATGATCTCCAATATTAGCCCACAAAGAGCGAAGATTACACTTCTAAAGATTCTGGGAATAGCGCTTATTCCCCTTATCATAATCTCAATTCTGCGGTGGCCGCTGGTAAAAACAACTATTCAAGACGCCTTCCCGGGTTTGATTGGCCACCGCCATATATGTGATCACGCCAGTCTCCTCCCTAAATATGATGTCAAACGCTTCGAGAAGTATCTTCGCTGGATATATGAGGAATCCGATATCGATATTCGGTTCGTCTTTTTAAATAGTATCGGCGCTAAAACAATTGAAGACGTGGCCGTCGAATACGTGAAGCAGTGTTAGGAACAACATTCGATCCGCGGGTTATCGAAAAGATAGAACATAAAGGCTATCTGTCCGGTGGCGCCGGCGTAACACAAAAAGCCTCACGCCAACCAGGAAAACCAACTAGATTCGTTTCTAAAATGCCAGGCATAGAACGGCAATACTATGTTCCCCAGGAAACGCCAAATGCGGCCTATATACGATATTTGGAGTGGCTTATTGCTGGAACCTATGATCCACGTGTCGACCTGTTCACGAGGAAATCTCAAACTTACATGGCAGGTTTTCCTGTAACCAGAGCCTATTTTCATTATATCCTCATGCTGGAATACGGAAAGAAATATAAGCAACATCCAATCAAAAAACCATGAATTGGGTATACTTATGAATGAGCTTTATTGACTTTGCTAAAAATCATGTGCTAACTAATCTGTTATCTCCATAATGCGCCAACCCCTGATCGGAGGTAGCCAAGTTATGCATCAAAGAATCCTGTTTCTTTAGAAAAGAAATGGGATTTTTCTTTTCGCAAGCCCTATTTGCCACACCACCAACCTAATGCGAAAGGAGGATCGGCATGAGACTGATCACGACGATTACGGCTTTAGCTCTCCTGATTTTAATGGGTTTCACATCCGCCTGGGGCGCTGTAGAGGTTGTCCGCGACCAATACGGCATTCCTTCCATCAAAGCAGATACCGAAGAGGAGCTATTTGAAGAATTCGGCTACACGACCGCTGTGGATCGCCTGTGGCAGATGGAAATAAATAAACGTTGGGGTCGGGGAACCCTTGCAGAGATTCTCGGACCCAACCTGGTACCATCGGACATGCAAAACCGTCTTTGGGACTACACCGAGGATGAATACCGCACCATGTTTGAACAGCATTCGGCCGATGCCCGCAAATTATATATGGCCTATCTGAGAGGTGTGAATCGACGGGTCAATGAAGTTCTGGCAGACCCAAAAATAATGCCCATGGAATATTTGGCCCTTAAACTAAAACCACAGCATTTCACGTCATCCGATATACTGGCATATTTTAAAAGCCTTTTAAGGCATTTTGGCATGATCGGCGGTTCTGAATTGAAAAATTTGAATGCCTTGCAGCTGCTGACCGAGCGGCTTGGCAAAGAGGCTGGATGGGCGGCCTTTAATGACTGGCGCTGGATCAATGATCCGTCTGCTCCCACCTATATTGATGAAGACATTGGTGAAAATTTCGTTCCGAAAATCATAGCAAGCGCGGGCGTTCCCACTTATCTGGATGAAGACACGGCAATTGCCGAGTTGACCAAGCAAGAACAAATGCTTTCGAAACTGGCCTTCAACGAAGCCCGACGGGTCGGCGCTCCTGTAAAACTAGGCAGCAACACCTGGACCTTATCTCCCCAGGTAACCGGAACAGGATATCCTATTTTAGTGGGGCAACCCCAGATGGACCACACGGTTCCGACCGTCATTAATGAGGTGGCGCTCAAGGGCGGCCGATTCGATGTCGTCGGCATGACTTTCCCCATTTTGCCCTTGATACCCGTGGGCCACAACCACTTCCTGGCTTGGTCTCACATGGTTGGTATGTGTGACAACGTCGACGTGTACCAGGAAATCTTAAATCCGTTTAATAAGGAAGAATATTTATTCAACGGAACATGGCACAAGATGCAAAAAAGGATCGAGAAGATCAAGGTGGCCGGCGGAGAAATCAAAGAAGTGGTCATATACAAAACCATGCATGGACCCGTATTCTCCCCCTATCCATTTGATCCGGCCACGGCCGAAGTCGACAAAGTATATACCAAAAAGATCGCCCATTGGAAAATAGAAGCACTTTCAAGCGACGGCTGGCTAAAAATGATGATCGCCAAAAACGCGACGGAATTCGGTGAAGGAGCAGCCTTGATCATGACATCTCTGCATACATCCTACGCCGATATTCATGGCAATATCGGCTACTGGCACACCGGTCTGAATCCTGAACGGACCGAAGGCTATGATCCCAGACTGCCGCTCCCGGGAACGGGCCGGGCAGAATGGACCGGCCGCTACTTGCCCAACGCCAGTATTATCAATCCCGACAAGGGTTTTGTAACCGGATGGAACAATAAGGCGTCTCCGGATACCCGCAACCCGGATGGTGAAAATCCCGATTATCAGTTTGGTCGGCATCACCGGGCCTTATGGCTTTTGGGGACGCTAAACGATGCCAAAAACATGAATATGCAGGCTAACCAGGCATTCATGCAATACGCTGGTGGCGCCGGGACCTACTATCCACAGCACAATGCCTACGGGATCCTCTGCAAGGATTTTCTGCCGGCCATGTCACGCGCGCTTAAGATGGCCGCCGAGGCGGACAAACCCATACTGACGAAGATGTTGCAGGTATTGTCTACCTGGGATGGCAGATCGGTAATCGATGTGGTCGCTGACGATCGCTTTCAGGCTGGTCACACCTTTTTTCTGGAGTGGCTGCCCAAGGCGATCCAAGCAACCTTTGAAGATGAATTTGCCGGCATCGAAGACTTCAAACTGGTTCACAGCAGTTTATTTAATCTCTTTTTACGCTGCATCGACGGATCGACTTCAACCCTGCCCGTCTCTCGCAACTATTTCGACAACATGAACACAGAAGCGACTGAGACCGTGGAAGACATTTTCCTGACAACCCTTTTAGAGACCGCCGGGGCTTTAAAAGAAAATTTCAAAAACGAAGATCCCTCCTCATGGCAAGCGCCACGGAGTAAAATCACATTTAAGCATATGATGTTCGGACCAGTGGCCGAGATGTGGGACAACAATATCGGCAGCTATATTCAAATCGTGGAACTACGGCCGGAAGGCGCTGTAGGGTATAGCCGATGGCCGCTGGGGCAGAGCGGCAATATCAGTCTCGGTGCCGATCAAAAACCGGTCTTTGATGCCCACTTTCTCGATATGCTGCCGCATTACAAGAATTACACCTATCAAAAGATGGGTTTGGATTAATTGACCGGCAAAAAGGATTGTTAGATAAATAAAAATGCCTTGCTGTACCGTAGAATTCGGAACTGCAAGGCATTTTTCTTGGAAACTTTCTTTATTTTTCCCGAATGAATAATTTTTATATTATGCAGGTCGAATCTCTGCTCTACGATCAGTCGTGCGTCTATCAGAATTTTGATCCCGGCGATTCTGACCTGTATTTAAATACGCTCCAGACGATCTTGATCCAAGATGCAGATCTCATTGGTTTTAACAAGGTTTACCGCCTCGACACAAGCTGAACACAGGCACATCTTTTCAGGCCTCATTTTCACATGTTCTGCTGATCCGTTAACTACATGAATACAGGTCACCCACGTGCTATCCGATCCCATTTTTTCCTCTACAAACGATTTTATTTATCACAAGGTCAACCAGGCCCAGTGCTTATACTCTTATGTATTTACTCATTTAAATTTTAAAAGTCAATCGCCATCCTTTGCGCCTGAAAGCAACTATAAAGTACCTTTCCTTTTATATAAAGAATTTACTTATAGTTGATCTTTGCTTATATATATGCTAAAAATATAGAATAACATTTCGATATTTATACGAAAAAAATGTATGTTCATTCGGCTGATGTTTGGCCATAATCTTCAAAAGGAGATCGGCTGACATGAGAAACATCATAGTTGTGGTTGCTGTTATCGCCGCGGGTTACCTGGCCTATCAAAATATTTTCAACGCCCTTCCTGATGAAAACATGATTTTCACACTCAACAACTGTGAACTATGCGACATTTCCAAAGATTTAATGGATGAGTACGAGATCGATTATACCGAATACAATGTTGAAGATTCCGATGCTAATTACGAATTATTCAAAAAATACAAAGGCAGAGGATTGCCGATGTTAATCATCGATGGTGAACGCATTGTCCCACAGGATGACACGTTTTTGAGAATCGCATTTAGTGGCATATTTGAGCCCGAAAGTCGCGATGTTGTGGTTTATACAGAAACAGGATGTGGTTGGTGCGATAAGACCCTTGCCTTCTTTAAGGAGAATGATGTCGAATTTACCGAATACAATATCCGGGAATCCTCTGAATATCGTTCCGAGTGGAAAGCCCTGGGGGGTGTTGGTGTACCCTTTGTCATGATCGGCGACATCCCGATCGCCGGATATAGCCTTAAAGCATATCGGGCAGCTTTGAAACAACTTGATTTGATGTAAGTATCCGGCCTGAAAACGAGGAACTTTGCATGAACTGGTATTTATCGACCTTAAAAAAATATATTTACTATTTAAACATTTTGCCGGTCATGCCAGGCCAAACCAGCCCGCAACATAGCCAATAATGGCATCGGCGGCCTTTATGTGAGAGACCTTTTCTTCCTGGCTGAAGATGGATTGGTATGCACCCATGTGTGGGAAAATTTAAGAAAACGGCTTTTTTCATGGCCCTTACACCTATTTTCGTAAAACTGCTTTTGAAAATATATGCCTGGGAATTTGTTGATCGAATTCGATCTCGTCGATTATGAATTCGGTGCCTTTACCCTTTTTGAGGACGTCTTTAAATAGCATCCGTTTGGGAAACCAGCGCTCATCCAGGCGAACCACATCCTTGAGCTCCAGCTTTTTAAGTAGTTTACCGCTTTTGGCAAAAAGCTCCTCTTTGAGGGGTATGGCCCGTTCCTGATCCACCCATATTTTGCGCCGGGCATAAGCTACATCTTTGGTGGTGGCGGTGAGCTCCAGTACCCAACAGATCCGCTCGTCATACGGCTCGGTTCCGACGACTAGGGCCGCATAATGATCGGTCAATTTTTTATCTTCCATCATGTCTTCATAAGATAGGTCCGATCCCATAACAGACTGCCGCAGCATATGGCCGGATATTTGAATGGTCCGATCGGTTTTTGGTGCGTACATCCACAGCTTGTCCTTTAATTTGAGCATCTTGGTACCTTTTTCCCGGGCTGGGGCCAGGTACTCGGTAAAGGCTTTCTCGTCACCTTCGGCCCATGAGCGCGACGCCACGGTCCGGCTCCCACGCCGACCGTGTATTACCATTTTAGATTTGAATATACGGTTTTGGGACGACATATTGCGATCCACATTCTCCAGGATGGTTTCGGCTGAAGGCTGCTGAGCCCAGGCCTGAAAACAACTCATGATAAATACAAGGATGAAGATCAATGTATTATTTAGAGTTCTCATACTTCCAGCTCCTTGAACAACTGCGATGTTTGTCGTTTATAAATGGCGATGCCCGCAAACATAGTGCCCAGAACAGAGGCGAACAAACCCGGTAAAAAACCGATATAATAACTGGTGGGCGTCACCCGTGCGCGAATGACACTAGAAATTAGGATAGTCGACTTCTGCAGCATACTGCTAAAATCAAGGCCATAGTATTGCATCCAATATGACACGCCAAGGCCCAATGCCGTTCCCAGGGCCGAACCCACTAGTCCGATACAGATGGACTCAAATATCATCGACCGATAAATGGCGCCTTTGGGTTCGCCCATGGCCAGGCGCACGCCAATCTCACCATAACGGCGGATACCATTCATCAAACCGGCATTCCACAGCACGATGGACATGACGAATACAAACACTCCCACGGCAATTCCACCGATGGAATCGGCCATTTTCAAAATATCGCGAAAATAAGTGGTCTGATCGCTGAGGCTCACCATCACCGGGGC
Source organism: uncultured Desulfobacterales bacterium (assembly GCA_964633115.1). Classification (GTDB taxonomy): domain Bacteria; phylum Desulfobacterota; class Desulfobacteria; order Desulfobacterales; family B30-G6; genus B30-G6. Next base: position 7,953 of record CAZWEO010000057.1, read on the forward strand.
AAATTCGTCTTTTGATTCTTGATAGGATTGATTAAATCGCTGCACGACCTGAATCATGTGATTATCCTCATACATCATGTCGCGCGCAAAGCCCACGATCTCACCAGTGGCATCCACCATGTCCAAGGCCAAACGCACATCCTCGATGTCGGCAATCATGGAGCTGCGATCCAGGGCCACCATTCCGAACCGAACCGTACCGGCCGCGGTGAAGTTGTGGATACTCATGCTGCCATTCATGCTGGAACTGATTAAGGTGGCGGTTTCATCGATGTTTAGGCCTAATTTTTGGGCAAAGGTCTCACTGATCAGCATCTCGCCTGGTTTTTGGGGCAACCTGCCACGCACGATGGATTGTTTCAGCTTGAGGAGTTTAATCTCGGACGAATCCGGGCTGCGCAAATCGACACCCAGACCAAATACCGGGCCCTGAGAGCGGGTTTGGCCCTGGGCATCGGGAATGTCCATGAGACCCCCGAATTTAATGCGCGGTGTCCAGATCATATCCGCATAGTCCCGGGACAGCTTATTCAGTACGGCCTGATTGTCCAGCAAAGCCAAGTCGTTGGGCATCTGATCGGCCATTTCGTAATAGGCACGGGTCATGATCTTGACGTGGCCGGCGTCGAATCGGGCATTGGAATCAACCATATCGCCTATGGCCCCTTTGACATAACTGTAGAGCAAGACAGTTAGCAAGGCACCGGCAGCCACCATCAGGATGGGAAACAGACTCCGTGATCGGTCGCGGAGCAGGCCGCGGATTAAAAAACGAATCATGACAGTTTTCCTTTCAAGGCTTCAGTAGGCTGCAGACCCGATATTTTGCGGCTGGGCAAATAGCTTACGATGGTGACGGTTAGCATGACAATGGCGATGGTTAGGCCAATCAATCCAATCGAATAGATTGGAAACAATCGCGTCGTCAAAGCATAGCCATATTCCTCAGCCGTACTGGGCATAGGAATGCCTTTCTGGGCGGTAATAATCAGCACGGGAATTCCGTAAACTGCAGCGGCGCCAATTCCCAGCATGCCGTGTAGCATGCCCTCCAGGGTAAACAGGGCAATGACTTTGGCGCGAATCATACCCAGTGCCATGAGGGTACCTATTTCTTTGCGACGTCTGAAAATGGACAACACCTGGGTGTCAAAAATAGCCAGCATGGATAAAAACAGGAGGATCGCATACATAATCGCACTACCGGCTCGTTTGGATTTAATCATCGCCTGGATATCTTTGAGCAGATAATCATGATCCTTGAAATGCCATCCTGCCTGAACTGCATGTGTATATGGTTGATTGTCCACTACCACTACAGTAGCCTGGTCTTCCAGGTGGGACATCTCACGCAAACTTTCCAAAGGGATCCACAACTGCCCCAGATCCATCGTGGGTACATTGGTCTGCATGATGGCCACAATTTCAGCGTCGGCCGCATCAAAGGTCCCGTTTACATCGCGCCAGCGCAGGGTCACCGTATCACCCACTCGCAGGCCGTTTTTCGCGGCCATCAGTTTGCCCACCATGGCCGGCCACTCCACATCATCACGATTCAAAGCTGCCGTGGGGATATCCAATATGGTCTGTTCCGGATCGATACCTTTGAGCAGAGTCGGCTGCAACCTGCCTTGGGGATAAATAGTGCCCTGCCGTATCAAAATTGGCGTTGCTCGCTTTGCACGAATTAGATCGGTCAAAGCATCCGGTAGGAGTGCATGACTCTCCTCCAGGGTGAAAGGATCAAACGGATCATAGCCCGCTACCCAATACTGACCACCGCCGGCCTCATCTTTGATCACATCTCGGCTGGCCTGCTGGTACATGCCACTAAACAAACCCTGGTGCCAAATAATCAACACGTAGGTAAAGGAGAGCACCCCCACGTTAAGCCAGGTTCTCAATCCCGCTCCCACGAGGTTACGAAAGGCGAGTTTAATTATGATCATTTTGTACTCCATCTTACGATATAGGCTGTAGATCGGTTATGGGCTGTTAGCCCTTGACTTCTCGAACCCTGGGACCCTTCAGTCATAATATTCATCCCCCGCCACCTTACCGTCATCCAATGAGATCTTGCGTTTCAGATACTGAATCACCTTTTCGTCGTGGGTGGCAAAAATAAAGGTGGTTTCCAGCTGGGTGTTCAGGTCTTGCATGGTCTGTAAGATGTTGTGTGAATTTTTGGCATCTAGATTGGCCGTGGGCTCGTCCGCTAATACAATCTGGGGCTTTTTGACCATGGCCCGGGCTATGGCCACGCGCTGGCATTCGCCGCCGGATAGCTGGGCCGGCCGGGATTTTTCCTTGTCTGTCAATCCTACCCATTCAAGCGCTTCCAATACAGCCTTTTTGCGCTCGGACGGCGGCATCTTGAGCAGCAGCAACGGAAATTCCACATTTTCAAAGACCGTATAAACTGGTAACAAATTGTAGGTTTGAAAAATAAAGCCGAAATATTTGTTGCGCAGGGCCGCCGCCTTTTTATGGGTCAAGCCATCGATAGCCTGTCCCAGAACCATGGCTGTGCCCTCGGATGGCGTGTCCAGTGAACCAATGATATTTAACAATGTCGTCTTGCCGGACCCGCTTGGGCCTACCAGGCCTGCGAATTCACCTTTTTTGAACCTGAGGTCGATGCCATTTAAGGCCGTAAAATGGCGCCCACCAATGGGAAAACGCTTTACCAGCCCTTTGATGGCGATGACGTGCCCGTTGTCCATTATACATCCCTCCATGGTTATACCATTAGTGGTTGAAAACCGTTAATAACTGCACCCCTTTTCCTGCAAATAGTGAATCCACCTGATCGGTTTCATAAATCTGTAAGGCGTTTGGATTCCAAAAACCCATGATATAAAAAAGCCAGTTGTCGTAGCGGCGCTCCCAACTGACATAGCGATATGTTTCCTGATTATCCCAATCAAAATAAATAATGGCCGCGGCGGCATCCAGCAAACCGATAGGATAATTGACTGAGGCGGCTGAAAAGGCCGCAGTTTCCCCTGAATCGTCAAAATCTTCTGAAACCGATACCCATAAGTTTTCCCCGCTGATGTTTAATCCGTTACCGATATCAAAGGTATAGTCTAGGCCGATTGTCAGAAATTTCTGGTACTGCAGCGGCAATAGATCGCGATTTTGATGAATAGCCACCGATTCAAACCAGATTCCTACGCCCATATCCCATTTGCCGTCCAGACCAAGACGATTTTCAGGGAAACTATTTTCAACATCGTCCATCAGATTGAGTTCGTCGGTATCCACTTCACGATGATGAAAGCTTATGGCGATTTCACCGCTTATAAAGGGTGTTTGGGCCCGGCCGCCATATTCCGGTCGGTTTTTATGGGATGGCGTTGTTTCCCACCCCTTGGTTTCATCGTTGCCCCAAAGACCCCATAGCCAAAAATTGGTATTGTTGAGAGAATAATAACGTCCCAGCAACCCGTAGATCCCTTCTGTCAAACCCAAAGGATCGCGTGGGTCCACACGGTCAAACCACATGAGGGGTCTCAGTAAAACAGCGGATCCAAAATTTATTTTTTGTAGGCCGCCCCGGATTTCATATTGGGATGACGCCACCCGTAACCACAGGCGGTATAAATCGGCATCAGCCTGATCGCCGTCCTCATCCTCTTGGCTGCTCCAATAACCATTGGCAGCAATTTCGGTATCGATCGCCAGGTCTCCATCCAGCGGAATATTTAGACCCAATTCGTGAATATAGCGAAATCCATAGTTGTCTTCACCTTCATCATCATGCTGGGACACCACAAACCAAGCGGATAACTGCCCACTGAAATCGGTCTCTATCTCCAGCGCTTCCGGCACAGAAGGTATGCCGGCAACCAAATATAAAACCACGGCCAGAAGTGCCAATTGGTGGTATGAACATCCCAAGGCTATTTCTCCATATCCGGCCGGGCATAGATGCCGTACCAGAAGAAGTCTTTGATTTCGCGATTAAATTCTATAAAATTAGGGTACTTTTTAATGAGCTCCTCATCAAAAGCAAGTTCGCGCAGCTTGTCCAGAACTGCCATAAAAAATTCAGGACGAATTTCTGGCCGGACTTCACCCTTTTTTTGAGCCTCGGCAATAAATTGCATAAACTTTTGATTGTATTGCGCATTTATATCAAAATCGAGCGACATAATCTCTTCAATGAAAAAATCGCTCATGTTGGCAGTATATTGCTCCTTCCAGGCAAACATGCGTTGAATTTTTTCCGGCAAAGCGATGTCCATTGTGTTGATCTCATCCAGCTTGCTGTAACCCTCGGCCATCATTCGGCTCCAGATTTGTTCCACCAGCGCTAATTTGCCTGCAAAATACTTGTAAAATGTCATTTTGCTGGCGCCGGCTTTTTGGCAGATCTCTTCGACGGTAATTCGTTTGATGCCATGGCGCAGGAACAGATCTTTGCCGGTTTTGATGATCTGCTCCCTTTTTTTTGATTTTCGTTGATTGGGTTTAGAGGACATGTAAGAACTCCAGAAGATGAAAAGTATACGAATATTGTATTAATAGAACAAAATCGTAAATAATTTAATCAACATTATACTTACAGTCAACAAGAAAACTTACGGGAATAGTAATATTTTTAATAAATCGTATATGCAAACCAAACATGCTTGATGAGTTGTAATGCATGGGATCTATATTCTAGATCTAACATTGTAAAAGGGACGTTCTATGAGTGGCAGCGGCGCGTCCAGTGCGGCAACCGGATATTTGGAGACATATATACGACATCCCAGCCCGAGGGTATCTACCTGTAGCACACCTCAAGATGGTTTCAAGGTAAGTGAGCACGGGGCCGATTGTTTAGTCTCTAATATTTAGATTCTGGTATTGTTTGAAAAGAATAAACCCACCCCAGGCTAGGGCGCATAGGATCACCCCTTTTCCCGAATAATGGGCCAACCCAGCCAAAGTATGATCGTACTGGATAAGACCGGTTTCTTTAAGGATGAACTCCCAGTCGTGAAATCCATAGGGTGAGGTCCGGCCGGTGTTGCCGCCCAAAAGCGGTAGGGTTAAGGACCGAGCGTCGTTGATATATGGGGCCAGGTCCATGAAATTTTCCCCGGTCCACCAGAGGGTAAATGATGCCGCAAAGGTGTCGCGGGTCTTAATCAGAAAAACGCCCATACAAATCAAGGGCATCAAAACCTGCATGAGACTGCCCCCCAGGGAGGTCATCACTCTGCCGAACAAACGGAAAAGAATATGGCCAAACTCGTGAAAAGGTAAGTTAACCAAGTGCCAAAAGGAATTCATTACGGCGTCGGAGCCCATGGGTGTGAACACAAATTTGAATCCCCAGATAACCAACACCAAAAAAAAGATCGCTCGCCCACCAAAAACTATGAGATTGGTTTCCGGTGGTACATAAAATAAGAGCTCCTTGATGAATTCACCCGGATCTATGCTGGTTGTGACCGGTTCGGCTAAGGACTCATCTGCTGTTGGTTTTGACCCATGTGTTTGGCGAAATTTCGCAAAGATGATACCACACTTGAGGCATTCAATGGTTTGGTCAGGCTGATCAAAACCGCACTTGGGGCATTCCATTGGTTCCACTCTCCCAATTTTTACTTAAAATACTTCCTATTCTGTTTTCAGTTAAATTTCCTATCTGTCAACCTATTTCATTAATTGAGCCAACATCTGGTTTAATCGGGAATATTGGGAAAAAATTGGATGAAATGTAATTATGAAGATCAGCAACAAATAACCTGGCTACGGGTTTAATTCCTATTGTCTCCATCATATCTAATAATATACTTAATGTTGAATTCTATATTTATATAATATTTTTAAGTATATATTGTATATTAGCAAGCAAAATAATTAGTTTGACATGGTATAGAAATGACGGTATCCAATACGGTATTTAATCAATATCTTAGCCTAATACCGTCATGCCCTTAACAGATACCCTTATTCGGAGTGCCAAACCCAGAGTAAAGCCCTATAAGCTGTCTGATGGGAAAAGTCTTTACCTTCTGGTCAATAAAACTGGGAAATATTTTCGCTTCGACTATCGTTTTGCCGGTAAACGCAAGACCATGGCTCTGGGTGTCTATCCTCAAGTAAGCCTGGTTGAAGCTAGAAAGATGCATGCTCAGGCCCGCAATTACCTTCAAAGCAATCAGGACCCGGCCCAATTCCGAACACGTATCAAACAGCATCAAATTGGGCAAACCGCTAACAGTTTTGAAACTGTGGCACGTGAATGGTTTTCATCCAAACAGCAGAGTTGGACACCCGGCCATGCAAACACAATCATACGACGGCTGGATCGCAATATCTTTATTTGGATTGGATCCCAGTCCATTGAGTCCATCACCGCTCCTGAGCTTCTGACCACCCTGCGGCGGATCGAATCACGTGGGACAATCGAGACAGCTCACCGAGTTAAGCAAATTTGTAGTCAAATATTTCGATATGCCATTGCCACCGGTCGTGCCGAGCGCGATCCGTGCGCAGACCTACGCGGTTCTTTATCGCCGCCTAAATCCAAACACATGGCCGCCATATTAGATCCTATTCAGATAGGGGCCCTGCTGCGCGCCATTGATGACTACCAGGGGCAGACCCTAACGAGATTGGCCTTAAAGCTCGCCCCGCTTGTTTTTGTGCGGCCGGGCGAGCTCCGTCAAGCAGAATGGGCGGAAATAGATTATGAACGCGGCCAGTGGAAAATTCCCGCGGAAAAAATGAAACTTCGATCCCCGCATGTCGTTCCACTGTCACGGCAAGCGGTTGCCATATTAAGGGAAATCGAGCCCATCAGCGGTCATTGCAAATATGTATTCCCGTCAACTCGGACCCTAACGCGTCCCATGAGCAACAACACCATTCTGGCAGCACTTCGTCGGATGGGATATACTAAGGAAGAGATGACCGGCCATGGGTTTAGAATTATGGCCGAACGCTTACTCTTTGAACAGGAATGGCCCGCACATATCGCTGCACTTCAATTGGCGAGAGGTAAAAAAAGCCGCCGTGAATTCCTCCAAAGCTATGCCCAGCACCTTCCAGAAAGATTCAAATTGATGCAAACATGGGCCAATTATCTGGACACCTTAAAAAGAAATAAAACGATTACATAAATAGCAAATTTATTAAAAAGTCACTGGCCAAATCGGCATCCTTTTGATGGCCTACGCGTGAAAGGAGTAGGTGATGTGTAATGATTATTTGATCACAGGCATTAGATAGAAAGACTCATCACAATTTCATCACAAATTGATGTCCATCCTTTATTGGTTGTTTGCAATCAATCGAACTTAGACAAAGTGTGCTGGAAAGTAAACAACTTCACAATTTTCCATGCCTCGAGGGGTTTTTAGCGGATGAATGATCTAATTGCCAAAACAGCTGAGATGATTCTAAAAATGGGCAATACGGTGATCTTCACCGGTGCCGGTATTTCCACGGAAAGTGGCATACCCGATTACCGCAGCCAGGGCGGCCTCTGGGATAAATTTCAGCCGGTCTATTTTGACGATTTTATGTCTCGGGAAGATGCACGCATCGAATACTGGCGTCAATGGCAGGGATTGGACCAGGCATTGAACCAGGCCGCACCGAATATAGGCCACCAGGCCGTGGCCGAATTATATGCTTTAGGGTGTGTACAGACCGTAATTACCCAAAATATCGATGGTATGCACCAAGCATCGGGTATACCGAATGATGCTGTCATCGAATTGCATGGCAACGCCCGTCGAATCCGCTGTATGCGTTGCAGCACGATTTCCACCACAGCTGCTGCTCAGGAGCGGCTTGCAAACGGTGACCCAGCACCTGCCTGTAATTGCGGTGGTTATCTAAAACCTGATACTATTTCTTTTGGTCAGTCTATGCCCATGGAAAAGGTGCATCAGGCCATGACCTTGTCAGAGCAGAGCGAAGTCTTTATCGTGGTAGGCTCTACCCTGCTGGTGCAACCAGCGGCCCATATGCCCATTTACGCCAAACAGAACGAGGCCTTTCTGGTGATTATCAATCTATCGGATACGCCTTGTGATGATGCGGCTGATATACTCATCCGGGAAAAGGCTGGAGGCATTTTAGACAGGATACTGCAAGCGGTCAAAAACAGCCTTCGAGAAACCAAATAGATATCACGGGCTTTTTACGCGGTAATGGGCATAAAACACATACGTGTCAAGCTGCTCGATAGCCAGTAATTCAAGATCCATGGCAAGCGGTTCCGAGAATAGGGATAGACCCGTACCGAATACCGTCGGGCAATAGGTCAAAATCATTTCATTGATTAAGCCTGCTTTGGCAAATAAAGTATTGATCTGGGCTCCGCCGATCAGAATGGCGGACTCAAAGCCTTCCGATTGTAACTTTTCAATTATATCTATGGGTTGATTGTTTGTAAATTCTAGATTGTCATAGGATGATACGCGATCTGTTCGCCGAGTTAAAACGATATTGCGACGATTTGGAAGGGGTTTACCGATTGTTGCGTAAGTAGCCGATCCCATGATGATCACCCCAGCATCCAGGGTAGTCTGCTTGAACAGTTTTTTGTCTGCCGATCCAGTCCAGTCTGGATAATGGGATGCATCTTTGGCAATTTTTCCATCGGCTGTCAGCGCGATCATGAGGGTTACTTTCATTTCACAATTCACCTTAGATGTGAAAACAAATTCATAGATATTTGTTTGCTTTTTTTCCCACCCGGTTTCCTTCTAGGAAATTATCAATCAATAACCAACTGAAATCAAACGATATCCAGAAAAAAGGGAGTCTGGTATACATGTTGCTATATCTATTCTAAGACAATCAACCTGATTTAAATAACGAGAACGTTCAATCTTTCGGATTACATCATCGAGGACATGTTTTATGAAAACCAACATGCATGCTACCGCCGGGATTCAACGCATCGTAAACAGGTACAAAGCTCTTTTTCGAATCCCTGAAAATTTGAATTTTTACGCACCTGAAGACCTACTGAATGCTGAAAGAAAATTCCTGAAATTCGCCATTATGAATGGTGGAATCGAATCTTTACAAACCACCAAATCATTCGGCAACCATCAAACACACCGGCACCGCCCCCAATGATCGCCAACCTATTACCTGGATCTTGCACGAGTCGGAGGCTTTCATAGGCAAGGCGTCCAAGGGTGAAGTCGTAATTTTTTACCTCAAACCCTTGGTAACGCAGCATATGGAAGCCTCCGGCTCGCCCTCTGGGTGAAATTTGATGAGTAAAAAAGGACTTTCATCCGCAAAACCCAATGGGTTAAGTGAACACAATCTGTAAAAAAGGCCTAAATCCGTCCCAATTAAAGGTTTGAGAAAAGTTCATCAAATTTCATGCAAGATTCAGGTATTAAAACAGGACTAAAATTTCATCAAGCATAATTTCACGATCGCTCAGATCAATAATCTCTGCCCCCTGGTCCAACACGGCATCGGTCCAAATTCCGATGGTATAAAGCTGGCCGTCCGGTGTATGACGATCGGTCACCCATACAACCTGGCCATGGAAAACAACTTCTCGGCCCACATTGATCCGGATGGCCACATGTGTCTCCGGCTCGATGGCACTGGCTGAAGTGATCCTTAGCCCTTCGACCGACATCTCCACCACATTCACCGGAAAAGATCCATCAAACATCTCCAGGTGTGCCGGAAAAAAAATTTTATGCCGAGGGTATTTGCGATTCTCTATAGATTCTGTTTTCATCACATGGCGTCGCGCTTTATACGGCTATTCCTGCAACTCCTTGATATCAAGATAATAATCCAGTGCTTCCGGATTGACCAACGCATCCTTGTTCAACACCGGCTGATTTTGGATCACTTTTTTAACAGCAATCTCAACTTTCTTCATATTGAGGGTATAGGGAACATCTGCAACGGCTATTATCTTTGCCGGAACATGTCTCGGAGACGCATTGGTGCGAATGGTGGCCTTGATCCTCTGTTTAATTTCTTCGGTTAGCTCCACGCCCTCCGCCATTTTGACAAATAAGATAACACGAACATCATTATTCCAATCCTGGCCGACGACAACGCTATCCGCCACTTCGTCAATCTGGTCGATTTGGCGATAGATTTCGGCCGTCCCGATGCGTACACCGCCGGGATTTAACGTGGCATCCGAACGGCCAAACATGACCACGCCGCCCCTGGGTGTCACCTCGATATAATCGCCATGTCGCCACACGTTCGGGTAGACATCAAAATAAGCTGAGTGATATTTTTTGCCATCTGGATCATCCCAGAAATAGATGGGCATAGATGGGAAGGGCGCTGCGCACACCAACTCGGCCTGCTGATCCTCCACGGCCTGACCGGTTTCGTCAAAAGCCTTAACATCCATCGCCAGGCCTCGGCATTGTAATTCACTCGCATAAACCGGACCCATGGGATTGCCCAGGGCAAAGCAGCCATTGATGTCTGTACCCCCGGCAATCGAGGCCAATTGAAGATCCGATTTGACCGCATTGTAAATAAATTCAAATCCCTCAATCGACAAAGGCGATCCGGTGGATAAGACCGCCCGCAGCGGCATGAGGTCATACTTCTGACCCGGCTCCAAGCCTGTACTCTGAAGCGCTGCAATATAGCCTGCGCTGGTTCCAAAAACGGTCACCTTTTCGTCCTGGGCCATTTGCCAGAGTGCTTCCGGGGATGGATGAAAGGGATTGCCGTCGTAAAGTACCAGGGTTGCACCAACAGCCAGGGAACTTACCAACCAGTTCCACATCATCCAACCGCAGGTGGTAAAATAAAATATGGTATCCTGCCGTTTGAGATCGGTGTGCAGCATGAGCTCTTTTAAATGATGAATCAAAATTCCACCCGCACTTTGCACCATGCACTTGGGCAAACCGGTCGTACCTGAGGAATACATAATGTAGAGCGGATGGTCGAAGGGCAGTTGGGCAAAACTTATGCTAAGGCCCTCAGTTTGGGATCGAAACGCGTCATACAGGATAGCATTGGGTACCGCGTGAATATCTAGGTCATCCTGTGTATAGGGCACTACCACGACTTTTTCGATGGACGGCAAATCTTTCAGGATATGGGCTATCCGATCCAAGGAGTCGATACGCTTGCCTTTAAAATAATAGCCATCGGCCGTAAACAAAACTCTGGGTTTAATTTGTCCGAATCGATCCAGCACCCCTTTGATACCGAAATCCGGAGAACATGAAGACCAGGTGGCTCCTAAACTAGTGGCCGCCAGCATGGCAATTATGGACTCTGGCATGTTGGGCATAAATCCCACCACACGGTCACCGGGTGCGATCCCCATTTGCTTCAAAGATTCCGCCAAACGCGCCACCTGATCATACAATTGGGCATAGGTTAATTTACGGCGAACCTGGCTTTCGCCGTAGAATGTTAATGCGGTTTGATCGTCCCGAAATCGCAGGAGGTTCTCGGCAAAGTTAAGGCGGGCACCCTGAAACCACTTGGCACCCGGCATTTTTTCCAAGCCGTCAACCACTTGGGTAAAACGTTCAGAGGCAATGATATCGGCAAAGTCCCACATAGCCTCCCAGAAATCGGGTATCTGCTCGACAGACCATTGGTGCAAGGCCGTGTATTCTGAAAAATCCTGGTTGTGCCGGTCGTTGATTGAGCTCATAAAACGAAACATGTTGCTCTGTTGAATACGCTCTTGAGAGGGTTCCCACAGCAGTCGTCCCATTTCTAACCTCCATTTTTACAGATCATAAATGGCATTATATGTTTTCAGTTGCATTTATATGCAATGGTGACTAGATTACTTTGGTCATGGAAGGGTTGCTCATTAGCGGTTGATACTGCCATTACATACGTTTACGCCCAATGACCTTGTTGGTTGCTTATGACTGTAACCAATGAATCCGTTTCCGTGATCACCCTTAACAGTAATGATAGGTTTTTTCAACTGACGAATAAGAGGTTTGCAACGATGCATTACGAAGGCATGATAATCCGTCCCCCCAGTGAGGCTAATAGTATTCTGCTTCAGGTAACTGTGGGATGTTCCCATAATAAATGTACATTCTGTGGTACTTATACCGGTGAGCGATTCAAGATTAAATCTGATGAAATCATTGATCAAGACATTCAATTCGCCAAGCAATACTGCCAGCGGCAGCGACGCCTGTTTCTTTGTGACGGTGATGCGCTGATCATACCCCAAAAACGCCTCAAGAAAATATTAACTAAAATAAAAACCCATTTACCTTGGGTTACGCGGGTGGGGATTTATGCCAACACAAAAAGTATCAAAATGAAAACAGCGGAAGAACTGGCGGAATTAAAACAGCTTGGTTTGGGCATTGCTTACATGGGATTGGAAAGTGGTGACGATGTCACCTTAAAGGCGGTAAAAAAAGGGGCTACCGCCGAAAAGATGATCGCCATGGGGCAAAAAATAAGACAAGCCGGCATCAAACTTTCCATCACGGTGCTGCTTGGGCTGGCTGGTCGAGAGCGATCCCTGATACATGCCAGCGAAACCGGCCGGGTGCTTTCAGCAATCGATCCCGAATATGTGGGCGCCCTCAGCTTGATGTTGGTACCGGGCACAGCGCTTTGCCAAGATTACGAGAACAGAACCTTCCCGCTACTGGAACCGGATGAAATGCTTCAGGAATTGCGTGAAATGATCGTACATACGGACCTAAGCAGAGGATTGTTTCACGCTAATCATGCTTCCAACTATTTGCCCATCAAGGCACGCATGCCCAAAGATAAACAGCGCACCATCGATCAGATCGATACGGCCTTGGCGGGGAAAGTCGCCTTGAAGCCGGAGTGGATGCGGGCACTTTGACGGGCAGCTCTCAGCTACCAGCGATAAGCTATAAGCAGCTTAAAGCTTGCCGCTATTTCCAATATAAAAACTAAATAAAGTTTAAAGTGAACTAATTTATATAAATCCTTAAAATTAACTTTAAAGGTAATTAACCAAATGGATTGGAAAATCTTTTTATCAACATTTGGAATGGTTTTTTTGGCCGAATTGGGAGATAAAACCCAGCTGGCAACTTTTTGTCTGGCCGCTGATTGTGATCCAAAGGTATCTGTTTTTTTGGGGTCAGCTCTGGCTCTGACACTAAGTGCGCTCATTGCCGTGGTTTTCGGGACGTTATTCAGCAAGTTTATTCCCGAAACCTATATTAAACTTGGCGCGGGAATCTTTTTCATCGTAGCCGGGATCTGGATGCTGGTGGGCGCTGGTAGGGCAATGCTTGTCTCTTAACGAGGAGACAAGAATAGTGAGTTACGAGTTGCGGGTTACGTGGCGCGGGTTGCCAAACGCTGTCAGCAACTCGCAACGCGATACGCGCAACCCGGAACCCGCTGTCCCTTGAATCCTTCAAGCAAATAATGGACAAATCTATCCTTAACCACCAAAAACTATTTATAAAAAATCCATTTTTACGATTTTGGCAATAGGCATAAGCAATTAAACATCAAGTTTATTAAACTGGTTACTTCATCTGGGCACATTGCTGCATATGAAATTCCAGAGAGCGCTTTTAAATGAAAGAGTTTTTCAAAGTCACCGATCTTGAAACCGTTCTAGAGTGGCCGCGCATTTTTCCACAAATGGAAAAAGAAACGCTACCACTGGACAAGACATTGGGTAGGGTATTGGGCCATGACATCCGATCGGATATCAATGTACCGGATTTTTCCCGCGCTATTATGGATGGTTATGCTGTCAAAGCAGCTTCAACATTCGGTGCTTCGGAAGGAAATCCGGCCTACTTGAACGTGGTCGGCAACATCGCCATGGGAGAAGCCCCCACCATATCCATCAAAGCAGGTGAAGCCGTTAAGATATCCACCGGCGGCATGCTTCCCAAGGGTACTGACAGTGTTGTCATGATCGAACATACGGATGCCATCGACGATGTCACTGTGGAGGTATACCGTAGCGTCGCCCCGGGCCAACATATGATCCAGATCGGCGAGGACCTCCAGGCAAACAAAATCATCCTGCCACATGGACAAAAGTTAAGACCCCAAGAAATTGGGATTCTGGCCACCCTCGGTATCGAGACCGTTTCGGTCTACCGACAACCAGTGGTTGCCATTGTCTCCACCGGGGATGAAGTTGTACCGATTACCGACACCCCTACACTGGGTCAAATCCGTGATATTAATTCCTATACCCTCGCAGGCCAGGTCATTCAGGCCGGCGGCCTTCCCAAGGGCATGGGTATTGTCAATGATGATTTTAAAGCCTTGGATAAAATGTGCCGAGCGGCCATCGAACAATCGGATGTCATTTTCGTATCCGGTGGCAGTTCCGTAGGTATGCGGGATTATACCATCGAAGTGCTCGCAAAGCTGCCAAATTCAGAAATTTTGGCCCATGGCATCTCCATCAGCCCGGGCAAGCCGACAATTTTGGCAAAAGTGGGTCAAAAACTATTCTGCGGTTTGCCGGGACACGTTGCTTCGGCCATGGTGGTTTTTCACATGGTGGTACGGCCATATATAGAGCACATCGGGGGCAGAGATCCTGATTTTGTTCGTCCACGAATCTGCTATGCACGATTACAACGCAATCTGGCATCTAAACAGGGCCGCGTGGATTGCATCCGCGTCCGGTTACATCAGGAAGCGGATCAACTCATAGCTGAACCTATCCTGGGAAAATCTGGTTTAATTCGGACCATGATAGAAGCCGACGGACTGGTATGCATCGATAAAAACACCGAAGGTCTGGATAAGGGGGCTGTCGTTGCGGTTCATCTGCTTCCAACTTAATAGTAACTATCCATATAGAAAGGCTTTCACAGCCCTGGCATGACAAGGCTTGTGACACATCGGTAAATTAATGATGAAAAAGCGCACGGTTTATTTAAAAATGAAAACCCTGGAGGAGGCCAGGGACATCGTACTGAATAGTTTCGTTTTGGTCGAACCCTGGCCACAGGAAACCATCGCGGTATCAGATGCTGTCGGTCGCATTCTGGCTAAGCCAGTTTATGCACGTTTATCCGCCCCCCATTTTCATGCGGCCGCCATGGACGGTATTGCGGTAGCAGCAGCAGACACATTTGGTGCCAGTGAAACCCAACCCAAAAAGCTCAACATCGGTAATAACGCCTTTTGGGTTAATACCGGTCATGTGCTTCCGACGCAGTGCGATGCAGTTGTGATGGTTGAAAATTTAAATCCCATTGACGACAATACCATGGAAATTGAATCACCAGCCTTTCCCTGGCAGCATGTTCGCAAAATTGGTGAAGATATTGTGGCCACCGAGCTATTGTTTCCCCAGAATCATCGGGTAACGCCTTATTGTCTGGGTGCTTTGATTTCCGGTGGGGTTTTTTCCCTGGCCGTTAAAAAACGACCAAACCTCATCATCATACCCACCGGTTCCGAGTTGGTTGACTGGCAACAAGCTGGCGATCAAACCCTTGAACCCGGCAAGGTGCTCGATGCGAACTCATATGTTTTAAGTAGCCTTTGCAAGACTGCGGGTGCTGAGGCCTTCCGCCATAAAAGTCTGATGGATGATCTGCAAACACTCACCGACACCATTGACCAAGCTGCGCAATCAAGCATCGATATGATTTTAACCGTGGGCGGTTCCTCGGCTGGGTCGGAGGATTATTCCAAGGATGTTATCGAAAATCTGGGAGAGATACTGATCCATGGGGTCACAATTATGCCCGGCAAACCCGTACTCGTTGGTAGGGTCAACAACAAGCCATTTTTTGGTATCCCCGGCTACCCGGTTTCCGCCATTATTGCCTTTGAACAGTTTGTCCTGCCCCTGATCAGCCAATACTTGGGACAACCCACGCTAAAACGTGATTTGGCTTCGGTGGAACCCACCCGAAAAATCGCTTCCAAGCTTGGGTTGGAAGAATTCGTGCGCGTAAAGCTTGGCCAGGTTGGCAAGCGAATGGTTGCCACTCCCTTGCCTCGTGGTGCTGGCAGCATCACTAGCTTGACTGAAGCCGACGGTATTATCCGGGTTCCCAGTCATGTGGAGGGCCTCAAGGACACCGATGATGTCAGCGCTGAATTGTTGCGACCCCGCAGTACTATTCAAAATACACTAGTGGCCGTAGGTAGTCACGATAATACCCTTGATGTGTTGGCCGATCAGTTGAAAGTGCAAACCACAACGGTGACCCTCTCCTCTAGCCATGTGGGCAGCATGGGAGGATTAATGGCCGTCAAAAAAGGTGTCTGCCATTTGGCCGGTTCGCATCTTCTGGACACACAAGACGGTACCTACAATATATCTTATGTAAAAAAATATCTGTCCCATATGGATATCAAACTGGTCAATCTGGTATTCCGCGACCAAGGATTTATCGTACCCAAGGGCAATCCCAAACAAGTCAAAAGCATTGAAGATTTATGTCGGTCGGATATTCGCTTTATCAATCGCCAAGGTGGCTCGGGCACCCGCATACTACTTGATTATCAGCTGGATCAATCCGGAATCGATCCAATCGATGTCCGTGGCTATGATATGGAGGAATTTACACATATGTCCGTGGCTGTGGCTGTATTAAGCGGTACCGTTGATGTGGGTCTCGGTATCCACGCGGCGGCCAAGGCGCTGGACCTCGATTTTATTCCGGTTGTCACCGAACAATATGACTTGGTGATCCCCCAAGAACATTTTGCATCCAAACCAATGCAGTTGTTTTTGGATACTGTTAACTCGACCATTTTTAAAAAGCGGGTAGCTGCCCTGGGTGGTTATAGTACGGAGAAGACAGGGACAATCATATTGTGACGCCAAAACCTTCATATAAGCTGATTGACCACACCGCCGATTTTGGTATGCATGTATGCGCGCCGAGTGTCAAAGAATTATTTCAGCATGCCGCTCTGGCGCTCATGGACCAATTGGTGGAAGCTGCCAAACCATGTGAGCGGCAGACCCGGCAACTTTCCGTTGAAGGCAGTGATTGGCCCGACCTGATGGTTAATTGGCTTCGGGAAATACTTTTCCTGTGGGATGGTAAAGAACGGCTAGTGCGTTCGGTGAAAATCGAAGCTCTCACAGACAACAAACTGAACGCCGAAGTGCAGACGGAAGCGTTTTCACCCCAGCATCATGTCATTAAGACCGAAATAAAAGCCGTAACCTACCATCAAATACAGGTGGTTGATAGGGGTCATCAATGGGAGGCGATGATTATATTTGACATCTAGCGACTAGGTCGCATTTATGATTATCAGATTACAGTTTCGATTCCATCAAAGGCCGTACTCTATATATTAATTTTGAATAGAAAAAAATATGACGAGGAAAAAAGCATGCAAGTTAAACCAAAATGGAGAATAGTGCTCTGGTTGGTATTCATCATTGGACTTAGTCCCTGGATGTGTCAGGCTGCCGAAATCCAGACCGGCGACTGGCTGCTTAATTTGGGCGGGGCGCTCAGAATGAGTTATAACGAGGAAGACTGTGATGGCTCCTGTCAGGATATTTGGCGATCCACTGATCTGGAAACCACGGCTTATGAGAATTCCGATACGTATTTAACCAGCGATATTACCCAGATATCGCTTAGTGGCAAACGCCAAATGGAAATTGGCATGAATGCGGTTTTTAAAACAGAATGGCGCCTGGATACACCTGAAGGTGATGATGAAACCATCTTGACCAACTACGAACAGTATCTCGGTGTTGATGCGGCCATGGGCCTTTTGCGGGCCGGTACCATTGAAACATCTTACATGCAAACCGGTAATATGCTGGATCCGTTTTCAAGCGATGCACTTTCCACACGCTTTTTTGTCGATATTCAATCGGCACTGCACCACAATACCGGCAAGGGCCGTGGACGCGCAAACAACACCTTGCGTTATGATTCTCCCATATCAGAGGCTGGCGTGACCGCCCAATTATTCATTGTCATAGATAACAGCGAGGATGCGGACCACGCTTATGGCGGCGGTCTCATTTATACCTCTCCCAAAATGACCCTCTTCTGGCAATACTATGACAATGGGGAATCCGGAGACGATGAAGCCACCAAAATGGGAGCCAAGCTGGGATCCGAAGCGTTCTCGATTTTTGGCCAATATGAAATAGATAATGGTCTGATCTCTTTATCTGAGGGCCTTTCTTCTTTGGGAAGCGACACCCTCAATACGGCCGAAGGTGATAATAATTTTGAAGACAACCGAACAACTGGCGCAGATGTCTGGTTTTTGGGCTTGAGCTATAAGACTGGTAGAATGACGCTCCTATATGAATACGGGGAACGTAAAGACTCCGAAAAAGGAAGGCAAGCCGATGACGGGCATACCAGTTGGATCGCAGGCCTCAGTATTCAGCTTGACACCTATGCATATCTCTACTTTGGCTATCTTGAAAAAGAGTTCAATGATGACGACCGTGACAAGGACACGCGCTATACTGTTGGTGCCACCTTCGCCTTCTAAATTTGAATTCCCCATTTCATCTCGGCTGATGACTTCGAGGAAGCCTCGGCCATACTTCTCGTGGGAATCTCACAGCCCTGGATGAATTCAAATTGTGGGACACGATTTTATTCTGGATGACGCGATAGTATGGCCTCTCTGGCATCGACGGCAGCCTCTTTAACATCGACATCATTTGTTTCGATTATGATGGTCTCTACAAAATCCAGCACCTTTCGATCAGCGGCCAGGCCCAAAATGTAGAGTATATCCCCTTTAACCGCATCTATCTGATGTTTAAATCGCTTAATCAGGGGTCCCGTCATCTGATTAGCCAAGGTGATATGGCTGTCGGCAATCTCTTCGGCTACGGCCATGGCGCCCAATCGGGTGGAAAAAGCTTCATGGCAAAGCAAATCAACAAAGGCTGGGATAATGCAATCTGCTTCCAGCATCAGTTCAGATAATTGATAGGCATTGCCATCGGCAATGATGGCTTCGAGCGTTGCCGTGCTCAATTGGGTTGGATCACGACTCTGAATGGTATCTACTAGCTCTTGCGGATCAATACTGCCGGTCCATCGAAATTGATCGTCCAAGATCAATGTAGGTACCGATCGGATTGTATCAGCCTCCGCCAATTCTGAAAACTGCATGGCATCGATGATCTCAAGATGTAGGCTACTTTGTTGTAATACCAGAGATACTAATTTTTGCACTTCGAGGGGACAGTATGTACACATGCCCGAAACATATAACTTCAGCATGGCCGGAATATCCAGACCTGTCTCCTTCCCCGGCAGCGCATGGTGTTGACCCCGCTCCGACACTTTCAGGAGCATATCGAGAAACGCGCCCAGTTCAGTCCCATGGGGTACCCCCCGATAAACGATGGATATGCCAATTTGTAATTCGGGTTTGGCATCAGCTTCATCGGCTCTTTGTTCGGTAACTTGAATCCTTGGCACCTGTTGCGACAACTCTTGGCAGAATGTCACCAGAGCTTGACTGCGGGGGTCCTTACTGATGTTTAATTGTATTTCAATGGGCATTTTAATGCTTTGATTCAAATCAACCATCTGCTGGATTTCTTCCGGTGACATTTGCACTCCTTGATAAAACTTGAGGATATCGATATCTTGAGGTAAA
>CAZWEO010000057.1:27609-31456 GCA_964633115.1 uncultured Desulfobacterales bacterium
TTTTATTATGGATCTGAAAGAGTGCTATAAAATCCTTGAAATCCACGAAACTGCAACCTTGCCAGAGATTAAGCAGGCCTATCGAGACATGATCGGGATCTGGCATCCTGATCGATATGTCCAGAATCCTCGATTGTATACAAAATCCACCGAAAAGCTGAAAGCGCTCAATGCCGCATATAACGAGCTAATTAAACAATTGACACCCGATATTGTCAGCAACACTGCTGATAAAAAGGCCGCTTCCAATCAGGAACCGTATATACTCTTCGTCACCTGCCCCAGCTGTCACCAAAAAAACCGCCTAAAAGCTGGGTTTGTGACACATCATCCGCGATGTGGCACCTGTGGCACATTGCTTTTTCAGAAGAGCAAAGGACCCCAAAAACCGAGTAAAAAAACCAAGCGAACCACTCAAAAGCCGCGTGAAAGCGGTAAAACAACCAAACGTAATAAGCATAACAGCTTTGGTGCGAAACCTTCCTTTTCCCAAGCGACTGAACCAATTTTTCGCAAACCAATCAAAAAAAAAAGAATCCTCAACAAATGGACCCTTTTGGTCATCCTGGCCGGCTTTTTTCTAATCATTAATAATTTTAGTGATTTGCGCGCCTGGCTTACCAAACGTCTTGAACCGATCACGACAAGTCGCTATACCGAATACCTAAAAAAACCGATTGCCAACGTACGCCAAAAATTAGATAAAAATGATAATAGTGCCGCCTTGGCTGCAATCCAGAAGCTTCTCCGCAAGGCCGGGTACCCAGTCGACACTTCCAATGATGTCGCCAAAGAAGAGATACGAACAGCCCTGATACAATTTCGGGATGATTATTTTCTCTCTTTTCAAGTCGGCAACCTGGCCGAAAGCACCCAAGCATTGTTGCGCCACCGTGCAATAGTCCGGCAGCAGCCCCTTTGGCCCCAAATAGCCGGAGATCCACGATTTAAACAATGGATTGATCGGCAAAAGCTAACATCACCCGAAATCTGCAGGCAAACCCTTGCAAATGGTGATGTGGATCAAGTGAGGTCGTTGATAGACTGGTATCAGTTCGATCTGCTACAACCAAAGCCCCAACCCCTGCCCAGTGAGGGTGTATTGCAGAAAAAGTATCATAAAGGATTGGCGCCACTGACCATTCGGACTCGTGACGAGGGCCGACACTATTATTTGAAACTGATTGATGAAACGGATGCATCGATAAAAATGACAGCCTTTATCCCTGGGGGTTCTAAATTTGTCGAACATGTACCTGTTGGAAAATATCGCGTCAAATACGCCGTCGGTCAAAACTGGTATGGAAGTCGCTGGTTATTCGGCCCCAAAACTGTATTCAAAAAATTGGATCAGGTCTTTAATTTCAAAGTCCAAGATAATCAAATCAGCGGATACCAATTGGATTTGTATCTTCAACCCATGGGATTTATCTCCACCCCAAAAGATTATGCATTTGATTTCTAAATAAAATTGTTGCACAATTTTATGATTTGAAACGTTGTTGCAGTAGTTATCAATTTAAAAATATTGTCTTTGTCACTGAAATGCACCGCTTGGATAGGGTGAGCGCCTTGGGGTGATCCAGCATGCAGCTTAAACAAATTAGTGCATACAAATGGGAACTTCCCCAAATGGGGCCCATGCGTGTTCCCGGCATCATCTATGCCGATCGAGATATGCTTAAAGGCGGTCAACAGACCGAACCATTGAAACAGGTGGCCAATGTTGCTGCCCTGCCCGGGATTATCGGCGGTTCTCTGGCCATGCCGGATATGCACTGGGGATATGGATTCCCCATCGGTGGTGTGGCTGCTTTTGACTGGGAAACCGGAGTTATTTCACCCGGTGGCGTGGGGTATGACATCAACTGTGGCGTGCGCCTGGCCACGACTGCTTTGGTAGAATCCGATATTCGCAACAAACTCGAATCGCTGGTGACGGAATTATATCGTCAGATTCCCTGTGGTATCGGTTCCACAGGATCGGTTCGGCTTTCGCATAAAGAGGAGAAAAAAGTCCTCAGGCAAGGGAGTCATTGGGCCGTGGAGCAAGGTTTTGGTGAGGAAGCCGATGTAATTCATACCGAAGACACCGGTTGCATGCAGAATGCCGACCCCTCTTTGATTAGCCAACGCGCCTTGGACCGCGGTCGTAAGCAGCTCGGCACGCTCGGTTCGGGTAACCATTTCTTGGAAGTAGGTGTTGTCGATCGTATATTCGATCCGGATGCAGCCCGCATTTTCGGTCTACATGAAAACCAAGTGACCTTGATGCTGCATTCCGGTTCCAGGGGGCTCGGTTATCAAGTATGTGACGATTTCCTCCGGGAAATGAACCAGTATGTCAAACAGTTGGATTTTAATATCCCGGACAGGCAATTGGCCTGTGCGCCTATTCAATCCAACCAAGGGCAACGCTATTTTAATGCCATGGCTTGTGCCGCCAATTATGCCTGGGCTAATCGTCAGATTATGATGCATCACTGCCGTGAGGTGTTCCAATATACGCTGGATATGAGCCCAAAAAGTCTGGATATGCGTCTTTTGTATGATGTCAGTCACAATATCGCTAAAAAAGAAACCCATCAAGTTGATGGAAGAAAAAGAACCCTGTGCGTTCATCGCAAAGGCGCTACACGGTCTTTTGCCCCCGGTCATGAAGCCCTTTGCGAAACCTATCAGTCGATTGGTCAACCGACCCTGATTCCTGGCGATATGGGCACGGCATCTTATGTTCTGGTCGGGACTGAACTGGCCATGCAAGAAACCTTTGGTTCCACCTGCCATGGCGCCGGGCGTGTATTGAGCCGCAAGGCAGCCAAAAAACAAAGCAAAGGTCGTTCCATCCAGCAAGAGCTAGCCGATAAAGGCATCCTGGTCCGCTGGACCGGCCGTTCCACTCTGGCCGAAGAGATGCCTGACGCCTATAAGGACATTTCTCAGGTGGTGAGCGTGGTCCACAATGCCGGTATTTCCAGGAAAGTAGCCAGGCTCAGACCCATGGCAGTTGTCAAAGGCTAAAATACGTAAACAGACCACTTTGGAGAGGACTTTATTTCAGGAAGAGTCCCTGATTGTTGAGAAATTCCTTCATATGCGGCCGAATAATTTTACTCATGAATTCGGCCATTTGGTGGCTCCAGGTCTCGTCTTTTAGATTGCTGTCCCGGGACCGATAATATTCACGGGTGGTGCTGTCGTAGGCATCCAGAAGGGAATCGGTTCCCTCGGTGGTATAGGTTTCCTGCTTGAGGATTACCTTTAGCGGCAGACGCGGTTTGAGGGGCGGATCGTCATCCGGATAGCCCAGACACATGCCGAACACCGGATAAGCTTGTTTAGGGATGTTCAAAAGATCACAAATTCTTTGGGGATCGTTGCGGACGGCCCCGATAAACACGCCTCCCAGGCCCAATGATTCCGCGGCCAAAAGCGTGTTCTGGCCAATCAGCGCTGTGTCCACTGTAGCCACGACAAACTGCTCGGCATAACCTTGGACCATCTCGTTGCCATGCCGTTCACATGCTATTTGCAGTCGATTCAAATCGGCACAAAAAACCAGAAAAACCGGCGCCTGCACAATCCAGGCCTGGTCGCCGCATATCTCGGCCATGGTCTTCCGCAAACCGGGATTGCTGACCTGAATAATCGTGTACGCCTGCACATGGTTGGAGGTTGCCGCACATTGCGCCACCGACAGGATCGTTTCTAAAACATCCTCTTTTACAGGGTCGTCTTTAAATTTACGTATGGATCGATGCGAACGCATGGTTTCGATGGTTGGGTTCATGATTTGATCCTCTTCAACTCGGAAGTCCCAATAGAGGACATACCGCTATTTATTTTA
>CAZWEO010000058.1:0-31128 GCA_964633115.1 uncultured Desulfobacterales bacterium
GGGTTTAGACTGTTAGCCTATTTGTTCCCAACGAGAATCACCACCAAATCATTTACATTCGTGCCCGTGGAACCTGTATCAATAGCATCTCCCAGTTCTTGCAATAGAGGTGTAATATTGTGATCGAGCAAGACTCGATACAAATCATGCCCCTTTTTCGCCGCACGTGAAAATGAGGAACCATCGGTCAATCCACCGGCCAACATGGTTGGTCCGTCGGTCCCATCCGTGTCCACGGCACACACCACAATAGGATCATCTGGCATTAAATCGAGACAGGCACCGGCGGCTAATTCCTGATTGGCACCACCAAGTCCCAAGGCAGAGCCACTGACGCGTACGGCAGTTTCACCGGATGCAATCAGTGCACAGGGTGGTTTGAATGGATTGCCGCTTTGGGCTGATTCGCGGGCCAGAGTGGTCAAGGTGCGGCCGACTTCGCGGCTCTCCCCATTGAGGACTGTGGTTAAAAGATGTGGTTTAAAACCTAACTCCTGGGCTTTAAGAAGAGCAGCCTCCCACAAGACTTGTATCTTGACCGTCATAAAGTTGTATATATCATGACCTGTGAAGGATTTGAGGGTCTCCTTTTCCGGTTTGAATTCGGAAAAAAATGTGATCACCGACTTTGGACACGATTTCCATAGATCATATTTTTTAAGGATCTGAACGGCATCCTGAAACGTAGACGAATCCGGGCTGGTCCAGTCTGTATTCCACTCCATGGGATCGCCAATGGCATCTGAAACTGTCAAGGCGATAACGGTGGCAGGTTGTAGGCGCTGGGCCAGCCTGCCTCCCTTGATACACGAGAGATGTCGGCGGACGGTCATGATTTCGGTTACATCGGCGCCACAATGAACCAGCAGCCGGTTCATTTCGATCTTATCGGCCAGCGAAATTGGATCCACGGGATGGATGGCCACACTGGAAACACCACCAGACATGAGACAAATCACCAGGTCATTGCTACTGGCATTGTCGGCAATGCGCACTAGTTCCTGCCCAGCTTCAAAGCTACGCTGATCCGGTACTGGATGGGCAGCTTCTACTGCTTTGATTCGCCGCAGTGGGCCCATCTGGCCATCCTTGACGGCAATAAACCCGCCTGACAAACGATCCCCCAGTATTTCCTCTAAGGCGAGTGCCTGTAGATAAGTCGCTTTTCCGGCGCCGATGGCGTAGATATTTTGATAGGCATTCAGGTCGTAGGTTTTTGGGCCAACCAACAGATTGTTTTTAGATAGTGTGACATGCCGGTGGGTCGCCTCGTATGGATCAACAGCTTGGAGCGCATGCGCAACAATGTCCAAAGCCTTTTTACGCAGCTCGATCTGACCGTGGGAAAGGAGCTCTGATTTGTTTTTAATCATTTTAGGATCCAATAAATTGTATTTGGAAAAAAGTATTTTTCCTCACACTTGTTTATGTTTTAACATCGAACATTCAACATCCAACGCCCAACATCGAAGAACCAACGGAGGAGTCAGGAACCAGAAGCCAGAATTCAGGAGATTAGGTCAAGTCCTGATTAAAGGTTGTTCCCTTTTAAGAGTTTTACCCCCGCTGCTTGATCTTCTTCGTCTTTCCCGCGAAAGCGGGAAGCCAGTAAAAGCGGTCAACTGTCAGGAAGAGACTATTGCTGGATCCCCATTTTCATGGGGATGACGGGAATGTTAAACGCTTAATGCGCATCCCGCAACTCGTCACCCGACACCCATTTGAGCTTTTTGACGCTTACCCCAGCAGTCATTCACTTGGAAAAGGGAATCCAAACAAATCAATTAGCCTATGGCTTATTCTGGATCCCCGATTTCTCGAGGATGACAATCGAAGGTTGGGCTAGCAAATAGCAGCTCTCAGCCATAAGCGACAAGGCTCATGGCCTTCTGAATTCTGGCTTCTGACTCCTGACATCTAAGTAATCAATGTTCACCAATATGAGCATAGGATTATCATTAAGAATCTATTCCAGGGTTTGCGTAGTCTCGCCCGGCATAACGTGCTTGGGTACCCAGGGCGCGTTCGATTTCGATCAAACGATTGTATTTGGCGCCACGATCACTGCCGCGCATGCCCCCGGTTTTGAGCAGTCCTGCATTCAGGGCCACACAGATATCCGCTACAATGGCGTCCTCGGTTTCACCGGAGCGCTCAGAAACTACAACCGAAAAACCATGCTGGCGTGCAAATCTAGCTGCGTCCATGGCTTCGGTAAGGGTCCCGATCTGATTGATTTTACATAGCATTGCGTTTGCGGCCTTGTGATCGATACCTTGGCGGATACGTTTTATGTTGGTGGCGAACAGGTCATCGCCGATAATCATTTTTGTTGGCAACGCACTCGTAATTTGGCTGAAGCCAGTAAAGTCATCTTCCATCAAGGGATCTTCCAGGGACACTATCAATGGAAACTGATCCACCAGAGAGACTAAATATTCTATAAACTGCTGCCGGTCGTATAAAGTTTTTTCAAAGGCGTAGATTTGGGTTTGCTGATCAAAATATCCGCTCGCTGCCAAATCCAGCCCATATAGTACCTGACCCTCGTAGCCGGCCTTGGTTACGGCACGCTCTAATATCTCCATAGCCTGGGCGGATGATTGTAACGGTGGTGCAAAGCCGCCGTCTTCACTAGAGTTAATGCCCTGGGGACCAATCTTATCGTAGAGTAAATCTCGCAGCGCCATAAAAATCTCACTTAAGATTCGTACGGCCTCAGTAAAACTGTCGGCATCTACGGGCATGACGCAGTATTCCTGAATATCGAGATCATTGCCGGCATGTATTCCGCCGTTGATAAGGCAGGCTTGGGGAACCGGCAAAACCCGACCGACTGGATTGAGATGCTGGTACATGGGTAAGCCAGCAGCAACAGCCGCAGCCTTGGCTGAAGCAAGTGAAACGCCTAAAATAGCGTTGGCGCCTAATGACGATTTGTCTGGTGTGCCGTCCAGAGTGCACAGGATTTGATCTAAACCACCTTGGTCGAAAACATTCCGACCCCGAATCGCTGGAAATATTTTCTCCTGAATGGCATCAATGGCACGGGTAACGCCCAGACCGCGGTAACGATTTTTTCCGTCTCTTAACTCTTTGGCCTCAAAGGAACCGGTTGAGGATCCGCAAGGCACATCGGCCCAGCCCCAATACGCATCATCAACACATACACCTGTGCGGATGGTTGGCATGGCCCGGTTGTCGATGATTTCATAAGCATCAATTTGCGTAATTTTTAAAGTGGACATGGCTAGTTTTCCTAATGCCTATTCTGAAAAAGGGAAGAATTCCTTATTCGATGATCAGCGTTCAATGTTCGATGTTGGACGTTTATTCGTCATTGACTGATTAACTAAAAAAAATCTTTTAGAATATTTCTACCATAGCATGGATGCACCTTTATGCGTTGGGCCGGCTTGTTGTGTAAAAAGTCCCAATACCCCTTTGTGTTTCGGGGTATAAGCAGGCAATGAATCATTGCGTTCGGCAAGTATTTTTGCAACCTCATCGGGATTGATAGGCTGCTGGTCTACTCCCACCAGATCCAGTGTTTGCCGTTGAATATCCATACTGATGATATCGCCAGTTTTTACCAGGGCCAATGGTCCACCCGCGGCCGCTTCAGGTGTCACGTGCCCAACCGCAGGACCCCGGGTGGCGCCTGAAAAACGACCGTCGGTAATAAGGACAACCCTACCTCCCAGTTGCGGGTGGTTATACAAAAGCTCAGTGGTTCGAAACATTTCGGGCATGCCCGAACCTTTGGGGCCTTCGTAACGAATTGCAATTACATCGCCGGGTTGGATATTTCCCTTTTCAATCGCGGCAATGGCTTTGGCTTCGGAATCAAAAGGCTTGGCTGGGCCGGTGTGTTTTTGCATCGCAACCGCAACCGCAGCATGTTTTATAACCGCTCCGTCTGGTGCCAGGTTGCCGTATAGAATTCTGAGTCCGCCGTTGGAATTGTAAGGATGATCCAGAGTTTGAATAACGTCTTGCGGTTCAATTTTGTAGTTCTCTAAAAATAAAGCAGCCTGTTTGAAAAAGCCTTCTGCTTCAAGTTTATCAAGATTTTCACCCAGGGTACGACCGGTTACTGTCATGACGTCCAAGTGCAGATGATCTTTTAGTTCGCGCATGATAGCGGGTACACCGCCGGCATACCACAAAACCTGAGTCGGCCATGGCCCACTCATCTGCAAACCAATCAACACGGGAATCTTTTTATGAACTTGGTCGAAATTTTCAGGTTTCAAGGTAAGGCCGGCTATATTGGCAATCGCCGGTAGATGCAGGAGTGCATTGGTAGAACCGGCCACAGCTGCATGAACCATGAGTGCGTTTTCGAATGCCTTGGCTGTCAGAATAGTTTTAGGGCGGATATCGTTTTCAAGCAAATGCAGGATGGTCTGACCGGCCCGGTCAGCGATTTGGTTGATGAGATTAGAGGCGGCCGGCATCAGTGCGTTGCCAGGTAGGCACAGACCCAGTGCTTCGGTCATGACCTGCATGGTGCTGGCGGTACCCATGTATTGGCAGGCACCGCAGCCAGTGCAAGCGTTGAGGGTAATAAACTGATCGTGTAGTTGGCATGTTTTATCAAGATTCGCTTTGGGAGCAGTGGCATAACGGCTGACGGCTGTGGAAAAGCCGGGGCCTGGCATCATGGATCCCCCACAGACATGCAGGGCAGGGATGTCCAGACCAGCAATTGCCATCAAATGTGCAGGCACAGCCTTGTCACAAGATGAAAAAGTGATCATCGCGTCAAAGGGAAGTGAACGTGCATGCACTTCTACTATTCCAGCGATGAGATCTCTGGAAGCCAGTGAGTAGCGCATACCAACGTGACCGGTGGCCAAGCCATCACAGATATCGGTCACAGTAAAAGTAGCCGGTTTACCACCGGCTTTATAGACTCCGTTTGTGGCGGTCTGAACCAATTTTTCAAGATGGCGGCTGCCGGGATGGCTGTCACCGGCGGTGCTTTCCAACAGAATCTGAGGTTTGGAAAGGTCTTCAACGGTCCAGCCAGTTCCTATCAATAAGGGATCAACTTCGGGGTTATTCCGGCGGTTTTTTTGGCTTTTATACATATATCCCTTCTGGAAAACAGATAAACTTTATCAGGTTAAATCTAATTTTTGCTACTGAATTAGACGGAGATTGGATATTCTCCAAATTTTTTAGCCGCATTGATCATGGCCAATATGTTTTCAGTTTTGCAGGAATCGATGATGCTGTTGGCCGTACTCAATATATAACTGCCATTTGGGGCCAGCTTGGCAATCCGTTGTTTGACTTCGTTCTCGACTTCTTCTGGGGTGCCGTAACTCAAGGTATAGGTCAGGTCTATATTTCCCCAAAAGCAAATCTTGCCGCCATAACGGTCATGCATGGCATTGATGTCCATCACCGGCGGCTGGAAGGGGTTGAAACCATCAAATCCCAAGGTCATGAAGTCATCAAAGAGTAGGGTTACATCGCCGCAGGAGTGAAACACCCAGGGTAGTTTGACTTCAGCTGCAAATTTCTTCAAGCAGAAGTCGTTAAAGCCAAGGGAGTACATGGTGTTCATGATACCTGAGCGCATCATGAAGAAAATGGCCAGGTCGCATTTGCCGTAGCGGTCCACATAGCGTTTGGCATCATCAAAATAGCCAGGATCGCTTACATCCGGTAACTTCATCTTTGACAAGTCGTCATAATTATTGATGAGTCCCTCGGATTGTAAGTGTTCTCCGCCATCCTCATCATAAAGCACTTTACAGAACGCGGTCGCCATGAATTTGCCTTCGATGTCTCCATAGCTGATGGCATCAAAACCGACCGCCTTGGCAAATGCGACTTCATCATCTGGATTCTCAATTTGAAGTGCAGCGATAATACGTTGCTTGGAGTTAGTTGTAAACCAGTCAAACACAGGTACCCGATCCGGCTTTTCACATTGAAGGGCTGTTAGCATTCTCTCACGGGAGGTCATTGGACTAGACGCTTTCATTGGGCTCTCCTTTAGACAACATTTTTTGGATTCCCGCTCACAAAGGCCTCGATATTATTTATGGTCGTTTTTATAAGCCGCTCGGAAGCCTCATGAGTGAAGAAAGCAAAATGAGGTGTTATCAGAACGTTGGGGTGCTGTAGCAGACCCAGCGACATTCTGATTTCGGGGTCGACGATGTCATTCGTATCAACCTGTCCGGATTCAGATAGATTCAGCAGCTCTGTTTCCTGGGGTAGTACATCCAGTCCAGCGGCTGCTACTATACCGTTTTCGAGCGCCTGCAGAAGTGCCTGGGAATCCACGAGATCGCCCCGGGCGGTATTGATGATCATAACCCCTTCCTTCAGACCTTCGATTCGATCTGAAGATAATAAATGATAGGTTTCAACCGAAGCGGGTACATGCAGGGAGACAACGTCTGCCAGCCGGAGCGCATCATCGAGCGACAGATAGCGGACCCCGTTTCCTACAGCCCAGGTTTCATCCGGGAATTTATCAAATGCCACCACATGCATGCCAAAACCGTTGGCAATGGCAGCTACACATTTACCAATGGCCCCGGTACCGATGACGGCAATTGTCTTTCCATATAGTTCAAAGCCTTGCATGTCGTCCCAGGAAAAATCAATCTTTTGCGTTTGCCGGGTGGCTCGCACAACATGCCGACAGAGGGCCAACAGCAGGGCAAAGACATGCTCGGCGACGGCATGTTGGGCGTAAACCGGTACGTTGCAGACGGTTATCTGATTGGTTTCACAAAAGTCCAAGTCTACCTGATCGATGCCTGTAGATCGAAGCGCTATAAGTTTGAGGCGATGGAATTTTTGAAGTGTTGGTTTATTCAGGATAGATGCGTCGCTGGAAATGATTTGAGCATCTTTGTACTGATCAGCCATGCCAGTCGTCAGCAAGTCTTCAACCCAAATGCATTCCAAACCGGTATTATTTGATTGCCAGGCAGAGCTTATCCACGGTTCGCTTTCAAATACATGGATCTTCATCAAAGGTATTTTCCGTGCTTTAAATTTGAATTCAAATTGTGAGATAAGATTCTTATAATTGCTAAAGTGCGATGCCGAGCTGCGAAGAATTTCGACAAAATTCCTAAAATACACTGTAGTGTGCTACAGGGATAGGGATTTTAGTTTTTCGTTTGGGAGCGACAAAGTCTTTCGCCCGGAGGGCGAACGGGTCGCGATTTATAAAATCGTGCAACGATTTTATTAACTTAAACGTTTTATCTCATTTAGAATGACTATTAAACAGTTTGAAATTTCCTGTCAAGCAAATTAATATGGTTGCCAAGGTCGTTAAAAAGTGTACCTCATCTTGAAATAATACATTATTTTTATATGTTATGAGTTGATACCGGCATGAACAAACAAAAGATAATGTTGTAAACCTGAAGACACTATTACTTGATAATCGGCTTGACACTTCATAGTTGAATTGCTATGGCTAATTATTACTTTAACGATAAAGTCACCTAATAACCTATCTTTAATATACATTTTCCCGGAAAAATTAATCAAAAGAAGCATAACAGGCGTCTCCAATGAATTTGTCTAAAAAACGTGTTCTGGACTCTTTATCCAACCAAGAGCCGGATAAGGTTCCTATTGTTGAAACCATTGATTGGCCCATTCTGCTAAAACTTGCTGATATCCTGGATCTACCAATATTATCGGAAAACAAACCTTTCAGGAAGATGGATTTGAACTGCCGTGTGGCCGAAGCATTGGAATTGGATTGGGTCGACTCCTATCATGCCACTGGACAGGTACCCATTAGTGAAACCCATGTGAAAGACAAGTATGGTTGTATTTTTATGCTCAGCGAGCATGGCGGCTCTGTCCCGGTAGACGGTCCCATTCAGGATGCCAAGGACCTAATTGGGTATGACATGACAAAAATATTGAGCCCTGACGATCTTGACGCGGAAAGATATATGCTGGAGCAGGTGGGCGAACAGAAAGCCTGCATGATGTGGTGTGAAGATCCTTTTAAGATTAGCTGGATGTTGCGGGGCGGTCTGGAAAAACTATTGCTGGATTATGCTTTAAATCCCTCCCTGGTACATGATCTCTCACGTATTGCCACCGACTTCAATTTTGCTGTTATTGAAATGGCATCTGAGATCGGAATCGATATTGTTGCCCTCGAAGGAGATCTGGCCACCGAAGAAAACACGATGATATCTCCTGAGCACTACCGGGAGTTTGTCAAACCATATCAGGCTGAAATTGTGAATTTCACCCATGAAAAGGGCATGAAGATTGTTAAGCACAGCGATGGCAATATGTGGCCGATATTGGATGATCACGTCGAGGTAGGCTTTGACGGATATCACCCCGTACAACCGGACTGCATGAGTATCGCCGAGGTTAAGGCCCATGCCGGGGACCAAATTTGTTTGATCGGCAATATCGATTGTCGCCAGCTGCTTTGCAAAGGGACTGAGGAAGAGGTTGAATCGGTTGTCAAAGAGACACTTGAAATTGCCGCGCCCGGTGGTGGATTTTTGCTGATGTCATCCAACTCCATCCACCCGGGTGTGAAAGCGGAGAATTATATGGCCATGGTGAAGGCCGGTCATAAATATGGCACATATCCGCTTTAAATTTAAATGGGGCAGTCTTAAAAAGACTTGACATAATATATATTATATAGAAATATATTATATATATTTTGAATTCTTCATGGATTGCCATTTTACCTACACCAAACTTAGGAGGTTATTATGGAAAAGCTGGAGAGATTAATTTCGTTATTTACGGGAGATCAAATCAGCCGCCGGGAGTTTATTACGCGGGCATCTGCTATGGGTGCCGCGGCGATGGTACCTTCGATTCTAACGGCTAAAGCAGCGCAGGCGGCGCCAAAAAAGGGTGGTCGCTTCCGTATGGGCATCGGCGGGGGCTCCACTACAGACTCGCTTGAACCTTCCACAATTACGGATGCCATGTGCCAAAATCTAACCTGGCAGCTCAGAAACAACCTGGTTGAAGTCGATTACAAAGGCAATATCCTACCGGAGCTGGCCGAGAGCTTTGAATCAACGCCGGATGCCGCTACGTGGACGTTTAAATTGCGTAAAGGCGTTGAATTCCACAACGGAAAATCTTTAGAGGCGGAGGACGTGGTCGATTCCATCAATCTTCACCGGGGTGAAGATTCCAAGTCGGCCGCCAAATCCCTGCTCGAACCGGTCGAAGATATCAAGGCCGATGGGAAACATGCGGTGGTATTTAAGCTCAATAGCGGCAATGCCGACTTTCCCTACGTACTGGCTGCTTATCATCTGACCATCCAGCCTGCCGGGACACGCGGCGAGGATTTCGCCAAAGGTATTGGTACCGGCCCCTATTCGCTGGTGACCTATGAACCGGGTGTCAGGTCTTTGGTCAAACGGAACCCGAACTACTGGAAAGCGGGCCGCGGTCATTTTGACGAAGTGGAAACCTTGGGGATTGCCGATTATAGTGCGCGCACCAATGCCTTGAAAACCGGTCAGCTGGATGTAATCAACCGCTGCGACCTGAAAACCGTGCACCTGTTAAAGCGATCAAAAAACCTTCAAATTATCCAGACCACTGGCACGCGTCATTATACGATTCCCATGATAGCTACCATGAAACCGTTTGACAACAACGATGTGCGCATGGCGCTGAAGTACGCCGTGGATCGTGAGCAGATGGTAAAAATGATTCTGCGCGGATACGGCAGTGTGGCCAACGATCACCCCATCGGACCGTCGCAACGATTTTTTGCATCTGAATTGCCGCAACGCAAATTTGACCCGGATAAGGCCAAGTATCATATGAAGAAGTCCGGCATCGGCGATTACACGTTTAAGCTGCATACAGCGGATGCGGCCTTCGGCGGTGCCGTGGATGCGGGCGTGCTCTTTAAGGAAAGCGCAGCCAAAGCCGGCATCAAAATCGAAGTGGTTCAGGAGCCCAATGACGGCTATTGGAGCAATGTCTGGATGAAAAAAGCCTTTTCAACCTGCTTTTGGTCCGGACGGCCCACATCCGACTGGATGTTTGCCACCGCCTATGCGGCCGATGCAGCCTGGAATGATTCTTTCTGGCAGCATGCGCGCTTCAACAAACTGCTCAAGGAAGCCCGGGCCATGCTTGATATTGAAAAGCGGCGTGAAATGTATGCGGAAATGCAGCTAATTGTCCGCGATGAAGGCAGTGTGATCGTTCCTATGTATGCGGACTACCTGATGGCAGCTACGAAAAAAGTAAAAATGGAAAATCCGGCCGGCAACTGGCCTTTGGATGGTCATAAAAATTGCGAAAGATGGTGGTTTGCTTAATAGACAAACACATAGTTAGATTGTTCTAATATGTTTAAAAATCAAAACGGGTGTCGGTAAGACCTATTTATCGGCACCCGTAATTCTTCTTGGGGGTCGTTTTAAATAAGGAGTACTTAAATGAGTCGCGTTCCCTTTCTGGAAGTAATCGACAGAACTTTTGAAGGCAAATTCTACTCACAGGAAGACTTTGATATGAAAGTCTTCGTCCCCGAACTACGCAAGGTAATCGAAAAATATAAGATCAAATACGATCCCAACGTGCTGATACCGGACGATGATGACTTGGCCGATCGCATTTTTCAGGCGGGCATGGAATTTTACCAAAAGGTCGGTACCTACTGTGTCGATACCGAAAGAATAATAGTTTTTAGCGAAAAGGAATTAGAGCATGCCTTAGGTGTTGCACCGCGTAAGGTAAGCTTTGGTGAAGGACGTGATTTACGCTGGCTTAAAAATCGCAGACCCGACAGTGACGAACCACCATTTTGTTTTTTAGGGGCTGTGGGTGTTTCAGTTTCAAGTGATGAGATTTTTGTGAAACTGATCGAGGCTTTCAGCGAATGTGAATTGACCGATACCATTACGATGCCTTCCCTGACCCAGATCAATGGACGAGCCGTGCGTCCCAACAGCCCCTTGGAGGTCATGGCTGCTATACGCTCGGCACGCTTGTTTCATGAAGGAACCGCCAGAGCCGGCAGACCCGGCATTGCCGCTATGAATGCCATCGCCTGCGCATCTTCAGATGTGGCCAAGGTCGCCGGTAGCCATTATCTAAGGCCATCCGATGGTTGGATGATAGGCTCCACAGCCGAGTTAAAGGTGGAAACGCCGCGCTTTAATGAAATTGCCTACGTCCGCGATATTGGCGGAAGAATACTAGCTGAAACCACACCACTTTTAGGTGGCTTTTGCGGCGGTCCTGAAGGTGTTGCCGTGGCCAGCGTGGCCTATCATCTGCATGGACTTATGGTGCTTCGCGGTGATTGCCAATTGCATTGTCCGCTGCATCTCAAGTTCATATGTGCAACAGCACCGCCGGTTCTATGGGCTCTAAGCGCCGGAACCCAGGCTATCACCCGCAACAGCCATAGCCCCATTATGATCAGTCCCTTTTTGGCTGCTGGTGCCATGGAGGAAATGTGTTTTCTGGAAGCGGCAGCAGCTGTCACCGCCATCATTGTAAGCGGCAGCAATTTGGAAGCCCAAGTCTCCTATGGCGGTGCGACCACAGATCTTACAGGACCGCTCACACCGCAGTTTTCAGCCGAGGTTGGGCATGCCGTCGCCGGTATGACCCGCAAGGAAGCCAATGGTATTGTAACAAAATTGGTGGACCTGTTTAAAGCCGATCTCGGTAAAGCACCCAAAGGCAAGCTTTATCAAGAAGCCTATGATTTAAAAACGGGCAAACCGCTTCCGGAAACAATGGCAATGTATGTAAAAATGAAAACAAAGATCGGTCAAATGGGGATACCGCTTAAATTCTGAGTAAAAAGTGACTAAAGTGGGCTAAAATTATCTAAAGTGCATTAAGTAGTGATTAGCTCTTGGCTCTTTGCAGTTAACAGCTAAGAGCAATGAGCTAAGAACCACGATGACAGGGGGTTCTATGCGAGAACAGGATTTACTGGAAAAAATGGCGCAGGCCATTATTGCACTGGATAAAGATGCTGCCGTAGCGGCTGCAAAAGAGGCGGTTTCAAGTGGTATGTCGCCTATAAAAGCCATCGAGCAGGGCCTCCAGCCCGGCATTCAGACAGTAGGTGACCGCTTTGAAAGCTTTGAAATGTTCTTGCCGGAGCTAATCGGGTCGGCGGATACATTCAAGGCGGCCATGGAAGTCCTAGAGCCGCTTATCGCTGAGATGAGTGGGGAACAGCAATCAAGCGGTACCGTGGTCATGGGCACAGTCAAAGGCGATATCCATAAAATCGGCAAAGATATTGTCGTCCTTTTATTAAAAACCAGGGGATTTAACGTCATTGATTTGGGTGAGGATATTAAGGCCAGTGAATTCCTTAAATCAGCCCTAGATCATCAAGCCGATATTATCGGGCTTTCGGCCTTGCTCAACACAACCATGCCAGCCCAGCAGGATGTGATCAATCTATTTAAGGAGCAAGGTATACGCGACGATTATGTCATTTTAGTCGGCGGTGCGCCCATAAGTCAGAACTGGGCCGATGAGATCGGTGCTGATGGGTATGCCAAAACAGCCGAGGAAGCGGTTAAAATGGCATTGAATTTTATGAAGCGTAAAGGAGCTTAAAAAAATGATTGGGTGGCGAGCACGCTTAGGGATCTTGGTTCCTTCGGCCAATATTGTCTTGGAACCGGATATGTATCGGATGATGCCGGTAGGCGTTACAGCACATTTTGCGCGGATTTCGCAAAAAGAAGATACGCCCGAAGAACTGGAAAAAATGGTCGATTACGTTCCCCGGGCCAGCCGAGAACTTTCACACGCATTGATGGATGTCTACGCATTCGGATGCACTTCCGGTAGTTTGCTTAAAGGCCTGGGCTATGACGAGAGCATCATTGCGAAAATCGAAAAAGAAACTGGTAAGCCTGCCACAACCACGGCAACGGCCTGTATTCAAGCCTTTCAAGCCCACGGCATCGAGAAAATCAGCCTGGCCACACCCTATGAGAATTGGATCAATGAGAAGGAACGCCTGTTTTTTGAAGGCAACGGCATTCAGGTTGTAGCCATGGACGGTTTGGAACAGCCGGAAGCCGAAGCGATCGCGTGTGTTGATCCCGGACAGATTTACCGGATGGCCAAAGCCGTGGATCGTCCCGAGGCGGATGCTATTTTTATCAGCTGCACCGATTTTAGAGGTGCCGAGGTCATCCAGGTGCTGGAGAAGGATCTTGGCAAACCCGTTTTTAGCAGCAACCAGGTTACCCTGTGGGCCCTGCTCAAGCTGGCCCGGGTTAAAGCGCGTATACAAGGATATGGCCAATTGCTTGAAGGGAATTGATTTAAAATTATTGCTTGGAGAACATGATGTTTTATCAGCCAAGGGATCACGGGATCGAATTCGTAA
Organism: uncultured Desulfobacterales bacterium; assembly: GCA_964633115.1. GTDB lineage: Bacteria > Desulfobacterota > Desulfobacteria > Desulfobacterales > B30-G6 > B30-G6. Next base: position 13,391 of record CAZWEO010000058.1, read on the forward strand.
AAGCCAGAGATGGCAAAGCATGTTACGGTATGGGCCTGGGAGTCATGTTGCTGGATGAGATATTCCCGGGCTTCCCTGGTGATGTGCGTAATGCCAGTGCCTATCCTTTTCCGATCCAATTTGAAATCATCGAAAATGTGGATATGCCGCTTTTGATTTATGCCGAGGATAAGAGCCCCTGCCTCGATCCAATCAAAAAAGCGGCTGAGAAGCTGGAAAAAATGGGCTGTCGGGCAATTACAGCCGAATGCGGCTATTTTGCCTACTTTCAGAAAGAGATCGCCGCCCATGTGAATATCCCTGTGTTTTTATCGGCCCTGCTGCAGGTCCCCTGGGCGCAGCAAGTGATTGGACCCAATAAGGTGGTTGGCATAATCAGTCATGCGGAACTGAATACCTTGACCGCAAAACATTTGGAAAGTGTCGGTATTCAAGAATCTAGCAACTATGTAAGCTATGCCTGCCGCGAAATCGAAGGCGCCTGTGAAGAGTTCGAGCATCTATGGACGCCAGGCAAGAAAACCGATCCTCCTTCGGCGGATTATCAAAAGACTGAAAGAGAATTTGTCCAAGCGGCCTCAGATTTTTACCGACGGACGCCGCAAATGGGTGCCATGGTTTTAGAATGCACGGGTATGCAGCCCTTTGCCAGGGCTTTGCAACGAGAAATCGAAATTCCCATATTTTCATGGGGGACATTGTTGGATTATGCCTACAGCGTTGTTGTCCATCGGGATTATTATGGTCATGTATAAATTTGAATTCCCCCCTACAGCTCGAAGGCCTCAGTCGAGATTTCGAAATCCTTGCCGACAGGTCTTGCATCGGCCGCTGTAAACAGCGGGGGATGAATTCAAATTGTGAGATAAAATCGCGCAACGATTTTATTAGGGGTTAAAAGTGAAAAACGCTCGCTTAGCTGATGTCATACAGGAATTAAAAGCTTCTGCCACGGAAGCTGTTGATGGCGCCGTGAAAGAAATGCTCGGCCAAGGAATTGATGACATCATTTCTCTGGGGGTGGGTGAGCCCAGCTTTGACACGCCGGCGTATATAAAAAATGCAGCCGTTAAGGCGCTCATGGATGGAGAGACTAAATATCAGCCCACCAAAGGCATCCCGGCCTTGCGTCAAGCCATATGCAAAAAATTGGAAAGGGAAAACAAGATCAAAACCAATGCTGATCAAATCCTCGTGACCGCCGGCGGAAAGTTTTCCATTTACCTTGCCTTTACTGCCATGCTCCAAAAGGGTGATCAGATCGTGTTGCTGGACCCGGCCTGGGTGAGTTATGAAGCCGCAGCCCAAATGAACGCTGCCGAGGTCATCCGCGTTTCCTCAGCGGCTTCCGATGGATTTTTACCAGATCTAGACAAAGTTGAGCAGGTACTGGATGATTCGGTAAAAATTATTGTTGTGAATTCTCCCTGCAATCCCAGTGGCGCCGTTTTTCCGATGGATACGCTGCGCGAACTTGCTCAAATGGCGGATAAGTATGGTGCAATCCTGCTGTCCGATGAGGTTTACGAATACCAGATATACGACCACAAACATTACTCACCTGGCGCCGATTTTGACAATATCATCACCGTCAATGCTTTTTCAAAAAGTTTTGCCATGACGGGCTGGCGCTTAGGATACGCGGTTGCGCCCATGGATATTGTCGAGGGCATGACCAAAATCTATACGCATTCCACCAGCAGCGTCACATCCTTTGCCCAATGGGGCGCGATTGCAGCCTTAGAAAGTGGTGAGAGTCAAAAAGTTGTCCAAGAGATGCAAAAGGAATATACCCGCAACCGGTCCCTGATGATCGAGTTGATCAATAAATCTGCCTACCTGAACCTCGATTGTAAGCCCCAAGGCGCTTTTTATTGTTTTCCATCCTATGGTTTTAACATGACATCGGTTGAACTATCGACGCGCTTGCTGCGGGAATGCCACGTGGCCACCATACCGGGTGTTGCCTTTGGGCAATGTGGCGAGGGGTTTTTACGGCTTTCGTATGCCACCGACAGTCAATCGATTCAAGCGGGCATGCAGCGGATGGAAATGTTTTTCCAAGAGCTGGAGAGTGAAAACCGTATCGGAACATGAGGTAATAGATGTCTACAGATGCTTATATAAAAACAGGAACGCACTTCATGTTGGGAAATCATGCCGTCGTGGAAGGTGCACTGGCAGCGGGTTGTAATTTCTTCGCGGGATATCCGATTACGCCGGCCAATGAAATTTCCCAATACATGTCTCAAAGAATGCCAAAAACAGGCGGTGTGTTTTTCCAGGGAGAGGACGAGCTGTGTTCGATATTTGCATTGAGCGGCGCATCGCTTTCCGGGGCCAAAGCCATGACGGCCACGGCCAGTGCTGGCTTTAACTACATGCAGGAAGGCATCGGTTATGCTGTAGCATCAGAAATCCCCATGGTCATCGTTAACGTTATGCGATGCCGTGGAGAAAATTTCGCAACCCAATCGGATGTTATGCAAATGCGCTGGGGCGCAAGTGGGGATCATGAACATATTGTGCTGGCTCCGGCTTCGGTGCAGGAGCTGTTTGATTACACCGTGCGGGCATTTAATTTATCTGAAAAGTATCGCACACCCGTCATGGTGATGTCGGAGACAACCATCGCTTTGATGCGAGAAAAACTGGTTATTCCGGAAAAGAAGGACATAAACGTGGTGAATCGCTTACGGCCTGAGGTACCGCCTGAAAAATTTGTTCCTTTTCAAGCGCCAGAAGATCAGGCGCCGCCACTGCCCAGCTTTGGCGATGGGTATCGCATTCTACATTCTCTCAATCCCCACGACGAATATGGTGGTATTGCCTGGGACCCGGACGTGTTTGAACAGCTTTACCAGCGGATTACCAATAAAATTCGGGCCAATTACGACGACATCGTTCGGGTTGAGGAACATCATCTCAATGATGCCAAAATCGCGCTGGTCACCTATGGTAGTGAATCCAGGCCGGCGCGTCAGGCCGTACGCCTGGCCAGACAAAGGGGCATTCAGGTGGGTGTGCTCAAACTCAATACCATTTGGCCGGTACCGGAAAGGCATCTGGAAAATCTTGCCAAACAGGTAGACAACATCCTGATACTGGAAATGAATATTGGTAAATATGCAAATGAGGTCGAACGTGTTTGCGGTAAGCATTGCCGAGTCGGCAAGGTTGTCAAAAACAGAGGTGAAATTCATACCGCCACAGAAGTTTTTGCAGCGATTGAGGAGGCCTTGAAATGAACAAGCATCCTTTGTGGAAATACCTGAGGCCGAACGCCCTACCGCATTTTTTTTGCCCGGGTTGCGGGGCAGCCCAGGTGTTGAATTTCTTCCTAAAAGCTGCAGATGATGTTCAATTGGATTTCGATAAATTTGTGGGCATCGGCGGGGTGGGATGTGCGGCTCGAATTCCAATTTATATAAATGCCGAATGCCTGCATGGCGTTCACGGACGGACCATCCCCTGGGCGACGGGGATCAAGCTGCACAAACCAGAGCTCAAAGTCGTGATTTTTGCCGGCGACGGTGATGCCAGTGCCATTGGTGGCGGACATCTGATCCATGCCTGCCGACGCAACCTGGACGTGGTTATGGTCGTGGTAAATAATTTAACCTTTGGCATGACCGGTGGGCAAATGGCGCCAACGACACCCAAACATGTGAAATCAGCGACAACGCCGTATGGCAATGTGGAAGATCCATTTGATATCTGTAAGCTTGCCGAAACAGCCGGTGCCACCTACGTGGCGCGATGGACAACGGCCAAACCGAAAAATGCCAAGAATGCCATCAAAGCAGCGCTTGAGCATAAAGGATTTGCGCTGGTGGAAATTCTGACCCAGTGTCCTACCCATTTTGGTAGACGCGCGCTTTCAAGCGGCGATGCCGTGGCGTCGCTACAATGGCTTAAAGATAATTCGGTTTCTCAGAAAAAGGCTGCTGCGATGAGCCCCCCAGATCTTGAATCCAAATTTGAGTTGGGAACATTCGTCCAGAAGGAAAGGCCGGTATTTCGGGGTAGCTCCGTCTACCCTAAAATGCCTTGACTCTGAAGCCCGCCGGCTTTTGAAACGTGAGGGTCTATTGGGGAGACAATAAGATCATGTCTAATACCGATATCAACATTAGATTCTGCGGATTCGGCGGCCAGGGAATTGTTTTATCCGCAATCATATTTGGGACCACGGCTGTCACCAAGGCCGGGCTCAACGCGGTCCAAATGCAGTCTTATGGTTCCGAAGCCAGGGGCGGGGAGTGTCAAGCTGAGGTTATTGTTTCAGCGGACCCAATCGAATCCCCACTGGCTGATGCCATGGATGTATTGGTTGCCATGTCTCAACCTGCATTAAATAAATTCCTGGCGAATCTTAAAAAGGGGGGGCATTTGATTGTCGATTCTGAATTTGTTCAACGCCCTGAAAGAGATGACATCATCATTAGCACGGTTCCCTCAACCCAGATTGCGGCGGCATGCGGCACCAAACTGGCTGCCAACATGGTTATGCTTGGGTTTATCCAGGAGAAATTGAAACTATTCAGTGATAAGGATTTGTTGGAAGTGATTTCGGCTAATGTTCCCGAAAAATTTATCGACATAAATATTCAAGCGGCCAATAGGGGCATGCAATTTGCCCGAGACAATTGACGTATACGTCTAAATCTGACTTTTTACGAGTTTATCAAAATTGATTCTTCAACAGTAATTTATTAAATGAAACTATTAGAATTTGAGGCTAAACGGCTTTTATCGGAAAACGGTATTCGCATTCCAGAAGGCTTCCTGGTGGATAGTATTGAAGCCTGTGCACGCATGCAATTCCCATCGGTTTTAAAAGCCCAGATTCCCATAGGCGGTCGTGGTAAAGTAGGTGCAGTGCGTGTGGTTAAAAATAGGGCTGAAGCACAGGCGGCTGTCAGCGAAATCATTTCTAAAAGTATAAAGGGTTACACGATCAATACACTCTTAGTTGAAGAAGCCGCGGCCATAAAAGCGGAAATGTACATCTGCTGTCTCAACGACAAAGAAAATAATCGCCCCATGTTCATGACCAGTAGGGTCGGCGGCATCGACATTGAGCATCTGGCAAAAACTAAGGAAGAGCGCATCAAGCGTAAAAACATCGATCCCTTTCTGGGGGTAATGCCATATGACATTCGGCGGATGGCGTCTGATCTGGGTCTCAGCGATGATAAGGAGCTCGCTCCGGTTGTAAACGGTCTTTGGCATATTTTGCGAAATTGGGACGCGACGCTGGTGGAGATTAACCCCTTAGCCGTCACCGACAAGGGACTGATGGCGCTGGATGCCAAAATTATTCTGGATGATAATGCCCGCTTTCGGCACGACAAAGATTTTAGTGCGATTGAATTAAATCAAGATAAACATACCAGAAAAAGTCTGAGCGAACCGGAGGTCTTGGCGGAGAAGTACGGCATTGCTTATGTCCCGCTGGATGGCGATATCGGCATCATTGCCGACGGAGCCGGAACCGGTATGTTGACGCTTGACATGGTGCGCGATTTGGGGGGCAAGCCCGCCAACTTTTGTGAGATGGGCGGCAAGGCGGCCGCCGAAGCCGCTGGGCAGGCCATGGAAATTGTATTGGCCAATTCCAATGTAAAAACACTCTTAATCAGTCTGATTGGTGGCCTGACCCGTATGGACCAAGTTGCAGATGGTATGGACCATTATTTGACCAAAAATGGGTGCCAGGTGCCGTTGTTTGTGCGTATGTGTGGAACCAAGGCGCAGGCCGGCAGCTTGATTCTAGCAAAACACGGGATTCAAACCAGCGAGGATCTTCAAGAGACGGTGCAATTGGCGGTTGGGAATGGCAATTTTTATTAATCAAGATACGCATATACTGGTTCAGGGCATTACCGGTAAAGTCGGGGCTTTTCAGACGGCGGTCATGCAGGCCTATGGCAGTAAGATTGTTGCTGGGGTTACACCGGGTAAGGGTGGTCACATGGTCCATGGTATTCCTGTTTACGACCTGGTAGATGATGTCATCAAGGATCAGCGGGTTGATGCCGCCATCAGTTTTGTACCGGCTGCATTTGCCAAAACTGCTGCTTTTGAAATTTTGGCGGCCGGAATTTCTTTGCTGGTTTTAACCACCGAGGGCGTACCTGAAAACGATATTATCGAAATTGTTCGCTATGCCGAACTGACAAACAGTCGCGTGATTGGGCCGGATACACCCGGGCTGATTTCACCCGGAAAATGTAAATTGGGTGTGCATCCCCAACAAATGTTTCGAGAAGGTTCAGTGGGTGTCGTATCCAAAAGCGGATCACTTTCATATGAAGTCTGCCGTTTGCTCACAAACGCTGGCATCGGCCAATCAACAGTTGTAGGGATCGGAGGCGGCCCGGTATGGGGCACTAGCCATGCAGCAGTTCTGCGCGAATTCGAACATGATCCCCAAACCCAATCCATCGTTCTCTTGGGCGAGGTGGGGGGGAAATTAGAACATCGGGCAGCAGAATATATCAAAGCCAATATGACCAAACCAGTCATCGCGATGATTGTAGGCCGTTCTGCACCGGCAGGTGCCCAGATGGGACACGCCGGTGCGATTGTGGATGGTGCGGAAGGTTCGGCGGCCAGTAAAATGGAGATATTAAAAGCTGCTGGTGCCTATACGGTGAAAACATCGCAGGAGATTTTAACCATTATTAAAAAGATTGGCGTATAGCATGAGCGTTTGTATCGAGGTTGAAGTCTGTAAAGGCTGTGGCATATGTGTGACCACATGTCCCAAAAAAATATTGAAGATGTCGGCACATAGCAACGCCAAGGGGGCCGAGACGGTTGAACAGATCGATCCTGAGAAATGTGTCAAATGCGGAACGTGTCAAGATATTTGTCCGGATTTGGCCATCTGGGTGTGTGCGGCTAAATCGGATGCGGCTTAGGAGTCAGTAGTCAGGAGACAGAAGTCAGGAGACAGAAGCAAGAAAACAGAATACAGGAGCCAGGAGTCAGAATTCAGAAAGATTATGCAGCCATCCGATGGATATGTTCCGCTGTTTCCAGGGCTAAAGAACAATGGGGGCGCTTTGTCTTATAGAACCACACAGCCTGTTTTTCCGCCGTCATTCCCTCGGAAGAGGGAATCCAGAAAAGGTAATCGGCTTTTAGCTAAAGGCTATTCCTGGATCCCCTTTTTCAAGGGGATGACACGGCAAGGCTTAGAATGCTCGGATGCTGGGATACCTAACGGCAGCTTTCAGCTATCAGCGATAAGCCATAAGTCGCTGCACGCTTATACCTTACTGCTGTGCACTGTATTCTGTCTTTTGGCTCCTGAATTCTGTCCTCCGGGTTCTTTATTTTGTTAGGCAAACTATATAGTTGTGCCTTGCATGGATTAAAAAGTACGCATGTTTAAAAATAACCAAAATTTATGACAATTTATAATTATAGATTATGTGGAGGATACCATGGGGAATATACTTGATGTGTGTGAAAAGGCTTTGAATGGCCCCATAATGAAGGAACAGGATTTTGACCGTAAATTCATGCTGGCAGCCATGAAGCTCGCCAAAGAATCAGATGTGACATATGATCCGGAAAATCCTGTGCCCGGCGATGACCAGGCCGCCGATCGCATTTTTGAAGTTGCCAAAAAGCTGGTGGCGGAGGTCGGTGTGTACTGCCTCGACACGGCGCGGATTATGGAATTTAGCCTTAAAGAAATAGATGCGGCCATCGGCAATGCACCCGCGCGGGTCAAAGCCGGACAAGGTATCGACCGGAAGTATTTTGGCATGCGCATGCCCGATGAGAAAAAGTGGCCTTGGTTTCAGGTTGGATCCGGGATTGTATCTTCCAAGCCGGTATATGCTGCCAACATTGTTGAGGGCTATGCCTCCATACCCGAGGTCAACTCTATCCAAATTCCGAGTTTGTCGAGCATTCGGGGCATACCGATTTCCGCGGGTGCACCCACAGAATTTTATGCCGGTGTCCTGGGTTTGAAAACCGCCCTGGACGCCTTGCAACGCGCCGGGCGGCCGGGTATTCCCATATTTAACTTGCATCCGACGACGGCGGTGGCGGTTACCAATATTGCGGCCAGTGCACCTCAATTCGGTAGCCGGCTAACGGATGCCTGGCTCTGTGGGAGTATTGCCGAGATGAAAATTAACTACGACACCCTCAACAAAGTGGCTTATTTGCACGCCTCGGGAGCTAATGTTGCTGCCGAGTCCGGCCCCATGCTGGGGGGGTTTTCGGGTGGGCCCGAAGGTTTCGCCATTTTATGTTCGGCCTACCTGATCATGGGGCAGCTGGTTCATAAGGCCCATCTGCAGTTAAACTTTCCGATTCATTTCATGCACGCCTGTTCCAGCACACGCGATGTCCTCTGGGGGGTCTCCACCGCGATTCAGGCTTCCAGCCGGAACATCAAGGTGCCGGTGCTCTGGGGACCTTATTGTGGGGCCGGTCCCAACACCAAAATGTATATGTATGAGGCCGCGGCCATATATTTGGCCTGGACGACATCAGGCGCGCCGTGTGTGAACCAACCGCATCCAGCCAAGGCGGTAAAGAAAGACGGCATCACTCCATTGGAAGCAAAATTCTGTGTGGAAATGGGCAAGGCTGCCTCTCAATTGGATCGTGGCCAAGCCAACGAACTTGTGAATCAGCTACTGCCTAAATATGAATCCGAGATCAATAATCCACCCGAGGGCGATTGTTATCATGAATGTTTTAACGCCGAGACCGGTAAGCCAAATGACGCCTACGTCAAATTGGTAGACGAAGTTATGGCGGAATTATCTGGCATGGGCATACCGTTTGCCTGATGACTTTCCAGCTGTGATGATTTGAACTTTATTGAAAAAAGGAACTAGCATGTGTGCTTTAGGAAACATCAAGGTCAGAACCTTGAGAGATGTGGCCTACGAGAGCATCAAAGAATCGATTTTAAAGCATGAGTTAATGCCCGGGGAATCTCTCACCATCACCAATCTTTCCGATAAATTGGGTATCAGCCCAACCCCGGTTCGAGAAGCCGTAGTGCGCCTCTCCAATGAAGGAATCCTGGATTACGAGGCCAACAAGCGCATCAAGGTTAGCCAAATTAATCGCAATGATGTGAGCGAGGTTTATGAAGCTAGACGGGTGTTAGAAATTTATATTTCTAGAAAAATCGTCCAACGTCTTCAAAAAAACCAAGCCCTGAGTAAAAAATTGGAAACGCTCAAAGAAGAGACTGGCGAACTGCTCAATACCCAAAAAGATCCCGAATACTATGCAAGCATTGACTTGAAACTGCATGAACTGTTTTTGGATATGATGGACAATGAAATTCTAAAGGAGCTGTTCTACATACTTGGTAACAAGTCATTAAGGATCCGGACATTTGTAGAGGCGATTAATCAAGATTCGAGCGTATCCGGGGCTGCCCTGCAGAACAGTGCCCGCGAACATCTCTCCATCATCGCGGCGCTCTTAAACGGAAACGAGGATCAAGTGGTTGCGGCTGTGGAGGCGCACTTAATCAACAGCGAAGCCCGGACCCTGGAATATTTAGATGATTATTTTAAAACGCTTTAGAGCGTTTGCCAGCTCAAAATAGCAATCACGGAGGAAATCGATGGAAAAAAATGAAATACTGGATAGCCTATGTCAATTTGTTCTCAAAGGCGATTTTGAAGGAATAAAAAAGATGAGCCGCCAGGCATTGGATGCCGATATTGAACCGCTGGAAATATTAGACAACGGTATTTCCAAGGGAATGGAACTTGTCGGCAAAAGATTTGAAACCGGCCTAGCGTATTTGCCCGAATTACTCATGGCGGCGGATGCTTTTTCGAATGCCATGGAAGTGGTTACGCCCGCGCTGGAAGCCAGCCAGGGTAACATAAAAAAGATCGGAAAAGTCCTCCTGGCCACGGTAAAAGGCGATGTCCACAACTTAGGTAAGAACATTTTGGCCAAGGTACTCGAAACCAATGGTTTTGAGGTTGTGGACATGGGGGTGGATAAAGATACGCTCAGCATCATTGACGCCGCCACCGAAAGCCGTGCAGATGTTATCGGTCTGTCGGCCGTGATGACCACGACCATGCCCTATCAAAAAGAGCTGATCGACACACTGGTAGAGCTTAAGTTACGGGATCAATTTATTGTTTTGATCGGCGGGGGGCCGGTCAACCAGGCCTGGGCTGACGAAATCGGGGCCGATGGCTATGGGCAGACAGCTATGGATGCCGTATCCATAGCGGCCCGGATTATTGAAACCAAAGCAGGCACAGCTTAAACTTAAACTTTCAGAATTTAGTATCACTGCTAAACAAATGCAGAAGGTAGCGTTAAGCGAAGACCTGTTCCAGCTTCCAAGCATTCTGGCATCCCAGCCTTCGGTTGTCATCCGCATGGAAAAGGGGATCCAGAATAAGCCCTTGGCTGAAAGCTCTGTCTGGATGCCTGGTCAAGCCTGGCATGACAGAAAGAGTTAAGAGTATGAATGTTTAGCGTTAAGACGTTAAAACCTTTTGTCATCCTCGAGAAATCGGGGATCCAGGATTAACATTTTGCTATCAGCAGACAGCATTTTCTGGATAGCACGATAGCTTTACTTGGTGCCCCTCCTCCGAGGGAATGACGGAGGAGATGCAGGCGGCATAAATGCACAATGCGAAACGCCCTCAACGTTCTTTAGGGTTGGAGACACCTGAACATATCCATTGGATGGCAATACTCTTTAAAGGTGACAACTTTGAATCAGGACTTGACCAAAACATGATTGTCGCAGAAGAATCGATCGGGATTGTCGGCGGTGTCGGGCCCTATGCGGGGTTGGATTTAAATCGCAAAATATTTGATAACACCCTGGCAGCGACCGATCAAGAGCATTTATCGGTTATCATGGTATCCGCACCCTCAGAAATTACCGACCGGACGCGCTATCTATTACAACGTGATGTTGAGAATCCAGCCAAGAATCTATTTAAAATCATTAACATGCTGGATGAACTTAGTGTCACTGTAGCAGGCATACCGTGCAATACCGCTCATGCCGAGCCGATATTTTCTGTACTATCGCAGCTGATTTTGGAAGGGCGCTTAGGAATTAAATTGCTGAATATGATATCCGAAGTCATGGCTGAGTTGAAAGCCGACGATAACTACCTTCAGGTGGGCGTATTAAGTACCCTGGGGACCTATCAAACCCATCTGTATGCAGACTATATGCACAAGACCGGCATACCGATTGTACCTCCGGATGAGAGCTTGATAAAGTCGGTCCATAGTGCAATTTATCACCCGGTATTCGGCATAAAGGCCCAGAGCAATCCCGTGACACAGGAGGCAAGTGCTTTAATCACAACGGCTGTTCGTACACTCGCAAATCAGGGGGCGGATACGGTTATCCTGGGGTGTACCGAACTGCCCCTCGCGCTTCCGAATGATTACCTGGACGGCATCAGGCTCATCGATCCGACAATAATTCTCGCGCGCGCATTAATTCGGAATGTAAATTCGGATAAACTCAAACCAATTATGAATAAACAACAATAACTTCCATAAGGCTCAGATAAGATGATAAGCAATTTTTCCATATGGGATCAGGAAATACCCAAGCAGATCCATCACGAAACGCTCAAAGTTCTGAAAAATGTGGGTATCCATGTGGGTGACGAAGTGGCGCTGGAGTTATTATCATCAGCTGGTGCCCTGGTTACCAAAGACAAAAACGGCGGGATGGTACGATTCCCCGAAAACTTGGTGGAAGATTGCATCCAATGGGCACCTAAATCCATAGTGTACTACGCCAGGGATCCGGCCCAAGACTATGATACGGGTTTTGATATGGTTCGTTTTTCAACCTACGGCGAATGCATTCAGATTGTCGACCCCTATGATCGCAATATCCGTGCAACAACCAAGCGAGACTGCGGTTTTACCGGCAAGATGGTCGATTATTATCCCGAATGTGCGGTGATGGAACGCGCTGTGTGCTCGACAGATAAGCCTGCGGCAACCCAAGCACTGCACAATCTTGAAGCCTTATTACATGCGACCTCAAAGCATATCATTCTTGCTGCCAATTGTACTGAGAATGTAAAACCAATGATCGCAATGGCCAGTATGGCTGCGGGGGGACATGAAGTTTTTAAAAAAAGGCCGATCATTTCTCTGGGGGTATGCTCATCCAGCCCACTTACACTGAACAAATCGACCTGCGAGATTATCATAGCCGGCGCCCAAGCTGGAATTGGCCTGTGGTTGATTTCAATGGTACTGGCCGGGGGCACCGGGCCCATGACCCTTGCCGGTTCAATTGTACAGCATAATGCCGAAATTTTGAGCAGTTTGATACTGGCGCAGGTTGCCAAGAAGGGAACAGCGTGCACATACTGCAGCAGCACCAGTATCATGTATATGAAAAATGCAGCTTCGATCTTGGGGGCACCGGAATTCGGATTGATGGGCCGGGCTACCGCTCAAATGGCGAGATTTTATAGGCTTCCCAGTGCCATCGCCACCGGTGTTTCAGACAGTAAAAATACAGATATCCAAGCTGCGTACGAGACGGCGATTAATTTGACTCAAGTGGCCCTGTCGCGACCGCAGATTATCTATGGCCTGGGCAGTATTGAAGGCGGACTAACATTCGACTTGGCGAAATTGGTTCTGGACTGCGAGCACGCCCGCCACCTATTAATGGCCATTGAGGGGATCCCGGTGGATGAATACCAATTGGCCTACGATGAAATTCAGGCCGTTGGCCCCGGCGGAAATTATCTACTTCAGAAGCGGACGCTTGAAAACATGAGAACTCAAAGTCGGGTAAGCGTATTTGATCGAAACCCGCGCAAAATCTGGGAGGACATGGGATCGCCTCAGGTGCTAGAAAGCGCCTACCAAAAGGCCATCCATATTATCGAAACGCACCAGACCGAACCATTGCCGCTCGGCGCGGATAGGGCGATATCAAAAATTATTAATGACTTTGAGACCGAATTACACCAAAAAGTAGGCTGACGGAGCCAATGGAGAACATAAGAAAATGAAGAAAGTTGATATCAATTGTGACATGGGGGAAAGCTTTGGTCGTCATAAACTGGGGATGGATGAAGAGGTTATCCGCTATATCAGTTCAGCCAATGTTGGTTGCGGATTCCATGGGGGTGACCCGCATGTCATGCGCAAGACCGTGATGATGGCCAAAGAAAATGGCGTCGGCGTCGGTGCGCATCCCGGCTTACCAGACTTGTTGGGATTTGGCCGTCGTTTTATGGATGTAAGCCCCCAGGAGCTTGAAGATTTTTTTGTTTACCAAATTGGGGCGCTAAAAGGTTTTTGTGATGCGGCCGGCATTAGACTCCAGCATGTCAAAGCACATGGTGTTCTCAGTGGTTTGGCTGAAAAAGATTTGGGCATGGCCGATGCCATTTGCCGGGCAATTAGCCTGATCGATAAGGATATCCTCTGGCTGACATACTATGGGACTAAAACACGCGAGATCGCTGAATCCATGGGATTGGGCGTGATCGCAGAGTTTTATGCGGATCGGGCCTACAACACAGAGCGGCTGCTGGTGCCCAGGAATCAGGCGGGTGCTGTTATTGATGATATCCAGGAGATCCAAAAACGCATACTTCAGCTAGTAAATGAGGGAACTGTCACCACAATCGATGGGCAAGTGTTGAAAATGTCATGTCAGTCCATCTGCGTGCATGGTGATACGCCCGGCGCGTTGGAGATGGTTCAAAAAATTCGCTCAGCGCTTGAATCGCATGATGTAACCATAACCCCGCTGTCGAAGATCAAATCTTAATATATTTTTATGAAAACCACACAATACCCTATCATCCGGCTGCTGGGAGAAGATTCCGTTCTGATTGAATTTGAAGCCAAAGTGAGTTGGGAAGTCAATACCCAAGTTCGTCGATTGCTCAATGTGCTTGAAAATAAAAAACATGATGCCTACCAGGTGGCGCTGCCATCCTATCGATCGCTTCTGGTCTATTTTGATCCGGATAAAATCAGCGATGACGGCATGATGTCGGAAATCAGCTCTGCTATAACAGCGTCACAATTACAACACGAACCAGAGGCAAGATTGTTCCGGCTTCCGACAGCCTACGGCGGCGCTCATGGTCCGGATGTCGACCGGGTGGCTGAACTGTCCGGTATTAGCGCTGATAAGGTCATCGACCTATCCGCGAATCTCAAGCTGCCTATTTATTTTTTGGGCTTTATTTGCTCCCAGGCCTACATGGGCGACATCCCGGTTGAGTTGCAGGCACCGCGCCACAACAGTCCGCGTCCCTTGGTTCCGGGCGGATCTTTTGGTTTTGGCGGACCCCAGGCTAATATTTTGGCTGTTGATTCGCCCTCCGGGCTGAACTACGTGGGCCGGACATTTGTAAAAGTATTTAACCCGGACAACTTCCCACCGACGGCATTTCGCCCCGGCGATTATGTTCAGTGCTATGCGGTTGATGAAGACACCGCCATTGAGATGGGATCCAAACCCATGGAGGATTTCATTGAGCCGTTTTGCGATTGTTAATCCAGGTATTTTAACGACGTTCCAGGATTTGGGACGTACAAGTATGCTCAAATATGCCTTGGCGGCCTGCGGAGCAATGGATCAAACCGCCGTGCAACTGATCAACTTGCTTTTGGGCAACCAACCATCGGCTGCGGTTCTAGAGATAACTTTGACCGGATTAACCATGAAGGTGTTGGGCAACGGCCAAATTGCAGTTGGCGGTGCCGACATGGGGCTGAAGATTAACGGTCAATACGGGCCCATGTGGTCGGTCCTTGACGTAGAAGAAGGTGACGTCATCGGGTTTACCAAGCTGCGTTGGGGGGTGCGTGCTTATCTGGGTGTTGCCAGCGGTTTTGATGCCCCTGAAATATTGGGTTCACGCTCGGTTTATTTGCGGGGCTCGCTTGGCAGACCCTTAAACAAAGGTGATGAAATTCAATCTTTGGCTCATGCCGTCTATAGCAAGCGATCTGGCAAAAGGCTCCCAGATAAATTCATACCAAAACGGGATATGACCAAGCCGTTTCGGGTACTTCCCGGTCCGCAATATGATTATTTCAGCCCCTTGGGTATCGACGTTTTTTCTTCCACGGTCTATACGATTTCTCCGGTATCGGATCGTCAGGGCATCCGCACAGACGGTCAACCGGTGGAGCGCGTCAAAGGACCGGATATTATAACGGATCCCACACCCATCGGGGCTATCCAAGTGCCGGGCAGCGGCCTGCCCATTATCCTCCACCGTGATGCCCAGGTAACCGGCGGGTATGCCAAAATTGGTCTGTTGTGCAAGGTGGATATAGATCGGGCTGGCCAACTATGTCCCGGAGACAAGATTCGATTCACGTTAATAGACCGGCAATCGGCACTTTCGTTGTTAAACAAGCAAAAGCTGCTGCTAGCAGAGGCTCAAATAGCGCTTGCGTCCTGAAAATTTCTATATTTTGAGATACCTTGTAGAAAGTTTTACCTTCCGCCTCCTTTCCAGCCTTCTTCCGGGACACCTATAAATACGGTATTGTCATCGATCATTTTAACGCTTGCCGCGTTTTTCCAGTTTCCCACGGAGTACCAGATCCTAATTTGACTGCCGTCATGGGCTTTGATGACTGAGCCGTTTTTTCGAGATTTGTAATGATGATGTCGTACCCGCGAATCCAACCAACCCTTGAGAGATCCGGGTCGTACCGGCAATGGTTTCCAGTTGTGTTGTTCATTTTGGCTAGATCCATTTATAATTATAAGCTGATATAAAACTAACATTCAATACCATTTTTAAAATAACCAACTGAAAACATTATTTATTTCGGTAAATAATCCGATATGCTCCCAATTTGAAAGGGTTGACAAATCTATTTCATCTGTATATATTTTCAGGTGAAAAAATTTGATGTCAAAAATATTAGTAGTGTAATTTATGCCTAAGAGCAGGTAAATGTC
Organism: uncultured Desulfobacterales bacterium; assembly: GCA_964633115.1. GTDB lineage: Bacteria > Desulfobacterota > Desulfobacteria > Desulfobacterales > B30-G6 > B30-G6. The sequence continues at coordinate 29,367 of CAZWEO010000058.1, forward strand.
GAAAAGAAATCAATTGCATTGTCCTTTAACCGAACCAATAGGAACAACAATATGAACGAACAACACATCATGGGACAAATACATGAAAGCATTCTCAAGGGTCGTTTTAAGAAGACCTGCTGGCAGACGGAATCCGGTCAAAAATGTCAACCCGGCGTTTCGGAGTTGATCAAGCAATCCATCCAGAAAAAAATATCGGTTCCATTGATTTCGTCAGATGCACTGGACAGAGCCATGGATGATTCCTTTGATAAATTTCTGAGCGGTGAATATAATGTACCGGACCTGGTGATGCGTGCCAAATACACATTCGAAGCACGCGATATGCTCAAAGAACAAGCCGGCGCATCGGAATCGTTGAATAAGGGAAAGTTCATCCTGGCATCGATTGAGGGCGAGTACCATCGTCACGGAATGGATATCGTTTCAAGTCTTTTGAAAGGAATTGGATTCAATACAATCGAATTAGGGCTGGGCGTACCTGTGGCAGAAATTGTTCGCTGCGTTAAAGATTATAGACCCGATTACTTGGGCATCTCAGGTTCCACATTTTCTACGATCCCATTGATTCAAGATCTAACTGATCAGCTGGTGCAAGCGGATTGCCGCGAAAATGTAACGCTGGTTCTGGGAGGATATCTGGCTTTGACTGAAACGCCGGAATCGCTGAGTGTCAATCACTGCTGTCACAACATCACGGAGACCATCGATTTGCTGAAAGACTTTGCCGAGTCAGCCAACTAAGTGGCACGGATACCGAAGTCGTTTTTATATTTGATTGACTCTATTGGCTTCCTTCTCTTCGGCAGCGTTGAGAATGGTATCTATCTTGGATTCAATTTTGTCGGGCACCGGCATCGGTTTATGATTTTCCAAAATATGATGCAATCGAAGCTTAATCCGATTGTATAACGTCATTGAGTCATTTTCTTCCCAAACATCCCACGGATCCCGATCCATCAAATGCAGCTGGGTAATTTCCTTTCGGCATCGTCTGGCGGTTTCATCAGAGGAAATATACTCTCCACTAGGTCCCACATCGTCTATCAAGTCAAGCATGAGGGTTTCATCAGTGATTTCGATACCGCGCATTATCCGCTTGGTCATTGCTATGATTTCGTCGCTCATGACCAGCATTTCCAAAGAGCCGATGTCGGCACAGTCTAGAAATCCGATGTCGTGCACCAGGTTGGCACCGCTTAAGCTAGACAGCATTATCTGGGCAGTGCTTTCAATGGCTGCCTGCATATCAGTTAGTTTGGAATCAGAGGCCCCCGCGGTTCCCATAAAAGGGAGATTCAAATACTTGAAAATTTCACAAATGGCCGCACTGTAGAGACTCATTTCCGGCGTTCCATAGGTGGGCCGGGTTGTTTTCAAGTCCATGGCTGTTAAGACACCGCCTAAACAGACCGGCGCACCACGCTTTTTAAGTTGTAGAATCGCAAGACCCGCCAATGTATTCGCCAATTGGAGAACCAATAGCCCGGCACCGGTCACTGGGGCATTCAAACCGGCAATCCCACCACCCGCATAAACGACAGGGATACCCTTTTCAACTGCCCAGAGACAGTTGGCCAAATCATCTTCGGTGTGCATCATGGGAGCCTGCCAAGTAGAGAAAAAGGCAAACAGCGGTCGGCGCTTGAACTCTTTATCGCTCGTGTAGAAGCAGTTGGCTATCTCATAGATAGCCTTTAGATGACTCAGCTTAACACTACAGCGCAATTTAATTGTAGACATAAAGGTTAAAAGTGTGTAT
>CAZWEO010000059.1:0-30994 GCA_964633115.1 uncultured Desulfobacterales bacterium
AATCATTGACTAAATTGGGTGGCCGTGGTAGACGAGCGGTACAAATTTATGCCAGAAATTGCCGCGTTGTTTATGCAACTTGGGGTAAAATCAGCGACCATCAGTAGTATCGGGGGTCGCTGATTCGTATCCAATCATCATTAGTGTACAGAAACTAACATCTGTTGCAATCCCGGACCACTCGAAACGAGAATACCATGCTTGAAATAAAATATGTGAAAGATAACTTGGATGACATTCAAAAAATGTTAACCAACCGCAATACGGCCACCGATCTTGCAGTTTTCAAAGCAGCCGATGATCGCAGAAGAGAAATCCTTTTTGAAATTGAAGAATTACGACACCGTCGCAATGTTGTTTCCGATCAAATTGCAGAATTAAAAAAACAAGGTGAAAATGCCGATGCATTGGTGGCCGACATGCGCGAGGTGGCCGCCGCCATCAAGAAATTGGAAACACCCCTGTCAGAGACCGAAGCAAAAACCCACGAAATTCTAATGCAAATCCCGAATATTCCGCATGCGAACGTACCCGTGGGGAATGATGAAAACGATAACCCTACCATCAAAACTGTTGGTGATTTGCCGGAATTTGAATTTGATCCCAAACCCCATTGGGATCTGGGTGAGAATTTGAACATTCTCGACTTTGATCGGGCCGCTAAGATATCTGGCGCGCGTTTTCCCTTGTATTTTGGTGCAGGCGCCAGGTTGGAACGAGCTCTGATCAACTTTATGCTGGATATCCATACTCAGGAGCATGGCTACCGCGAAGTCCTGCCACCATTTATGGTCAATCCCACCAGCATGACCAATACCGGGCAACTGCCCAAATTCGAACAGGATCTTTTCAAGCTCCAGGATTCACCTTATTATCTGATACCGACCGCGGAAGTCCCCGTAACCAATATCCATCAGGGCGAAATTCTGGATGCCGAGGATCTACCCATTCTTTACACGGCCTTTACGCCCTGCTTTCGATCTGAGGCCGGTTCCTATGGCAAGGACACCCGCGGCTTGATTCGGCAGCATCAGTTCAATAAGGTTGAATTGGTCAAATTTACGCACCCGGATGAATCTTACACCGAGCTTGAATACCTGCTGCAGAATGCAGAAAAGATCCTACAGCGGCTTGAACTGCCCTATCGAATTGTAACACTTTGCACCGGAGACCTGGGTTTTTCAGCCGCAAAAACATATGATATTGAAGTCTGGATGCCGTATCAGAATGTCTATCGGGAAATTTCCTCCTGCAGTAATTTTGAAGACTTTCAGGCCAGGCGTGCCAATATTCGATTTCGAACCAAGGGTAAAAAGGGCACGACTTTGGTCCACACACTCAATGGATCGGGATTAGCTGTCGGACGAACGGTTGCGGCTATCCTCGAAAATTTCCAACAGGCTGACGGCAGCATTCAGATACCCCTAGCAGTGCAACCTTATATGGGCGATATGAGAATTATCCAAGCATGAAACTGCATGACTTTCCTAAAGAAATACAACCCTATTTAATTCCCCAAATAACCGGTGACATCTGGTATCGGTGTCTTGATTGTGGACGCGAACACCCCATCCAGGAATTGCTCTATACGTGTCCGCATTGCGGTCACGTGCTGTTACTATTTGATAAAGCATTTGACCGTCTAAAGGACATTCCCGGAGAGTTGTGGCATCAGATCTTTGACTATCGTCGCATGTTAAATGATCCAGCACTAAAGGGAATTTACCGCTACCATGAGTTTATTGGATCTGTAATCCCACGTGAGTCCATTGTCTATTTGGGCGAAGGTCACACCCCGCTGGTGGAAGCTAATCAGGCATTATCACGGCAAGCCGGCATCCGATTCTATTTCAAGAATGATGGCCAAAACCCCAGTGCTTCATTTAAGGATCGCGGTATGGCCAGCGCCCTCAGCTACATTAACTATTTGGTGCAGCAGGGTTTGGTTTCGGATGTCCTGGCTATCTGCGCCTCCACCGGAGATACATCAGCTGCGGCAGCATTGTATGCCGCTTATCTTCAACCCCATATCAAGTCAGCGGTTCTACTGCCACATAAAAAAGTGACCCCCCAGCAACTGTCCCAACCACTCGGTAGTGGGGCTAAAGTATTTGAGATTCCTGGTGTATTTGATGACTGCATGAAAGTTGTGGAAGCGCTATCTGAGCAGTATCGTGTGGCCTTGCTAAACTCGAAAAATGCCTGGCGAATCCTGGGCCAGGAGTCATATTCATATGAAATCGCACAAGATTGCGAATATGACTTGCATAATAAAGTTGTCGTACTACCCATTGGTAACGCTGGCAACATAACGGCCGTATTGCATGGCTTCCTTAAATTTTATCGAGCCGGCATCATTACAAAACTACCTAAAATTATCGGTGTACAATCTCAGCATGCTAACCCGGTGTTTCAATACTACTCAGAGACAAATCCGGAAAAGCGAGAATATAAACCCATGCATGTGACGCCCAGCGTTGCCCAAGCCGCCATGATCGGCAATCCTGTATCCATGCCACGCGTCATTCACCTGGTGGAGCAATACAATGCGCTTAGTGACCGGCAAAACGTTTTTTTCGTGGAAGTGGCAGAGCAGGCGATAATGGATTGGGGACTTAAGGCCAATCGCAACGGCCACATCGCATGCACGCATGGTGGCGAATCACTTGCTGGCCTGGTTCAGGCCATCCAAGCCGGCTTTGTCAATTCGGATGAAATTGCTGTGGTTGATTCAACCGCTCATGCCCTGAAATTCTCTGGTTTTCAGGATATGTACTTCACCCAAAGTTTTCCTTCGGAATTTGAGGTGACGTCCAAACCGTCCCTCATAAATGCGCCTGTATATGTTCATCCCCCGGACCTCGAAAAAATTCCGCAACCTGGGCAACCTTTGGATCCAGCTGAGCTAAAACAATTTGTTCAGCGCATTTCAGATGAAATCGCAGCACAGTTAGCACTCAGGAAAATCGATGAAACTACCTAAAGGACTTTTGGCGAAGCTATCTTTTGGCATTTTAGGCCTGTTCATATGGTTGTTTGCTGCAACCCAAACGACGGCTTATGCCGCTGTGCTATATAAAAGCTTTCTGGTTAAATATGACCGCGGCTGGGATATCCTTTGCGACCCTTATGTTGTCCAGAAAGATGACTGGGTGTACAAGATATTTCGGCAAAAAGGCGAATTGTCGTCTAGGGATTTCACAGAATTTTTAAGCATTTTCAAGCGAATCAATCCCCACATACACAATATTGACAGAATTCGGCCCAACCAGCATATCATTATTCCCTTAAAAAAAATTGAACCTGGCACTTTCCCAGACCAGGCGTCTGGTACGGTAACCATTCCCTTTGTGACCATTTCAAAAGTATACGATTTGCTTAATTCCTATGCAAACAGCTATGAAGTTCGCAGGGGTGACAGCATTTCCAAACTTTTATCCAAACGATTTGGCCAATACGGATCCAAATCGTATCAGGAGGGTGTCCAGCTATTTAAAACTATTAACCCTCAGGTTGTCGATTTGAATTACATTTACACTGGCCAGCAGTTAAAGCTGCCGGATTCATCTGTTCAGAATCAGGCCTGGTATCAATCCTTGTTTGACAAGGCCGGGCGCATAAAAAAGGAGTTGACCGGAACAACCCTTGGCAGCACCCCACTCGTGTCCCCGACCCCAGTCGCTGGTGATATAAAATCGCCTGAAGATCCAATTTCCGAAACCGTAGCAGCACTGGACGGTAAACTCCGCAACCGGGGCACCTATTTTATCCCACGCAAAGGACAGGCAGATTTTGAGCTGGACTTGTCCCGTTTTCCGGTCATGGAAATGAAAGACGGCACCCGGATTGTTTTTGCCAATAAAACCGATGCGGCCAGAGCGGACCTGGAAGAGTTACCCGGTTTATGGGACAAGATTAGAATCGTTGATGTTGAGGAAAACTCACAGGCGGAGGCCATCCTGAGCAGCGTGATGCAGAAAACCGAAACGATAACGCCTCTTAGCGAGGTCTCATTCTCAGATCATGGCATGGATGTGACCGTCACTGCAAAATGGATCAAAGCAAGTCCCCCCGATCCAGACGGCATTGTACGGCATACGTGTATATCAAATATTGAAGACAATAACCAAAAAACGCCTGATACCATCGTCCGCTATCTGGATCAGCATAATATCATTATCAAGGACATGTTGGAAAACAAAACACCTGCCGATATACAGCCGGACACGGCCTCCTCGGATCCCTATGTGCTGCCTAATATTCTCGCTCTGGTACCAATCCAAAGAAAAGCATTTGCCCGCGACTTGATTGATGCCCTGGGTAGCCAGTATGCCAAGGACATAGCTGTAAGCTTTCCTTACGCCGGCATTCAAATCCAGGCGGTATCGAATTTGGTATCCACTCCCGGTGGCAAAGAGTTTTTACTCGATTTCGGTGATCTATATGGTGATGCGGTTCAGGAAATTCAAAAAACGGGTCTTAAAGTCGTCCAAATCAAACACGACACCGACATCAAAACGTTGATCTCACGCATCCTTTCCGAACTAGAAGAAGCTTATATCAATAACCCGGTCTTATTTGCAGCCAAACGACCGGCTCAGTTTAATACCAGGATGAGTATCAAAGGATTTATGGTGTCAAAGCCAGACGGATCAAAAATCTTGATATCAGTTATACCCCTGCATAACAGTATTCTGCAGTTTTTAAACCAAAATAGGATTAAGGTGATATTGGTGGGAGTACCTGCGTAACCGGGTAACTACATGTTTATGAGGTGATAGTATGACTTACAAAAAAGCTTTGGTATGGGCTTTGTCAATCCTGTGGATTTTTTCTCTTTTTGCCTGTGCGGGTACCCAAGCAAAACGTAAAAAGCAGGCCAGGTTGACGCGGGCACTGGGAGAGGCCTATATGCAGCAGGGTAACTTTACCGAAGCACTTCGAGAATTTTTAAAAGCTGAAAAGCTTAATCGCAACGATCATCTGCTGCACAATGATTTAGGCCTCGCTTATATGGCCAAGGAACGATTGGAAAAAGCCGAATTTCATTTCAAGAAGGCCATAGACCTTCGAACTGAGTATGCGCCGGCCAAAAACAATCTGGGGACGGTTTATTTGGTACAAAAAGATTGGGATGCTGCCATTGCCCAGTTCCAAACCGTTGCTAGAGACGTCCTCTATGCCACACCCCACTTTCCCCTCACCAATATGGGCATTGCCTACTATAATAAAAAAGATTATGTCAGCGCTCAAAAACATTACCAGGATGCTTTGGACTTGCAACCTGAATTTGGATTAGCCTTGCGTGGGCTGGGCAAAACCTATATTGCTTTAAACAAGCTCCCCGAAGCAGTATCCATGTTAGAAAAGGCAGTTAAGGTCGCCCCACAGTCAGCAGACTTGCAGATGGATCTGGCCAATGCCTATCATATGCAAGGTCAAACCAAAAAGGCTCTGTTTGCCTATCGCAAAGTCACCACCCTGGCACCTGATTCGTCCCTTGCCGAGAATGCACAACGGGAGATACTCAAAATCCAAAACCAGCAATAAAAAATAAAAGCCCCGCCTAAAACACGGGGCTTTTATTTTTAGAAGGAGTACTTGAGGTCCAGAACTACCCGATCATTATCCTCGACATGCTCGAAAGGCGGTCGATCACCAGCCTGATAGGCTACAACGCCGACCCGCACACGCCAGGCGTCATCGATATCATAGTCAAGGCTCAGGCGCTGCAAGGCTCCCTCATCCCGACTCATTCCGTATAAAACTGCCAACAATGTAGTTTCTAGAGACTGATTTAACCATGAACGTGTTAATCGGATGACGGACTGGGTGTCGTCTTCTATGGCCTCATCTGGAGAATCTTCCAGCTGCGGTTCAAAATCGACCACATGTCGATTGGCCACTTCCAGGCTAATGGTCATGTTCTGAAAACCTGTATACTCCAGGCCTGCCAATAGGTCTACCCGGGAATAAATTTCATCTTCAGTATTAAAAAACCGAAATCCTTCCCAATACGCGGCTTCGGCTTTTACTAACCAATTGTTCCAGGCCATATTTATAGCGGCACCGTAGAAATCGAGACGATCATGTTTTAATTGCGTTTCCGGGATCGGAAATGCTGAATCCAGCTCTGGCCGGAAGGCATCATTGACAATATCGGCATAGTATAAAGCAATATCCCACCCCGAAAATATACCGTTTAATGCCAGCGCGTATTCCGTTTCACCAAATCCTTCTGCGGGCTCTTCCTGATCCGGCAGTGGCGTATCACCGGGATAAAAATCCGAACCAAACTCTGGATTTTGGTTATAGCGTAATTCGTGGATCAAAAAACCGCCCAGATTCCAGTTCCCGAAATAACAATCAACCCGGGTCATGAATACCGGCAGACGTAGATCCTCGATGTCTGTCAAACCTGGCTCGCGTAGATCCAGGGGATTGAGCACGTCAGTTATACGAATGTTATCAGATTTGCCCCAGACTACGATTTGACGTCCTACTTTGAGATCAAGAGAGGGCGTCAGGCTGCCTGCCAGCCAGGTCTCAGTCAAAATTAGATCGGTTTCATAATTGTCCCGGATATCATCTGTGTATTCATCATAACCCTTGATACGGTAAATGCCATCATAAGCACCCTTGCCACTGAATTGAAATCGCCAATCGCTTTGAAGCTTGGCATTCAGCTCCAAATAAAGCTCACTTTTCAGTTTGGATACACCCCGCCAGTCAGTTTCATCGGCCAGAGGCGCCTTATGGGCATAATTGTACGCTGAAGCAAACTTGGCATAACCATCCACAGAATAATCAGATTCCCCAGAATCATTTTCGGCCATGGTGTTAGTTTGACTCTCATCCTCGAAACCGCTCAAAATATCATCGGATTGACTATCTGCTTCGGCCGGCAAATTCTCACCACCCTCATCAAAAACTTGCATGAGAGTATCCATATCCATATCGTCGGAAGCATACAGTCTACCGTGCCAGTTGACGGTTACCAGAATCAGGCAAACCACGACCCAGATTGAACATCTTGCTTGCATGACTTTATACCTGTTGTCATAATTATGTTCCCTAGTAAGACAAGCTTCAAGCCAGAACGTTTTTCTGACAGATGCTATAGCGATCTTCACAGTCCTTTTTCCAAACGGCGCGTGGTAAATAGGGCTTCACCCAGATTCTGATTGAAGCGAACATTCTCAAACCGTAATATAGTTTTATGAACCATCTGCTTGCCTTTGCGCCGGATGACCTGCATATCCAAAGCCACCCAAATCCCATCGATCTGTTCCAAGCGATTGATCTGCATCCATTTGGTATAGCCGGCCTTTTCTTCCCAACTGACCGACCGCACCACCACATGGTTATCCTGACGTACAAAGAGGATCCCTTTTGTGTATCCGGTTTCTTTAATCACGGATTTGGACCGCGGCGTGGTTTGGATAACCCAAACTTTATGGCCGTCGATGACTTTCTGTTTCTCTTTGTAAAAGGTGTAGTCATAATCTTCCAGGTCACGCGATGTCATGTCGGAATAATTCAAATCCGATCCCATGAAGCTACCACTTTTATCACTGGTGGCAATGCGTTTGGTTTTATGTAAGGCCGGTAAATACAACCATTGATCATCATCCCGATCGGATTCATCATAGTCATAGGTTAGAAAACCGGTATCCTTTACGTCTGCTGGATGCTGAAAAAACATGAGTGAATAAGTATCCACGCCCTTGTCCATCCGAAATGAACGAATCTTGCGCAGACGCTGCTTTCCTCTTTTGTCGATCAGGATCATCTCCATATCCGCAGTACGATGATCCCCCTCCCTCCGGTCTTCTACCTTTTGCATGAGCGCCCGCGCCGCAGGATCGTCTGCAGCCAAACCAGCGGATGTCAAAAGGCTGAGATACATCACAACACTCAAGCTCATTATAGTAATTATCTTAAAAACATGCATTGTAAAATCTCCCTACTTTCAAGACATTGAAACCTTAATACGATCCCTATATAACCTTCTCATAGTTGTTAATATTCATTTTAAACAATTTAGTTAAAGATAATGTAAAATTAAATTCTAACGAACATTTCAAACTGAAATGATAGCCGAAATAGACGGTTTTGAAAAAAGTTCAAATACAAGGCGTGCTAATTTTACAATCATGAGGCGTACAAAATCGTACGTTGAATAATTGTAAAATTCAGCACAACGCAGTAGTTGCGCTTTTTACGAAACCGTCTCTTTGGGTTTGTTGACGATGACCATCAGTGCCGGCGCAATCAAATAGTCCGAAACCAGTGCCATGATGATCGTGAACCCGGTCAACAGACCAAAACTGACCAGATTGTTCATGGTCGCAAACATAAAAACAAAAAACCCCAAGGACAGCACAATCGTTGTCACCAGCATGGCCCGGCCGGTGGTATGCAAAGTCTCGAACACGGCTTCCTGTGGATTCTTTCCGCTCTCATAATAGCGCCGAAAATTGTGCATAAAATGAATGGTGTCGTCCACAGCCAGACCGATAGCAATGCTGGCCACCATCATCGTAAACAGATCGAGTGGAAAACCCAATACCTTTATCAGCCCCATGGTCAAAAGTATCGGGGTCAGATTTGGAATCATCGAAAGCAACCCGATACGGAATTTGCCGATCAGTATAATCATTAATATCGTTATAATAACGATGGCGATCAAATAACTTCTAGCCATAGTTCGAACCGCCTGGGTAAGAATCTGTCCCAAAAGACTCATCAAACCGGTCAACACGACTTTGGCCTCAGGGAAGTTCTTTTCAAAATATCTCGGCACGTCCCGTAAAAGGTCCTCTGATTCGATGACATCCCGAAAAGGAACTTTCAAGGTGAAACGTGCTTTGCTGAACTGGCTGTCCACGATGTCCTCCAGGTCATCTGACCCACTGTTTTCAAATAGTAAAAGCTCCTGCGCTACCAAGTCTTTATTATCCGGCACTTTGTAGAATTCCGATCGGTTCTCATTTAGCGCCTGATTTGTTTCTTTGAGGATGGAAGTCAAAGACCAGGCCTTGCCCACAAAATAGGCGCCATAATCCTGTGCCTCCAAATAAGTCGTCGCTTGGTCCAACCGTTTGAGAAGATCCGGCTCATACAAACCGTTCTCCCGGCCGGTATCGATGATCACCTCCAGGGATACCGACCCCCGCAAATGACTGTCAATTGTTTCGGTGGCCACACGGATAGGGTTATTTTGAGGGAACCACCCCAGGGGATGATGTGAAAATTTCAATTGCGCTGCAAGAATCAAGGAAAAGATGATAATTACACCTGCCCCCAGGAGAATTGGCCAGGGATTTCGCGTTGAAAATGAGCTGACAGCGCTCAGGAACCGGTCCATCATCAGTGGCCGATGGTGATCATCGTTCTGGGAGCGATGTTTCAAGGGTATCAAGGCTAAAAAAGCCGGAATAAGGACCAGGGTGTAAACAAATGCAAGCAAAACACCGATACCAGCAAAAATGCCAATATCCGCAATGGGAGCCACTTCTGCCGTCGAGAACGACATGAGACCGCTGGCTGTGGTAATATTGGTCATGATAACAGCTAACCCGGAATGACTGAGGGCATAGGCAATGGCCTGCCTTTTATCGCCCTTTTGGTCAAAGCGGTGGTAAAAAATTGCCAGGATATGTACCGATGTGCCGACTCCCACCGCCAACAAAAAGGATGGTAAAATCTGGGTGGGAACTTTGATGGCTGTTCCATTTATGGCCATGATGGCCAAGGTCGTTAATAGGGACAAAAGCACCACCAACAGCGGCAAAATAAAACCGGATATACGCCGGAACATAATAAACAGCACCACCGCAACGATCAGCAATGATAGCGCAACAAATTTGCGCATATCCCCCATCAAAGACCGTTTTAAAAAATGAGTTACAGAGGGAGATCCAGCCAAAAATATCGGATTAGTATCTGATTGAAACCGATCAACAACACCCTGGACAGCCTGAACGACCTCACTGTTTTCAGCATCAGTCAGGTATTGGGTCGGCGTTTCGTTTTCTAAGGCAGGGGATGGGGTGGTTGTGGATTCATCATCAAATCCTGACAATGGGTCGGCGATATCTCCCTGGGCAGAAATACTATGGGTTCGGATGATGATCGTTGTAAAACTACCAGTTTCCGAAATCAGTAGGTTGCGATACATCTCGTTGCGCATAACCCGGTTTTTTAGGTCTGCTAAATCCGTAGCTGATTGTGGCCATTCTTCCATCAAATCCTCAACAATCAAAGTGTCTGCCTGGCCACGTGTATTGCGAGCATTGATCAGACTTGTGATTTCGTCGATATAGGGCACCTCGGCTTCAAGTGCGGCATGTATTTGTCTCAGCTTTTCCAGAAATACCAATTCAAATACATTGGGCGTCTTAATGGCCACCATGACAACCTCGTCGCGACCAAATTGATCACGAAAATGATTGTAATCCAACAAAATGGGATCGTCTGCGTGTAGAAATCCTTCCGTGGATGTGTCGATGGTAATCTTGGGAAGCTGTGACATCAATGCCATGGTGATACCCAACATGAGGATGATTGCCTTCAGGCGGTGGTCATAAATGAATTCGGCAAATGAAGCAAACCAGGCCTCAATCCGATAGCGTATATTTTGCATTCTATCGACTCCATTTCTTAATTCGTTTCAGCACAAATCCGGCTCACGATATTATTGCTGTTTCAACACCGCATTTAGAATAAGTTCCTCGATATCCTTCAGGGTTGTTTCGAGCGGCTGCTTCTTTTGAAGCTCAACTTCGGGCGGTTCAGCCGGGAACCGCAGTCGAATCGGATAACTAGTATGGGTCAGTAAAATAGACCCAATGACCATCATGTGAACGGCGATGGCGCTGGCGGCAACAAAAACCCCTTGACGGTGTCCTATATCCAATATGTCTGCTAACAGCTTGATGATATTGGACATGTCTATCATAATCACTTCAGGGAAATTGGTACCGCCGGTTGCCTGTTCACGCATCATTATGGCTGCCGCTCCTGGATTCTGACTGATTGTAAGGCCGATATTGCGGATATATTGGCGCAACTTTTCTTGGGGTGTTCGCGCTTGCTGGATGGATGCCTTAAACCGGTTAATCGCGTCGGAAAAAATATGGTGCAGCACCTCGGCGTATAAGACTTCCTTGTTACCGATGTAATAGTAGATCATGGCTTTATTCACCTGGGCCATCCGGGCGATTTCATCCATACGTGCCCCGGCAAATCCGTCTCGTGCAAAAATGTGCTCGGCGGTTTTAAGGATCTGCTGCCGGGTTTCTGCCTGTTTGGCAGCTTGAGCTTGTGTGTGCATCTAATTTCCTTCATGTTTTCAGTAATTTAAGGTATCGTAAGGTTGAATTATCCATATAACTAACCAGTTGGTTTAACTGTTTAGTTAATTATATGAATTCCGATTAGGTAGTCAAGCAGCTTTTACAAAAAAAGGCCGCCATGGCAGAACTGCCATGGCGGCCTTTTTTCGGGGGAGCGTTATCTCAGCGTGTCAGCTTATCTCGCGCTGCTCCAATTTAACAATTTTTGGGGTAATAAAAATCAGGAGTTCAGAACTCTCCTTACTGTCTGCTTCGGTTTTAAAAAACCAACCCAAAACCGGTATTTTGGAAAGCCACGGGAATCCGGCCACAGCATTGGTTTTTCGCGTTTTCATGATACCGCCGATGACGATTGTATCGCCATCATTTACCAAAAGCTCGGTTTCGGCTTCGTTGGTTGATAAAGAAGGCACGCCCTGGGTGATGGTGTCGATATCATTCTTGGTAATTTTAATTTGCAAGGAAACACGGTTGTCGGGCGTCACGTGGGGTGTGACCTCCAGCAACAGATCGATTTCCTTGAACGAAACCGATGCTCCCCCGGTGTCATCTCTTTCCAGATACGGGTATTCGATACCTTGCTTTATTCTAGCCTGTTTATTATCCAAGGTTACAATTTTGGGTGACGATATAATTTTACCCTCGCCAGTGCTTTCCAGAGCATTCAGTCTGGCATTCAGAACAAAAGGGGTTCCACCGATTTTATTGAAGGTAAAACCAACGCTAGATGAGGCACCTGCCGCAGGGAAGTTCATGGCCATGTCACCGTTAATTAAACCATCGAACAAATCACTATTGGCAGGTCCAAGGGAGGCGTCCCAGTCAAAACCGAATTCGCTGGAAACATCTGTGCTAACTTCGGCGATGCGTGCCTCGATAATAACCTGGGGCGTAACCTTATCAATCCGGTTGACAATTTCCTTGGCCTGCCAGATCTTGTCCTCCGTATCGGTCATGATGATTTGATTATTACGGGCATCGACTGTCACAGATCCGCGATCACCTGTTACAATATTCTGAATGTGCGGCAGTATCTCAGTAGCGGCATTGCTATAGTTAACCGCAATATATTCTGTAACCAGCGGTTCCAGAGCCTTTTCCTGCTTTAGTGATTTCTGTTTGGCTGCAATCTTGGCTGCTCGAAGATCTTCTTCTAACTTAAGGGTTTGTAGCGTAGCAATACGGATGATGTTATCCTCTTGAGCTTTACCCAATTGGTTCATCCTGAGAACCAAGTCTAGTACCTGATCCCAAGGAACTGGCTTATCCAGCGTAAGCGTTACCCGCCCAGATACATCTTTGTCGATGGCAAAGTTCAGGCCGCTGATCTCGCGTAGGATCCGAAAAACATTTTTAATATCGGTCTCAAAGAAATCCAGGGCGATTTTTTCACCTGTGTATTTTTTGGGTTTGCGACCAACCGGAGACAACTCTGAAATTTCACCCATGGGCGCAGCCGCTTCAACCTGCATATCTCCAGCGGTTTCGATGCCAGCTCCTACGCCTACGCCGGGTGTTACTGTCTCGGCTTCATCTGTAATGGCCAGTTCGGCCATTATGTTTTTCCAGGGTGGTAAATCAGCCTCTGCAAGCGGTTTCGGAGGAATCGAGGATGCTTCGAAATGAACAGTTATAAAATTATCGCTTTGTTCCACAAAATAAGGCACCGATTCGCGCAATTCGATAGAAAAAAGCGTCTCGGTTTTCATTTCCGGTTTTTGCACCGGCAAAATCCGGTCAACAGCACTCTCAAAGCGTGTTGTTATCAAAGGATGTTTGCGATAATCGGGCAGGTTGGTATTGTTGAGGCGTAACTGGACCCACTTATCATTCTTTTTCTTGATGCTGTATGTAACCGGTTGTGTTGTCCCGATAATGATAGTCGATTTACCGTCTGCTTCGCTGGAAAAATCGATTCGGTTAACCCAAGCTGGCCCCATAGCTGTTTCATCAGATGAAGATTCCTCACTAACATGCGAGGACACCAGTTGCACTGTTTCAGTTCCTGTCACCTCCTGGGGGACAGCCGCTACAATGGGGGTTGTCATTTCATTGTTGGCCATCTCAGCAGTGGATTTATCTTTAACTTCAGTCGGTTCTGTAACTGGGGCAGCTGACGTTTGGCTGCTGGCATCTGAAATATCATCCACACTAGAGATATAGGCGAACACGACCTGTAAACCGCTCTCATCGCGAATGACTTCATAAGGCGCGTCCTGTGTCAAACCGATTTCTACTTTGGACGCCTTGCCTTCGGCCGATATGGCTGATGCAGTAACAGAGTGAACAATTTCGTTTTCCACAACAAGGGCTGTTTCAGCCGAATCAACAATCGTTTCTGGGAAATAGAGTACAACACTCAATGGGGATGGCTTTTTCACGGATGTATAGGTAAGCAGGCGATTGCTACCAATCTCCACGTTAATCCGATCTGTCTCCTGTGATGTAGATATGGATTGAATCGCCTTAAGTTCAAGCGGCTTAGCTACATCGGGTGCTACAGCAGGCTGTTTGGCAGCGCAGGCCGCCAGTAAGAACATTCCTGCAAACAGAATCATGATGACTGCTGTTTGGTAA
This sequence comes from uncultured Desulfobacterales bacterium, assembly GCA_964633115.1. Lineage (GTDB taxonomy): Bacteria > Desulfobacterota > Desulfobacteria > Desulfobacterales > B30-G6 > B30-G6. The sequence continues at coordinate 13,938 of CAZWEO010000059.1, forward strand.
AATATTTTTTTGCTTGTGTCTGCCATGTTATTCTTCTCCGGGAGGTTTCGGAAGTTTGATTTCTTTTTCTTGAATTACCATTTTACCTTCAATATCTTCCACCATCTCTTCAATGATAACCTTGTTTTTCAATATTTTTGTAATCTTGCCATCGTTTCTTCCGATATAGGTGCCTTTGGTAATGATATAACCCTTACCGGTAGTTTCCTCCACCAGAGCCCGATTACCACTGGCGGCGATGATTATGGCCCTGAGTCTTAGCTGACTGATCTCGATTTTTTCTAGGGGCGTTTTCTGGCGTACTTCCTTAACTTCAGCACTGGCCTTAACCGCTACTTGTTTTTCAACTTTAATGGGTTCGTCTCGGACCAGCGGAACAAATGGGTCAATGCGCCCCACCGGATCATAGCCCATCGACATATCTGGTATCAGACCTGCTGTTTCAAAAGTCTCACCAGACTTTGGCGCTGTGGTCGTAGTCATCGGCGCCCCGGCCTGAGAAGTTTGCGATGTTGATTTGCTTGGTTCCGCCACCGGAGAGGGCGTCGCAGCTTTGGGCTTCTGTGGCTCGACCTTCTGGGTCTTGGCAGAAATTTTCTGACTAACAACCTGCGATTTTTTCTCAGGTTCGGCAGGTTTTTCCTGGCAACCACCCAGTAGTAGCAAAAAACCCATGATACAGACGGTCACACGTATAGTTAGGATATGATTTGACATCATGTTAGCGATATTTCCCCGCAATTACTTTCTCTTTTTCTTTTTTTTCTTGGATTTCTTTTTCTTTGGCTTTGGCTCGATAAACTTATAGGTAACCGCCGTAGTAGCGGCTGTGAGGTTTACACCCTCCTTTTGGGGATTCATTTTAATCATTTCGATTGTGACAATTCGGGGCAAATTCGAAATCCTATCAAAAAACATGGCAACATTATGATAACTGCCCACAACATTGATCGATAGCGGAACTTCGGCATAAAACTCTTTAGGCTTCTCCGCATTGGGTTGAAATCTGGTTATTTCCAATCCCGCATCCCTTGCTGCCTGCGAAATGCCGTCCAGCAGGGTCGGAATCTCTTTCTTCTCTGGTAGTGCCTTCATGACGATATTGAACTGTGCTTCGGCAGCTTTCATCTGAGTTCGATAGTAATTAAGCTGTTTGGCATTCTTCTTGGCCTTGTCCAGTTTCTGCGCCAGTTCCTTGTACTTGTTTTCCAGCTTGCCGATTTCTTTGTGTTTTGGCAGATATGCAAAATATGCAAACCCCCCCACAACAAGGATGATGGCCGATGCGTAAATCAGTATACGCTGCAGTTTGGTCCTGGCTTCGATCCATTCGATAGCCGGTGCCAGTGCCTCCAATGAAAGGTTGAGTTTCTTCATGATTTTTTTGTTTTTCCTGCTTTATCTTTTTTCGTGGCCGGTTTGGGGACGGCCCGGGTCATGCTCAGGTTAAAACTTTTTAAATTCAAACTCTTACCGGTGACTGTTTTACGTTGGAGTGATTTAAGGGAAACATTAATATAGCCGCCCTTTTTTTCAAGACTCGTCATAAAATCGGCAATGGTGCGCTCATCCAAGGCGATCCCACCAATAGTTATATTGTTACCTTTTACATCTAATTTGGTAAACCACATGCGTTCTTCTATGATCAATTCTGTCATGGATTCCAGTAGTTTGACGGCATTTTTGCGGTCATTGTCTAAAGTTTCGATAACTTGAATTTTTTTCTTCAGATTATTGAGGGTATTTTTGATTTGGGCTATTTCTTTATTGATTTTATCATATTTGGCGATTTGTTGTTTAGTATCCTCATTGCGAGCCTGCAGTTTTTCAATGCGGTTACTCAGCCAACTATTATAATAAAATACAGCAATGATAATGAGGATAAAAGAAAGGAGAAAGATCGATACCTGACGTCTAACATTCTCCTTTTTGCGGGCCGCCCTAAAGGGAAGTAGGTTGATTCGTATCATTTGTCATCCACTCTTCTGATCGCCAGCCCCATGCAAATGGCTGCTTGGGGAGCAATGCTTTCGATATAGGACGTTTCAAAACGACCCTCATCGACCTGAATATTCTCAAACGGATTAATCGTCTGAACTTCCGCGGAAGTCTCCACAGCCAGTAGCTGCCTAAACTCCTTAATGCTTCCTCCGCCACCGCTCAGAACGATCTTCTTGATTTGTTCATCTGGATATGTGGAATAGAAGAAATCAAGCGCACGGCGTATTTCCGTACACCAGTCCGTCACCACAGCAGATACGATATCGGCCAGATCCTCCTTGGAAATTTTGTCTTCCTGATCGCCAAATTTAAGTTGCTCGGCTTCTTCCAAGGTGCAGTCAGTGATGGCGACGATTCGCTGGTTGATCTGGCCGCACCCCAAGGAAACATCACGCATGAACACAGAGGTGTTATCTTTTAGAATATTCAAAGATGTCTTGCTGGCGCCAATGTCGATTAAGGCAACGTTTTCCTCATTTGATTCGTAATTCACTTCAAAAACATTCTGTAGCGCAAAGGCATCAACATCGATAATGCATGGATTTAAACCGGCCAATTGGGCGAGATTCAAATAATCATTGATCATGTCCTTTTTGGCCGCTACCAACAACACACTCATTTGGTTAGGATTGGCTTCGTTCTCTCCTAAAATCTGAAAATCGAGATTCACATCACTGATGTCGAAAGGGATATATTGCTCGGCTTCGAAGTGAATACTCTCATGAAGCTGATCCTCGGACATGGTTTGAACATTGATCTTTTTAACAATAACCGAGTAACCACCAATAGAAATGGCGACATTGTGTTCGCGTATCTTATGGGTTTGGTAAAGCTGCCGAATGGCACCGGCTACCACCTCGGGATTTTTAATGGATCCATCTTCGATTAATCCAGATTCGATGTCGATCATCCCGAATTTTTCTAGATTTCGGCCCTTTTTCGTTTCGATTATCTCACTGGCTTTAATCGTCCTTGAACCGATATCCAAGCCCACAAGATGGTCTTTTCGTCTAAAAACCATAATTAGCTCTTAATCACCAAATATTTTATTTTTATCAGAAAGCTTAAAACCAAGTGCCAACAAAATTTTACGTTTGGTTTCCATACGGCACGGCATACCCTGTTCGATGCGCGTAATCGTAATTGGAGAGACGTTGGCCTCACGAGCGAGTTCTGATTTGCTCATTAAAAGTGATTCTCTAATTTTTTTCAATGAGTTTCTGGCCATAGATATACGCTTTATTTTAGGGATTGAAAGAATATAACTTCATTATAGACAGCAAAAACTGATTTTGCCTATTAAATGTGCATGCATAATTGTATAAAATGAGCCTAATGTCAAGCAAAATTATACATAATTTATATATAATTTTGCTCAATTGCCATATATTGTGCCTCTTTAAATAAAATTACTATATATTGTGTTAAGCCCATTTAAGTCCCTACATGGGCTGGATTCAAATCACAAGCAATCCAATCGTTAGATACCGTTCTTTTGATTATGGCTTCACATTGGTCAGAATATAGCCAATCCGTCATTCTTGACTTTAATCATCCCATTACTTATAAGTTCTGGTAATGCAAACTAACCCGCCCAAAAAAGTAAAACCGTTTAAGCTCTATCGCTATTTTTCCATAACCAGCATTATCTTTATATTTCTGGGCACCATTGTACTCGCATATCTCAACACCCATTGGGCGCGTGAAATGCAGATGCAAAAAAACGAAGAATATGCCCAACTGATGGTGTCCAATCTGAATCACCAAATATTTCGGCAGTTCATCATTCCAGTCTCGCTGCGGTATGGATTTGTCCATCTCAAAGACAAAAAGCAATATAACCGTATGGACACGATTGTACGCGGCACACTGCACGGCTACAACATCGAAATGGTGAATCTATACGATTTGGACAACATTATTGTTTATAGTTTCGACCAGGAACTCATGGGGATCAAAGATATTGGTGGCCACTCCTACCAAACGGCAGTTCTGGGTATTTCTAATTCCGAAATAGAGCAAAGTGGCGACTTTTGGGAAATAGCCTTGGGGATTCCCAAAGAAATCAAGGTTACAACCTTTGCCCCGCTACGGGCCGAGGAATCCCTTGCCTCTATTACCGGTCCCATTATTGGTGTGATTGAGATTACGCAGGATATTACCGAGGATTATCGCACAATTTTCAATTTTCAACTTCTGGTCATCTTCACAATCATGATTGTGATGAGTCTGCTCTTTTTTATTCTCATATATGTAGTCAAACGGGGAGAGGCCATTGTGGCGCAACGTGCTCAAGAACAACTGCGCCTCAAAGAACAACTGAACCGGGCCGAACATCTTTCCTCTATCGGTGAAATGGTCGCCGGAATATCCCACGAGATTCGAAATCCCTTGGGCATTATCAGCAGTTCGGCTGAATTGCTTAAAAAGAAAATGGCTTCCTACGATCCTTCCAGCACCATTCCGGATATCATCATGGAGGAAGGCGAACGCCTCAACAGCATCATTACCGATTTCTTGAATTTTGCCCGCCCGCGGCAACCTGCTTTGATTGCTTGTAAAATTGAAACCATCCTGGAAAAAATCTTAAAATTTATTGGCCCGGATGCCAGGGAAAAGGGATACATGCTTAGTACCCAATACGACCCCAATCTAGCGGATATATTGGCCGATGACGATATGCTATACCAGGCCTTTCTCAATATTTTGATCAATGCCATGCAATCCATGCCAGATGGCGGCCCCATTTCTATCCGTGTGCTCACGGCGGAAGATGGTATCCAAATACAATTTATGGATGAAGGCCTGGGAATTGATCCTGCAATTTCAGAAAAAATATGGGATCCCTTTTTTACGACCAAAGAAAAAGGGACAGGCCTTGGCCTAGGAATCGTGAAGAATATTATCGAATCCCACCACGGTGCCATATATATTGAAAACCGTTCAATCAAAGGTGTCACGGTAACCGTGGCACTGCCCTTTCAGACAAGGAAAGCCTAATGGAAACGGTACTCATCGTCGATGATGAAAAAAACTATCCTCCCATTCTCAGTGCGGTTCTTGAAGAGGAAGGTTTTGAAGCTCTCACGGCTTATAGTGGTAAGGAAGCGCTAGAGACATTGAATCACGCCGATATCGATCTGGTGCTAACTGATATGAAAATGTCCGCCATGGATGGTATCGAACTTTTAGAACGAATAAAGGAGAATGATCCCGAGCTCCCGGTCATCATGATGACGGCCCATGGAACTGTAGAAAAAGCCGTGGAAGCCATGCAAAAGGGCGCCTATAATTACATTCTCAAACCGTTTGAGAATGAACAGCTGGTAATCTATGTCAATAAAGCCATCCAGATGTATCGGGTCATTAAGGAAAATCGGCGTCTGCGTGAAACCGTCGAGTCCCAATACAGTTTTGGAAACATCATTGGTAAAAGCCGTCCAATGCAGGATGTTTTTGATACGATCTATAAAGTTGCGCCGGCCACAGCCTCCATATTAATTGAAGGCGAAAGCGGTACGGGGAAAGATCTGGTGGCCAAATCAATCCATTACAACAGCCTACGCCGAGATCGCCCCTTTATTGCCGTTAATTGTTCGGCCCTGGCAGAAACCCTGCTGGAAAGCGAGCTTTTTGGTCATGAAAAAGGTGCCTTTACCGGTGCGATAGCCACTAAAAAGGGCCGTTTTGAACTTGCCGATGACGGCACCCTGTTTCTGGATGAAATTGGTGAATTGTCACCCGCACTGCAAGTGAAACTCCTGCGGGTACTGCAGGAAAAAGTATTTGAACGGGTTGGTGGGCTGCGCCAAGTCGCTGTTAATTTTCGATTGATTACAGCCACGAATAAAAAGTTGAAGGAAGAGGTGCAGAAAGGGCGTTTCCGGGAGGATCTATATTATCGATTAAATGTGGTCCACATTGATCTGCCCTCCTTACGCCAACGCAAGGAAGACCTACGGCTGCTTGTTGATCATTTTATTGGCAAGTACGCCGATGAGCGCAGAATGAATGTTCCGGTAAAGGGGATCGAAAGAGAAGTAGAACAGATCTTCTACCGGCACAACTGGCCCGGGAATGTTCGCGAACTCGAAAATGCAATTGAGCGTGCCATGGTGTTATGCCCGGATGATACCATCCGTGTGTCGGACTTGCCTGAAGGTTTCAAAGACAGCTATTCCGACGAAAATCAACTTGAAAATATCCCTTTGGAAGCGCAGCTATTCCAAACCTTGGCTTCCATAGAGAAAAAAATGATTTTACGCGCCTTGAAACACTGCCATAATGTTCAATCCGATGCAGCTCAGTTATTAGGAATCGGCCGAAGTGGATTCAATAAGAAATTAAAAAAGCATGACATATTGTGAATATTTTTTAACAAAGATTAGGGAATGAATTTCCATATGGAAACGGCGATGTTTCCATATGGATACATCGCCGCTATTTTATGCTTTGGCAAAAAGACTAGCCAATCATTCTATTCTTATAACATATTGAAAATATAGATAGAAAAAAAATTAAATAAAATTTGCAAGCACCTCTATCTTTGGCAAACTTATTGCATCTTATGTTTAGCGTTTGCCAACATCTTTTTCATCATTCTCCTCCTTATGGTTAATCTGCATAGTGCGGATTAACCATTTCTTTTTTATCCTTTCACTTTTTCCTTGGCAACCTCATAATATATGGATTCAGTATAGTCGGTGGTTAAACGCGTATATGCCGCCTTACTTTTTTCAGTATCCCCCATTTGCTGATACAACCGACCCAGATTAAATAATGCCAAATCTTTGACCGTTGGATCTGACCCATCAGCAATTTGTTGGAAATAACTCACGGCCTTGCTGACATCCTCGTTTTTTTCATAGGCATAACCCAGACCACTTAAGATAAAATTCTGATAGGCTGGTTCAGATTTAAAATATTTTAACCCAGTTTCATAGAGTTCAATTGCCCGGTCGGCATCACCAGCATCATTGCTAATCCCTGCAAAAACAAACATAGCCATCTGGCCACCATCGGTGTTGTCATATTTTCGAATAATAATTTCAAAATCTTCCTTGGTGCTTTGGTATGCCTGCATAATGTCCGATGAAGTCTTTTTGGTTTCATATTTAATAACAGTCTCATCAAGTAGCAAAAAGGCTTTATTTTCAACCCAGTTGTCATAATAGCGGTAGGTAGTAACAACCACAAGCAGGATGGCTATAATACCTCCGGCAATGGCCACTTGCCGGGCATATTGTTGGCCCCATTGGATAATGCGGCCAGTTGTCGTCATAAATTCGTCTGGTTCTTTTAGCAGCTGCTTTCGTGTTACCCGTTTCGGTTTTGCCATTATTCCCCCATAATTTGTTTTACTCTAGACCAGCCCGCATCGGGAATCGATGCACCCAGAATTTGACATACCTCGTAACCACAAGCCGATGCTAGTCGGCCGCACTTTTCCATTGAGTAACCCTGAACAAGGCCAAATAAGAATCCCGAAGCCCACAAATCGCCGGCGCCCGTTGTATCCAAGGCTGGGTTCTGGCCAGCTGGTTTGATTTCTGTGATGGTATTGTTGTGGGCAATGTAGCTGCCGCGCTTGCCGACTTTCAGGGCGGCAATACCGGCTCTTTCGGCAAGTGCATCAAGGGCTTTTGACTCCTCTTTATAACCCGTAAATGCAGCGGCCTCATCCTCATTCGCAATTAGGATATCAACATACTCATCCACCAGGGTATCAAGCTCGGATTTGGACTGCTCAACCACCGTATAGCTGGCCAAATCCAAACTAATTCTGGCACCATCTGCCTGGGCACGCTTTAATGCCGACACAATCAGATCGCTATTAAATAATAGATAACCCTCGATATGCACAATCGCTGCACCATTAAAACGGCATTTGGCAATTTCATCCGCGGTCATTTCAGCAGCCGCCCCCAGGTACGTAAACATGGAACGTTGGGCATCGGGTGTCACAACGGACAAGGCGCGTCCTGTGGGCTGGGGAGATGCCATTAGGTAGGGATCCACATTGCTGTATCGCAGTTCCCGTTCGAAAAGCTCACCCATACTGTCTGTGCCGCACTTGCCAACAAACCGGGCCCCACCACCTAGCTTGCCGATTCCCACGATAGTATTACAGGCCGATCCGCCCGGTACGACAACCGGTTTGTTGGATGATAAGGCCAACATTTTATCGGCAAAATCGCTGGGCACATAATTCATTCCGCCTTTGGCATACCCGGTCTTGGCCACAAAGTCGTCATCTTCATGCAAGAGGATGTCCACCAGGGCATTGCCGATACCAGCTATTATAATGCGATTATCTTCCAAATGAAAATTCTTCATGGTTTCACCAGACCAAAGATTTGTGGATCCAACCGCTGTCTCCATCGGCATGTTTGATTTGAAGCCAGCGGTTTTGCCGCTTTAGAATTAAAAAAGGAATCCCTTTCTCAATTTGGAAAACGATTGCATGATCCGTTCCCGGTCCTTTACGGACATTGCATTTGTCCTTGGCTGTGATAATGGTTGCTTTCTTTCGCACCAAGGATTTATGTATCCAGCCTTCATCGCCTTCAAAATCCCGAAAATGATACCAGGGTCCCTGTTTCTTGATCACCGCAATAGGATAATATTGCTCGACTTTCCAAAGAATTTCATAATTCGTACCTGGACCGGATCGAATATTGGCAATGCGTGCTGAAATCGAAAGCCGCTCGGCCATGGCCAGTCCACAGCTTAACCAAACAATGATAACAATTATGGCCCCTAGAAAAAATTTTCTCATCTCACCCCTTTTTTGGGGCCGATGGATTGTACGATTATTTTTTGCGCCAATCCCTTTCCCAGGACCAGTCTCTTAAAATCTAAGGCAACTACCAATTGACCCTGGTTTAGACTTGAGATGACATCGATTCGATCTCCAAGCCGTAATCCCATGCTCATTAGACGCATTCTGGATTTAGCCCCACCTGTAAACTGTTTGATTTGAAGTAATTCTCCCTTTTTTGCCGCCGTCAATGGTATAACGCTCAAACGACTTTGCAGACAATTTGCGCAGATACCATAGATTTCCATTTTGTGCTGCAACATATGAAAGCCATGTTGTGCGGCCACTTGGAGCTGAAGATTCTCAATCTGATAATTTTGGAATTCGATGATTTGATTGCATTTGGTACAGATCATATGGTCATGATGCTGGCCCATATGTCTGTGCTCAAATCGTAAGACACCGTTGTCAAATTGGTGTTTATGGGCAAACCCATAACGGCACATGAGATCCAAAGTGTCCGCAATCAGGTCCGGTGTCAGGTTAAGATTCTTTTTTCTTATGATCTTAAATAGTTCTTGCTCTGATATGTGGTCTTCCGTCTGCAGGAAGGTTTCCACGACCAGCATGCGTTCTTCCAGATTATCGATATTCTCCTGCTCAAAGAGCCGTTTAAACTGCTCCTTTTCCTGGGCATGGATGGGCTGCACAGTTGGCCCACGATCACGTCTGAGTGTAATCATTAACCGTTAGGGCCCGGTATCGTGTAGGTTGTACAGGAACCACTAGAGCAAGATCGCGTTTGGCTGGTGGTGCCCTGCTGGCCACCAGATGGAGCGTTGATTGTGTGGCTGGTGGTACTGATAACCCGTTCGAAATCCTCAGATTCACACTCGGGGCATTTCATCTCTGCATTTTCGTCCTTGTTCATGACCAGGATCTCAAAAAATGCTTCGCATTTTAAACATTTAAACTCGTATATCGGCATGAAGTTTGTCCTGTGATATTAGTTAATAATTAAAGTAGTAATTGTATTACCATCCAATAAAAAATGTCAAGAATTGACTTGGGCTGGAAAGCTGATAGGTGCCGGATTGGAAAATATGATGAAAATGTAGCTCTGGACAAGATACTTTATAACCAAAGGGTACCAGTGGAGTTTATATCGATTGGATAGAGTCTGTTCCCGTTGAATCCTCTAATTCATTAATCCTCCTAATCACTTACCGGTAAAATGACTTCAAACCGGCTTCCGCCATCAGCTCCGTTTTCTTGGTAAATTTTACCCTGATGTTTGCGAACGATTTCATGACTGATGTAGAGTCCCAGACCGGTTCCTTGCCCCACTGGTTTGGTTGTAAAAAATGGCTTAAATATATCCTGTTTTATGTTCGGGTTGATCCCCGGTCCGTCATCCTGACAGACGAAAACCACCTGCTGTTTGTCAGAACGATATCGGGTGGACAGCATAACCGTACCAGCCTGCTCGGACATGGATTGGCAGGCATTCTGAATAATGTTAATGGCCACCTGGCCCAGATGCGCAAAATTGCCCTGAATGGTGGGTAAAGGCCATTGGTAATCTGATGCCACTTGAACGTCCGTATTTTTAATCTGCCCGTCCAGTATACGCAAGGCATCCTCAACAACCGCGTTGACATCCACTGGTTCGGTGTAGGAATCGGTTTGATGGGATAGGCACCGCAAACTAGACACAATCTGCTTCATGCGCCCCAGGGCTTTCAAGACATAGGCCATGTCACCCCGTATGGATTCACTGATGGATATTTTGTCAGATTCTAGTTCTGACTGTGTAGATTGCATCAAGCTCATGGCAGCCGAAATCGGATTGTTCAGCTCGTGGGCCACCCCGGCCACCAACTGGCCAATGGCGGCCAAACTTTCCGAACGGATCAAATGTTCCTGAGATTGTTTGACTTGGTCTAAGGCCTTTTCCAAAGCCCTGGTTCGTTGGTGGACCCGCGTCTCAAGAGTTTTATTCAGTTTGTTTAAGTGCTCATAAGCCCGGGCATTATCCATGGCTAAAGAAGCGTGGTTTGCCAGGGTCACAATTAAATCGCGTTCCTCTCGATTGATAAGGTTGCGCGATACTTTTTCTCCAATTACGAGAAATCCAATCAGACGATTTTTGATTCTAATGGGAAAAACTACATTTGCCCACAGCTTTTGCATATCATATTTGTATTGTCCCTGATCTTTTTCAGGTCTTGTATCTCCAAAACTGTCATGACCAAGCGGAGTATTATATTGTTTTAGCATCCGCATCAACGGTCCGCTATCGGGTATGTAGGACTGTGGGAAAGTCTGCTGGACCAGGGCCTTCGTTGCAAACCGACGAAAGCCTTTTTGGGAAACATCCCGCGTATAAAGTGTTGCATGGCTGACTTTAAGATTATCAACAATTGTTCGAAGCAGTATTTGAGCAATTTTATTATCATCCAGAGCAGTGGATAGCTTACGGCTGACACCTGTCATGCTTTTTTTCAGGGTAGCTGTTTCACGTTGGAAATAATGCCCCATTACTGCCTGAATACGGGATTGAATAGGCCCAAAAATAATCACCACCAGCAGAAAGAAAAACGCAGTCAATAAAAATCCCTCGGCAAACAGATTTGTTTGCAATATCTGATCTGAAACGATAACCACCCCAGCGTATAAACATGCCAGGATTAGTGTCAAAATTGTATAGAAAAGACTTTTTTGGATAATGACCCCTAAATCCAGCAAATCATATCGAAACAACCCCACCGCAAAGATAATGAGCGGTATAAAGCTGAACGTTCCTGGTGGGTAAAACGCATAGCCGAGCAGCGGCAGCACGCCAAGCCCATTCATCAAAGCCATTATGCCGAATCCCAATAAAATATATTTTAATTTGTTTTTTTGAATGCTGTTTTTGGCTCGATAAATACTAATGCAGATCAGGCCTATGCTGTATAGGCAAGACATGGCAACCCCCATGCCGACAATGGGATAGAGACCACCACCCTGACCAAAATAGCCAAATGAATATCGGTTCATACCTTCAATTATTAACGGGGTCCAAACAAAGCCCATGATCACGAAGGCACTCGCATAGGTGCCATATATCAGCCATCGTCGCTCATAGACTTGCAGATAGGCATGGAAAAAATGAATAAGCAGTGGAATAGAATAAATTACGAAGAGATGGTCGATACGACTGGCCCATAAAGCGATTTGAGGACTCTGAGTTGTGAACATGATCAACATAGTTGTCTGCAACAAAGCCCCATTCACACATAACATGAAAAAGAGAGAATTAACGCGGGTCATCTTTTTTCGAGCCACTACCACCAGGGCCAGAAAAGTAAAACAGATTAAAGAAAGTAGCGGCGGCATACCGTAGATTGTCATAATCTCACCTATAATAAAGAAATCGCATTGCTGAAGTTATGAATCTTGCGGGGAAACGAATCCTGTTGGCCCAGACACATTCATCTCCAGCGATTTCTTTTTGAAACGCGACTTCGTCGCTCTTGAAGGTCAAGGTTCACTAACCTTTTCCGTCGATAATGATTGGAATTAAATTTGAAACCCATTTGCAGATCACAATAATAATCTCAAATTTTAATATTCGGTAGCAATTATTAGATAGAAGTTAGGCGGGGTCAATCCGGGTAAATATCGTATTATATACGGATTGATTTTAGGTAATAGCTGTTATTCGTTAGCCGCAGTGGTCATCATTTCGGCTGCATGGGCCAATGTCTTCTTAGTCACATTTTCGCCGGCCAGCATGCGTGCAATTTCTTGGATGCGCTCTTCAGGATTTAGGGGGGAAATCGCTGTTTCGGTGCGATTGTTTTTGATCTTTTTGGTAATTTTCATTTGATGATCACCGAAGCGGGCAATTTGGGGCAGGTGTGTGATACATATGACCTGGTGATGATGGGATAACTGGGCCAGTTTTTTACCAACTACCTCTGCAACCGTACCACCGATGCCGGCATCTACCTCGTCAAAGATTATTGTTTCAACGACATCGGTTTGGGCCAGGATGGCCTTAAGCGCCAGAACGATCCTGGAAAGCTCTCCACCCGAGGCAATCTCAGCCATGGGTTTTAAATCTTCACCCACATTGGGAGCAATCAGGAACTGAACCGATTCCTGGCCGTTATCGGTTAAAACCTTATCCCCGTTTTGTAAGAAAGATTCCGAGTCCGTATTTATTTCCAACGGTAGCAGGTTTACCTCAAAGCGGGTCTGATTCATCTTTAAGGTTGCCAGCTCGGTTTCCACAGCCCGAGCCAGTTTCTCTACCGCAATTTGTCGCCTTTGAGATAGCTTATCACTTAAGGCAATCGCTTTTTTGTGCAAGTTCAATAACGATTTGTGCGTCTCGGCAATATCTTCGTTTAGATGTTTATCCAATGATATTTCCTGCTCAATTGCGGCTTCGCTTTCTAAAACAGCAGTCAGGCTACCGCCATATTTGCGCTTCAGTGTGTTCAAAAGATACAAACGTTCTTCGGTCGCTTCCAACCGATGGTCGTCCATTTGTATCTTTGCTAGATAAGCTCTCAAATCGCTGACTACATCTTCTATCCGATAGGCATTTTCCGACAAGGTCTGGGACGATGTCGACAGTTCTGCATCAATCTGGGAAACCTCTTCCAGTTTTTTGCCCACCGCCAAAGTGCGCTCCACAACCGCCCCCGAAGCATTATAAAGCTCGTCGATGCTGGCGTGGACCGTTGCATAGAGTTGCTCTGCATTTTTGAGTCGTGCGATCTCCTGTTCTAGTTCCACGTCTTCATTGCTAGCAATCTTGGCCTCTTGGATCTCCTGGAGCTGAAACCGTAGCAACTCCATGTGCTCCTGCTGTCGTTTTTGTTTAGATTGGAGCTCATGGTACTTTTGGATTAGCTCGCCCAGCTGATGGTAGGCTTGATGCACTTTATTACGAAGTGGCAGCAATCCGCCGCTCTGATCTAGAATCAACAGCTGCTGATCCTCCTGCAGCAGCCCTTGGTGGGCATGCTGGCCGGATATGCTTGCCATATGCCGGACAACTGTTTTGAGCACCTGCATGGTGGAGAGCCGGTCATTAATATACACACGATGCCGGCTGTTGCGGGAGATAACGCGTCGAATCAATAAATCGTCTGTCGGTGAAAAACCATGAGTTTGCATGGCTTGGGCTACCGGACTGTCCGCTTCCACCTGAAACAGGGCTTCGACTTCGGCAGCCTCCGCACCCGTGCGGATCATCTTTTCGGATGCCCGGCTACCCAAAAGCAGATTAACGGCGTTAATGATGATGGATTTGCCAGCCCCGGTCTCGCCGCTCATGATGGTCAGGCCGTCCTGAAAGGTGATGCGGATGTCATCGATGATGGCAAATTGACGAATGGAAAGTTCTTGCAGCATGAAACATGTTTTAAGTTAAAATGCATTATTTGTAAAGTAGCACGAAAAAGGCAATATGTGCCTTCTTCACAAATATAGTGAGCAAAAACAAAGCAAAAACAAAGGGACGGTCATACAATTTAACCTTTCTTTTCTTTTCCCAGAGAAAAACCCTCTTGTAATGCTATCTTTTCTCCTCTGATGGCTGCCCGGCTGACAGAAGGTTGCTTAATACCAAGCCTTGAGGCCACAAACAAACTGCTGATGCCAACTTTCCTCACAGCCCAGTAGCATATCAGGCTACGCGCTTTTACTCGCTTGGGTTGCTTGCTGGGGCTTAAAAGTTCTTTAACTTCTAAATTGAACAGATTACTAACCCGTTGAAGTATCCTGTCGAAATCATATCCTTTTGCCTTAAGTCGATACTGTTCTTCCATGTTCTCATCGGCCGCATTCAATATAGCCTGAACAAAGTCGCTGTCACCCAAAATTCGTTCATCGCCTTTCAAATGCCCCTGCATTCTCCGAAGCGATTTCAACTTTTCCCAACCGCCGACACTCCTGATGAGTCCACCGCCTGTCATGTCGGTTCTTTTCCCCTGATCGATACCTTTTACTAGAAACTGGCGGTATTTTATTCTTGCTGCAGATCGCTGTTTCCCAAAAATTGACAAAATATAATCGATACTCTGCCAAGGACTTTCAAAATATCCCATTATCCGACTATGGCCACAATACGGGTAAATGTCGAGCCCATTAAAATCCGCGACAATTTTTGCACGAAGTGGATTGAGGTGAATGTATCTTGTGAGTTCCAATAGATATTGGTCTTCCTGGCATAAAATTGATTTATAACGATTCTGAAACAAACGGCCGGATCGATGGTGCCGCAGGTTGAAAGTCACAGCATAGCCGGTTAGTAGACGCCTCATAATTGTTGTTATTGGTGTATTGCCGGTTTGTAACAGCAAATGAAAATGATTTGGCAGCAATGTCCAGGCAATGCACGGCGTTCCGGTTTCTAATAGGATTGAACCCAGTCTTTTGAGAAAATTGTCTCGGTCTCTATTATCCTTATAAATATCCCGACGCTCAATCCCTCTGCAAATAATGTGATGCAATGCACCTGGTGCGTCAATGCGTGCTTTTCTTGGCATAAGCGTTCTGTAGCATAAATCTTTCGAATATAAAAGTTAAAATGTATGACCGTCCCCCTATTCCAAAGAAGGAAGAGGATAGGTGTTGCCTAAAGTATCAGAAAGCTGTAACATATCGTTATTATTTTAATTTTTTACTATTGACATAAGGGGTATAGAATGTCCCCTTTTTTTGCCTCAAGGATCATAGTCTCCCTGTTTTCAAACACTGTTTTTTATGGAAGAACAGAATGGTACTCAAAAGCAACACTATATACAACCACATCATCTGTATAAGTAGACTCAGAACCTTCCCTCTGAATGGAATTGTACCACCAGTCCCCACCTAGTAAACGATCCGCAGGAATTGTTATCGAATTCTGGTAGTAAGTCCCAATTGGGCTTCCTGAAACAGATACGCCTAGGCTACCTACACTTGAGGAACTTGAAACATCATCCCCGCTATTAAATGAATTTGGTCGTATAAAAAAATCAACGTCCCCAGGTGTCGTAGTGGTCGTCCGGAAAAAAATGTGAAATATAACATCATCTCCTACCCAGTCAGCTGGTGCTTTTAT
The DNA here is from genome assembly GCA_964633115.1 of uncultured Desulfobacterales bacterium. Classification (GTDB taxonomy): domain Bacteria; phylum Desulfobacterota; class Desulfobacteria; order Desulfobacterales; family B30-G6; genus B30-G6. Next base: position 29,804 of record CAZWEO010000059.1, read on the forward strand.
CACTACAGCTGCACTGCTGGCATAATCTTGTTGCCATAAGAGTCCCGAACTATCTATTGTTATGATGGTACTGGATGGATTATAGCTTAACGCTCTTGCAGGAATAGAAATGGTTTGAGTAGATATAATGTTCACAACAGCGTCTATATATGATAAATTGGTGTTAATACGCACATCGTTATCATCAACAGCCGCTTCTACTTCAGTAAAATTTTCATTGACTTCTGCTGCCACAGCCGGATCACCTGCATTAAACTGGTGGGGAATGGTCAAGTCTCCGGCTGAAGCATAAATTGTCGAGAAAAAGATCATTCCCAGGACAACTGCTGCAAATCGAATTAAGGTTATCATGTCGGCCTCCTGAATATGTTATAAATCAAAATGAAATATGACTTCTAATTCCAATTTGTTTGATCCCAATTCCCCTGATCCCAAATCAGATTGGACGATGGCTGGGCTGTCGTGGTAAAACTCCACTCATAATCGGCACCCAATGGATTTCCTGCCAGGTCCTTGGCACCCAAGCTCCCGGATACAATCGTCACCGAATAGACTGTCCCCAGTTCGAGATCAGACTCCGGATTGAAGGTGGCGATATGGGTCCAAACCCCATTGTCAGCCTGATAGGAAATACTGCCGGCGATATTACTGGTGCCGTCATCGACCAGAAAGGTCTGATCGGAAATGCTGTCTGGATTCATGGGTTCGCTGAATGCGACTTGTATCGAAGCGCCGATCCCTACGCTGTCGCCTACAGGGGCATGAGCTGTCACTAAAGGGGGTTCGGTATCGGCAGCAGCAGAGGTTGTAAACTCCCATGACGCCGTCGCAGCCAGAGGATTGCCGGCCATGTCGACTACTCCCGTTTCAGCACCCCCCAAAATGGTAACCGTATAGGTTGCAATGGGAGCAAAATCGGCTGTTGGGTTGAATAGGACAATATGTGAATCCCCATAATATAAAACAGTACCCGGTACCGGGTTGCCTACGCTGTTTTCAATTATAAAAGAATCACCATCAATCGTGGTGAGTGCCAAGGCCTCGCTGAACTCGACGGTTACGGATGTATTGATTGCCACGCCAGATGCATCTGCTGCCGGGCTGGTCGCAATGATGGTGGGTGCCGTCTCGTCCGAGGTGTGTTGATTACAACGCTCTATCCGCAGTGACTTAAGGTATTATTTTGCCCGT
>CAZWEO010000060.1:0-30762 GCA_964633115.1 uncultured Desulfobacterales bacterium
TATAGAAGATACTATCATCCCAAGAATAAGATTAGTAACTGCGAAACATTAGTAAAAGAGTTGTTTCATCAACATATGTTTCAGGACAGGAGATTGGTTTTTCCTCTGGATTTGATTCCTCGGGCTTCTTTTGGTTATTCCGGCAGGCGTTCAAATATCCCTTTTTGATTTTCCCTGCTGAGCTTCGGTAATATTCTACACTTCGTTTGATTGCGCTTTTTTTCCGATGGGCTTGCCTGCATCCGAATGGACAACCAAGGTCAGTGCGACCAGCATTGCGGGGATGGGTTAGAAAAAAAATTTGGCAGTGCTTACATTTGGTGAGGTACGCTCTTAAATGAGGTCTGGATCGTAGTACCGAACGGAGAACACGATAATATTGGGCAACAATCCCTCGAACATCCTCTTTTCGATACCAGTCCGGAATGAATTGATAAAAAGGTTGGATTTGAATTATAAAAAAAAGCTAACTTTTTGCTTATATCACTGATATATTGTGGCATATTTCTCAATACCTACTAATGTCTTTCATCTAAAATCTGCTCGTTTCAATCGCATTAGCTCTAAATACCTAAATCACCCTGGCCGATTCAGGACACCCCCTTCTATGTATCTCGGCTTAAGTTAAAATTTGCTTTTCGTTTATTAATTCCATAAGGGGTGTTGCTCCCAATTGGAGGGAAATCCCATTAAGAAGTTGTTTATTTTTGAATATTCTTTAAAAAGTTGAGATAAGCGTACATGCCATTCTGGATTTGTTGATATCGCTTTTAAAAATACTTGAATCATTATAGCCTGAGCATAAAAACGACTATTATCTTTCATAACATCGTAATATTTTTTTGCCTTCATCGGCGTAATTGTAAATTTTCTATTCCAAACCCTTGAATGATGGGCACACAAATTTCTAAGATATGTCAGAGACAACAACCATGACACCATAACTGTATTATTAAGTCCAAATTCTCTGCTAATCACTTTTTGTATTTTCATTGGCCATAAATGCTCGTAGATTAAAGACCAAGAGCCAATAGATAATACTTCAGCGATCATCCAACTCGCTGGCAGTTCTGGATCATTATAGTTTTCATAATAGTGCCTACATGATTCGTTGCGTTTCGCTTTATTTTCAAATCCGGTTTCCATTTTTATTCGGCTAAGCAATTGAGCATGGTTAAAATTTCTCTTGAAATGCCCTCTTTCACAATACCAGTGTGAACCATATGAAATACTCATCGTATTTGATATGGCTGCCCTTACTGCAACCTCTATTCTTTCGACAGCGTCCATTATTAAAAGACGAAGTTTTCGGTCAAAAATATAGACATTTAGAATATCATCGAAGGTTGCACCTGGTTTGAAATCTGCTTCGGAGGGTCTATTTAGAAAGATGGAGAAATACCTTGATAACCTGAAATAGCCAATGTATCGGAGGTAGCGTTTTGCTCTTTCGGAATCTTCAATTAAGAGACCACGAGATTCGAGAAGCGTTATCAGCTGGTCAAGAGTGAGGGGAGTCTTATCAAATACACTACGGGATTTTTGCATAAAAAAACCTGCCGATTTGCGCTTCCATGGATAGGCGTGGCAGGTGTTGTTGCTCATTAAGATATTAAATATTACCGCGCCTGTCAAGGATGATTTGAAAAAAAATCAATTTTTGCTGATACAATGCCATAATTTATAGGGCATATCAAATCATTTACGGTCAATTCCCAGCTATGGATTTTTTTGTCTGATTGAAGCCTATGATAACAAGTCAATAGATGCCATGCTGGGTGCAATTTGTTGTTCGCATGTTGTTCATTGAATAACTAACTGGTTGATATTGCTTAAATATTACTGCATTTACTCGGGTTCGACTCCCGCCGCCTCCACCAGTCTTCGTTTTGCAAACCATGTTAGGTTTGCGAAACTTCGCCTTGGCAAGCCAGTGATAAGGCGAACCCGCAGGGGAAGACTGCCACGGCGTAGCCCAAAGGGTGAAGCCGGGCGATTTCCTTCATACCAAGCAAAACATCCCATTTCCGTTATTGAATGCTACATTCGTAGCTGATATCTATATATTTTAACCAAATAGAACCCAAATCCTTACGAAAATTGAAGAATTTAAAAGATACACAATTCTATCACGTATATATTTTGGTCAGCGAATTCGACTCTGACCGCCATTATACTGGCATGACAAAAGATTTGGAGAGTCGTTTGAAAGACCATAATAGCGGTAAGGTTCCATTTACCGCTAAATATAGACCATGGCGAATTGAAACTGTAATTGCCTTTCGTTCCCGCGAAAAAGCCTCCAACTTCGAAAAGTATCTAAAATCCCATTCCGGCCGCGCATTTGCCAAAAATTGGCTATAACCAATTCTAATCGACCCAAAAAAACTTGTAACCAATCCACTATCTTCGAAAAACATCTCTCGTCAGGCTCTGACCGTGCCTTCACCTACAAACGCCTTTGGTAGGCAAAAGCAAACCAACTCATGGTGACCTTTTTACTTGACCCTTTATCGGTTTCTCACATGGCATTCTCTCAAACATTATTTAACTGTCACTATTTGACTTGGATTATTGTTTGACAAGCAGATATCGCCCTGCCATTTAGAGCTTATGATATGAAATCGCCCTCCAGGATAAGAAACTGTAATGAAAATTGGAAGAAATGAGCCCTGCCCCTGCGGGAGTGGGAAAAAATACAAGAAATGTTGCCTCAACAAATCAGTTACATCGCATGAGGCCCTCCATTACCGCCGCCTATCAGAAATCCACGACAGACTGTGGCCCAAGCTTGTGGATTATGGCAAATCCGTATTCGGCGAAATGGCACCACAGGTCGCCTTCGCAGAATTTTTAGCATGGCCCGATCCCGAAGACACCCCAGACGAAGAAGCCATGGAGCGTGCTGCGCATCTTTTCTGGCCTTGGTATATTTTCAACTGGGAATACTGTGAACTGGACGACCAAGAGAAGCTCTTAAAAGGCCCGGAAGATAGGACTATTACCGAACTCTTCCTTCAGAAAAAACAACTTGATCCAGAATCATTGGAGGGCAGATTTCTGTCTGCTGCCAATCGTTCCCCCTACAGCTTTCACGAGATTGTTTCAATAAACGCAGGGCAAACCGTCACTATTCGGGATATCCTGACCGGCCGTGAAATTCTCATTCAGGAACGCCTCGGATCGGAACACATGCAAACAGGCGAACTGATATTCGGCCGAATCGTCCAGATAGATGGTGTCGGCATGTTTCTTGGTTTGAGCACGTATACAATACCGCCACACATGAAGCCGGAAGTGATCCAACTGAGGAGTGGAATTAGCGACTCCAGGGGCATGCTGTCGGCGGAAGACCTTTATGAATGGGATCTTGATATCCGTGAATTATACTGGGATATTGATCAAAGGCTCCACACGATGCCAATAATGGTCAATACGGATGGTGAGCCCATGGAATTCCACAAGCTAATTTACGACATCGATTCCACCGAACATGCTGTCAAAAAACTCGCCGATCTTTCCTGTACCGAATCACTGGCTGATATTTTAGATAATGCTGAAACAGATGAAAACGGACAAATTAGACACGCCATGTTTTCATGGAGCAGCAAGGGCAATCGTGCAACCAAGGGGATGCCCAATACCATATTGGGAAATGTCGAGATTGAAAAAAACCGACTGACTGTGTTGGTTAACTCGGCAGAGCGGGCCCGCACAATTCGTGCAGAAATAGAACACCGACTGTTAGATAAGGCCCGTTTTCGATTGGATGAAATCAGCGACGTGGATGCCATGCTGAATCAACAGCGCCAAAAGGACCCCGGCGCTCTATCACAGGAAGAACTGATGTCTCATCCGGAAGTTCGGCAGCAAATTGAACAGATGCTGCAGCAGCACTGGAAAAGCTGGGTTGACCAGAAAATTCCCCTGCTTGGCTATAAATCGCCTCGCCAGGCGGTCAAAACGAGGGATGGTCGCGAATCCGTCGAGGCCCTGCTGCTGGATGCCGAAAAAATGTCAGCAACTGATCCAATACGGTCCGCTTTTGAAACAGAGCTCATCGATGATGTCCGCCGACGATTGAAGCTGGACAAACCGTTTGTCAAAAAACAAAAAAAGATCGATGCAAAGAAAATGGCGGAGCGAATCGACCAAACCAAGCGCCTGCTTTCCGACTTTGGATCAAAAAGGCTTCCTGAAATCTATACCGGACTTTGCCTGCGCCTTTGTGATACAATTGCGGACACTGATGAACTGAACCTGCACCTAGGCCGGATTGAGATATGGGCTGCCGCCATCCTTTTTTCCATTGCAAGATTGAATTTTTTGTTTTCGCCCGAAACTCCGAACTGCCTGACGGCAGGTGAAATCTGTTCCTGGTTTGGTGTGAAAAAAAATACGGTGGGCAGCAAGGCGACTATAATATTGTCCACGCTGGATATTTTTCATGACGACCGGCGATTCTGTGCACCGCATATTACGCGGCTGTTTGAGTTCGTTCAAGATGAGCATGGATTTATCCACCCGGTAACAGCGCTTTCGTCCGAAGAAGATAGTACTATCGAACCCATTGCACTCAAGCCCTCCAGCCAGCAAGAAAAAACATCCAAAAAAGATCGTAGAAAAGTGGAGAGGCAGCCCGTTAAAAAGGATGATGACCAGCTTACACTATTTCCGGACTGAATTCCTTTATAAAAAATATCCATCTCATTTCCAAATCCTAACTTGCTTAAAAGCCCAAACTTGTCAAAGCTTGCAAGTCAATGGATATAAACAAGTTGGAAAACCAACACCAATAAACTTGTCTAAATATATATACTTGACAATTTTTTCAAGTTCGACTATTTAGTCAAGTCATGATAGGTTCAATCGAAAAACAAGCCATGACAGAAGTTCCTAGAATTCTGGCCAAACTGCTAGAATTGCCAGGAATAGACGCGGTTGCTGTTTCCCAACAGAGCAATACGGGATTGGATTTCCTTGTGAAGGCAGCTGATTACCATTTCCAGGTGGAATGTAAAAACTCATCGTCAAGAGCACCACTGCTTATGGCATTACGTCAAATTACGGAGGCCAGAAATTCTTTTGATAAGGACGACATTCCTTTGATTGTCGTACCCTGTATGGGAAGATCTGGAATGGATCTCTGTAAAGAGCATGGTTTGTCCTGGATTGATCTATCAGGAAACGCTCATATAAAAGCTCCAGGGCTTTTGATTCATATCGAGGGCCGGCCAAACAAATTTAAAAAAGTCGGCCGGCCGGCCAATGTGTTTGCTCCTAAAGGTGCCCGAATCGTGCGGCAGTTGCTTATTGATCCGAAACAAGGCCACAACCAGCGAGAGCTTTCGCAAATCACAGGTTTGGACGAGGGATATACTAGCAGGATTGTCCGAAGACTGGAGGAGCTCAATCTCATCGATAGAGATGATAAGGGGGCTTTGAAACCATCATATCCGGAAGAGCTACTTGAAGCCTGGCTTGAGGCGTACGATTTTTCAAAGCATCATATCATCAAAGGACACGTTGCCGCTCGATCAGGAGAGGAACAGCTCAGAAAGATGATCCGGGTCCTTTCTGATCAAAAAGTCGATTACGCGGCAACTGGACTGGCTGGAGCCTGGCAATATACCCACTTCACCAAATTCCGTATGGTCACTCTATTTTTAGCTGATTCGCCCGGAAAAACCCTTTTTGAACAGCTATATTTTAGAAAGGATGATCGTGGCGCCAACACTTGGCTGGTAGTTCCTAACGATAAAGGTGTTTTCCATGGATCGTCGGATCAGGAAGGTATTGCCTGCGTACATCCGGTACAAGTATTTCTTGATCTCAAAGGGCATCCTGAACGGGCGAAAGAGGCCGCTTCGATGGTTCGCCAGGAAAAACTAAAATGGAGGTGGGATGCCTGAAAAACCTTTATTTGCATACGATTACACAAAAGAAAATGTAGAGTTAGTGCGCCAAACCTGCCTTTACGTCTCCACAAAACTCGGGGATTTGTTGAATGATCTCGTGGTCGTTGGTGGCTTGGTGCCCTCGCTTTTGATTCCGGATGAATCCCTTCCTGCAGGTGAAGATGTCCATATCGGGACCATGGATCTGGATCTTGGCCTTTCTTTGGCGATCCTTGACAGGAAACGATATGAAGATCTTACCCAAAGGCTTCACAGATCGGGTTTTGAGCCGGATGAAAAAGAGGAGGGTAATACAACATTACAACGATGGAAGGTTCGCACCTCCTCTGGTTTGAAGGTGACTGTGGATTTTCTGATTCCACCGAGTCTTGATACTGACAAGGGAGGGGATTTACGCCACATTGAAAAGGATTTTGCGGCCGTCATAACGCCAGGCCTTCGTTTGGCTTTTCAGGATAAAAAGAAAGTCACATTAAAAGGGGTCACATTGATGGGTGAAAAGGCTGAGCGTGAAATATGGGTATGTGGTCCTGGTGCATTTATTGTGCTGAAAGCCCTGGCATTTCATCAAAGAGGTGAAAACAAAGACGCGTATGATCTTTATTTTGTGATCCGAAACTATGGCAGTGGCATTGATGAGGTCTGCGATTGCCTCAGCCAATTATTGAAGGAGACAGAAACAAAAAAGGCGCTTGAAATCTTGACCAGCGACTTCGTTGATCCGGATAGTATTGGGCCGAGTCGTGTTGCGCAGTTTCAATATAATGAGCCGAATCCTGACATCCAGGCGGATGTAGCTGGATATATCCGTGAGCTGTTGGATAAATGCTCGAAAGCTGGATCATAGATTAGCGAATATTCGGTAAACATTCGGTAAATCTCTGTAAACCTTGTGGTTGTAAGGACTAACGTAGGTTCGACTCCCGCCGCCTCCACCAGCCTTCGCTCTGAATAAAATGAAGAGTGAAGGCTGCCGCGACGTAGCTCATTTGAGCGAAGTCGGGCCTCCCCAATTATCATGACAATTATATTCCGAGCTTCGGCTCGGCACGCCAGACAAAGATTTAAAGCTGCAGCGCTGCATGCCAGCGACCCTCAAGTCCGTCTATATTCATTTGAAATATTGAGCTTCTTTCTATGAAAGACCAAACATTTTATTACGTGTACATTCTTCAATCCGTGAAGGATGAAAACCGTTTTTATACAGGATTTTCAGAAGACATTGATTACCGTCTTAAAGATCACAATTCAGGTAAGAATACGCATACAAAGAAATACAAACCATGGCGAATCAAGACTGCGATAGCGTTCACTGATCGTGATAAAGCGCTTGAGTTTGAACGTTATTTGAAACCCCCGTCTGGGCGCGCATTCGCCAAAAAGCGGTTGTGACAAATTCCAACCGAACCAAAAAACTCAAAACAAAACCATTACCTTCGAAAAATTCCTCAAATCCGGCTTTGGCCGAGCCTTTGCCAAGAAAAGTCTCCAACAGGTTATCAGTGATACCAAATGGGCTTTTAAGATGCGATTGAATGCATAACAAAACATGGATTGACTGGCTCGTTCCTATGAACAGATGTCGTTAGGTTTGCACCAAAAGGAAAAAAATGATATGTAATCCTGAGTAGTTCTGGTACTTTTCTATCGTCTGAAAAATGATTCTGACTATTCAAACCGCCAATGACTCCACAACAGATCATAAACATACTAAAATCGCAAAAGGACTTGATGCATCGCTATTCCATAAAAAGCATCTCACTTTTTGGATCAGTCGCGAGAAATGAAGCAGGAAGTGATAGCGATGTTGATCTGCTGGTAGAATTTGACGCAGATGCCATGGTCGGCTTGTTTCAATTTTCCAGACTTCGCCGGGAACTACACCGCATTTTGCATTGTGATGTCGACCTTGTAACCCCAGACGCCCTCCATCATGAATTGAAGGCCAACATATTGAAAGAGGCAGTTCATGCCGCCTAGACGCTGGGATATTCGAATTCGCGATTAGAAGCTCTCTTGCCATGATATAATTTGATTAGATTAATTCAGAAAGCCTTTTTAGGGAGTAAATACCCGCAAGGCCCTGGATGGGTTTGGGCTTTTTCTCCTGCTTTGATGTAAAAAGGTGCTTAAAACGCTGGTAGTGGGTTGTCACAAATTCCTTTGATCCAATGATGCTAGAGTCGGTAAAATAGCGCGTTCGGTAGCGCAAGCGGCTGGCTTGGGTGATTTGAAAACCTTTTCTTTTCTCTTTTTGCAAGACACGGGGATCGATTACTTTGACTTTGCCCTTGTCCGGGCGATCAATGGAACCGGCATGGTACATGTATCGGCGATAAAGCCGGACCCGCTCCTTTTCACTTTTCACATTAAATTCCCTTAGACCGAAATCGGTGGATAGAAACTTATCCTTATTGTTAGTCTGCATATGATAACCTATTGAGCTCCAGCGGTATTCCTCAGGCTGTTTCACAATGCCGGCCCGCAACGGATTCAAGTCGATATATGCCAGACAGTTCACTAGGGTCTCGCCCTTATCTACAATCACGCTTTTAAAGCGGTCTCCCCAAAAATAACCCCGCCGGTTATGACCGCGGTTGTAATAGCGGGTAAAGTTAACCTTGATATCCCGGATGAATTCAGAGAGGTTGGCAAGCTTGACACGATAATGTGGTAGTTGCCCTTCGGGAAATGTATATTCCTTTCCATAAAACCATTGGCAGCGCTTTTGGATGTCTCCATTGCTAAAATCGCTATCCGGAAGCATCTTCACCAGCAGATGGAAATGGTTGCCCATCAAACAAAATCCTAATATTTCAGCAAAATACAATTTTGACAATCGCTTAATCAAATCCAGTAAAAAATCCTTTTCGACCGTTCCTAAAGGAAACTTGGGCAAAGCGGTCCGTGACATTACATGGTATACCGCCTGCTCTCCTGATATGATCATTCTGGATGTTCTTGGCATTTATCGCTTCCCCCTACCTAATTCGATATTACTTTCTGTATCTACATTTTTAATGCGTTACTTATATTAACTATTTCAATTAGTCAACATTTAGTACCTGTCCCCTTCTCTCATATTAAAAAGAGTTGCTGCCAAGAAAGGGACAAATTATCGAAAAGCGACGCCAGCAGAAGAGGCTCGTGGCATTGATGGATATATCGGTGACGCTCCAGTGTCAATAAAACCAATGACTTACAAATCGAAAAATATGCTGCAAGAGAACATTGATGTAACAATAATTATTTACGATAAAGTAAAAGATGGAATAAAAGTCGAGTTAGATTTATAGTCCATCTTTTTAGAACAATTGCTGTTGTTCATGATTCTTTTTCCGTTTTTTAGGGGCAGTGCGTTTTTTCATATCCTTTTTTTCAGAATCGGATAGAACATAATCATCCCAAGATCCCACATATTCTTCCTGGGGATCCTCAGAATAGGAAGCTTCAAAGGAGTCAGAATCTATCGGATGAACAGCCAATAGCTCATTTATGATGAGATCTGTTTCCTGTTTTGTCATAACTGGGAATAGATAATGAGTGTTTGTGTGTTTAAATTTGCCTTTTAATTTAAACCGTTCGTCTACAAATTCCAAGTGCTTCTCTAATCGTTCCTGAATTCTCTTGTTTGAAAACCCTACTATTCCAGAAGATTTCGATATTATCTGTTCCCTAAGATTGGAGTCAATTTCATAGCCGATACTGTTTCTTGCTGATGCAATTGCCGCATACATAGTTGTACCTATTCCAAAAAATGGGTCCAGGACGGTATCGCCCTTGATAGAAAACATCGTAATAATACGATAGGGTAATTCAAATGGATATGCTGCACTTCGTCCCCTGGTTTTGTTATCAAACAAATTTTGAGATGTGCCCTTCAAGTCCGTCCAAACGTCAGAGAACCAAACGTTCCGCTCTTCCCAGAAGAATGAGCTTTCACGCCTGAGTTTCTTATCTTTATTTGTTTTGAATTCCTTTTTATTTCCTTTCCTCAGCATCAAAATATATTCATGTTCCAAGGTGACATAGGCTCCCGGTGGCATCATTCCTGAGCCCATAAATTTGTTTGGAGCATTGGTTTGTTTTCGCCACAATATCGCAGGCAAAGCTGAAAACCCAATCTTTTGCATATAAGTATGAATTCTGGAATGATTAGTATAAAGGGCAAAATGGCCATTTATTGTTCGTGTTGCATCGCCAATGTTGATACAAGCGATACCACCTTCTTTCAGTACACGGTAGAGCTCGTCCCATACTTTATCAAGTTCTTGGTGCATTAATTCGTAAGCAACAGGGCCGTTTTTCTTTTTCAGGGCGTCACCAATCTTTTGGTTTTGGCTGGCAAAGATCTGATCCCACATCTCGATCATCGGGTAGGGGGGGGATGTGACGACTAAATCAATGGATTCATCTGTTAACTCACCCATATTATTAGCGTTATTGAAATAAATTTTATGCTTTGTAATCATGTTTTTCCTCCAAGGCGACAATATTTCATATTAATGGTTTATGATCAATATCGTTATAAAGATTGATGATATATAAATACAAAAAAGGCGAGCTGCTATGATGACAGATCGCCCTGGTTGCTATGTACTGGGTTGTTGGATTACGTGGTTATTTGAGTTGCGTGGTTGTTAGGAAGACTTGGATCAATGAATCTATCCAGCCCATACAACTATCTGAAAAAAGAACGAAATTGACACTATATCAAACCTCTGATATTCAATAGACATTAGTGGTAAATGTTGATCACATGTTGATCAGGCAAAAATCAACTATTTGATATTATTGCGTTTTTAAACACTTACCGCCGATTCGACTCCCGCCGCCTCCACCAGCCATCGTTTGTAGCAAAGCGTAAAACGAAGGCTGTCGCGACGTAGCTCTACTGAGCGAAGTCGGACCATTTATCTATATCAAAGCATATTCTATTTCTCAAAGGTTAATAGAATTAAGGAGAAGCAAGTCAGGCAGCCGCGAAAGGGCATAAAGAGGGAGGTTGAGAATATTTCCATCCTTTTTTAAGTTCAGCAGGGTTGCTCTTGAAAGCATTGGCGGTGAAAACTGCATGTCGTACGAACGCAGACTTTTGCTCCTGGGATTGATGCCAGCTTTCACTTCTAGTGGATAAATCCGGCCAAAAAATTCGCATAGAAAATCAAGTTCTGCTTTGCCCCCTTTGCTACGCCAGTAATGAAGTGGCTGCCCGAAATGGGCCGTCAATTGCAGGGCAACAAAGTTTTCAACAAAAGCCCCGTCATATTCATTAAAAATCCAGTCTCCATATGACAACAGCTCAACAGGAGACCTTGACATTGCTCCCAACAGCCCTACATCCAGAGCATAGATTTTAAAACAAGCGTTGTCTGCATAATGCGATAGGGGAATTTTTGCTGATCTGACGGCTGTAGCGCGAGAGACAAGGCCGGCGTCTTCTAACCACTTTAGTGCATTCTCGTATTCCCGAGCACGGGCGCTCTTTTTTATAGCACTAAATGTGAATTTCTTATTCTCCTTGGCCAAGTGCTTGGGTATAGATTCCCAAAGCAGCGTTAGTTTAGGGATATCGGATGCAGGTGTATGTTTTGCGAAATCCATGATATAAGATTTGATAATCTCTTCCTGGATCTCTCGGACCTCCCGCCCATTAGCGGTTTCGGCAAAATGATTTACAGGTTCAGGCATGCCGCCCACGAAGTAGTATTGTCGGAGCAGATCAACAAGATGGACATGAAAAGCCTCTGACAAGGGAATTGGGTCATATAAATTTTCAATTAATTGTCGATACCGGGACTCTCCAATGCCATCGAGAAACTCCATGAAGTTCATTGGGAAGAGATGAAGAAAATTGACCTTCCCGACAGGAAAAGATCCAGGGGAAGAAAGTTTCACACCAAGGAGAGATCCAGCCGCCGCAATATGGATATCTTTTCTATTTTCGTCAAAATACTTCAGCGCGTTTAAAGCTCGGTTTGACACCTGGATTTCATCAAATACCACCAGGTCTGCACCTGGCCTGAACTCAACGTCATAATAGATGGAAAGTTCCTTTACGATCCGCTCTGGATCCAGATCGCGATAAAAAAACTGGTCGAGGCCCGGATCCTCTTCAAAGTTGCAATACATAGTGTTTTCATATTCATTGCGACCAAACGCCTTCAATATGAACGTCTTTCCCGTTTGACGCGCACCTTGTAGAAGAAGCGGCTTCCGCCTGGGACTCGATTTCCAATCCAGCAGTTTTTGGTATATATCTCTTTTCATAGCGATTAGGATGCCAGAACATACCGGACAAGTCAAGGATTTTCAGGCTTATTATGTGAATATCATCACATAATAGGGATGTATAAAGTGATATTTTCCACATAATAGACCCAAGATGTTTTGATACCATAGAATACAAAGAATGTTGACCGCTGTTGGGTCGTATCCACATTAGTAACCGAGTCCTTACCTTGAAAATTGTTATGTCAACTGAAGATTTTCAAGCATATTAAAGCTACCAATTTCGATTTATATCTAATATCCGGTCTCACCTAACTTGTTTCAATGGACCTTATTTTAGCGAAGCAGCCCAAGCTAAAATAATCTGGATTGCTATTTTAGTCAAATCGCTTGACTCATGACCCGCTTTTCGTTATTTTAGACTGAGCTGTTATGTTAAAATAACGAAATTTCTTGTTTTAGGATAGGTCAGCCGATGAAACGAAAACTCCAGGGAAAATACGTTACGATTTCAACGGTGGGAGAGAAGGCAAGGGCCTTTGTCCCTACACCACTACCGCCGAATCCTTCCATTGAGTGGACGCCGGAGTTACACAGCAAATTCGACCATGCGCTACTCGCGCTTGGGAGGCTGGACAGCATCTCGACCCTTTTGCCAGACATTCCCCTGTTTCTTTACATGTATGTTCGTAAAGAGGCGGTTCTTTCCTCCATGATCGAGGGGACGCAGTCGACGCTTTCCGACCTTTTGCTTTTTGAACTGGATATGGAGCCCGGTGTGCCGCTGAACGATGTACGTGAGGTCAGCAATTATGTGGCTGCCCTGGATTTCGGGCTAAAGCGACTTGCCGAAGGGTTTCCTTTGTCCCTCCGCCTAATCAAAGAAATGCATGCTGTGCTGCTTTCCAAAGGGCGGGGCGCCAACCAGACACCCGGTGAATTTCGCAGAACTCAGAATTGGATCGGGGGCACCCGACCCGGCAATGCAGCCTTTGTTCCGCCGCCAGCTGAGCAGGTGTTGGATTGTTTGGGTAAACTGGAGTTGTTTCTGCACGACAAGCCGGAACCCACCCCTGCCTTACTCAAGGCCGCATTGGCCCATGTGCAGTTCGAAACCATCCATCCGTTTTTGGATGGTAACGGACGTTTGGACCGCCTGCTGATCACACTATTCTTGTGCGAACAAAAAATGCTTCGGGAGCCGATGCTCTATCTAAGCCTATATTTTAAAACACACCGGCAATACTATTATGAGCTACTTAATGAAATTCGTTTAAACGGAAACTGGGAAGCCTGGCTCGATTTCTTTGCCGATGCGGTCATCGTCACTGCCACCCAGGCAGTGGACACCGCCAGGCAGCTCGTAGATCTTGCCAATAAAGACCGAGACAAAATCAGTGGACTTGGCCGGGCGGCAGCATCATCCCTGCAGGTGCATCAAGCCCTGTTGGGTCGCCCAATCACGGCTTCTAAATGGCTGGTGGAAAAAACAGGTATCACGCCGGCCACAGTTAACAAATCTCTGGAACATCTGCAACGGTTGGGGATTATCCGCGAACTGACCTTTCGCAAGCGCAATCGGATTTTCAGTTACGCAGCATTTCTGGAGATCATGAACCAAGGGACGGAGTTGCCCGACTGACAGGACAATAACTACCTGTTTCCTTTATTTCTGCCCTTTACTCTACCAGCCTTTTTAATGCATCTTCAGCCCAACTTTTGATGCCCCTTCCACGATACCTCTTATCGGTTATTTCACAACAATCCATCCAAAAATATCACGCCGCAACGGGCACCACGGCGCTTTCTGCACGATGTCCCTAATATTTATCATTTTGCCAACCATAACCTCCGAGTAATCGTGTGGCATTTTGCATCTGCAGAAAAATGCCGCACATGTAGCGCTTTGCATCACTTTCATAACGATTTAATATTTATTCACTTTTCAGTTTTTAGCATTTATCCTGCTGTATTTTGCCACAGGTTATTATATCAAACCACACTACCCATGATTACCCTGATATAAAATATTTAGTTGTTATTACTGATAGTTATGTGTTTTTTTGCGCCGAATCGCGAGATTGGCCCGGATTATGCGATATAAATAAGCAAACAGCAAAGCATTTGATAGGCAAAATGAGGCAAACCGAAAATACCAAGTGAACCGGCAAACACAAAGGAGGAAGTCATGGGCAAGAAAATCAGAATTGAAACAAGACGTACCAATCTTGTGGGCATGGCAGAATACGGGGGAAAATGTCGGCACATGGTGAACGGGCTGATTGATTACAGAATGTGCGCCCATAATTACAACTGCCTAAAATGCTCTTTCGACCAGATGGTCGACGATGAGATAGTAACACGGTCTGATACGCAGCCCACTCTGCCTGAAGCGGTAGGCTTTTAGCGACAGTGCATAAGCACTTCGATCGATGCGCTTGTTTTTATCCGTTACAGTTATATTCAGAACTGGCGGGACAGATTTCTCCTAGTTAGGAAAGTGCTACTTTTTAGTTCATTGTCCATTATGTGATTGCTGAATCCCTCTTTGGCTCTTTTTCTACGCCAACAAGAGTCAAGGGTAGACTTGACCCCTTTACCAGGATCCACCGGAACAGACCGATTATCACCTGCCACCACCCCCTTCGGCCGAGCCCTATCGAACCTTTTGCGGGACATGAACCACCGACGTTTGAAGAAGTAGTTTCAATACATCACCTGAGGCTCAATCTTCTGCCTACGCTCCTTGAGCTTCGGCACGACAAACTGTGTTGGGCTTATTACACACCCTCCCCTGGCCCCTCCCGTCAAGGGAGGGGGTGCATGGATGGCTGAGATGTAATGCCCGTGAACTTATTGGACGTGGCCATGCCAAAATTATAGGAGACACTCAATCAAGACCAGGTAACTTTGCTAAAGACCGATTGGCTGATTGGGGTCTCACAACCAGCCGAAAAGACGACAGACAAAAAACAGGTAGAAACAAAGCATAAATGCACCTTCAGCCTTGCTGACTCTTTTGTCCACCGTGATGATGACATGAATCATGGTAGCAGCCAGCAACACCGGCACGGAGTAACTCACAACGCCTGCGGGGATGTTGAGACTGCCTATCAGAGAAGGAATGCCCATTACGCCAAATGTGTTGAAGATGTTGCTTCCAATGACGTTTCCGACCACAATTTCCGGTTTGCCTTTATAGCTCGCTGTTATGGCCACAACTATCTCCGGCAATGAGGTCCCGAACGCCACCGCTGACATGGCGATGACGTCCACACCGACTTGAAAGATGCCACCAAGAGCGATAACGGAATCCACCGTGTACTTGGCACCGATAAAGATCAAAACAGGACTGGCGACGAGGATGAGCCAAGTACGAACCGTAGCCGGCTTCACGTCCGATTCTTCGGTATCATCGGATTTGGAGCGCAACAAGGTCACCAGGTATATGCTCATCATAAGCAGGCAAATGATCCCTTCACCGGTACTAAAGCGCTGATCCTGAACCATCAAGCTCAGAATGAACGCCCCCCCGAGCATGACCGTTAGGTCAAACTTCAGCAAATCTGTTTTGACATAAAAGGTGCCGCCCAGCACGCCGGAAAGCCCGAGAATCAATAGTATGTTGGTGATGTTGGACCCGACGACGTTTCCAATGACGATTTCCGACGAACCAGAGTTAACAGCCAGTATGGACGATATCAATTCCGGTAGCGATGTGCCGAATCCCACCAGTATTACGCCGGTGATAAAGGATGGGAGGTTCAGCGCCTTGCCCGCTTGTTCAGCCGCGTTGATGAACAGGTTGGCTGCCGCCACCAGAACGCCGAGGCTGGCGCAGAAGATCAGAGACCAACTCCAGATACTCATAGAGAAAACCACTTCTAATGTTATTTATTGTTTGATAAAAACGTAGGAACCAGTGGATCAAATACAGTATATCAACGTATCGTCTGACGAGGACATTGGCAACTAAAACATGGGCGATACGGGCTGTAGCACCCTCCCCTGGCCCCTCCCATCAAGGGAGGGGTGCTTGTGAAGTTAGGAGACGCTCAATCAAGATCAGGTAATTAGGCTAGAGACTGATAAGTTGATAGGCGTCTCACAGTTTTTCTTTACCAGACCTCTTAACCCCCATTTGCTTTGTCCTTGAACAGGAGCTTCACACTGATTGGGTAATGATCGGATGGATAGACGCCGTCATACCGGTCTCGCCAAACTTTGATTTTCGACTGCGGTCTGAATTCTTTGCTAACCAGAATATGGTCAATTGCCGTTAGAAAAGGTAGTCCCCAGCGCCTGAATGTCGCTCCCCCGGGCTGAACAACATATAGTCCGATTGCTTCGATCAAACGAATCACCTTAGATCGTTTAGATGCATTGAAATCGCCGAGTACAATTACGGGCGCACGCTCTGGCACGATCCTTTTAATACGATCTGCGACCAGCCTTGATGTCTTAAGGCGGTTGCTGCGGCTCTTATAAAGGTTTCCATTTCCTGAAAGGCGATAATGTCCGCATCGATATCATTCAAGACACCTGTTACGGCATGTTTGCGTTCATTCAGCTTTTTCACAATTCTTACATATCCCATCAATACGCACCTCCACCTTGTCGATACGACCGGGAAATGTTTTCCACAGCGGTGCCGTATCGACATTGAGGCTCTCCGGACTGAGACAGTCCATCTGACCGCAGTTTTTGCAGTAAAAATGGGGGTGCGCCTGGTGGTGGTCATTGGGCGCCAGGCCATAATAAAAGGCCCGGCCGCCGGTGCTGATGCGGTCAACCACCCCATGATCTACTAGTAAGTCGAGGATGCGATAAACGGTCACCCGATTGATACGGCTGCTGCGCTCAAGTGTTTTATAGATGTCGCTCGCTGAAAGCGGAAAGCTGTTGTTGCCCACAACTTCCAACACCCGCACCCGATTCGCTGTGGCTTCCAGTTTTGCCACAGACAACAAGTTTTTATAATTACATTGGTGACACATGGTTTTAAATTGTCCTATTCTTTAATATCATGTCTTACTTAACCTATTTCTTTGTATACGTAATTGGTCGATCAACACGGACACCAAAAATCCAACACCGGCAACCATAATAATCGTAGCGCCGGATGTTAGATTATATCGGTATGAAAGCCACAACCCGGTGACGGTAAATATAGCGCCCAACAAACTTGATGCCACCATCATTTGAGCCAGAGATTTAGCGTATTTCTCAGCAATGAACGGCGGTATCGTCAGCAGTGCGATGATCAGGATCAGGCCGACGACCTGGATTACCAGTACAATACCGAGGGCCAGCATGCCGATCAGACCAAAATAGAGTTTCTTTACAGGAACACCGCGGATGCGGGCAAACTCTTCATCATACGACATGGCCAGAAGATCCTGGTAATAATAAGCTACCAGGACAATCATTACTGCTGCTAACACCAACATAATGATTAAATCCGATCCGGATACAGTGAGGATGCTGCCAAACAGATAGCTCATTAAATCCACATTGTAGCCCGGCGTCAGATCGATCAAAATGATACCAAAGGCCATTCCCAGTGCCCAGATAACACCGATGATGGTGTCGGCTCGGTGTTTCAAACGATAGCTAACGGCGGCCATCAGCATGGCGGCAACCAGAGAAAATCCAACGGTACCCAATAAGTAGGGCCATTTGAAATAAAACGATAGTCCAATACCACCATAGGCGGCATGGGCAATGCCGCCGGAGAGAAATACGATGCGATTGACCACCACCAGCGCCCCCATGATGCCACAGATGATGCTGGCCAAAATACCGGCCGCCAGGGCGTTACGCATGAAATCAAACTGTAGCGCTTCAATCATGGGAATTCTCCTCATGATCCTGTAGCACCCGGTGAGGTAAGCCGTGAGCTAACAGTTCCACGGGGCAGACTTCCTCATCTGTGCAGGGATACATGGTTTCCAGCATTTCACCAGTGATTTCAGCCTGATCATGATAATGCAGACTCTTATTGACACAGGCCACCGATTTCACATAGCGGGAAATGGCCAACAGATCGTGACTGACGACCAATATGGTCATATCTTCATTCAGCTCTTTGAGAAGCCGGTAAAAGTCCACCTGACCTTTTGTGTCAATACTGGCGGTGGGCTCATCCAGCAACAAAATTTTGGGATGGGTTACCAAGGCCCGGGCAATGAACACCCGTTGGCGCTGACCGCCGGAAAGCAGGCCGATTTTTTTGTGAGCATACGTTGCCATTTCCAGACGATCCAATGCCGCCAACGCATTCTGGCGCTTGGCAGTAGTCTTTTTAGAAAAGCGTTTGGTTTGATCCAGCGTTCCCATCAATACCACCTCAAGGGCCGTAATCGGAAAATTGAGATTCAGGTGTACATCCTGGGGCACATATCCGATATTGGTTGAAGCCTTTTGGGGCGATTTTCCGTCGACACGCACCATCCCCTTGTCCGGTTTCAGCAAACCCAATATCAGTTTTAGCAGGGTGGTCTTACCGCCACCGTTGGGACCGATCATAGCCATATAATCCCGCTGTTGGACAGAAAGGCTCACGTCCTGCAGCACGGGTTCTCCCTGGTAGGCAAAGTCAAGATTCTGAATTTCAATAAGCGACATAAGGTTTACCTCTATTTCAATGCTGCTTGAAACTTCGCGGCAACTTCCTGTAAATTGACAATCCAGTCATAGGCCAATGGATCAGCATCAACCACTTGGCCGCCGATCTCGCGGGCTACAATTTTGGCGCTTTTGATTGAAAACTGGGGTTGGACAAAAATAACCTTGATTTTGTTTTCGCGCGCATGTTCAACCAGTTCCTTTAACTGGGCTGGCTTGGGATCCTTGCCTTCAATCTCGATGGGCACCTGCCTGAGCCCATAGGCTTGGGCAAAATAGCCCCAAGACGGATGAAATACCATAAACTGCAGGCCAGATTTACCCACAAAGATCTTCTTTAGATCGGCATCCAGTTGGCTTATCCGAGCCGCAAATTTTTTAAAATTCGCTTCATAGATACGTGCATGCGTTGGATCGATTTCCAGAAGCGCGGTCAGAATGGCCCGCGCCTGGATTTTTACCAGCGGTGGGGACAACCAAATATGCGGATCCAGACCGTTATGCGCGTTATGATCTTTTTTTTGGGCTGGTTTTTTATGGCGCTCACTTTCATGCTGATGAGCCGTCATGACAAGCTTTTCAATACCTGCGTCCGTTTGGATCAATTTCATTTGCGGATTGGTTGCCGTGAGTTTCGGAAACCATGTATTCTCAAAGGGGACGCCGACGGCAAAATAGATTTTCGTTTTGGCCAAAGCAGCCATTTGCCTGGGCCTGGGTTCATAGGTGGCCGGATTGGCACCAGGTTGGACCATGACATGAACATCCACGAGATCTTTGCCAATTTGTTGCACGAAATATTTTTGCGGCAAAATGCTTACAAATAGCGATACTTTTTCGGTTGAACAAACAGCAACCGGATCTATATATAAAAATATAGCTATAATAACAAACAGTTTATACGACTTGCCCATCACTTTTGTATTTTCCCCTTCAACAGCATATTATCAATTCCATTCATGCAACTATATTGCACAGGAATGCATTTGACAATACTATTCCTGCCGATCAAAATGGAATTTAAGGAAAGACTTCTACATCAGGAAATCACGTATATGCCTACTTTAATTGGTTCCGATATTCTCCCGGCGTTTTGCCGGTCCAGCGTTTAAAAGCATGTTGAAAGGCACTTTGTTCCGAAAAGCCCAAAAGCAATGCAATCTCACATAATGACTCGTTGCCATCTTTAAGAAAACCCAAGGCCAATTCTCCTTTGACCTCATCCAACAGTTCGCGAAAAGACGTATTTTCCTGTTTTAATTTCAGCTGGAGTGTACGTTTGGTCAGGGCGAGTTGCCCGGCGACGGCCTCGATATCAGCAGGATTTTCATTAAGGAAGGAATCAAATAACAAATAGGAGACTTTCTGTTTCCATGGATGTAGTCCATACGATTGATGCAATATCTTTTGCACCAGACGTTCCAGGTCTATCATAATAGCTTGGTTAGCGAACAAAATCGGTGCTTCCAGACAGCTTTTGGGCATCACCATCGCATTCTCCGATGCGCCAAAAGATAGGGGTGCCTGAAATATCCGCTCATGTTCGGTTATGCTGGCCGGCAGGGAATGACAAAACCGCACTTCTTTGATCTCGATTTTTTCGTTGGTTAGATAGCCCAGCATACAACCAAACAAAGCCATCACAGATTCCGTCAAATGACGTTCGGTTTTTAATCCAGCATGACCTATCTGCCAGGTCAACTTGGCCTGGTTCCCGGTCACATTCATGGCAGGCTGAATCAGATCCATGATCAGATTGTGGTACTGAAATTTCTTTTGGATGGCCTGTTCCACCGTATCACATTTCGCCATCATGGCGTAAAGCAGATGTCGGCGCAGCATTTTGTGCGATGCTTCGCCAAAGTGGAGCCCAAAGTCTGGATCATTGGCACAATTTAAAACTGCTAGCCAGATTTTGTTAAATTCCTGTATGGGCACCCGCGCGTTAATATGTCGATACGCACTCAAGTCCAGGCCACAAGTTGAACAGATGGTTTGCGCATGAATTCCGATCTGGGCTGCTTTTCTTTGCTCAGCCCCTCCCCACCACCTGGACCACCATCGCGCATGATCCGGACAAAAATTATATCCTATTTCATTTAAATCTTGCGGGTAAGGCGGTTATCCGGCTTGAGATCCGGATTCAGGCCGTGGGTCAGCAGGTATCGCAAGTAAAGTTTAGAATGATTTTGACGGCCTTGGATCAAGAGACCAATGCCATGGCGGTGGAAACCATCCGGGAAAAATTGGAATTTATCCTGAACATGCTGACGGATTCATTAAAACATTATTGCGAAACGGGTGATATGATATCGTGAATATGATAATATTGCCTTGATCTGTAAATATGGAATAAGGGAGATTACATGAAAACGATTTTGGAAAAGCGCGTGATGAACTATCAGTGTGATTCGTTCGGCATTTTGCATCACGCTCGCTATCTGGAGATGATGGAGGAGGCCCGCTGGGGCTACTTCCTGGAGAACAACCTGATGGATGCTTTCCATCAACGTGGCATTTACCATGTGATCGTCAACATCAACATCGACTATAAAGGCAGTGCCCGCTTTGGCGATCGGGTGACCATCGATACCGATATCGGTAGCATCTCTGAAAAAAGCGTGGCCTTCCGGCACACGATATTGCGCCAAGGGAAGATTCTTGCCCAGGCGGATATCACCAACGTATTTATGAAAAAAGCTGGCCATAGTATTGTGCCGGTGGCTAAAATGCAAGATTTTTGGGAGGAAATCAAAAAACTCTGATCCAAGCAAACTTCCTTACGCGTGACAACCCCATGGTATCATGCAATTTGATTTTAACGGCTTTTTGCTTTAAGATAGCTTCCACTTTTGACGGTTCCATAAACAGCCCAACTTAAGGATATCGAAAACCATGGGCGTCGCCTATATTGTCCCGGTCCTGCTCTATTTTGTCTCCGGTTTTTGTGGGCTGGTATACGAAATTGTTTGGAGCCGGATGCTGGTGCTGGTCATGGGCAATACCACCTATGCCACCAGCACCATACTGGCTGCTTTTATGGCCGGTCTATCCTTGGGTAGTTTCTTTTGGGGCAAAAAAATCGATTCACTGAAAGCATCGCCCCTATTCATCTTTGGCTGTCTGGAAATCATGGTCGGGGTTTCGGCGCTGCTGATCTACTTTGCTATCCAATCCGTTGTACCGCTAGAAATCCTTATCATTAAGTTGGCTTCCGGATCACAAACAGGCGGCGTGTTGGTGCGCTTTGTTTTCAGTTTTGTGCTGTTGTGCATTCCCACCTTTTTTATGGGTGGTACCTTTGCTGTAATCGGCAAGCACCTAATCGGAAACCGCCAGACAGCCGGATCACGGTCGGCTCTGCTTTACGGTGTCAATACCGCAGGGGCTCTTATGGGCGCCTTTTTAACCGGATTTTTCCTGATTGCCTATTGGGGTCATTTCATTGTGTTGTTAAGTGCCTGCCTGTTAAACCTCATCATCGGTTGTTGCGCCGCTACCATCGATCGATTGGGCCAAAAACCGGAACAGGTCCCTGCTACAAATCGGAAGAAGGCCAAACCCAAGAAAAGCAGATTCAGCCCCATACCCAAATCAACCCTGCGGCTTATCCTCCTGGCTACATTTACGGCTGGATTTGCCACCATGGCCTACCAGGTGCTGTGGACGCGTCTGTTGATTCTGGTGATCGACAATTCGGTTTATTCGTTCACCAGTATCGTCATGCTATTTTTAGGCGGCATCGCCCTGGGCAGCCTGCTGGCAATACCTCTTTTCCGGGTGGAGAAACACTTAATCACGCTATTCGCACTGCTTCAGATTGTCTTTGCCGTCAGTGCTTACCTGGTCCCTTTTTTCGTCCATCCCGGGCAAGTACCCGGGGATACCCGCTACGATGCATTCCTTCTGGACCGGCTACCTTTCTTTGCATTGGTGCCGGCCCTAATATCCGGAATACTCCTGCCCCTGGCAATCCAAATTTACAAAAAAAAATCAGCTGGTACGGGAGCCCGTTTGGGCGGCATTTACGCACTCAACACATTGGGATGTGTTCTGGGTGCCTTTGCAGTCAGTTTCTGGTTGATCCCTAAGATGGGATTTCGAAATACCATGCTGTTTCTGCCTGGAATCTGTTTGCTGGTGGGCTGTTTGGTGGCTGTCGGCAGCATGAAACGTCAATTCAGCATTCTGGTTGTGGCTAGCGCTATTATATTCGCTGTTTTGGGCACCATTTGGATGCCGGCAGATTATTTCAAAAATAAATACGCCCAACTCGAACCCGGCAGCCGACTCATATACTATCAGGAGTCCACATCTGTTACGGCAACCATATTTGACCGTCCGGACGGC
Source organism: uncultured Desulfobacterales bacterium (assembly GCA_964633115.1). Taxonomy (GTDB): domain Bacteria; phylum Desulfobacterota; class Desulfobacteria; order Desulfobacterales; family B30-G6; genus B30-G6. The sequence continues at coordinate 23,127 of CAZWEO010000060.1, forward strand.
AACCGGGTTCTGTATTTAAATGGTATCCCGGAAGTGGACACATCGCAGCTCTCTATAATGACCTTCCGGCTCATGGGCGCGTTGCCCAATTTGCTGCATCCGGATCCAAAAAGTGCGCTGATGATAACCTTTGGCGCCGGGGTTACATCTGGAGCTACGGCCCAATTCTTGGACAAGGTAGACAGCGTCGATCTGGCGGCCCAGGCACCACAGATCAGCACCTATTTCGAACCTGTTAACCAGGCAATCCACTCCAATCTAAAACTCTCCCTTTTTTCCGATGATGCCCGCCACTTTCTTTTGCATACGGACAAGACCTACGACATTATCGTATCAGACGCCACGCATCCACGAGTCTATGACTCCTGGGTGCTGTTTACCCAAGAATTTTACAAGCTCGTAAAAAGTAAACTAGGGCAGGATGGTATTTTCTGCCAGTGGGTTCCCTTTCATGGGCTCCATCCGGATCGTTATATGGCCATTATCCATACGTTTTCGAAAGTTTTCCCAAACGTAAGCATCTGGCGCGTTAGCAGTGCCTATTCGCTTATGATTGCCACACCGTCGGCTCTTAAAATAGATTTCAACGCCATGGTTGCCAGACTTGTGGATAAACCCATCCGTAAACTTTTGCGCTCGGTGGATTTGGACTCACCCTTTGAAATGTTAAAATATTTCTCTTTTAGTGGTCAAAAACTGGCTCAATTAAAAACCGAAAACGCCAGTATTCTAAGCGACAACAGCCCGCATCATCTGTTTTTCCCCTTTACTGCCACTTTTGAAGAACAGTATAGCCGCTGGCCACAACTTAATGCCGAAGCGATTCAAAAACATGAGGAATCAGTTATTCCCTATCTTAACAACGTGGGGACAAATGATAATATGAAGCAAAAAATACTCAATACCATGAAATATTTTGAAACCTTGAATAAGTAAGTACCCGGAGTACGCATGTCAGAATCGAGAAATGAACAGTTTGCCCGTCTTATCAATATGCCCCCGGCCATGCTTCCCTACGTCAATCTGTTTGTCAACGAACAGGAACTGGACCTGGTGCTGGGTATGGCCGACCAATCCCTAAGCCTGAATCAAGTGGCTGAGCTGATGGGAATCGGGTTGGAAGAAGCCCAACATCTACTTAAAAAGCTGATTCAATGGGAAATCATAACCTATACCAATACCGGAGCCGAGACCACCTATGCGCTGGGTCGCTTTTATTTCACATTTGATTATTGGACTGCATTTGAAACCGGCAGCTGGGGACGCGTGCCCCAATGGCGCCGTAACGCGGCCACCGAGTGGGTCATGCAGGAGTTTATCAAACTACACACGCCATCCTTTGAAAAAATCGAGAAAGATCCGGATACCTGGGTTCGCATGAAGAACCGGGATGTGCTTCTGTTGGATGAGACCCTGGATTTGATGGATGCCTCCGAAATGATATGTCTGCTGCCCTGCGCCTGCAAGGCGCTTTTGAGACCCGGCAGCCCCATTATCGAGGGCAGCATGCGCGTGGGTGCCCGCGCCAAGGAAACGCTGGAGATTGGACAGGGACGCGGTCTGACATCGGATGAGGCCAAGCAGCATCTACTGATTATGGACCGTTTGGGCCTGGTCCATACTGGCCCACGTTTTTGGCGAGAACATGATCCCAACTTGGAGTGGGTCAGTCACGGCAACTGCAACATTGCCTATTCTTTTCCCTTCCGGGCTGGATTCCGGCTGGGCCTGCATAAAAAATACCCACGGGTCCACTATCTAGCTGAATTCGATTACGAGCGCTGCATAAGCTGCGGTACCTGTATCGGCCGCTGCCCCTTCGGCGCCCTCTACCACGACGGTGCGACCATTGTGCACCACGGGGAAACCCGGCGTAAAATTACCTTTGATGCGGATCAATGTTACGGCTGCGGGTTGTGCGCCACCAGCTGTCCGGAATCAGCCGTGACCATGCAGCCGCTTTGATTGATTCGGCGCAATATAGAAAAAGGGCCACTCATTTCATCAGATAAGTGGCCCTTTTTTTAGGCTATACTGCCGATGATCATGACTGCTCCAACATGAGCTTACATTCGTACGCGCTCACTCTTGGGATCATAAATCGGCTCCAGGTGAATCTTGATCGGATACATCTTTCCGGCCACGTTGATTTCATAGGTGCCATCCATAATCCAAGCGTCACTGATACCGTCTGGATTTTTGAGATAACACATACCGATACTGCAATTATTCACATGTGAATAGGCCCCATGGGTGTTTTCACTGATGAGCTCGCCGTTTCGATAAATGGGCTCGTCATGATAAACCAGTGGTTTAGGATCTTCCAAAGAAAACATGACCAGTTTGCGCTGCAGGCCTTCTTTTTGCTTCTGAGCCAGGGCCTCCTTACCCCTGAAATCCGGCTTGTTCATTTTGACACAAAAACCCAGACCAGATTCCCAAGGGGTGTCATTGGGGGTGATATCGGCGCTCCAGTGTTTATAGCCCTTCTCAAGCCTCAGTGAGTCCAACGCATGCAGCCCCACCAATTTAAGCTCGTACTTGGCTCCCTCCTTGACCAGGGCATCAAACACATTATTGGAAAACTCAGTCGGAATGTAGAGCTCCCACCCCAGTTCGCCCACGAACGACATGCGGATGGCCAAGGGTCGGGCATAGGCGATATCGATTTCTTGGGCCGTGGCAAATGGGAAGGCCTCGTTGGAAAGATCGGCATCGGTCAAGTTTTCAAGCAGCTCACGTGATTTGGACCCCATGACTGCCAGCATGGTATAGGCCGATGTCACCTCCGTCAAAGTCACGAAATCATCGGGTCCAATATGGCGATTGAGCGTATCATAGTCGCGGACTCCGCTAGCGCCCGGGCTGACCACAAAAAATTTATCCATGGCCAGTCTAGTGACCGTTATATCCGCCTCGATGCCGCCGCGGTCGTTTAGCATCTGTGTGTAGACCACTTTGCCCACGGGTACATCCACATCATTGCAACAGGCGTACTGTAGCATCTTTATTGCATCCCGTCCTTGAACCATGAATTTGGCCATGGAGGACAGATCATAAACGCCCACGTTCTCACGTATGGCCATGTGTTCCTTGGCTGAATAATCAAACCAATTCTGGCGGCCCCAATCGTATTCATACACCGGCGCAACATCCTCGGGTGCAAACCAATTGGCCCGTTCCCATCCAGCCACCACACCAAAACAGGCGCCTCTTTCAGCCAGTCTGTCGTGAAAGGGTGTCTGGCGCACATTGCGGGCAGTTTCCGGCTGTTTGAACGGCCAGTGATCCGCATATAGATTCCCGACGGCTTCAATGACCCGATCGTGCAGATATTTTGTATTGCACTGCCAGCCATAAAAGCGGCGCACATCAACGGCCCACAGATCATCATCCGGGTAGCCCTGATCCATCCACTGGGCCAAGGCGCGACCGGCACCACCGGCACTAGTGATCCCCACCGAATTCATGCCTGTGGCCACAAAAAGATTTTTAACACCTGGCACTTCCCCCAGCATGTAGGCTGTATCAGGGGTAAAACTCTCCGGTACGGTGGTCAAACTATTGATCTCGGCCTCTTCAAATGCCGGGACCCGCTTAACGGCACTTTTCATAAAAATTTCAAACTGGTCCCAGTCTTCCTGAAGTTGCGTATACTGAAACTCTTCTGGGATACCTTCCATACCCCAGGGTTTTGCGATGGGCTCAAAACCGCCCATAAGCAAACCACCCATTTCTTCCTTGATATAAATATAGCCGTCCATATCGCGGATATAGGGCATCCCTTTGTAAGTACCTTCGATGGGGTTTGTGGTCATATGCATATGCTCAGCAGCATATAATGGGAAACTGATACCCAATTTTCGACCCAGTTCATGCGACCACATTCCGGCAGTGTTTACTAGGTATTCACAGGTAATATCGCCTAGATCCGTGCTGACACTTTGTACGGTATTAACCCCACTTATGGTGGCCTGCTTGAAGCTGACATCGGTTACCAAGGTGTTTTCAAAAAATCGGGCACCGCCTGCACGTGCACCCTTGGCCAGCGCCTGGGTGGTGTCCTCTGGGTTGGTATGGCCATCATTGGGCTGAAACCAGGCGGCTTCAAGGTCATCCACATAAAGCAGGGGAAACATTTTTTGGGCCTCTTGCAGGCTGATCTCCTCCATTTCAATATCAAAAGCACGTGCCATTTGCATGGATCGATCATATTCCTCTTTACGCGCTTTGGTTTGGGCAACCCGAATGGATCCGGGGCGTTGATACCCGGTAGGCTGACCTGTTTCCGATTCCAATCGGGAATATAGATCGGCGCCGTAAACAGCCAGCTTGGTCAGCGCGGCATTCGACCAAAGCTGCCCCAGCAAACCGGCAGCGGCCCAGGTCGTTCCAGATGCGATGGTCTTACGCTCCAAAACCACAACATCTTTCCAGCCCAATTTACATAGATGATAGGCAACACTGCAACCAACGATGCCTCCGCCAATAATGACCACTTGCGCCTGTGTAGGGATATTATCCGCCATATGACCTCCTAATTATTTTAATGGTTCTCATTCCATTTTAACATTAGCAAACAGCATGCCATGAGCCAGCCATATCGATTTAAATCATTATTTCAGTATTTTATGTTGACGTATTTATAGAACCCAAATCTTTCTGAGTCTGTTTCGACTCAATCTCATGATACCGTATTTGAACGCAACGGCACAGCAACTTCCTGCTCTTATGCTAGCGGGTGGACATTTGATGTTTTTTCAGCATCCTGGCAACCTTCGACTGGCTGGTACCAAGATGAATTGCAATTTTCCGGGTGGTTTTGTATTGCCGGATGGCATGCTGCAATATGTTTTTTTCAAATTCATTGACCAACTTTTTCAAGTTGACCTTATGACCTGTTTGCAAAGACGGACGCCAACTATCCTCTTTTGGGTTGGCGTCCAAATCGCCGGGTAGTATTTCGTCAAGCATCTGACCTTCATGAATCACAACACCTTGGTTGAGAATATTCTTGAGTTCCCTGACATTCCCAGGAAAATCATATAATTGCAAGCTGTGAATTGCATTCAAGGTTAGGCGTTTCTGCATATTGTATTTATGATTGTATTTTTCCAGAAAAAAATTTGAAAGGGCCACAATATCCTCGGGTCGCTTGCGTAGCGGTGGCAGTTCAATACAAAAAGCATTTAATCGATGGTATAGATCCTTTCTAAACTTATTTTTCTGTACCCGGTCTTTCAAATCCCTGTTTGTAGCTGCAATGATGGTGCAGTCTATTTTAATGGGTTTGAGTCCACCGATATGCATGATCTCGTGATCATCCAGACATTTCAGCAGCTTTGATTGCAAGGCCAGTGGCAGGTCACCAATCTCATCCAGGAATATGGTTCCATTTTGTGCCATTTCAAAAAGCCCGATCTTGCCCTTTGAGCTGGCCCCGGTAAAAGAACCCTTTTCAAATCCAAACAGTTCTGCCTCCAAGAGCGATTCCGGCAATGCTGCACAATTCACCTGGATAAATGGTTTTTCTTTTCTTTTGCCTTTTTTATGGATAAATTGGGCAATCAAGCCCTTACCTGTGCCTGATTCCCCGAGTATCAAAATATTCGACACATCAAATCGGGCCAATTTAAGGGCCACATTCAAAACCTGTTTCATCTCCTTACTTTCGGAAATAATCCCGTGAGCTTGGAAATCCACCAGGTTCAGATCGGAAAGTTCGTCCCTGTATTTATCGGCGACAACGCGTAGTTCCTCCAGCTGTCCCTGAAGATTTTTCAATGTGGTTATGTCCAACTCATTTACAACCACCAGGACGATATTACCGCTTTGGTCAAATACCGGCAGGCCGGATGCCATCACATACTTATTGGTTTTAACCACATGTAAAAGTTTGGTGATAGGACGTCTGGATTTAAGGATGTGTGGTGTCAGGACCTGGTCAATAACACCGGCTTCGGCCAGAAACACAATATTTTTGCCGATAACTTCTGACGCCCTGATCCCAATCATTTTCTGAGCAGCCGGATTCACCTTGAGGACAATGCCCTGGCCATCCATAATCCAAATACCCTGCTCGGTAAAATCGAATGCGGTTTCAAACTGAAGCTGGAGAAATTCGCTATCACTCATTTCCAGCGGACTCGTTTTGACAAGAAACAACTCTTGAAAATTGAAAACAGCCCTTGCAGTTAAACCATCTTTTATTATTGGGACGATATCGATTTGGTAATGCTTGCCATGGATTTCATGGCCGTGTTGATATATAGGTTTTTGCTGGCTCAGGCAATTGCCCAGCATCGCCATCAATCCGTCGGAAATATCGGTGATATTGCTACTATTTCGGGAGGATAACCTTAATTTCCATTTCTTTTTGGCGGCATCATTCAGGAAAATTATTTTCCCGTCCACATTGGTCACGACAATGCTACCATTGAGCGACGTTAATATCTGTTTATAATCTAACTCCATACTTGGACATTCTCCGGGATGAGCAATTGGAATCGATCCGGTTGCCACCTTGAATACAGCAGCAATTCGTTTGAGTCTGTTTAGACTCAATATATGTTCCTGTCAACCAGTCATTGACCGAAAGAAAACCCCGACGATGTGTCACTTTCGACTCAACTCGGAACCATCCGAAGTCCTATCGGGATTCCCAATCAAATAGCCTGTCAGGTAGGTTCCGCCGATAGCCAGACATTCCATGTCGATATGTTTTTCAGCGGATTGTCTAAATAGTATGGACGTTTGGGCAGGGAAGGTGCTATCGCGGTCATTGAATCGAAAGAAAACCGGGATGCGTGGCAGCATGTCAAACATACAGGCCACATCAAACGCCGGTTCGTTTACAAACTGCCCGCCCATCTTGGCACAGGCGTTTCTCAATGCATCGACTCGCCCGGCAAAGGTAGTTTCGATTATCTTGTTGGTATTACTGGTAAAATAACCCACCAGAGGCCCGGCATCTTTAAATTCGCGGTAAGTCACCCACTCCCCCAGCTCTGGTACTCCTTCCGGGCATTGCAGAACATAGCAGCACAGCAAAACGCACACGGCAAACGAAGCCCGCTCTCCCGAGGATTTGAGAACCCCGTTTTTTGAAACCAAGTGAGATTCGCCATAAAACGGTATCTCCAGGGCCTCGCCTTGGTCCACGGCCCCTAGGTTCCGAGCTCTGGCAGCCAGATCAATCTCTGCTATCTGTTCTAAATACCGCCGGTAGGTGGTCTCAAAAATTTCCGATTTTTTCATCTTCTTCCCAACCTCGAAATCAGCAAGCTATATCCATTTGAAACGCCTTCATCATAATACTGGGGCCAATCATACCGATGTTTTGTTGCATGGCGTCGTAAATTTCCTTGACATCCCCTTCTGCCGTTTCCGGATCAACGGTTTGGATTAGAGCCATATTCACACCTCCTGTCTTGGGTCCAATTTGATGATTAATGTTTCATAATAATCTATATTTATTTGTTGATGAAATCAACACCATAGCGGTTGTTATCATCATACCTAAACTTAGCGGCCTAATTAAAATATCTTTGCTTATTTAGACAAGTTGCAATCGGAACATTTATGACAACCGCTATAATCCTGTTGAGATTTTTAGCGACACCATTTATAGTGATGA
>CAZWEO010000061.1:0-30440 GCA_964633115.1 uncultured Desulfobacterales bacterium
ACGTTGTAAAGTTTTAAAGTTATTCAAATGCACTCAGCCAATAAGTTTAAAACTTTACAACGTCCCTAAAATTCTCACAGGGTAGGGTAATTATGTCTCAGCCATAAACAGCTTAGTGCTTATGGATTACTGCTGAATAGTTCCTTGCCTTTTTTCCTGTAAAACGGTTATGGTGGCCTCCTAATTGAAAAATTCTATAAATAGAAGGCCTACTTATGAGTTATTTTAATACTGATGATATTGTTCCCGCTTCTGAATTAAAACAGCGTATTACCGCTTTGCAAGACCACCTGAACCAGAATGATTTTGATGCGGCCCTGATCCTCCAAACCTCCGATTTATTTTATTTTGCCGGAACCACCCAGCAGGGACATCTGTATGTGCCCAAGGACGCTGATCCGATTTTAATGGTGCGCAAAAGCTTTCAACGTGCCCGAGCCGAATCAAACATCGAATCCATCGAATCAATCACCAGTTTGTCTGAAATCCTGCCGATTCTACAGCGTTATGGGTGCCGACCGCCAACAAGGCTGGGGATGGAATTGGATGTCTTGCCCGTCAATCTATATCGTAAATATAGTCAACTCTTCGCAGATGCCGATATTGGCGATATCAGTCATGCCATCCGTCTTGTCCGTACAATCAAATCACCCTATGAGATTGATCGCATAACTATTTCCTCAGGATTGGCCGATCAGGTGGCTTCCTTTATCAAAGAGGAGCTGCGCGAAGGCATCTCCGAAGTAGAACTGGCCGGCAAAGTCGAGGCCCGAGCGCGCGCATTGGGCCATCAAGGCATGGTGCGTATGCGCCTGTGGGGCAGCGAGATGTTCTATGGCCATCTCATGTGCGGAGATTCTGCCGCAATTCCCAGTGCGCTTTCCTCACCCACCGGCGGTGAAGCCATGAGCCCGGCTTTCTCCCAAGGACCTGGATTTAAGCCCATCCAACGAAACAAGCCGATTCTATTCGACTATGTTTTTGCGCACAAAGGCTATTTGGCCGATCACACCCGTATCTATGCCCTGGGAGACCTTCCCGATGACCTGATGCAGGCCCATCAAGCCATGCTGAGCCTGCAAGCCAAACTACAAACCGAAATGCGACCCGGGGTGATGGTTGGGGATATCTATGACATGGCGCTTAATTTTGCAGCAGAATCAGGTTTGGGAGACTATTTCATGGGCGCTGAAAAGCAGCGCATCCGCTTTATCGGTCATGGCATCGGCCTGGAGCTGGATGAGTATCCCTTTATTGCCAAAGGACAACAAATGACGCTGAAATCCGGTATGGTGATTGCCCTGGAGCCTAAAGTGGTTATTCCGGGTACTGGGGTTGTGGGGGTGGAAAATACGCATCTGATGACGGAAACGGGATTGGAGCGGTTAACGCACTACCCCGATGAAATTGAGATTCAAGATCTGAAATTAGGCAACTTCAAGGCGTAGTTCCTTGTCTACAGCCTTAACAAATTTCCCCAAGGTTGAAAGTTTAATATCCTCTGCATGATTTTCAATCCTTGAAATGGCAGATTTTTTAGTGTTTAATTATTCGGCAAGTTCCTCCTGAGTTAATCCGGCTTCCTCTCGCGCCTTTTTTAGAAATACGCCAATCTTAAATTGTTCATATCCTGAATCATAATCTTCAGCAAAATCTTGATCAGGAGATTTCATCAATTTCGAGGTTCTATAATTGAGGTTTTGTTCCTTTTCACCTATTGCCCTGGTTCGAATTTTCAAAGTGTGGTCATATTGGCTCACCCTATTTCTCTTGGTGAAATAAAATGCGAAGGCTTGTGAAGGATTATTAGGAAATTAAGATTTTACAGAGGATTCAAGGGGTGATCGGGGCAGCTTTAAGCGTTGAGCATAAGCTGTAAGTTGCTTGTGGGTTATCGCTGACAGCTAAGAGCTGCCCTCGCCCAATTTGCCATGCCCTTGCAGTTCATCAGCCACCCGACCCATTCCCTGGGATTCCAAGGTATCACGGTTGGGAAAGCCACTGTTGGGATCCCAACCTTGAAATTGGTAAAAGCGGGTTTTGAAATCTTCGAACTTATCCCGGTCAAAATGTCGTCCCGAGGTTACCACATAATCCCATTTGCCCTTCTTCATTCCCGGCATGTATTCTGGATAGTAGCCGGGAGTCGTTCCCGGCTGCGTATAAACATAGTCGGCAAACTGAACCATATCCCGGTGTCGCCCCTGAAGCGTCCAGATGGCATGATCCAGGTTCCAGATCTTTTTACCCAGGTTGACACCATCCTCGAAGGACAAACCCTTGCCGGTCACCGCGTTGAAAAACCGAGGTTCAGCAGTGCCGGTGGCACCTATCATATCGGGGGCATACAAGTTTATAAAATCCGGCCAGCGAAGATCGCACAAACCGACCGACTGTTTCCAAAACCGGGTATAATAGCGATGCCAGCTCACCAACTTAACGATGTGTTGCGAGTACATGTTCTCGGTGCTGAAATCAAGCATGCGCAGGTCGCCCTGGAAAGGCGCCATCTTGTCGGTAATGATTTTGACAATAGGCTCAGCCGGTGGCAGTGGGCGGCCATAGCGCTTGAAATCGGTTGGAAACTGTCTCAGCAAATCAAAACAGTGCTCATTGATATCCCGGTCCCCTAAAACGGAACCATAAGCCCAGTCAAGCTGGGACCGCTCCAGCTTATGCATGGGCAGGCCCCAACGGGGAAATAGGAGCCGGCCGGTTTTAAGATCGGAATTGTCACCATCAAGGCGCCCCCATTTCTGAGCCGCGCGCACAAAACCTTCTGCCAGCGTATCGCCAAATGGATGTGCATTGCCTTTGCCGTCGTTGCGATAGGCAATGGCTTTCACGAGTTGTTCGGCAAAATAGATGGAGCCGTATAGGATGTAATCCAAGGGGCAATCGATTTTCCGGCCCTTGCCCAGAACCCCCATGTCATGCAGAGATTTGAGATAAAGCTCACCATAGAACATCTCGGCCGCATTGAGACCAAATTTATTGATCAGGTCGGCCGCCTGGCGCTGAATCTTTGATGTCCGGCCAAAATAATAAAATAAACTATTAAAGCAGATGGCTTCGTTGCCGATCCCGTCTGCATAACGTCCCCGGCAGCCGGAGCTGCAGCCCACACATGCTTGCGGTCGTTGTTTAACCCGCGGCCGGCCCGAGCGATATAATGCCATGGGCACCGGCGGACCCTGAAATCCAAATGAAAAAGAGCTTAGCTTCAGGTTTTTTAGATCAAATGCATACTGCTCTTTTTGCCACAGGCGCGCCTTCATCAATGCTTTGGGATCATGCACGCTGACACTGCCCGTCCCAAGAACGCTGATGTCTTTGAGACCTTTTTTACCGAATACGGCCCCAAATCCACCCTGACCGGCACCATTCCCAGCATCGTGGATCAGGCAGGCCATCCGGCTCAGGTTCTCACCGGCCGGACCAATGGCCAATACGGCCGGACGCTGGGTGGTCATGGCGCCCTTCTGGTTCAGATCGACCCAGTCGCCATAAACGCCTTTCCCAGCCACCTCCCCCCAGATGATCTGCTGACAGGTCCAGGTATCGGTTCCCCATAAGTTAAGCTGGGCGCATTCTCTAATGTTGACATCACCATTACGAATATCGAGCCACACCGGACTGTCAGCCTGTCCCAGGATCACAATGCCATCCCAGCCGGCCTGTTTTAACATGGGGGCGAACCTGCCGCCAAAATTGCTGCGCGTAAACCAGCCAATGGGGATCGACTGAACCCCGATGGCTTGCATCTCCATGCGCGAAGCCCCGGCGGGCGTTAGCGTGCCCGTCAACGGCGATGTCATCAAGGTGATGACGTTAGCCGGATCAAAACCGTCAATGGTCTTGTCTTTGACCAGGTCAAAAAATATGGCCGAGCCCATGCCATGCCCGCCGACCCATTGTTCGTATTTACGGGTTGGGATTGTTGAAATCTTTCTCTCGGTCAAATTGATTTGCAGGATATTGCCTGCATATCCATTCATTATTATTCTCCAATAAAATCGTGTCCCACGATTTTATGATACCTGCCACACAGGTGCAGGTATCTTGGGAAGTCATTAATAGCCCAGCTTCCTCCACCCGATTTCGCGTAAATTAACTTTGTAGCCTTTATTCCCATTCTGCACCGGAATCTCATGCGTAAATTTGATAGCCCCCACAGGACATACCTCCACACAGGCTTGCTTACCATTTGGCCCGCCACCCCTGGCATCCCAATGATGAGGCGCGGCAGCACATAATTCGCACTTGCGGTATTTTATGCTACCATCAGATTCTTCATTAGGCGGAGCTGTAATTCTGCTGGGCTTATATGGACAAGCCTCAAAACAAGCCCCGCATCCGATGCACTTTTCGCGATCCAGCATGCGGACAAACCCCAATTCAGGCTGGACACCGAGTGCATCTTCGGGACAGGCTTCCACGCAGGCCGGTGCTACACATTGTCGGCATTGCTCGATAGCTACATCATGGGGAAAAGATTCAAAGGGATTCTGGATAATCTGAATTCTAGCAAAGGATAGATTGGAAACGCCTTCATGGACCAACGAGCAAGCTAACATACAGCTCATGCAACCCTGACATTTTTGGATATCCACCAGCAGGTATCCCTGGGATGCGGGGATCTCGCCCGGGTTGCCGTCTGGGTTTTCCTGATTCGCATACCCGTAATTTGACGGCAAGTAAAGACCGGAACCTATGACGAAAATAACGGTTCCGCTGCACTTGATAAAATCCCGGCGTGAAAATCGGCTCGGCTTGCCATGCGTATATATGCTTTTGGGATTTCGCATAATCTGTAAACCTTCTTCACCCCCGCCATCACCCATCGACTCTCAGTCAGTAAAGCCAGTTATATTAGAACTGAATGCTCAATCAAGGGAATCGTTTCATTTCTTACCAGCAAAGATAGTGGTTTATGAAGGGAATAGCCGTACCTACGCTCCTAACAAGCGACACGGATCGTAATGGCGCCGGCTGAATTTTAGCAAATCTTGGAATAAACCGGATGCAACTTGCTAATATTAGCTTATATGCAGAATAGGGTCAAGAAAATCGCTTAAATAGCGTATTGACACAATTGTGAGTTGGCATTACGTTGCTATCCAGCAAACACGCAGAAAAAGACTAAAGGAGTTTGACTATGGACATCATGCAACCTGCAGCACATCTGGATCAGATGATTCGTCAGACACGCGCCCACCACGTTGATTTAAGCGCTTTAGCCGATCGTAAGGCCAATATGATCCTAACGATCGCATCACTGATGATACCGCTTTCAATCAATTTTCTATATGACGAACGGTCCCATCTGGCCGCGGTAATTCTAATCGGATTCTGTGTTCTAACAATTTTGTCGGCCGCCCTCGCAGCCATGCCAAAATTAAAGACCGACAACAAACAAAATGGTACGCCGGATATCAACCAATCGAGCTTTAATATCCTTTTCTTCGGATCTTTTGCAACCCTGCGCTATGATGACTACAAGGATGCCATGGAAACCATGATGAATGATGCCAATGCCGTTTATGAAACCCAGATACGCGAAATTTATTCTATGGGTAAATACTTGGCTGAAAAGAAATATCGGTATGTTCAATTCTCTTATATGTCGTTCATCACAGGCGTGTTAACCAGTTCCATAGTCTACGTCATTAGATCCTATGTATAACTGGAACGGATCAGATTTTTGTCCGACAGGGACTTAATCCGGCCGTAAGTTAAAACAATAATGGATAAAAACCCACTTGCAATCAATGCAAGTGGGTTTTTTCATGGTCAAAAAAGCTTGCGGGAGCAATCATCATAGACTGTCCATAATCGGCTTTAGGATTTACAAGTAGATCCACAGCCACCAGCTGACTGCTCTTGACTCAGACGTTCCAGCTGTTTGTCATAAATAACCACGGTTGATAAAGCCTTGGCATTGTTGAACCAGGCCAGGTACTGCTGCTGCTGGTCATATTCATTGGCACTCATTTGGATTACATTTTCCTCTATATAACGCCGCAGTAACACACGATTTTCGAACTTTTTCTTAAAATAGTCATAGGGATAGCCGTTTTCTGACAGGGCTGTTTTGAACTGCTCTAGACTAATGCCCTTCTGTGAGATGAAGCTATTAAACTCCTGGCCCAGTATTTCTGCATCGACATAATAGCCGACCCGTTGAACTTCCTGCATCTGAATACCTTCGTTGATCAAGCGCGATACAACCTGAGCCTTAATATTATTGAGTACGTTTTGACCGCGTTCGTCCGAAAATACATCTTGTCCATATGCTTTGATGTAACGATTCTTGGCATAGGCCACTTCTGTTGTAAATTCGGTACGCGAAATATCCCAGCCGCCCACCGAGGCCACATACAATTTGGCCCGCTGGGTCGCGAGGGCTTCTTCCTGTTTAAGTTGCTGCGCTGATACGAGCTGTTTGACCGTGGCCGGATACCCGCTGTTGGTAATGGCAGTTGCCAGAAGACCCGGTTCCTGCATTTGTTGGCTGTCGTAATAAACCTCAGTGATGCCTGCCGAAATATTTACGATGATATCCTGGATACCTGCATAGCCAGTTAAGCTCGATTTTATCGTGGCAATGCACCCAGAACACGACATGCCTTCCACATTCAGAATCGCCTTTACGGTGTAATCCGAAAAATCGGGTGATGTTGTCAGGCCAACTGAGGTTTTCCCAATTGATGAACGCTTATTATTTCTTGGTTTCTCAGCACCTTCAAAAACAGTTTCTTCTGGTCCATTTGAACCTACAGGGGTGATTCGAACATCTGCATTTCGATCGGATGCGGTAACGTAAACAGCCGCCAAGACCAAAAGCAGCAGCGGGACAACACAAAGAATTTTATTGGATAGAATCCATTGGATCAATTTCATTATTTAAGACCTCCACTTCATAATTTAGAATTTGAATTTCCGTTGAGACTCGACTAAGGCCCTTAAGGGAACTTCAGTCCCACTTCTGGACCACAAGTTTGGCAACACGGAATTAATTCAAATTGGGTATGCTTTTTTTCGAACTATTTACTAGAGAATTGGAATGAAGCGGAGGAGGTTCAAATGATTAGCGTGAGATGTTCGAGATAAAGGGGTGTGGAGCCTTTTTTGGGCACAGCTGAAAGCAAGCTTCCATTTATGGCTGTCGCCAAACATGTATCAGTTTCTGCCTTGATTTCCGCGGATCTAGCATGGATGTCCTGGACATAATCTTGGAAAGCGAATGTTGTAACAGTATTGGCATCCTTTAAAGGATTCTTGAAAAGATCGCAAAAAATATCAAGGCAGTCACCGCAACAGCCCTGCATCGGCACTGCAAAATTGAGCAGGCCGTCGCAGTGATTCATGTCCATATGGCTGGCATTTTCGGCGGTTGAACAGTCTCCTATCACCATGCTTGTGGTAGTGCCGGCGTTCAGCACTAAAACACATGCCAGGACAATAACTGATATTTTGCGAGTTAAACAAATCATAGGGATTCATCACCAATCAAATTTACGAACAGAATTCTAAAAGAATCTTCAAAATAAATCAATATAAAAAATGAATCCCCTGTGGCTTAATACGCGTACTTATACTATTTATATAACTTATATTATTACGATTATTTGATAATCAACTATTTATAATTCAAGAAATCATATTATTTAAGCAGCATACATTGTGGCATATCCAAGCTATAAGAACACAATGTTATTCTTACTGACGGCAAAAATTGCATTGTATACATAGTAAACTCATACCAATGCTATTAACCCAAAGCCTCATCTACAATCTCGATGGCTGCGTCGCTGCTATCCTGAATGGCCTGCATGATACCCAGGCTGGCTGGCAGCAAGGTGCGAATAAAAAATTCAGCAGTCTTGACCTGCCCCTGATAAAAAACCTTTTGTTTTCTTTTGAGCCCATTTGCAAGTTTTTCACAAGCGACCACTGCGCGCCACAAAAGCATCCAGGCCATGATCAAGTCGCCCATGGCGTGCAGAAACGGCAGAGAATGCGCAAATGCCACCTTGATACGGTCAGAGGCCGCAGTTTTAGCCAGGAAGAAGGCGGTATCCTTGAAGCGACTCGCTGCTGCAGCAACCCGTTCCCCCAGAATCGCCAAATCTTTCATCTCCAAGGCGCGCGCAACTATTTTATCGATATCTGCTAGAAATGCCTGTAAAAACTGCCCCTTATTTTTCATTAACTTGCGAGCCAACAGATCCATGGCCTGTATGCCGCTAGTACCCTCGAAGATGGAGTGAATCCTGGCGTCACGTGCATACTGTTCAACAGAATAATCCTGGGTGTATCCAGAGCCGCCATGCACCTGCATGGCGTCAATGCAAACACTATGGCTTTTGGTGGACAGATACTCCTTTAGAACAGGCGTAAAAAAACTCAAATAATTTTCGTAGTGCCTCTTTTTATCTTCAAGCGTAGCTCCAGTGCTTTGCATTTCGACGGTCACCAGAAAATAAAAGAAACTGCGCATCCCATTTACATAGGATTTCATTTTCAACAAGTTGCGGCGTACATCCGGGTGATTGATGATGGGCACGGCAGGCGCCGTGCGATCGGCATGGTTCTCAATATCACGACCTTGAATTCTTTCACGGGCATAGTTCAGAGCCAGCAAATAAGCGGCCGAAGCTTGAGACAAGGCTGAAATCGCCACCTCCATCCGCATGGCATTCATCATGTGAAACATAATTTTCATACCCTGATTCTCTTCACCCAGCAGATAACCGATACATTGATTTTTGGCCCCCATATTCATGCTGCAGGTGGCGCTGCCGTGGATACCCATTTTCTCTTCAAGACCGGTGCAGACAATGTCATTTCTGGGACCCAGGGTTCCATCTGCGTTCACCAAGAATTTGGGAACGATGAAAATGGATATTCCCTGAGTCCCCGGCGGCGCACCAACCACCCGTGCCAGCACTGGGTGGATGATATTCTCGGCCAAATCATGTTCACCCGAGGTAATAAAAATCTTATTCCCGGTTAAAGAATAGGTACCATCGGTGTTACGGACCGCCTCTGTCTGTAGCGCCCCCACATCGCTTCCGGCTCCGGGTTCGGTAAGTAGCATGGTACCGCCCCACAACCCGGATACCATATTATTGACATAGGTGGCTTTTTGTTCGGGTGTGCCAAAGAGCTGGATCATTTTGGCGGCATTGGCGTTCATGCTCATATAGGACATGAGAGACCAATTGGCGGCGTTGAAATATTCCTCGGCCGCATAATGAACTAAAAGAGGGCCGCCTTGTCCGCCCATTTCTTCGGACACACCGATACTGCGCCACTCGCCTTGCTTTAGCAGTTGGTAAGGACGATGAAACGATTTCGGTACCTTAACTGCACCATTTTCAAAGGCAACCCCCAACCGGTCCCCATCTTGAAGGGTTGGCAACACTTCTTTTATGGCCAACTTGCGTGCCTCGGTGATCATCATGTCGGCGACTTTACGTCCAAAACCTTCATAACCGCCCTTCTGAATCCGGGCCTCACCGTCAAATTGCTCCCAGATGACAAAATCAATATCGCTACGGTCCACCAGTAGTTGTGTCATGACGCTTGCGATCCTTTCATCATTTGAATTTAGCACCCACGGTAAAATTTGGGTGATGTGATATGTGTAGACCCAGTTATGCCAAATAAAATAAAAAGGCCGATGCTTTCAAAAATCATGTTTTGAATGGCATCGGCCTGAGAGGACAAATATATTGGTGCGCTATTAACGTTTCGAAAACTGATAACGTGCCCGGGCACCTTTTTGACCGTATTTTTTACGCTCTTTCACGCGAGCATCCCGTCGAATAAAGCCAGCTTTTTTGAGAACAGCCCGCAGGTCCGGTTCTGCCAGGATCAATGCCTTGGTAATGCCATGGCGGATAGCACCGGCTTGACCGGTTGTACCACCGCCCACAACCCTCACCTTGATATCGTAGTCATCTTGCTTATTGGTAAGAGACAGGGGTTGCATCAAAATTATTTTAGATGTTCCCACCTTGAAATAATTATCAAGTGTTCGACCATTTACCGTAATCTCACCTTTTCCCGTAGACAACCATGTTCTGGCAATGGAACTTTTACGTTTGCCGGTGGCGTAGAATGTGTTTACTTCTGGCATTTTGCTTTCCTCAAATTTATCTTAATCTTAAATTGTCAGTACTTCTGGTTGTTGGGCCTCATGGGGGTGATCGCCGCCGGCATAAACCTTCAGTTTCTTGAACATGGCCCGGCCGAGTCTATTTTTGGGCAGCATGCCCTTGACCGCAAAACGGACCAGGTCCTCGGGTTTGTCCTCGAGCAATTTTTTGGCAACGATGGTTCTAAGCCCACCGATGTAGCCGCTATGGCGGTAGTAATTCTTCTTATCCCACTTATTTCCGGTTAACACAATTTTATCTGCATTAATAACGATGACAGCATCGCCGGTGTCCACATGGGGCGTGAACAAGGGATTATGCTTGCCCCGTAAGCGTGCGGCAATGGATGAGGCCATTCTGCCCAAAACTAGCCCTTCTGCGTCCACGACCCACCACTTGGCATCGATGTCTGTTTTATTAGCACTATACGTATATTTTTTCACTTCCATTCTCCCGGACACATCGCTGAGATGCGATGATTAGGTCTTTCTCGGTTATTCAAAAGAATCAGAGTATTTAAGGCATATTTTTAGGCTTGTCAAGGAAAAACTTTAGGCTAATAGGCTGAAGCTTTTTAGACTGTAGGCGCCTACAGTCTAAATGCCTATAGACTACAGCCTCATTGTTGACGCCTTCCCAAATTTTTATTAGCATCCACTTACTTGAGGTGAATATGCATACCGATAATACTCGTTTTAGTGTTATGACGTTCAATCTTCGATTTGGCCTAGCTGCCGATGGCCCCAATTCCTGGCAACATCGTAAAAAACTGCTACCGCATCTATTCGCATCTCACCCGACGGATTTTATCGCTTGTCAAGAAGTCAATGATTTTCAGGTTGCGGATCTCACAGCAATCCTGAACGGTTATCACCTAATCGGCTTGCGCCGACCGGCGCCGTCTTTCTGGCAAAATAATATTATTTTTGCCAAAAAGGCTTGGCGCATTCAAGATTGGGAACACTTTTACCTGAGCCCCACACCCTACATCCCCAGCCGACGTCGCGATAGCCGCTGGCCACGACAATGCACCATTGGCACCTTTGAAAAGTCCTCCCATCGCTTAACCTGCATCAATACTCATTTTGATTTTGAAGAAACAGCCCAAATTTTTAGCGCCAAACTTATACGCAAACGCTGGCAAAAGCGCTCAAATCCGCTGCCGGCTATTCTCATGGGCGATTTTAATGCACCCATTGGAGCCAGTCACTACCGGGTATTTAGAGGGCAATCCACCGATCAAAATGGCTTGGGCCTAAGTTTTGAATCTACTCTTAACCACAATCCAGGGGGAACCCATCATGGATTTTCAGGTGAGGCTGGTGCAGACTGCATCGATTGGATCCTGCATACGAATGGCGTCAAACCACTAAACAGCCAGGTTGTTACAGATCATGTGCATGGATCGTATTTTTCCGACCACTTTCCTGTGGTGGCAGACTTTTGTTTCTCTTAGGTATATTTTAAGGATCATCTGCTTCAAACTTACCTTACAGCAGTGTTACTTTTTAGCAAAAAAGATAAGAGCGATACACTGCGCAAGCGATTCCACATTCAGTGTTGGATGTTGGACGTTCGATGTTCGATGTTGATCATTTGATTCCTTTGAATTCTATAATTATTTGAAATAACCTATCAAAATTGAGGCCTGTATGGATTCAATATTACGTATGTTAACTACAATCACCCTGGGTTAGACTGGATATCCCCGTTTAAAATACTGCCTGCTTCCATTTCCAGATCGCGACAAGAAATTGTGCCGCTGCAACTGCCGCCTGACATGAGCATTAGCTTATTATTTACAGTCAAGTTGCCGTTGAAAACACCGCTAATGGTTATGTTGGCCACATGGGCTTCCGCATCGATCAGTCCCGCCTCGGCAATAATGATATGATCGCCTTCCAAGCGTCCTTTAATGGTTCCTTCCACAATCAGCTCCCCACTAAATGACACTGATCCATCCAAGGTTAGGTTTTTATCAATTATGGAAAGTTTATTAGACGATGCTTTTACGGGCATATTTTAATTTGCTCCAGGTTGAAATCTCTTTCAAAAATCAATTCGCCGGACCTTCGGAATAAAAAGATGGTTGCATGCGTAAAAACGCCCGGATTTTCATGTCCAAACTTGAACTTAATCGTGCGGAAATTGTATATTCTGAAACGTTGCCCTCTGGATTCAGCTGGTTTTCCATTCACAAGCATAGCCCGGGGCAGGACCACCCATTTATCTTGGCTATGATCTGCATCCTTGAGGATAATAAAGGCATGGCCGGTAACGGGCTGCTGTCGCGTCCCCATATTGATCACCTTGAACTCGACACTTAAGGATGTATCATCTGGTTGGGCACAGGCAAACAGATTATCGGCAATCACTTTTTCATAAATCAGCACCTCTTCAGATAGCGCCGGTTCCGTTTTAGCCGGACTTGCTGCGTCCGTGGCCTTAGTTTGGCTCGGCTTTGTCTCAGTCTTTTTTTCAGTTGCTTTGGCTTTGCTTGTGGGCGCACTTGACCTAGTTGGAACCTTTGGCTCAGGCTTAGACTCGGAGTGGCTTGATAGTGATGCCGTGGCTATTTTAAGCTTTGATTGGGTGATGGCTAAACGTGCCAGGACCGCATCCTTCTCACTTTTCAGGGATTCAAGGGCTTGGTTCTGGTGGCGATTTCGTTGGTGGGCACCATCCAGTTCTTCCTGAAGGGTCAGCCATGCAAATAGAAACCATCCGAGCGTAAATAGCAGGATGACTATCAGTGCAAATACGAACATCAGCCATCTTTTGAAATGGACAAATGGCCGTACATTGCCATTAGCCCCGACTTTTAACAAATGCCAGCGCGTCTCTTTATAATCTGTTGATGTGTTATTTGTTGGACTCATAATAAGCTAATAACCACCGATTCACCTATTTCATGACACCCACATATTTATCTGCCAAACCAAAATCTCTTAAAAGCGTGATGATTGGCATAAAACACCCATTTAGAATACTCAATTCGAATATTGAATTTCGAATTCAGAATTCATGAATTTCAAAGGATTATGTACTATCAATTTATAGAAGTGGAAGTACGCTACGATCCCTCACTTCATCATTCGATATTCCATGTTCATTATTAGACATTCGTTTTTTAAAAGAGTGTCTTCTGCGTGTCGATCTTAAGTCCCAAATGCTTGAAGGCAGCCTCGGAAGCTTTGCGGCCAGATGAAGTCCGGATCAGCAACCCAGTTTTAAGCAGGTAGGGCTCCACAACATCTACTAGGGTATCACTCTCTTCCTGCAGGGTCGCTGCTATGGCTTCGATGCCCACTGGGCCGCCGTGGTAGAATTCAATTATCGTACGCAGATATTTGCGATCCAATTTTGTCAAACCTTTGATATCGACGCCTTCGAGCTTCAATGCGACCGTCACTGTATCGTGAGTGATGATGCCATCTGCCCGGACCTGGGTATAATCTCGCACGCGCTTGAGCAATCGATTTACAATTCTGGGGGTTCCCCGCGAGCGCAAGGCTAATTCGTGGGCCCCAACATCATCCATATCCGTATCCAACAGTTTGGCAGATCGTTTGGCTATTTGAATTAAATCTTCCTCCGCATAAAAGTCTAGATTCCGAAATATACCAAATCGATCCCTTAAAGGTGAGGATAACAGTCCAACACGGGTGGTGGCGCCAACGATTGTAAACCGATTGAGGCGATAGCGATGGCTGCGGGCATGAATGCCCTTGTCAAAGACAAAATCAATCGCAAAATCTTCCATGGCCGGATAGAGTAATTCTTCCACGGCTTTGGGTGTTCGATGAATCTCATCAATGAATAGTATGTCTCCTTCTTCAAGATGGGTCAACATGCCAATCAGATCACCACCCTTTTCAAGGGCTGGCCCTGAAGTCGTGGTCAGCTGACCACCCATTTCATTGGCAATAATGTGGGCGAGGGTTGTTTTACCCAGTCCCGGCGGTCCATGAAACAAAACATGGTCGATGGGCTCCTGTCGTTGTGTTGCCGCCTCAATCGCTATGTTTAAGGTTTCGACAATTTCTCGCTGACCGATATATTCCGTTAGCCTTGAAGGGCGTAAGGATAGGATCTCAGTCTCGTCATCCGATGGAAGATGCTTACCGGATATGACCGCTTGGGGATCGACGTTACCGCTTTTAAAATTGTCTGTCATGATTCACATTTACCCAATGGGTATTAATTTAATACTAGGTTATTTTTGAACCCTATTTATTTAGTTTGAGAACAAAGTAAATTTCGTAAATTTTCTCCTACTTCAATGATCGGTTTCTCTTTGAATCCGATACACCGCATCAAAAATTTCTTCTGCAGTTAAAACGCCTGGATTCTGGTGGGTAGCCTGGGTTACCATGGCCTTGGCATCGGATCGTTTGTGTCCCAATTGATTGACCAAGACCTCAATGACTTGAAGTTCAAGATCCTCGATTTCAGTAACTTCCGGTCGATCTTCCTCTCGCATGAGGGCAAATTTGCCCATCTTGCCTTCCAAGGTGGCAATAATTTTCTGCGCCGTGCGCGTTCCGATGCCCTTGAGTTCTTTGAGCCGAGCAACATTTCTGGATTCGATGGCGCCGGCAATATCGCGAATGGGTCTTGTTAAAGCTCTGGCGGCTTTGATGGGGCCGATAGCTTCCACCGAGATGAAATGTTGGAAAAATTCGCGTTCCACCTCCAGATTAAATCCGATCAACACGGGTTTGGGTTGGCGTTCAGTCTGTTGGTGATAGATATACAATGCGACCGACTCCCCCACCTGTCGTCCTTTAAGGGAGGCCATGACTACTGCCGGAAGAAGAATCTCATACCCGATCTGGTTGGTTAGTAAAAGGATGTGATCTTCATCCTTACGCATCAACGTACCTTCGATGTAGCCGATCATTTTTTACCCATAACTATTTGGTATGTTTTTATGGTAGTTAAAACCTTTAAACTTTTATTCGGGTCAATACAAATTAGGGTTTCAAGGTCTGAGGTTTGAAGGGTTGGAGTGTATATACAAATATATCGGACCCTCCGTCGATAATTTATAATAGGCAACCCCTCCACCCCTCCGAACCTACAACCCTCCACCCCTCTATATCTGATTCATCCATACCGATACAATCCAACCAAGGCCAGTCCCAGGGCATCGGATGCATGTGAGGGCTTAATTGGTTGTGCTAAACCCAATTTTTTGCGAATCGCTTTTTCCAATTGCTGTTTGGAAGCACTGCCATTACCTGTCAACACGCGCTTGGCTTCACGCACCGGCACTTCCGAAATCGGCACGCCAATTTGATGCCCTGCAAGTAACAAGATGCCGGTGACTTTACCCAATTGGATTCCCGATTTGGGATATTCAGCCAAAGAAAACACATCCTCGATCACCATATGTTCTGGTTGCTCTTTGGTAAGAATTTCTGTGAATTTAGTAAAGATGCGATGGAGGCGATGCGGTAAAGTGGCATCTTTGGATGTTTGGATAACCCCGTATGAATAGGACCGAACCTCGAGTCCACTGCCGGTGACAACACCGATGCCGGTTGCGGACAATCCCGGGTCTATGCCGATAATTTTTGTCAACGGTTTCTAAACGTCGATGTCCTATTGAAGCTCTTTTAATTTCTGGAGAGCAATTTTACCTTCGTTGCTATCAGGGAATTTTTTACTCAGCTCTTTCAATATAAGTCTGGCATTGGCTTTATCCCCCAGTGAGATAAAAGCAAAACCTTGTTTCAGCAAAGAAGCCGGGACTTTGTTACCCTTGGGGTAATTCTCTATTACCTTTTGATATTCCAAAATGGCCTTTTCGTACCATTTTTCACGGTAATATATTTCCCCAATCCAAAACTGGGCATTATCTGCATGTTCTGAATTTGGAAAATCGTTAATGATGGACTCAAATCCCGAACGGGCTGCCTCGAAATCTTCCTGATCAAACGCCTGTTTGGCGGCAACATAGTATTCTTGATCCGATAACTTCTTTTCCTCTTTTTGCGGTGGGGTTATTTCGCCACTACGGGATCCCGCCGACTCTAGATTCAAATACTGTTCGATATATTGCAGACGCGTTTCGATTTGATTGAGACTAATGGAGAGTTTGTCGAGTTGAATCTGTTTGCCCTTCTCGGCATTCTCGGTGTTCTTGATGCGTTCCTGGAGCATGAATTCCGACTCTTCGAGTCGGCCCCTTAGCAATTGAATGTCATCCTTGAGGGCTTCCAGGGAGGCATTGATTTTGGCATAGTCTTTTCTGAGCACCACATTATCGTCGGCCAAACTTTTTTCAAACTTTGACAGCTTGCCGCTCAGGAACGCTCGGCTCTGTTCTATTTCCTTACCACTGCTTTGGTCACGTCTATCCAGATCCACTGTCTTTTGCTCCAAAGCAGCCGCACGCTTATCTAGTTTTTTACTAGTGTTCTCGACCTTAGATAAGCGTTGATCCAGAATAATAACATCTTCTTGATGGGCACAACCCACCGATATTATTAAAGCCAGTGCCAGAATGAGCCATTTAATTCTCATAGCATCAACTCGTATGCGATCATAAAAAAATACGGCAAGCAGCAGCCAAGCCACTGCTTGCCGATTACTTATAGATACACAAAATTAGGTTTCACGTGGCCTGATTATTCAATAATAAAATGGGCGCGACGATTTTTAGCCCAAGCCTCTTCATTTTGGCCCATATCCACTGGGCGTTCCTCACCATAGCTGATGGTGGAAAGTTGCGTAGCGTCGATACCCAAGTCAATCAGATAGCCCTTAGCGCTCTCCGCGCGACGATCACCCAGGGCAATATTGTAAGCACTGGTGCCGCGCGCATCGCAGTGACCTTCGATTATGACAGATGCTTCCGCATCAATGCGCAGGTATTCCGCTTTTCTGGAAAGAACATTACGGGCCATATTTGTGAGTGCAGAACTATCGAAATCATAATAAACGTCCTCACTCATAAACATTTGCATGGCAGCCATTTGGGCACGTTCCATTTCTTCGTCTTTGG
Source organism: uncultured Desulfobacterales bacterium (assembly GCA_964633115.1). Lineage (GTDB taxonomy): Bacteria > Desulfobacterota > Desulfobacteria > Desulfobacterales > B30-G6 > B30-G6. The sequence goes on from CAZWEO010000061.1 coordinate 17,179, forward strand.
CAGCTTGCTGGGCCATCTGAGTTTGTCTCAGATCTTCTTCGGCCTGCATCTCCCACTGTCGGGCGGCCTCTTCCTGGGCCATTTTTTCCTGGTCGGCTAGTTCGGCATCACTTGGACCAGCCGGCGCTTCAGTCGTCGCCGCTGCCTCTGTTGCGGGGGCTGCTTCTTCTTCGGCCGTTGGCTCGGATTGAACCACCTTTTTTGCGCATGACACGGTAAAAAGCAATCCGGGTACAATAACCAACAGGCTTAGGCATATCCATAATTTTTTCCGCATATCTTCCTCCTTTTTGCGTTCGAGTTCAGCATTAATTAGCAATAACGTTTGGAGACCATTTCGGATTTGTTTGTTCACCCGGTAAAGAAATCAAGCGCCGCTGATCTGTTCCGAATGCTGTCATCACGTAAACTCGCGATCTGCCTTCCCGATTTGATGTGAAGGCGATCAGACTCCCATCGGGCGACCAGGATGGCGCTTCATTGTCCCCTTGGTTTTCGGTCAACTGGCTGAACTGTCCCCCATCCACATCAATGGTGCAGATATTGATGCTTCCTTCTGCCATGGCCGAGTAGACAATCTTATCACCTTTTGGGGACCAGTCCGGTTGTGTATTGTAACGTCCCTCAAAAGTCAACCTTCGAACACGCCCGGAAGCGATATTTTGAATAAAGATCTGCGGCTTTCCAGAGCGTTTGGAAACGAAGGCCATTTGTTTTCCGTCCGGGGACCAAGTCGGTTCCACATCTATTCCACGACTCATTGTCAATCTTTTAATAATTTTCCCCCCTCCGGTCAACAGATAAATTTCCTGGTCGCCCGAAAAAGAAAGTGTTGCTGCCAGCTCGAATTTTCCTGGGACCCAAGCCGGCGTAAGTTGAATACCCTTCCGATTCAGGGTTGTTTCACCTTTTTTCTTTATATTTCGGATATATAAATCGGGTTTACCGTTAGCATAAGATGTGTAGGCCAGCCAGCTGCCGTCCGAGGACCAGGATGGAAATAGGGTAATACTATTATGTCGGGTAAAACGTTTGGGGTGACTGCCATCAAAATCGGAAATATAAATCTCCTTATTGCCCTCCCGATGAGATAAGAACGCGATTTGACTGTTAAAAAACCCACGATTTCCCGTCAAGTGATGCATAACCTCGCCACAAAACCGTCGTATCATGCTCTGGGTATTGTCGCTAGATCCCTTATAGCGTTTCCCAATAATCAACTTCTCTTTAAAGGTATCAAACAGGCGTAGTTCTGTTTCCATTTGCCCGTCTTTGACCAAAACACCCCCGGTGATCAACAGCTCAGCACCGATGGCGGTCCAATTTCGAAAATTGATATGGGTGGCAATGATGTCGGGATTCTTGGGGTCCATGAGAAAGGATTGTCGCTCGAGCATTTTAAAATAGCCGGTAAAGGCAAGCGTCTCAGATAAGGTGTCTGGGAGTTGGACCGACAGAACGTTGCCCGCGTCAGCCTCAGACATATCTTTAAACCAGGGTATGGCCAAGGGTATCTTGCGTAGAAACGGATTATTAATATCAATATAATCGTATTCCGCTGCCACGGCATGGGGGTAAAACAGCATCAGAATCATAAAACTCACGACAACGATTCGAGACAATAGATTCATACGAGTCACCATTCATTAGAAACAGCTAATCCTAATTTGAGTAGTTTCCCTTCCAAACAACCCGGGTTAAAACACATTTTTTGCTGTTACATGTTTCTAATGTGAATTTTCAAAATCATCCACATATAGTTTATATCAGTTGTTGTAAAATGATCATTGGAGACATTTGGTGGCAAAATCGTTTTCATGTTTGGTTGTGCACGTTTAGGCATGAAAATTTATTGAATACCTTCGGGTGTGAAACGGAGCCCCATCTGCACATATGCTCTGGAAACCGATCTGGGATGCGGATCCACAGGATTGGCTTTCATGACCGCCCGGAAAGCGGACTCATCAAAATGGCTGTTGCCGGAACGATCTGTAAAAAAAAGATCCTTAATTTCTCCGTTGGGCATGACCTTAAACACCAGCAAGGTTTGTAAATCCGAGCGTCCATCGGCCAACTGATCGGGAAAAGCCCAATTTCGTTGGACTTGGTAAGCGATTTCCACCCGGTATATATCTATTAATTCAGCCAGTTTTCCACCGGTCACCTGTCCAGTTCCCCCTTGCGTACCGCTTACTGCCTTTTGGGGTACGCTCGGTGGGGGAGGCTTTTCCGGTTTTTCGCTACCAACCTTGGCCTTGATTTGATCGATGACTTTGGAAATTCGATCCGACACCGAGGTTTCAACTTTTTTCTCCAATTTTTTTAAGGTGTTCTTCTTAACCTTTTCCGAACGAAAAGTCTTTTTTTTGAGCGATGTTTTTTTCTTGACGGCTTTGGGCGCTTTTTTCTTTAGTACCGCCGCCTTCTTTTTAACCGCAGCCGACTTGTGCGCCTTTTTAGTCGGACTCGAAATTGTGGCCTTCTTGGTCGGTTGGCTAGGCCCGGCGTATTCTGGTAAGGAAACCAGATTAACGTTCATGACCACAGGTGCGGGGCGTTGTTTGGGTCGATAGGTTTGGGCGTAGATCAAAATGGAAAATAAAGCAATATGACAAATGAGAGAAACCGTAAATGCCAGCGTGACCAGCTTTTGTTCGGTGCTGTGACCCGTCAGTAAAGCCTGGGATCCTGATGCTATGGATATTGGCCGCGTATGGTTATTTTTTAGGATCATTTTCAGATTCGTCAACTGGGTCTGTGATCATACCCAGTTTTTCGATCCCGGCGCCTTTAATCTCCGACATCACATAAACGACTGTGCCATAGGCCACCGATTTATCCGCGCGCAGATACAGCTCGTCAGCCTTTTTGTTTTTGTTAATCTGGATCAGTTTTTCTTTGAGATTCTCTATCCCGACGCGGTAGTCATTAATATAGACTTGACTATTTTTATCAATGGTTACAATCATTTGTTCTTGTTCCGATGCTAAAGGTGCCGAACTGGCTTCTGGTAAAGACACATCGACACCTTGAATCATCATCGGTGCGGTCACCATGAAAATAATCAGTAATACCAGCATGACATCCACAAATGGGGTCACATTGATTTCTGACATCAAGCGGTCGTCATTTCCGCTCAGGGTCATGAGTGCCTCCTTTCCATCAACAGAATATCCCGTTCGATGATATTGAGGAAATCGGCCGAGAAGCTGTGCAGCTCGGATTCCAGGATCTTGATTTTCTGCATGAAATAATTAAATGAAATAACCGCTGGTATCGCCACGCCAAGCCCCGCTGCTGTTGCCACCAGAGCCTCAGAAATACCCGGCGCCACAACTGCCAGACTGGCAGAACCCCTTAGTCCAATGCCATGGAATGAATTCATGATACCCCATACCGTACCAAACAACCCGATAAAGGGAGTTGTATTACCGGTGGTTGCCAAAAAAGGCACCATCTGCGTCATACGGGTTGTTTCCGTGTTGATTGCCCGGCGCAATGCTCGCTTGATATTGTCCATACCCGCAAAGCGAGTACTCATTCTGCGAGCCTGATCCTGTGCATCTTCCCCTTCAGGTACGCTACCCTGACTAATCTTTTTTAACTCCACATACCCGATCCTGAAGATGCGGGCAATTGGGCTTCCTTGTAGTTCCTTGGCTTGGCGATAGGCATTGGACAAATCCCGGCTTTTCCAGAACAGCTCTGTAAAAGCTGCCGATTCACGGTAAGCCCTCTTGATATAGCGGTATTTTATTAATATGATCGCCCAGGAAGTAATTGAAAAAAAGAGCAGCAGCAGTAGTACAAATTGAACCATTAACCCGGCATTGCTGACCATTTGAATCAAATTGACTTGTTGCATCGTCTGTTCACCTCACGATTTAGAGGTCCATAATTAACATTAATTAAAAATAATTATAAATCTATAACCTTTTATATGAGGCCTGACCACGTGTCAAGCCATTTAGCCCGAACATTTCATGAAATATTCGGGAAGGAAGGAGATGTATATGCAAGCCATTGCCAACCTCTTGTTCGAAGCTGTTCATCTGAAGCGAACCCCCAGAACCGGTTTTAACTTTTTAGGTGCCGGACGAGAATCCGTTGCCGAACATACTTATAGTACACTTTTTATTGCCTGGGTTATGTCCAAGTTAGAACCGGATATCGATGCATTACGATTACTTAGCATTTGTCTGGTGCATGATCTACCCGAGTCTCGTATGGGGGATATCAACCATCTGCAGAAACTGTATGTCAAAGCGGACGAAGCCGCTGCCCTGGAAGATATGGCTGCTGACACCGACATCGGCACAGATGTCTCCGATCTGGTGCAAGAATTCAACGGCAGCGCCTCCCGCGAAGCCCTTTTGGCCAAAGACGCGGATCAAATCTCCATGATTCTGGAACTCAAGACACTGGCCGATATTGGATTTGATCCACCAAGCAAATGGCTTCCCCATGTTTTAAATCGACTTCAAACTGATACTGGCAAGCAAATTGCCGATGCCATTATCCAAACAGATTGGGATGCCTGGTGGTTCAAGAATTATGTTGACAGATAAAGCATAAAAAAATAGAAAATTATTTTTTGTGCTAGAACCTATTTTTGGAGGCAATCATGCACTGGATTGGACAGTTCATTGGGTCATCGGTGGGTAAAAAGCTGTTGATGGCACTGACCGGCTCATGTTTTCTTGTTTTTCTGGTCGTTCATTTAGCGGGCAATTTGACCCTATACGGCGGCAAAGACGCCTTTAATAATTATGCCGAACATCTGCATGCACTCGGCCCGATACTCACAATCGCCGAATGGGGACTTGTTTTCCTGGCGCTCGTCCATGTGATCACGGGTGCGCTGTTATTCTTTCAGAATTTCAAAGCCCGACCAGAACGTTATGTTATGAACCAAAGAGCCGGCGGTCGCACCAACAGCTCGGCCACCATGCCCTATACCGGTTTTCTGATCTTGGTTTTCGTTATTTTTCACCTGTTAAACTTTCACTTTATCGATAAATCAACCACGACGATTTACCAGATCGTAGACAGCGCCTTTGAAAGCATCGTGTATGTGATGCTGTATGTTACTGCCATGATAATTCTGGCGCTACATATACGCCACGGTTTCTGGAGCTTGTTCCAGACCTTGGGTGCAAACCATCCCAAGTATATGCCACTTATCATGGGAGCCAGTATTGTTTTAAGCGTAATTTTCGGGTTCGGATTTGGCTATCTCCCGATTTATATTACCATTTCGGGATAAGGAGGAATTATATGCAGTTGGATGCCCACATTCCCAGCGGCCCCCTGGCCGAAAAATGGGATAAGCACCAGTTTGATCTCAAGCTAGTTAATCCGGCCAATAAAAGAAAGTATACGATCATCGTGGTCGGTACTGGCCTGGCGGGTGGCTCGGCGGCCGCATCTCTGGCAGAACTGGGTTACCAGGTCAAAAGTTTCTGTATCCAGGATTCACCCCGCAGGGCCCATAGTATTGCCGCCCAAGGCGGTATTAATGCAGCCAAGAACTACCAGAATGAAGGTGACAGCATCTGGCGGCTTTTCTATGACACCATAAAAGGCGGTGACTTTCGGGCCAGAGAGGCAAATGTCTATCGCCTCGCTCAAATCAGCAACAACATTATCGACCAATGTGTGGCCCAAGGTGTGCCCTTTGCGCGTGACTACGGTGGGTTGTTAGCCAATCGGTCGTTTGGCGGTGCCCAGGTTTCACGAACCTTCTACGCCAGGGGCCAAACTGGTCAACAGCTGTTGCTGGGAGCCTATAGCGCACTCATGCGCCAAGTTGCTGCTAAAGGCGTAGAGATGTATCCGCGGCGCGAACTACTGGACATTGTCCTGACCAATGGACAAGCCCGTGGAATCATCACCCGCAACCTGGTTAGCGGAAAAATAGAAAGGCATGCTGGTCATGCCGTGGTGCTGTGCACAGGCGGCTATGGAAATGTATACTACCTGTCAACCAATGCCATGACCTGCAATGTTTCGGCCACTTATCGGGCCTACAAAAAGGGAGCCTGTTTTGCCAATCCCTGTTTTACGCAGATCCATCCGACCTGTATACCGGTTCACGGCACCTATCAGTCCAAGCTAACCCTCATGAGCGAAAGCCTGCGCAACGATGGACGCGTGTGGATCCCCCAAAAACCGGATGATAAACGGCTGCCGCAGGATATCCCCGAATCTGAGCGTGAATATTATTTAGAAAAAAAGTATCCCAGCTTTGGTAATTTAGTACCCCGGGATGTTGCCTCGCGTAACTCCAAGGAGCAGTGTGATCAAGGCAAAGGTGTCGGTGAAACCGGTTTGGCAGTCTATCTTGACTTTAAGGATGCCATCCAGCGGGATGGCCGCGATGTGATTGAGAAGAAATATGGCAATCTCTTTCAAATGTATGCAAAAATTACCGCCGACAACCCCTATGAAGTACCCATGATGATCTACCCTGCGGTGCATTATACCATGGGAGGACTGTGGGTCGATTATAATCTCATGAGTACCATCCCAGGATTATTTGTGGCTGGTGAAGCCAATTTTTCAGATCATGGCGCCAATCGCCTTGGCGCCAGCGCACTCATGCAGGGTCTGGCGGATGGATATTTCATCATCCCCTACACAATCGGCGGCTACCTGGCCAGCGCAGAGCTGGAAACAGTCAACGAAGACCATACGAGCTTTGGTGATGCCGAGAGCGCTGTAAATGAATGCATCGGCAAACTCATGGCAGTCAACGGCAAGCGGACCGTCGACGATTTTCATCGGGCTCTGGGACAAATTATGTGGGACTACTGCGGTATGTCGCGCAACAATGCCGAGTTAGAAGAAGCCTGCAAGAAAATTCAGGCACTCCGGTCTGAATTTTGGGAAAATGTCAATGTGCCTGGGCAGGAAGAAGATTTCAACCAGAGCCTTGAAAAAGCAGGACGCGTCGCAGACTTTCTGGAGTTCGGCGAACTGATGATCATGGATGCCTTGGAACGACAAGAATCATGTGGCGGTCATTTTAACGAGGCCTATCAAACCGAAGATAACGAAGCCCTCAGAAATGATGATGATTACTGCCATGTATCTGCCTGGGAGTACAAAGGACCAAAGACAGACCCCCAGATGCATAAGGAGCCGCTGATCTTTGAGAATGTCAAATTAAGCCAAAGGAGTTATAAGTGACACAAGATATCCGTCTGACTTTAAAAATATGGCGCCAGGAAGGTCCTGATACCAAAGGCCGGCTGGAAACATATTCCGCGGATAGTATCTCCACGGACATGTCTTTTCTGGAAATGCTCGATGTCGTTAATGAACGCCTCACACTGGCAGGCAAACAGCCCATTGCCTTTGATTATGATTGTCGCGAAGGCATTTGTGGACAGTGTGGTTGTGTGGTCAATGGCCGTGCCCATGGCCCCGAAACAGCCACGACCTTATGTCAATTACACATGCGCCATTTTTCAGATGGCGACACCATCGTCATAGAACCATTCCGTGCCCGCGCCTTTAAGGTGATCAAGGATCTGGTGGTGGATCGCAGTCCCTTTGATAAAATCATTCAGGCCGGGGGTTATATCTCTGCCAATACGGGTGGAGCCCAGGATGCCAATACGATTCTAATCCCCCAGGATATCGCCGAGAAAGCCATGGACGCCGCTGCCTGTATCGGTTGTGGCGCTTGTGTGGCCGCCTGCCCGAATGCCTCCGCCATGCTCTTTGTGAGTGCCAAGGTCAGCCACCTGGCGCTGCTACCCCAGGGTCGACCCGAGGCACCCATCCGCGTTCAAGCCATGCTCACTGCCATGGATCAGCTCTGTTTCGGAAATTGCTCCAATGAGCGCGAATGCGAAGCCGATTGTCCCAAGGAAATATCGATTGTTAACATCGCTCGTTTGAACCGAGAATATATTAAGGCCGGATTGGGGTATAGCGGATAGATTAACTCTGAACATCGAACGTCTAACATCCAATTCTGAACAAAAAAGCGACTGTAATTGTCAATTGATCCTGGTCGAAATGATCCATTAGGATTTGGTTTAAATCTTTTCTATCCAACTACACCCTCAAAATGATTTATTTTCTAGTAATTGAATCTCCAGTAAATGCAAGGAGTAAATATGGACTTTTGGCATAACATATCAACCCATATCGACCGCTTGGCCGGCGATCCGAATTCACTTACGGCTATCCTGACCAAAGCTTTGGTGGCTATTTTAATTGCTGCTCTTATCTGGTTTGTATTGAAAGTTCTGCTGGCCTCTCTTCAAAAAAAAGGCCAGCAAATTGAGATTATCCGAGACAATCAGATAATATTCCGATCTTTGGGCAAAGCCGTCAACATGCTGCTTTTTTTTGGGACGGCCATATACATTTCCCAGCTATTTAACATCCGTATTCTGCAATCTGGCTTGCAGGGGCTGCTGGTAGTGTCTTTGGCATCACCGGCAACCCGTATTACCATTGCCGCCCTGAACACAATTGAGAAGCGTCTGATTGACAAAACGGAAACTCAGGTGGACGACGTCATCTTTGATCTTTTAAATCGGTTTGCCGGTGTGATCATCTATGTGGTGGCCATAATTATAGCCCTCGATCTCGTGGGCATCAACGTGATGCCCTTTATCGCCGGAGCGGGCATATTGGGGATTGCCATCGGGTTTGCAGCCAAGGACACCCTCTCCAACCTGATTGCCGGTATTTTGTTAATCATCGATAGGCCCTTTGAAGTTGGGGATCGCATCGAAGTTTGGACAGCGCCCACCGGCAGCGCCACCTGGGGAGATATCATCGATATCGGTATCCGTGCCACCAAAATCAAAACCACCGATAATATTGTCATCATCATTCCCAACAATGAAATCATGAAACGCGATATCATAAACTATACCATTGTCTCTGCTATGATTCGCGTGCGTATCAACATCGGTATCAGTTATGATGCCGATCTTACCAAGGCCAAACAGATCATTCTCGATGTTGCCGATCAAATCGATTGGATTGCCAAAGACCCCAAACCCAAAGTCGTGGTTCGGGTCTTTGGTGAGTCATCTGTCGATCTGCAACTGCGCGTTTGGATCCAAAATGCGCGCAAACGCATGGATACCATCTCGGAAGTCACCGATCGGGTCAAGGAAGCCTTTGATCGCCACCATATCGAAATCCCCTATCCAAAACGCGATATTGTGATCAGGCAACTAGATTCTTCAAACCAGGAAAAATAACCTATATCGCCAAACCAATGGATGGATATTATGACGATGCTTCTATTTGGAGGGGTGAAGGTTTGAAGGGGTGGGGTTTGAAGGGTCAAAGCGGTTTTAAGGTTATTGGAATGCAGGTTGGGTTGAAAGAACGATGATTGGGCGATAGGCTTTAAAATGAATATCATCCGCGCCAATCGCTTTATGTTGAAAAGCTTACCCTTTCACCCTCCAAACCTGCACTCCTAAAACCCAGATATTATTTATACTTCACCAAATCATTCTGCCTAAAACCAGTGCCTGACTTTATCGTGGCCACCGATCCGTCATTTCCAAAAAAGCCGGTGATCATGAGCTCGCCTTTGACGGGTCCAGGTGCCCTTCCCAAAGACACATTTGTCTGAGGGTCGATTATCTCTTCGCCCAGCTCCTGAACCATCATCATGTCTCCCACCTTCAATCCGGTTTTTTGTCCGGCGTTTAGATAGACGGTACGGCCCTTGATGCTGGCAATCCGACCACTCCATTCTTGACTTTCAAACTGCTGCAACATATTTACCATGGCCTTGGTCAAAGCATCCCGCAATGCGCCATCCCTTAGATCAGAATCGTAGCTGGCTTTGGAACCCAATCCCAAGGCTCCACCAGTCGCTTTCTCATAAACTCCCTGGCCGGAGTCCGCTGCTATCTGGATTCCTGTGGTTGTATCCACAATGCGATAGTCAACGGTAACGCGGGCGATCTGTTTTTTCTTTTTATAGACCAGGTAATCGGATCCTTCCTCGGCTTCAGAATAGGCCGTAATCGCACCGGTCACCATGGCATTTAAGCCCAAAATCTTGCCCATCTTTGCAGCCGTCGCCGGATTGATCGCACCAGAGGCACCCAAAGCCTGCTGATCTAAAATAGAAGAAATATCTTGTTGGGGAATGATGATAAAGCGCTTGGTCTTTTGTAAAATTGTTCCCAAAATATCCGCCGCGGCTTCGCCAATTCCAATCCGTTTTGATGGAGTTTTGTTCTGAAAATTGACCACCCCGACACGCAGCTTTGGACCGGTATAGTCTCCGGTCGGTGCCAACTGATCGGAAACACCGGTCAGGGAGGAATCATCCCGCACCGCACCGCTCGTTTTTGCTGCACATCCGTTGAAAACCAATACTGCGGCCATGAGCAACAATGACCCCAATACATAGATGTTTCTTGCCTTCATCATGATTGCCTCCTATTTAGAATGAATGTTATTCCGCTATAATCTCCATAAAATTATCTGTCTCGGTATAATCCATCGGGATTTCAAAAAGATCAGCCGACGGCGTTCCCATAACGATCTGGGTCAGTGTAGAGGTGACCTGAACCGCCGGATTGTCGAATTCGCTGCGGATGGTCATGCCGCCCAGGTCGGTTGCATTCCATATGTATCCGGTTTGGGTGTCCTGCCCTTCATAACTCACCGCAACTTCGTACTTCTCTGTGGGATGCCCATCGATGGTTTCATTACCGATGAATGTCTTTTGCATATCTGGTTCATCAATATAGCCATCATCGGTTTCTTCGCTAATCATATATTTCTTTTTATTGGTGTAAAGTGAATAAGTTCGCTTTTCATCTGAACGATGGATCATGACCACAGCACTCATGCCGGACGGCATGCCCGCGGCACCTGTCATGCTTGCATAATCGATTTCCATACGAAATTTTTCACCAGCTTTGGCAATGGGCATCTCAAAGGAAATTTCGCGCTGATTCGATTTGTCCAAGGTCCGTGAAATCATGACTGCCTTGAAATCGCGATCCCCATAGTTCATGTGTCCCATAGCAGGCGGTGGTGGCATTTCAATCTTGGGCATCATGGGTACTTTTGGCGCCGTCGTCAGGTAAACAGTGGCTACCTCACCCGGACCCCAGGGTAGGTTCTGCACGATTCGCCAAATCATCTCGTTGGTCTCTCGCTCCAGGTGTACGCCCATGGCTTTCGAGACAAGTTTTTTGGTAAGTCCTGCTGCCAGACCTTCTAAAATGCTGTTGTTGCTGGACTTACTTTCTATGGTTACCCAGGGAACGGATTCATCTCCACCGCCTGAGTTGGCCACCGCTCCGGATAAGCTTCCCAGTAGGCCGCCGGAAGTATCCTGGCTTTTAATACCGACACCATTTTCCCAAAAAACCATATCTGTATCGGTCTCAACGATTCTAAATTTACCGCGGACTTTGCGCATATTGACCAGCCCGGTAGTCACCTCACCATAATCCATAAGGGTACCAAAAAGAAGCCCTTCCACTTGAAGCACTTCGCGTAATTCGCTGACCGAGGCCATACTCAGCTGCCCACCGAGCGTAATACCCAACTCGTCCCTGAGTATCTGATCGGTCTCCGTCAGCGGCTGCACAGTATAAAATCGTCTCTGGAATGCCGGAACCAGTTTTTCACGAACAAAATTAGGTGCCTCCACATCGGTTGTGTCATTCTGAAGCGGAAGAATTGCTAACCGTTTTATGGGATTGGTGGGATCGGCTGTTGGTCCGATGCTCGGTATTCCGGCACAGCCCGCCAGAAAAAACAGTACCAAGAAAAGCAGCATCCATACGCGGTATTGTTTCATATTTACCTCCGAAAAATTTTAAGTAACCTAGTCGCCATTTCAAATTTTGTGAAACACAATTATTTCATCTCTAAACCGATGGTATTTTGCGTCAGGCTGGTAATGTCGACTCGAAATCCGCCATAGTCGATACCAACCAGTTCGTCTGCCAATTGTTGCGAACTCGATGGTACATTTACGTCCAGGCTGGCATGCCCGGCATTAAAGTCACGCTGATATATGCCTTTGACCCCCCGTATGCGTTGCTGTAGCGTTTCTTTAAATTTTAATAAATGATTATAGGATGAAATACCCGATATCTCTAATCGAATCAGGCTACCGCTGCTTAGGTCCTGCGACCAGCGTTTTACAACTTGATCCAATAGTTGGTCGCTGATAGCTTCGGTGGCCAACTTTAATGCTTCTGCTCCGGCAGTGACTTCATTGGGATGGACAGCCGCAGCATGCTGGGTGGCCGACGCGATCACCTGCCCGGTATCGGTACTCACAACCCGTAAAGAAATATCTGCTTGGGCCGATTTCATGCTGGACCCCATAACCGATCCCGCCAACTTTGCGAGCGCCTGGCCGTAAATGACTACTTCGGCATCATATAAATTGCCAATACTCTGGACAGCGTCATTGTTGAGGGATTCGATTTTATAAGGGTCTTTAATGCTTAGCGATTTAGAAGCAACCGCATGATCGACAATATGAAATCCTTTGCTGGTCAATTTTTGCATGAGAACGTTTTCAGAAATAGTTAGGTCGGCCGTGCTGGCCTTTACGCCCCACCAGTAATTATAATAATGCCTACCGACATTTTGCTCGGCCACCATGATCATGACACGGGGCATATTTTTACGGGCCATCAGTAGCCCGAGTGCGGCCAAGTCATTCTTCAAATTCCCTTTGGCCACCGCTGCCTGAATTTTTACCCGGTACAGATTCCCTTCGGTTGTCTCATTTGTAACTTCGTAATGTTGGATATATCCTTGGCTTTGAGCGTAAATCTGGTCCCGTAAGACTTCATAATTCTGGACCAAGGTTTCAGATGAAACCATGGTGCCGGCCGCCTGCTCCACCACTAGTCTCAAAGCATCCTGAATCGCTTGATCCCTTGCCTGGGCTGTATTATCATTGACAATAACGCCCACACCTTCGGCGCTGGCATTTACGGGAACCGTCGCGGCCGCATTGGAACCAGTTTGCGGCACCGTTGTGGTCTGGGGTTGGTCTGAAGTAGCAAATGAAGGGTCAAGGGATACACAGGACAAACACAGGATCGATACCAAAAAGCAAATGATAGTTTTCATGACCCAATCTCCAAAATAAATAGCCGTAGAAGTATTCAGTATAACCCTTTTACGATGTCATAATTCCATATTAGTGTCAACGACCACCGACCTTGTCGGCACGGTAAATTTGTTCTATTGATTAACCATTTGAAAAGCAGCAACTATTCCGT
>CAZWEO010000062.1:0-30178 GCA_964633115.1 uncultured Desulfobacterales bacterium
ACTAAATGGGTGCTAAACTGCGTTTGAACCCTTTAAGCTTGCGATTCGGGCATTATTTGCTGCTTACGATTTGGTTTTTGGAATTTGGTCCCAGGACGGCTATCAGAATATGAAGCCAAATGGGTATAGACTGAGACCTGGTTTCTTTACATTCCCCGATAAATTAAACATGTATAAAACCAGGTAACATATCAAATGAATTGCGGATTATCATGATGAAATGAAGTAGCAATGCTGTTTGTCATCTATATTTCTGATAATGCCTTTCAGGTGTTTAGGCCGTGGGTCTATTAGCCGCCTAACAGCCTTGGGCTTGTAGTTATACATGTGAGTTGAATTAAGGAAACTTACTAGGAGGCAACTGCTTTAACGTTGGCGTATTTCCGTTTAGGCTGAAACAGGGACCGTTGCAGCATTCTTTCATAAATGGCGATGTGTTGTTGCACTTTTGATATATTGCTACTAATAGCAGCGCAACCGGCGCTCATTTTTGTTACCAGCAGCTCCCAAAGTCGCAGTTTGGTAAGGGCGTTTTGATTTAGGGCCATATTTGACAGGAAGGCAGAGCTGGAAGCATTGACAAAGTCGGCCGAAAGAATGCCACTTAACAGGAAGTCCAACGAATTGGTCCCCCGGGATTCCTCATAGCTGATGGGATACCGATCATAGAACAGATACTGCCAGAACTCCGCAGCATCAATCCCGATATCCTCAACGTGGGCAAGAAGGGTTTTAGCCGTATTCGGGTTTTGAAATGTAAACAGACAGGGAATTCTATAAATTTTTGCCATGGCTGGAATCAAACCGGTCATCCAATCATGGCAGTGGAGCAGATCCGGTTGAACTTCCACGATAACATGATGGATGACTTCCCGCTGGAAGGCGAGTGAAATCTTGGCGTTCTCTTCCTGAAAGTTTTCATGCAGACGGTTTGCATAAAAAAATACCCGGTCTCTAGTCAGACAAACCCGGTCTCCAGGGATCTTCTTTGAAACCGTCAAGCTCCCACTCTGATAAAGAGTTGTAAAAATTTTGCGGTAATCCGGTTGGGTCACATAGACATCTGCGCCAAGATCAGACAGATCACTTATCAGATTTGCCAGCGAATCGCTAAAACCACCTGTTCGGGGACAAATATAATTGGGGCTGCCGCCCTTCCCTTCCGGCATAAAAACAACCTCAGAGGATACGAAAAGAATTCGAGGCGGGGAATGCGGGCCGTCCATAATTAACCCCCATCTTTTATATAGATTAAAATATTTTCATCAATCTGATTTTTCATTCCCGGCCGGGAAACTTCGCTCACTTTGGACAATTCAATTTTTCTAATCGTGTAATTCTGGCGAAGATATTGGAAAAGCGAATTTGCGATGATTTGCTGGGTCTCGGGTGTATCTATATATTCCATTTTTTTCTTACTGGTCACGTGTTCTGTGATTTCGCAGACGTCCGGGCAATCTTGCGTGGTGGTTTCAATGCGCCGGGTCTCTTGATCACCATCCTGTTCTGGCCGATCATGTTTCAGGGTTTTCTTTTGATTGAGACAATTTCCAGCCACGTTAACACTCTTAACATTTGCTATGATTACGCCGTCTTCGTTGACAGGCATGCGCCGTTCCGGCTCTGCAGGAGAAGGCGCAGGATGGGATGCACCGGCCACCTCCCGGGCATTTTGCGACCTGGAACCATCGGCAGGCTTAATTTCCTTTTTCTGTGATATAAAAATATCCGCAATGTCCTCAAGACCTCTGCCGAGACGTTTATTTTCCATTGGAGATACCTTTCTTCCCAATTTTTAGAATTGAATTAGTGCCGCCGTAGGCATTGGTTGTGCAGTTCGAATTATTGTGATCTTCGACCCATTCATCATCGACAATAAATTTGTATTGATACGTTCCCGGCTTGAGGGAGATATTTTTTGTCCACATGCCGTATTCATCGCGTTCCATATGAAAATCATCTGTCGGGTTCCAATTATTAAAATCGCCGCCAATCTTTACGGATATGGCATCGGGTCCGAAATAGGTAAATCGCTTTTTGAAATTCGTCTCCAGGGACATTGGTTGGCTATCGGCAATCGGTAAATTATATCCCAAGCCCTTTTCTTTGAGAACCTCTTCGGCAAGCCCCATATAATCTTTGAACCCGCTCGCCTTTTTTGAATAATCAATAATCGATTTTCCATGCCCCGCGGCCTCCTTCAAGGTAACATTTGAACGAATGACCGTTTCAAACATGACGTCACTAAAATGGTCTCTTATGTTCTCTAAGACTTCCCGCGAGATTCTAGTGCGCCTGTCGACGATTGTTCCAAATACTTTCACATGGATTTCATGCCCCGCTTTTGTTTTGATGGCAGCCAGTATATCCATAAGTTTGCTGATGCCATGCAACGAAAACAAGCTCATTTCGATCGGTACGAACACTTCTGATGAGGCCATAAGTGCATTAAAGGTCAACAATCCCAGGCTCGGTGGGCAGTCTATGATTATTATGTCGTACAATGAATGTATCCGCCTGATTGCATGCTTTAAGCGCGCCTCTCTTCTTTCTGCCATCGAAAGTCGCTGTTCCAGGGCGCTGAGTGAAATATCTGCAGGCACTACATCGAGGTTTTCCGAAACGTTTATGGCGATGTCGGTCAGTGATAGACGTTTGTCGCTGGAAGGCTCAAGGATGCCAAAGACCGTATTCGCTTTGTCGCGGGCGTTAATGTTCAGCCCCAACGCAACGTGTCCCTGAGGATCCATATCGATTAAAAGCACTCTTTTGCCTCGATGGGCAAGGCCGGCGGATAGATTTATTGCGGTGGTCGTCTTGCCACAGCCTCCTTTTTGATTGGCAATCGAAATTGTTCGCATTTTTCCGATCCTCCTACTGAGTTTGAGATACAAAATACGATGAAAAAAGATTTACAGCTCGGGGCTTGCACGTGTCATTGAAATTAAAGACCAGGTATGAATGATGAATCGTACGAACCCACTGAAATAAACAAAAAAACCTCCTAAGAGATTAGCCGTCTCTTTGGGAGGTTTCAGCGAAAAGTTTAAGAACCTCTATAATCATGATATTTTCACGGTTCAGAGGTAGTCTTGATACATATGTATAAAATACTTTTTTGAAACCATATTACACTACATGTTGTATGTCAAGAAATAGTAACACAATATATGGTTGAAGTTAGGTTGCAGAATGAAGATATATCCCGTGGTTGCAACCTGGTATGCTAAAAGCTATTTTATTCGCCTTGGTTAAATACCCCACAGCTTGCTGTGGCGAGCTTCATTGCGGAATTAGCAGTTTTATAAAGATCTGTCTCTCCTGATTAGGCGGGAGGACAAAGTAAACCTTCTAAAATGCTACAGCCTGATATTATCTGAGAATACTTTGGAGCAACCGTACAATTGGAAGACAATCGTTCAAAAAGATTGACAATTCAGGTTCAGTTGCCTATTAAACTATCGTCCCTGCGATTTAAAGTGCCTACTTTATCCAATTATCGTCAAGAGGGCGTCTCATGCCAGTAAAAGTAATTTATAAAAACCGTGCGGATGTGGACAGGAGGAAAAAATTTTCCACCTATCATGACATTGAAAGGCGAAGCGGTGTGGACCGAAGGAAATTGGACGAAAAACTTAAGCACTTGACTGAAACCAACGTTAAAGAGCAACACAAAAAAAAGAAAAAACAAGTTCAACAGAAATCCGGCAATGTTATCCTGAGAAGAAAAGGTGAAAAGTAGCAAACTTGGGGACGCCCAACAACCATGAGAATGATAGGCTGTTAGAGTGCAGGCGCTTATAGCCTAACTGTCTAAACGCCTAAAAGGCTAAGGGGGGGACACCCATGCAATTATGCGTTTTAGAGAATAATTAAAGTAAGAGTCAAGAATTCGAGGATACAGGGATTCAAGTGAGTCTCTAAACCATAACGCATTAAGTAAGATAGGCTTAGGTCTCGGCCATTCCGAACATATTGTTCATGGTCGAGCGGACATATAGCATCGTAAAGATAGTGGCCGACCAGGTTATAAAGAAAATTCCCCACCAAATCCCTGTAAGACCCATTCCCAGCAAGGTGGCCAGCGCGTAAAAGACAATTGCCGGCGCAATAATCTGGCGATATAAGCCGATCCAAATGGCGTACAGCGGCCGCTTCAATCCCTGCAGAGCCGACACAGCCACAAACAAGATAATGTAGGCCCAATAAATAAAGGCTGAAATTCTCAAATAGAAGGCGCCGATATCCAAAACCGATGTGTCTGCGGTGAATATCCGCATGATGGGCCTGGGGAAAAAGAAAACAATGATCGCGCTCACAGTGGTGATAAAGATACCGTATATGAGCGCTTTTTGATACACCTCTCTACAACGTTGGTAGCGTGCGGCACCGTTGTTCTGACCAATCAGGGTTAATGTCGCCGTGGTAAGCCCCATGATGGGCAATAAGGCGATCTGGTCCACACGGGTTGCGATGCCATATGCTGCCACAGCAGCTTGTCCATATTTACTGATGAACCAGGTGATGATGAAAATACCAATGGCGATGCTCATGGTATTCAGACTGGCTGGAAATCCCTGCTTGGCAATATCCACAAAATATGTATAACGGGGAAGGAACATGCCCCAACACTCCCGGCAGATTAAGCCGGATTGAATTACGCGCATAGCCATAAACAGAGTGCTGAATAGCTGGATCAAAATTGTAGCCCAGGCCACACCGGGAAGACCCATGGCCGGAAGTCCAAACCCGCCGTAGATAAACCAAGGATCGAAGATTAAATTGAGGAAAAATCCGATAATCAAAGCATTGCGGAATGACTTTGTGTCTCCTTGGGCGGTCAAAATTGAATTCAGAACAAAGGTCAGAGAAAAGAAAATCAGACCGTAAAATATGATGTTAATATAAGATACAGCAATTGCCAGATAGGATCCTTTTGCACCCAGAAACCCAAACATATAAGGGGCTGAATAAAGACCCAGCAGGCTTAGTATTATGGATAAAAGGATGGTGAAGGATACGGATTGAATGGCATAAAGTTGTGCTTTGCTTTCATCGCCTGCACCCAATGCATTGGCTATCAGGGCTGTTGTGCCTGTGCTGATGCCGAATCCAATGGCCAATATGACAAAAAATACCGGAAATGATAGGGAAAGCGCCGCAATGGCTTCAGTGGAGATGAGGCCGCTAAAATAGGTATCCACCACGTTAAACATGGTGTTGAAAAACATACCAATGCTGGCGGGAATGGCCAATTGGGCTATCAATCCCGGAATTGGTTTGGTGATTAATTTATTGTCTATTTCCATGCAGCAAATTTATGCATGCGTTGATCGTGTGTCAATTTCCTAAATAAATAGGGGACATCCATGCGTTTAAGCGTTTCCATTCTTAAGATGTATCGAGATTGATTCAAGGATAGCGATAGGCTGCTCATTTAGGTATTTAGGTTGAAGACAGTTAGACTGTTAGCAGCTGATGCTATATAACTTACACCTCAAGGGGCTGGGCAGGCATGCCCACAGATTGATGCCTTGACTGGGTTGAGCGGACATCTTGTGACAGCGATTAGCTGCCGTTGGTATTGTTTTGTTTTTCCGGAAATTTAGGTGCCATCAGACCGGCTAGGGAACGGTCTGCCGGTGTCTTTATTGCCCGGATGGCGTTGACCATTTCCAACCCCGAGCGAGTGCAGGGCGTAAGGTCTACGTCGGTTGTACCCAGTGGCGTGACGCGTTGTCCCCAGCGTACCAGGTGAGAACACACGGTCAGCCCCCCGCCGAAGGCAGGCATGAGGATCAGGGCCCCGGGCTTGACCCGGCCTTGTTCCAGGGCCTCAACCAGGGCAACAGGTACTGTTGCAGCAGACATGTTGCCGTATCGCTGGACGGTGAGCATGACCTTTTCGTCCGGAACCTCGAGACGTTGGGTCAGGGCTGTAATGATCCGAAGATTGGCCTGGTGGGGCACGACCAGATCAATATCAGTAACGCTTATCTTGCATTTCGCCATGACCTCTTTCGAGGCAGTAACCATACCCTTGACGGCGCGTTTAAAAATTTCCTGACCGTCAAAATCCCATGCCGTATCACCCGATATCACGCCGGCATTGACGTAGGCGCCGCCGATGCCACGTACTCGCAACGTATGGCGGGCCTCGGCAATGCACCCCAGGGTCTCGCCGATCACACCTTCAGGGGACTGGCTTTGCTGCAGGACGACGGCAGCAGCCCCGTCACCAAACAGTACGGCAACATTGCGGTTGTGCCAGTCCATGTAGGGGGATATAGCCTCGACACCTATGACCAGGGCATTGGACACAACGCCGGTGCGAATCATGGCCGTAGCCGTGGAAAGGCCGTATAAAAAGCTCGTGCAGGCCGTGTCCACATCCATGGAGGCAGCATTGACCGCCCCCAGCCGATACTGAACCCCGGAGGCTGAATTGGGCACCTGCTCATCGTTGGTGCAGCTGCCGTAAACGATCAATTCCAACTTGTCCGCAGGTAAGTCGGCACAGGCTAGCGCCCGCGCCCCGGCCACATGGGCCATTTCACTCGGTTGCACATGGGTCACACGGCGTTCGGTGATACCGGTGCGGCTGGTAATCCATTCGTCGTTGGTTTCTAGAAATGTAGCCAGATCATCGTTGGTCAAAACGGCCGGAGGCATACATTTGCCCCAGCCGGTGATGGATGCATTTAACATTGGTAAGACTCCTTTGAAAATACTAATTTGTTAGAGCATCCCCCTATAGTAAAATGAATCAATGCTGTCGATACTTTTTTTAGTTTAGCTAGGGGACGGCCAACGAACCACAGACCATTAGTCTTAAGACTTTTAGGCTGATAGGTAACTCTGCGTGTATAGGTCTAACCGCCTATTTTGTTGCCTCTGGCAGGGGGACGCCACAAAAAGCGATCGTTTTATTTATTTCGGGATTTTCGAACTGAGCGAGTTTGCCGTCTTGGGCGGTGTTTTGGCCTGGACTCAATTTTCTTTCTATCTTGTAGCCTAATTCCATCTTTTTCTATAATAATCCATCTTTTTTTGTATAGATTGCCGATGGCCTTCTTGAACGATTTTTTACTGACACCAAATAGATTGGCAATAATTTTGGGCTGTGTTTTGTCGGTTACGTCCATAAAACCGCCCTGTTTTTGCAAGGCTTCCAGAATTTTTTTAGACAATGTGTCGATGGATCGAAAGCCGCTTTTGTAAAGTGAAAGGTCGATCTTATTATCGGGCCGAATTTTTTTGATGAATCCGTCGACTTCTTGGCCTACTTTTAGCGGCTGGAAGACTTCGTTTTTGTAGAGGAGCCCTTTGCGATCACCGTTGATGACGGCCACGAAACCCGCTTCAATTCTTGAATAAATGAGCAGGGTGACTTTTTGACCTTCGCGTAATTCCACTAATTTTTTGCCTGATCTGTTATTTTGATGGCCCTCAATTGGCATGGGTCTTCTCCGATGCTGGCTATTAGACTTCATTGTGACCATCACCATAAGCATCTAGTTCTGAAAGCGCAAATAATCAAAACCTTGAAAACTTTTCAAATCAATTTATAATAATAATTATATGAAACCTTCTAGAACAAACCCATCTTTTCGATTCGGTTCGAATTTCACACAGCTCGGCAAACGAATGTTAATCATTTATGCTGTCATCTATGTTATCGAGCTGTTGTTTGAACACTGGTTGAAGATCCACCTCGTCTACCAACTCATGATCTATCCCTTTTCATCTGACAGCTTTTATTTTTGGCAGGTGGCAACTCATCCGTTTATTCACAATCCCACTGCACCCATCAGCTTTTTGATCAACTGCCTGGTATTTTATTTTTTTGCGGCACCGGTGGAATATATTTTTGGCACACGCAGATTTTTAACCGGTTTTTATGTTGCTGCTGCCGGCGGAGCTCTATGCGGTTTGATGTTCGGCAGTGTTACGGGTTTCAGTGCGCCATTTATGGGTATGTTGCCAAGCCTTTTAGCCCTCATCGTTATTTTTGGACTCTTGAATCCGGAAGCTACCATCCTGCTCATGTTTATCCTGCCCGTGAAGGCCAAGTATCTCAGCTACGGAACCATCGTCATCACCCTGCTAACATTTTTAGCCAAGGCAAATCCCCACGGAGCCTATCACCTGGGTGGTATTCTTTTCGGCTACATCTATTTCAGGGGGCCGAAAGATCTATTCGATCCCAATCGCTTAGCTGCCAAATATCTTGAATGGCGGTTCAATCGTAAAAAATCCCGTTTCACGGTGATCGATGGGCAGAAAGATAAGAAGGATGATGATGATAAGCCAACATACCACTGAATGTACCAAAGGATTCAGGGGGTCGAGGGGCATAGGATTCATGGGTAAACCCAGACTGCTTGGTGAATTTTTAGGCTGTAGGCTTTTAGACTGTAGGCTGTAGGCGCTGACGGCTTATTGCTTAATAATGATAACTTAAATTTATGAAAATAGTGCTGTGTACATTCGGTTCGCGCGGTGACGTGCAGCCTATGATCGCGCTTACACTGGCCTTACAGTCTGCCGGCCATGACGTCCTATTGGCAGGCCCTCCTGAAAAGGCTTCATGGATCAGAGCAAAGGGGTGCAGGTTCCAGCCACTCGGAAAGGATGTAACATCCTTTATCGATAGTATGGAAAATGCCCACTCCATCGGCGCTGCGGGCCAGTTTATAAGGTTTGTGCGGGCTGAAATAAATGCCCAGTTTGATTCACTACCCAAAATGATCGCCGGGGCTGATCTGGTCTTGGGCGCTTCATTGGTGTTTTCCTTGTCTTCCATTACCGAATCCATGGGCATAGAATATAGATTCATCGCTTTTACCCCGCAACTCCTCCCGTCTTGTCATCATCCATTTATGGCGTTTAAACATCAGGGATTTCCAGGATGGATCAACAATATGGGGTGGAACTTGGCCGCATTTCTGGATAAACTAAATATAACCAGGTTGATCAATACCCGTCGCCGTAAATTGGGTCTTACTCCGTTAAAATCTGCCTGGGAGCATATTCTTGGGCAAGATATCATCGTTGCATCCGATGAAGAAATTGCGGCGGTACCGCCTGATGCAGCGATCTCGTATGCTCAGACGGGGTATATGCATCTAACCCAACCGTCCCGGCAATTGCCGGAGCTGGAAGCATTCTTACGTGCCGGCCCTGCGCCTATTTTTTCGGGCTTTGGGAGCATGCCGAAGCTGGACCAAGCCAAGACAGTTTCTATGATAGTTGCGGCTGCCCGGAATAATGGACTACGGGTGGTTATTGCAAAGTTTTGGGATGAACCTTCTGACTTTTCAGAGTCTGAAGATGTCTTTTTTATTCAAAAGTATCCCCACCTTGATCTGTTCCCGCGAATGGCGGCAGTTATTCATCACGGCGGGGCGGGTACAACAGCAACAACGGCCCGAAGCGGTGTTCCCCAGATAATCGTTCCGCATATCCTGGACCAATTCTACTGGGGAAACCAGATCCAAACAGCAGGTTTTGGCCCGAAACCAATATGGCGGTCCAGGCTAAGCTCTAAAAAACTTGCCCTGGCCATTAAGGAATCTGTCACAAACCAGAGATTGATCCGGAATGCTAAAGAGGTGGGGGAAACATTACGCCGAAAGGATTCTCTTGGGAATGCTGTCAGGGAGATTGAAAGGTGCGGAAGTAAGTGACGAAATACTACAGGCTGTAAGGCTGAAGACTATTAGGCTGTTAGGTGGATCTTGAAGCCATGAGCAATAAGCCTTAAGCTGCTGATGGCTAATTGCTGACAGTTGATTGTTTTTTTAAATTGGAGAAAATAGGGGGCGGGGGAGTATTTCCCCGGTTTTCACTCCACTTTGTTGGCAGACATCGTCTCAATCCATTGTTTTACATGTAGAAACGGATGATTGCTGAGAAGGCCGAAAGATGGCAGCTGTTTGAGTTTAAGCCTTGTAAAAACGGGCGTGTGAATTCCGCATAGGAATTTTGTTAAATTTGTGGTGCTATATAACTTCCCAACGGCTGCCACGTAGGCCTCAGAAACCGAGTTGAAATCGTATTCTGAAAGGGGCTTCAAGGCGGTTGTATGCTCAATTTTGGCTTTACCGTTTTTGCAATATGAACAATGTCCACAGCGTTGGAAGTCTAACTTCTCACCAAAATACCCGGCCAATTTTTTGCTGATACAGGTATCACTTTCGAAAAATTCCACCATCTGATGTATCCGGTTGATTTCAATCTTTTCCTTGCTCTTAAACAAGCGGGACATTTTTTCGGATAGATCATCTAATTCAAAGGACTGATTCAGAATATCGAAAACTTCCACCGATTGACGGGTCTGCAAATCGATCCATTCCTGGTCTTCAAAATACTCCAGTGCCATTATGATTCGCTGCCGGCCAGTGGCGTAACTATTTATAATGCCTGTAATGTCTACTGTGGTCCAAACTTTCTTGGTGTGGCAATGTGCCATGAGGGCATCTACAAACTGCCTGCGCTCCCCTTGGAAATGATTTCGGATATTCTGGGGCTCTTGTATGTATTTAAATGTGTAGTCCTCGAAGTAGGTCAGCCTGGGGCGAATTATTTTCTCCATTGCTAGATAGACCAGCAAGGTTTTCAACGGAAGCAGCCGGATGTTGCTTTCATTGGACAAGCGCACAATCTTTATTTCCCAAACAAATCCATTATTTCCCTTTACTAGCTCGAGCACATGTTGGATGGCGGCTTTCTCGGGTGTATCTCCGTAAATAAAATTCTCCAAAACATGCATATTGTCACGATTGGCCAGCACTTCACACCATGATGTTTGGCCATCACGACCGGAACGGCCAATCTCCTGGCTATAGTTTTCGATCGATTTGGGTAATTCGTAGTGAATCACCCGGCGGATGTCCTTTTTATCGATGCCCATACCAAAGGCGATGGTGGCTACTATGCAGCTCAGGGAACCTTGCATGAATGCGTTTTGGATTTGCTCACGTTTCTCGCTTTTCATCCCGGCATGATAGGCTTGGGCATTGATATGCTGGTCGCAAAGCATCTGGGCCAACAATTCGGCTGTTTTCTGATGCGTGACATACACGATTGTCGGGGCTTGCGGCGCTTCACAGATCTTTTGCAACAGGCGCTTTTCTTTATCAGACGCCACCGTCGGTGAGACTTGCAGGTATAAATTCTTTCTGTAAAATCCAGTGATGAAAACATTTTCTTCAACCAGATTGAATTTGGCGCACATATCCTCGATAACGCGCTTGGTGGCCGTGGCCGTCAGCAGCAAGATTTGATGGATGCCAAAATCTTGTCGATAGGCTGGCAGGTTGAGATATTCGGGCCTGAAATTGTGCCCCCATTCAGAAATACAATGAGCCTCATCGATCACGAGTAAAGAAACCCTCATTTTTTCCAGATGAAAACGAAAAGTTTCATTCTTGAATCGTTCCGCGGAAATCATCAATATTTTCAAAATACCTTTGCGCGCATCTTCGAGAACGGCATGATATTCATTCTTTTCCAGGCTTGAATCGAGCCTGGCAGCCGGAATGCCTTTGGATCTCAGGAAATCCAGCTGGTCTTTCATCAGAGACAAAAGGGGCGAAACCACTAGCGTCATACCAGGTAGCAGCATCGCTGGCAGTTGATAGCATAATGATTTTCCAGCACCAGTGGGAAAGATGGCAGCGGCTGACTGATGGGCCACAATCTTGCGGATTACGCTTTTTTGCCCTTTTAGGAAAGAGTCGAAACCAAAATAAGTTTTGAGTTGATTTTTGAGCACGATTCGCCTTTGCTATGGTGTTAAATATCCTAGTTTCAGTTTGGCTTGATAAATGGGATAGTATCAAGATACTTCGTAATTTCGCAGAGGCACATCAATCCGTCAAGGCTGATTCAACACTTGATAAATACGGAGAAATTATGGGTAAAGAAATGTGCATAGGGATCGACGGCTGCAGGGCCGGTTGGTTTTTTGTGTCCATCGGTCCGGGGGATGAATCGGAATTTGGTGTTTTCGAAAATATAGAGAAACTGTTCACCGCTTATGATTATGATAAATGGATGTTGATTGATATCCCCATTGGTTTGCCATATAAAGATAATCCCACCCGAACCTGTGACAACCAGGCTCGCAAGATGTTGAGCCCCAAAAGGCACCATAGCATTTTTTCACCGCCCTGCCGAGAAGCATTGTCAGTAAAAACTTATCAAGAAGCATGTGAAACCAATCAAAAGATAACCGGCCGCAAGATCAGCCAGCAGGCTTATCATGTCAGTAAAAAGATACGCGAAGTTGATGGCCTGCTGCATCATAGTACCCAAGCAGGCACCATCATCCGCGAGTCCCACCCCGAGATTTGTTTTTGGGCCCTGGCCGGCGGCAAGCCCATGGATCACTATAAAAAGTCAAAAGAGGGTCTGGCTGAACGCCTGGAAATATTAAAACATAATTTCCCGCGATCCAGTGCCATCTACAAGGCAGCACTGGACCGCTACAAACGCAAAGAGGTGGCACGGGATGACATCTTGGATGCTCTGGTATTGGCGGTGACCGCATCGATGTTCGATGAAGGTGGGGTCAGCTTGCCACAGAAACCAGAAATAGATCGGTTAGGCCTTCCCATGGAAATTGTTTATGCGCTTCCCGAATCACCTGCACGAGTAGGCGAACCGTCTAAGCAAGATGTTATGATCATAAATGATCTGGAGCCGGCTGGATTCAATACGGACTCAAGGAAGATTTCTGCCAACGGGACGTATGCTGTCGTTGAGGCTGAAGATAAAACGTACCTACAAATCAATACCGGCATCAAATCGACAACCAAGAATTACCAAACCATCCGCTTTGGTCCCAAGGCCATTAAACAACTAAAAGCTATAATTGAAGATTTATAACCATTCGTCGTTTAACTCTAATCATAAGCCACCGACAAGGTCGGTGGTCGTTGGCTTGCATAGGCATACAAAACATCCAGCAGCCTGACTTCAGCAAGCGTGTCTAACGCGCAATATATCCTGAGATTTTTATAGATCGTTTCTTTTTCCACATCCGAAGCAGATCCTTTGACGCAGCTCAAATACATGGCAGAGGCGGTATCGCCGTCAGCAATGGTCAGATCATCATACTTTAAATCCGGTACAAAGGCCGGCAACACGTTTTTCAAGGAAGCCGATCCCGTCATATCAGGATGATACAGGTGCCGGGATCGGAATGGCACCAACAAATCAACCATACGGGCGTTGATGTTTTCTAGCTCCAATTGGTACCGGGGAAATGCCTGACCGAGTTCGCGGTTGATGCGGGATTCAAAACCCATATTGTAAACCAGGACAGTTCCGTGTCTGCCACAGTTTTCGAGCAAAGCCGCGATAAAGTCAAGACGCGGGTCACCGGGTTCCGTATGCAGGAAATCTATATGCTTCAAGCCGGCCCCCTTTTTTTCTTGGATATGCAGCGAAAACTGAAACGGAATTTGCTGATATGGGGATGCGTTATCAAAAACAGGAATGGCCGGAAAAATGGTCTCGTAATCCAGATAATAAATGGGGTAGGTCAGGGTATCCAAAAAATCATTGATTCTTTTTTTGTCTGCGTAGATCGTTTGTTTGCGGTAAGCATTCACATCGATTGCTTTGAGACCGGGTGCGCTGATGCTCGCGGGGATGTCGCTAACTTCCAGGATGCATTCAGAGAGAAGCGCCTGCAACTGGGGTCCCTTGAAAATATCATAAACCGAATAGTCTGGCACATGTTTCCAGCAGTGGTGAACGTAGTCGCATTCAAACGGTTTTTTACAATGCGCGTCGATTTTTATATCGGGCTCGATATCGGAATTGAGGATTTCCAACAAATCGGCAACATAGCCCGGAACACGGGGGAGTCTGCTTTCAACCAATTCAGTGCAATCCAGTAGTACGAAGAGGCCTTTGGGATCCAGTTTGCCCCTACGCACATATTGATTGTTCACATGCATTAGGAAAGAGGAGCGTATACTGTAACCCGCTCCTAGAAAAGCATAGCGTTGCAAGGACATATCATCCAGGTGATAATCTTTTACGCCGGTGGACTGTTTGACTTCAACCAAATCCCATTTCTCGGAATCGGCTACTTTACTAAGAATGTCGATGCGGGAATAGGCGCCGTCCCTCGAGCAGGCGGTGGCTTCGTAAATAGCTTCGTAGCCTTGTTTTACAGCCCGCATCGTGGAGGTGATGGCCTGGTCGATTTGATAATATTTTTCCGTAATTTCAATACCGTTTTCAAAGTATGCTTGAGCTATTTGGCCGACTTCATGTCCGCTGTCAAACAGGCGTTGTTTGGCCGCCGGTATTTCAGGATACAGGTCCCGCCGGTGCCTGTAAAACCAGAGCGCTTTGGGGCATTGCAGACCTTTCAGGTATTGTGATTTCGAAATTCGTTTGATTGGTTTTGGCATTTATTGTCAAGTTGAAGGAGGTTTACTCAGATGCCCAGTCTTCAAATCTAAGTTTTGATATGCGGCTGAACTCTCTAACATTATGCGTTACAACAATAAGATTATTGGCAAGTGCAATAGAGGCAATTTGGATGTCTCTTTCGCTTATGGGATTGCCTTCATTTTCAAGGGTCGCGCGTATGGCACCATATTTAATGGATGCTTCTTCATTGAAAGGATATACTTTTAATTCAGCTTTTATCCGTTCTATTTTTAAGCGACGCTCTTTCTTTTTATAGGGAGATTTTTCAATACCATAGTAAATCTCAGCAAGTGTAATGGTAGATAACGACAAATCGGAAGGGCTGTAACTTTTGATTTTTTCTATCAGAAGCGATTTGCCACGCATCCAATAGCTGATAATGTTTGTGTCCAAAAGGTACATTGAAGCCCCTCTAATCGAGTTTAAAATCCTTTGTTGATAGCGGTGTTGGCACGTCAAATTCAGAATCAGTTGAAAAGATATCCCAAAAGCCTGGTGACCATTTTAATTTCTTGAGGGGTTCGAGAATCACTTTCTCGCCCTGTTTGCGGATTGTTACCTCGGTCCCCTCAAAACGAAACGCTTTGGGCAGCCTGACAGCCTGAGATCGTCCATTTTTAAAAAGTTTTGCTGTGGATTCCATGGCGGACCTCCTTACTCAATTTGGTATATACCAATATATACTATACGGTATGTTGTCAATCAATAGAAATTTGAACGATAGAGGCATAAAAATCTTTGGTTTGTTGAAAACCGACATTTTAAGTACGAAGAGCTGATGGGCCTCATTTCTTTTCTTGACATGGACTGTACGGTTTTTATACGTATTTTGATATACCAATCATAGTAACCTGCATCTGAATTGACCACTTGCAAACTATTACCCGCATTCACGAACGCTGCTCCTGTGTGCACTATTTCCAGAACGAATTGCTCACGTTTTAAAAAATTTGTAAACCGGTCAGTTCGAAAGGGGTATAATATGCAAGGTTTAACCGCAAAACATGTGATGATTTCAAAGGTTCTCGTGGCAGATCCCGGCTGGTCCATCAACCGCCTGGCCGAATTTTTCATGCAAAACTGCATTTCCGGCGCTCCGGTTCAGACTCGGGACGGCCCCCTGATGGGTGTGGTATCCTTAACGGACATTGTCCACAACCGGACCCAGTCTGAAAAAGACCGCGACTGGCCCCATGACTACTATCTGCATGCCCTGGAGCGCAAATACGCCCTCGAGGAGGTGGCCGGTTTTCAAGTGGAGTCAGAGCCGTCCACTACGGTTCGAGACATCATGACCACCACGATTTTCAAGGTGAACGAAGATACGCAGGTACAGGCAGTGGCAGAGATGATGATTCGCAATCATATCCACCGGGTTGTGGTTATTCGGGACGAGAAGGTTGCGGGAATTATTTCAACGCCGGATATGCTGAAAATTATCCGCGACATGTAGAATTTCTTGCATATAATGCCTAAATGACCAAGATTGCATGTGGAATTCATCGAATGGAACCTGCTTTGATTTGTGCGGAGACACGGTTTAATTTGTTATATTCATTATGATTTTACTAGAAGACCTTATGAGAAAGCCTGATTTCAAGCAGGCCTTGAAAGCGATTATACCAGAATTTGCGGAAAAATTTGGATTGCCGGAAATTAACCAATTGGGCTTGGCTGTGGCGGACGTGAAGAAGGCAGCACTGGTCCTGGAGGTACAAGGTGTGCCGCCTTTTTTTATTGCTTCGGGTGCACCAGCATCCTGGATTGAATGGGGCGAGGCACGTAAATACCAGGGTAAGATGGGAGTCTCCCACCATCAAGGTGTGGAGCTGGAGCTTTTGGAACCCGGCCAGGGTTCCAATGTCTTTCTGGACAGTTTGGACCCGGAGGGCCGCATCGTGGTGCACCATTTGGCTTATCGCGTGGGGGACGTGCAAACGTGGGTGGGGAAGTTCAAAGCTGCCGGATATCCTATCTGGATTCAGGGTACCAACCAGATCGGTCCGGCCCGATCGCAGTTTACTTACATGGATACCCAGAAGGAGATAGGCGTGGCTATCGAATTTTTTTCACGATCCTGCTGTGGTCTGAGCTGGTGGCCATTGAGTACGCTATATCGAATTATTGCACGAATTCAAAAGGTTACCGGAAAACGTAACTTGACAGTTTAAGAAAAAAAGTGAAAAATTAGGGTCAAGACAAAGCGGCTAAACAGCAGCACGATTATCAAAACGATGATCCAGGCTGGCAGCCGGCGTAGATAGTCAACTCCTTTCTGGGGAAATTTCCGCATCTCCATTACTATATATAAGCAATTTCTTCATACTTGCCTATAGTAAGCTGCATTTCCGGTTTGGATATTGCCAATTCTGTAAAATGCCCCATTATAACATGTAAGGTTTTGTCAACAATAACGACCTAATTTAATAAAGTCATCGCTTGAAATGAATTCTGAACAGTATCTTATGGATTATTAGAACGCGATGGCGAAAGAGAAAGATACTCACATAAATATGGATAATTCACTTATAAGCCCGGGAAACGACAGAAAACCATCTCTCTGGCTGTTGTGGGCTTATGCCCTGGGCTTGATGGTGATGCCTGATAATCTGGCGCTTTCAGGACAGTTTGCGGGGCAGTTGGGTATTTTTGCACCCTTGATTCTGGCGGCCAGTGTACTGATATATTTCCGTTATGCTAACAGCTTCGCCAATTTATATGAGATTTCACCCAATGCTGGCGGCAAGGATTTTGACGGTCATAAACATATTGGAACCTTGTTGGTTTATTACCCGCTAGTGGTTCGGATTCTCGCGACTATATTCCTGGCCACTGGTCTGACCGTTTCCAGCGGATTCGTATTCAACGAAGTATTTGTATACTGGTTTCCCAATTTTGCATTTGCATTTATCCTGCTGGCCGCGTTGGTAGGTTTACAACTTCTGGGAAAATCATATCGTAAAAAGGCTCAAATCTTTTTCGTAGGTACGGTTTTGCTGGGCCTGTCAGTGATAATCGTTGTGGGCCTGACTACCAGCCTTTTCCAAGATATGGTGCAGATAAATTCAGAACAGCCAATGGGCATATCCGGCCTGTTTTTACCGCTATTGTTATTATTGGGTTTTGATATGGCCCTAAATCTGGAAGACAATTCATCAAGCCCATCCCCGGCTAACATAAAATCGTTCAAAATTGCCATCGCCATTTTCGCGGGATTCATGATTTTCTGGGTCATGACTGCCTTGTTGCATGTTGAAGGGCGACGCCTTGCAGGCACTAGCATCGCTCATTTGATTATTGCCCGGGAAATCGGTGGCCAAGTCGGCCGGGTAGTCATGGGTTTGATGATCATTGCCGGTACCTGTGCCGCGCTAAATGCGTTGTTCGAAAGTGTGGCTGGACTAGCAAGAACTTTAAGCCAACATCGGATGTTGCCGCAAATGCATTTTTTACCGAAGGCAATGGTGCTGGGTATGGCAGTTATTGCAGCGGTTCTGATGGCTAATGGACTGGCAGGTGAGGAACTGCTGGAGGTTTTAATCCGAGCTGTACTACTGCTATGGTTGGGACAATATGGATTGGTCGTTGTGCACTTGATGCTGCAGCCGGCTGCAACAAGCGGTTCAAAAAATGGGCGGTCGCATGGACAGAACATGTTTAAGCTTATGCTCACAGCCATTGTGACCTTTGGTGCTATTTTGGTATTGGTTTTGACCGACGAACAGCCAATGCTTATTCTTATCATAATGATTTTATCCGTCCTAGCCATGTTCATTTTTGGTGCTATCAACAGGTTGTATTTGAGACGGCAAAGGCAATTTCGTAAAGAATTATCAGGCAAGGAGGTAATTATGCTGAAAAAATATAGAATATCAATCTTGACGTTTCTTGCGCTTGTAGGAGTGGCGGGTTTAACGGCGACACCGATTATAGCGGCTGGAGATGTCGGCGTTATGAATAAAGACGAGTTAAAGGCCTTTTTAGGAAATGATGACGTGGTAATTCTAGATGTGCGCACGGGGCGTGACTGGAGTTCGTCGGAATTCAAAATTCAGGGAGCTCAGCGTGTAAAGGCCAAGAAAATTGACAAATGGAGTGCCAATCTATCCAAGGATAAGAAGTTGGTGCTCTACTGTGCCTAACCCAGCGAATACACCAGTGCCAGTGTGGCACGGAAACTGTTGGCCAAGGGGTTTAACGATGTGCATGCACTCAAAGGCGGGTGGCGTGAGTGGTTTCGGGCGAAATATCCCGTTGTACCTAAGTAGCTATAGACTGTAGGCGATGGGCTGCTTAATGCTTATGGATTACAGCTCAATCCTTTCACTTGAACCCTTGATCTAGTTACAGATCTTGAGTCTGTTGATGGGCTATATAAATCAACAAACCATACTAAAGACCTTTAACGACAAGCGGCTAAAAACCTACAGTCTACAGCCTGAATCAGTCCCTGGCCCCTCAAGGACTGATTCCAAGTTCTTTCTCTGTTTCACGAATAATCTCATCGATTTCGCGTCGGGCTTGTTCGCTAATGGGTGGTGGTTGATGGCTGGCTACCAGCCCCCGGGCTTGTTGTAGGGCGCGCTGGTGCAGATCGGTGGAGCCGCCAGCCACCCAGTTTTCATAACTTTCACGGTTCATCAGTTTGGGTGCCGACAACTCTTTAAACAGACGCAAGGTGCTAGGGTGAATTAGATAATCCCCAGTGAGCCCCACCTCTTTGATGAGGCCAACCGAAAGGGTGGTATCATCCACCGGCAACCCTTTGACAATGCGCTTGATTTGGTGATTGATCTCGTCGTCCATGATCATTTTGCCGTAATCCAGTACCATGCCGCTATCGAGCATCCCGGTTCCATACACCAGATTGGCACCTGCCAATGCGGGTATCAGACCCGTGAGCAAAGACTCGTAACCGGCCTGGGCGTCGCACAGTTTGCTATCCACCTACCCGCCGGAAATTCGTACCGGGATATGGTAATAACGGCCCATCCGAACTAGAGCAGCGTTTAAAAGGGCACCTTCTACAGATCCAACTGCGGCTGTACCGAACATCATATCCATGGAGGTTGTGGAGCTGCTATAGATCATGGGTGTGCCCGGTTTGAGTAATTGCCCCAAGATCAATCCGCCCAAAACTTCAGCATTGTGCTGAACCACAGTTCCAGCCAGGTGAATGGGCGACGTCCCACCGGCTAAGCACATGGATAGCACACTGGTTACAAAATCGTGCTCCACAGCAGCCATTAATACTTCACTGCATTCGTTTACCAGCTGCAAAGGGCTGACTACACACACACCGGTAAAAAAGAAGGGATTTTGACGGAAAGCATCTATACCGACGGCGGCTTCACCCATATGGGCCATTTTGGGAATCAAATTGGCACTGGGCGGCACGGCTTCCACCGGTTTGGTGGTATTGGCCAGCATCGCGGCTGTGGCGTGCATGGTTTCGGTTAGGGGTGATTTTTCGGTACAGCTCAATACCGTGATCAAAATCTCAATACTGTTCAGAGCGTCTAACACACGGGTTGCCTGGGCCACATCTTCTGTGGTGGATTTGCGTCGTTTCCCTGAAGCCAGATCATTGACAAACACGGTCGTGCCGAAATTGATAAAACCCAGGCTGTCGCCTCCCATAAAGACATCCCGTTCACGTGTGCGCCCTGG
This sequence comes from uncultured Desulfobacterales bacterium, assembly GCA_964633115.1. Taxonomy (GTDB): domain Bacteria; phylum Desulfobacterota; class Desulfobacteria; order Desulfobacterales; family B30-G6; genus B30-G6. Next base: position 20,128 of record CAZWEO010000062.1, read on the forward strand.
GATGCGGATTTTTTCAGGAATCGTGGCCAAGGCTTTTTCGACCAAATCGGCTGGAATAAACACGCGCTGGTGTTGTTTGTCCACCCGGGCACCGTGGTCTGCAAAGATATTTGTGGCCCGTTGGCTAGGCACAAAAATACCGGTATGATCCAGAATCTCCAGGGTGGCTTCGTGTATTTTACGACATTCTTCGTCGGTCAGACACTCCAGCCGAAATTGTGCGGCCGGCTGTATGGCAACACCACATTTTTGGGCTGCCTGGGCCGCGGATTCAATTGACATGGTAACTCTCCTTTCCCAAAAAATTTTCAATCAGCGTGGCAATGAATTCGAAAAAATTGGTAGATGGTTACCCACTGATACGCACTTTCGAGGATCTCAGGCTGTTCAGTTCGATATCCAACAGTTTGCTAATATTGTGTTTGGCTTCGATGCCTTTGGGTTGGCCCGGCAAGGATTGCAATAAGCCGATACGCAGGTCCTCACGTGTTTCGCGCATGGCCACCGCATCGTGAATATCTGCCAAGGACACACCCAGTCTGTCGGCCACATATTGTTTGGCCGCGTCAATTTTCATGCCTCGCGAGATTTGCATCCGGGCGACAAGATCTCCTGTCGTCCGTAATCCGCCCATTCCCGAGGTCATGGCGTGTGCGATGGCCACACCGGCAGGATCGCCAGTGCCAACCTACAATCCATCCAAGCGGGCGATTTCAACCATGACCTTGGAGGCCATGGAGACGGTTTGGGCTGGTTGGGTTTCGCATACTGGTAGCGCACCCACACCCATGCCCATGTTGCCGTGCACGGCGATATCAGCGGCCGCCGTGCAGGCCTTGCTAAACGTTACAGCCCGGGCCAGGTTCCAGGGAAAAGACTTATTGGTCTGTGTGTTAACCACGGCTCCAAATATATGTCCGCCGGCTGACTCGACCAGTTTAACTTGCTGATGGGGGTACAAGCCGGCCAACAATTGGCCATTGTGGGTCAGTTCGCCGTGCATACCCAGTACAAATTCGCCGGCCATGCCGATTTCGATATTGATATCTGGGTATTTCTGCTTGAGCTTTTCAGTGGCCACCAGGGCAGCTTTAAAATCCGGATCCCCGGCCGCGCCCACGGTATCGATATTGATGCCGTCGCAACCAGCCTCGTAAAATCGCGAGGCCACATATATGATGTCATTGATCGACATTTCGATGGCTTCTTCATAGGCTTCCTGGGCGGCCTTAATTTTTCCCTGGGGCAGCAATTCACTCGGGTTGGCAACCGGTCCATCCGGTCGGGTATAAAGCCCCAGGTTGGGCATGGCGCCGTAAAACAAGGGAGCGATGGTCAAGGACTGCAGCTGCTCGAAGAGCGGTAGTTCCTCATGAACAATGGGTTTCACCTGTTTATAGCTGTAATCGATATGCGAAAACTCCAGGGTGTCGGCCCCAAAACATCTTTCGTAAATTTGTAGGGCCGTTTGGCGATTGGCCAAGATTCCCAGACGCCGGATTTCAAAGGAAGGGCCATCGTAGGAAAGAACCACTTCACGGCCGGATTGAACTCCGGACATTTTATTGTCAGAACAACAAATGTCGCTTAAGTATTCCAATTCATCCTGGGATAATGGATCGATATGGCCTTTTACAGCAGCATCTTGGGTACCGTCTTCCAAATCCTGTTTTAAAGTGGCCTCATCGACTTCGATGGTCCAGCCGTCGCCCATGCGGGTTAATCTTTTTTTCACATCCCTCTCCTATTTCTTTAAAGGGTAAAAAAGCATGACAGTTGTGGTGGTCATGATTACATTTATAATTCAGACGGGTCAACGGGATTTCATGCCGGTATCACTAAATTAGGGATTCAAAAACCGGCCTAAATTGAATTGTAGAACCAAGGAGGCATACTGTGGTAGATTTGATCACCCGTAGGTTGGGACGAACCAATAGAGAGGTAACGACACTGGGGCTCGGTGGACAGGCATCGATTCAATGGACTGGGCCCGGGGTCGATCCGGTTGCCATTGTCGAGAAGGCTTATAATTTGGGCATTAACTATATGGATACATCCAATCTATATGGACCCAGTCAGCAAAACTTCGGCCAAGCATTCCGGAGATTGGGCCTGGCACCAGGTGTTGGTAATTACGATGCATCTGCCCGAGAAAAGATATTCGTGGCCAGTAAAACCCATTTCCGTACGGCTCGTTGCCCAGAAGGCCAACGTTTTCGGTCTGACTTTAGTCACGGTACACAGGACGGTTTTAATGTGACCACAGCCGTGGTCGATGTGCGCCGCTCATTAAGTCAGATGTTCGGTGACGGCCGCGGTTCCTATCCTGAAGGGGCCTATTTGGACAGCATCCAATTTCATAACATCAATACCATGGAAGAAGTCGATATGTTGTTCGAAGGCTTCGACGATCCTAACCCAGATTCGGACTGGATGGGAGCATTATCCGCCATGTTGGATTTGCGCGAGGGCACCAATCGCACCGGTTGTAATCCCAAACAAGAGAAACTGGTCAAACACATCGGTATTACCGGTCACTGGAATACGGCCGCACACATGTATGCTATCCAACGGGATACACGGCGCGTTCTGGACACGCTACTGGTAAGCATCAATGCCAGCGATAACCGATACATGCCTCATCGCTACAACGCAATTGCAGCTGCAGTAGCAGCGGATATGGGCATCATCGGTATGAAGGTCTTTGCGGATGCCGCTTATTACCATAAGGATGTTCGCTTTTCTAACAATCCGGAGGATGTTTATCATGATGTTGGATCTCCGCAATTGCCCAGCAATGATCTGATTCAGTATGCTCTTTCGGTAGCAGGTATCCACACACTGATTGTCGGGATCGGGCATATTGATAACGTGCCTGAAAAATGCCAACTTTCACAGAACCTGGCAGCCGCCCAAATTTCCAGGCCATTGACTGAAAAAGCCATGCTGCAAATTGAAAACCAAGTCATCTCGGCTGGCAAGGACGCAGCCAACGCCTATTTTCAGCGTAAAGCCATGGGATTGACACCACCCCGCAATGTGGGGGTTGAAATCGATTCGGCCATGCCGGGGTATGCCCGCAATGCTGTGCGGGTGAGTTGGGACAGCGCCTATGCCGGGGCTCAGGCCATAGATCGCTATGAGGTTCTGCGCGACGGTGACGTGATCGGTACTATTCCTCATGCCCCCCAAATATCACGCCAGCGGTTTAGTTTTGATGATGAATTCGGGCCGGAACCGGTAGGTGTTCATGAATACGTAGTACGTGCCGTGGATGCTGCCGGTAACAGCGCGGAAAGCTTGTCGCCCTCACACAAGTATTGGCAAAACGCTTGAAATAATGTTACGTATGTCGGCAACCAACTTCTTTCAGCGACAATCAGGAACTGAAATTCTACGCCCCTGGTTCTCAGGCAGCATTCAAATCATTTTTATAGGTATCGAATATGAAATCCTTAAAAGGTTATCTGGAAATAATGGACAGGGGCTTTGGTTTTTTACGGTCGCTTGAAAATAACTATACACCGGACAAGGCGGATACGTATGTGCCGGCGGCACTGATCCAGCGAATGCGCCTACCAGAGGGCGGCCTATTGGAGGGAACTGGAGAGAAACAGAAGCCCCATAGTACTAATGCAACCCTGCAGTCGGTTGAAACTATCAACCAGATATCCCTGGAGACATTTTCCAAGTTCAAACCGCTACAGAATCAGACCAGTATCAATCCCACCGAACCCTTGACCCTGACCCAGGGACCCGAGGATTATACTGGCCGGGTTCTTGATATGTTCATCCCGGTGGGCCGGGGCCAGCGGGGTCTGATCATAGCACCGCCGAAATCGGGTAAAACCACTATCCTACGGCAAATGGCCTCTGCTATCAGTGCTAATCATCCCGATGTGGATCTGTTCGTACTCCTGGTGGATGAGCGTCCCGAAGAAGTGACGGATTTCAAAAGAGGGTTAACAGGGGCAAATGTACTCTATTCTTCTGCAGATCAAAGCATTGAAACCCATATGCGCATGGTGCGTTTGGCATTACACACAGCGATCTTATGCGCCCAAACAGGCCGAGACAGCGTGGTTTTGATCGATTCCCTTACGCGGATGTCACGGGCCTTCAATGTGAAAACCGACAGCAGAGGCCGCACCATGACCGGTGGCCTGGGAGTGGGTGCGCTGGCAATACCCAGAAAAATCTTTGGCGCTGCCCGCAATGTGGAAAACGGCGGATCGCTGACCATCATGGCAACGATTCTGGTGGAGACGGGTTCACGCATGGATGACATCATCTACCAGGAGTTCAAAGGCACCGGCAACACTGATATCGTTTTAAGCCGTGCCTGCGCGGAAAAACGTATCTGGCCGGCGATTAATATCAATGCTTCGGGTACAAGGCGTGAGGAACTGTTACTGGACAAAGAGGCCTTGCAAGAGGCGACGCGAACTCGTGGGGCATTGGCTTCGCTGGATGAAACCGTTGCCATGGAGACGCTGCTTGAGCATTTTCAGAAAGGATGAAGGAAAAGCAATTGCCTGAACTTTTAACCACGGTTTATTGGAGCTATCCGAGATTCTTCACAGTCCCAGCCGCCGGGCAATGAGCTCTTTCATGATCTCATTGGTGCCGCCGTAGATGCTCTGCACGCGGGCATCCAAAAAGTAGCGCGATATGGGAAATTCCTTCATGTAGCCGTAGCCGCCGAAGAACTGCAGGCAACGATGGGCCACCTCGAACTGCAAATCCGTAATCCAATATTTGGCCATGCTGACCTCGCTGACAATATCCTCTCCGGCCATGTGCCGGGGGATCAAGTCATCCAGGAATGATCGGGCCAACTGGATCTGGGTCATCAGTTCGGCCATGGCAAAACGCGTGTTCTGAAATGCCCCGATGGTCTGGCCGAAAGCTTTACGCTGTTTTACATATTTCAATGTAATATCAAAGGCCCCCCTGGCAGCGGCGTAAGCACCGATGGCCAATAGCAAACGCTCTTGTTGCAGATTTTCCATGAGATATTTGAAGCCTTGGCCCTCTCGTCCCAAAAGATTTTCCTTGGGCACCTGGCAGTCGTTGAAGAAGATTTCAGATGTATCCTGGGCATGCAGGCCAATTTTTTCTAGATTGGTGCCTTTCTGATAGCCTTTGGAGTCGGTTTCAATCAGCAAAAGACTGATGCCATCGTGGGGCCGGCTGTCTTCACCGGTGCGGACTGCCACGATACACACATCTGCCAGCTGGCCGTTGCTGATAAAAGTCTTGCTACCATTTACAATGTAAAAATCGCCATCGCGCCGGGCAGAAGTTTCCAACCGGGCAATATCCGATCCGACTTGGGGTTCGGTCATGGCCAACGCCAGAATGATTTCACCGCTGATACATTTGGGGATCCATTTTTGTTTTTGTTCCTTGGTGGCATACTTTTCCAGATACGGATAAAATATGTCGCTGTGCACCCACCAGAACAGTCCGCATAGGCCATGGTAATAGATCTCTTCAGCAATGATTATGGCATACAGTAAATCACCGCCCGGTCCGCCGAAGTGCTCTTCGGCTGTGGGACACAGCCAGCCGTTTTTGCCGGCCTCCAGCCACACATCCCGGGGAATGATGCCGGCCGTTTCCCAGTCCAGGTAGTGGGGGATGATTTTATCTTTTAGATACTTGCGGAATGATTTGCGGAACATTTCGTGTTCGGGCTTGAAAATGCGTTGCTTCATGAAACCTCGGGTTTGTTTTCAGTTTGTTGAATATTTATTGAGCCAGCAGATGTTTGGCCAGCCGTTTTCCCAGCGATAGGAGCGTAAGGGTCGGTGGCAGGCCTAATTCCTCGGGGATTACCGAGCAGTCACACACATACAGGTTTTCGATTCGGGTTTGCAGTTGCTCGTCCAGATGCTCACCAATCTTGACACTGCCACCGGGGTGGGCGGCCAGCAGCCAGCTATTATAGATATCGCGCGCACCCATGTTTTTTAGAATCCTGCGAGCATGCTTCCTGCCAGTTTTCAGTTTATGTTTGTCGGATTCCTGCAATGTTTTCCACACCCAGCCTGAATCGGTAATGTGGCCCCCCAGGCCATCGCGAACCTTGATCATGATGGGTACCACGTTGGCAAAATTGACGGCTCGATCAAATCGAAACACCCCACAATCTAAGCTAACCTTAAGCTTGGGATTCATATTGAAATCGGTCATCATAATACCTTCATCCTCAAAATGGATACCGGCGCACATTTGAAGGCCTTTGCCACTGCCGCCATCCTTTACTGTCCCGTAGACAAACCACATGGGATCAAAGAAAAAATCATGGCCAACAGCCTTGAAACCTGAGTTTTTGAGGATTAGGGGCGAGCCAATACCACCGGCGGCGACAACTACCTTGGGTGCGTAAACATTACGAGGCTGGCCCTTAAGGATGTACTGCAGGCCGATTGCGCGGTTGTTTTCGATGATAACGCAATCTACCCTGGCAAAGTTGATCATTTCAGCACCACTTGCGAGGGCTTCTTCAATAAAATTCCGAGCAGTCCACTTGGCGCCGTGGGGGCATCCAAACATGCAGCGATCACAATCTTTTTGGCACTTATCCTGAATGATAAATTTGTTCAGTTTTTTGGCATCGTATCCCAGATCCAGGGCGCTATCCAAAAAAAGAGCGCCGGCGGGGCTCATGAGTTCATCTGCAAGCGGCGCCACGGGAACTTCTTTTCGGATTTCCTCTACTTCTGAATTGATGTCCACGCCGTAGGATTTGAGCATATCAACCGGTGGATCAAAGGCAGTGGCACAGTAAAAAAGCGAGCTCCCACCGGTGGTGACGCCCCGTACCATTCCCAGCAACTGCCCGGTGACGAAAAGAGATCTGCCCGGCATAAAGATCTGGGGAAAAGCCTGCAAAAGTGTCCCCCTGACAGGTGCATTGTCGCCCCATTCCAGGATTAATACTTTTTTACCGTTTTGGGACAAATCCCGGGCGACGGATGCACCACCGGGACCGCTGCCGGCGATTATCACATCATATTCGTTGCTTGTGGAACTCATGGGATTCTCCTTGGGAAGGGTTTTACGGTCCATCATAGTTGCCGATTTTATATCTTTTTTCAAGCTTAGTTTAGGGGACGCCCATGCAATTATGCGTTTCTTTTTTTGTTCAAGTTTGTTACAAAAAGTTTATGCCAAGAAAAGCCAGAATCGATGCACCCGGTGCACTTCACCACATTATAAGCCGTGGTATTGAAAGCCACAGGATATTCCGAGATGATCATGACCGACAAAATTTTATCCATCGGCTCGGAACGATTTTATCCGAAACAGAGACTCCCTGTTATGCCTGGGCTTTGATGCCAAATCATTTTCACCTTCTATTGAAAACTGGTCTTACACCCATTGCCACGGTCATGAGACGCCTGCTCACCGGTTACGCCGTGAGTTTCAACCTACGGCATCAACGGCAAGGTCATTTATTTCAAAATCGATACAAATCGATATTGTGCCAAGAAGATGCATATTTAAAGGAGCTTGTACGCTATATTCATTTAAACCCATTACGTGCAGGTCTTATTTTGTCCCATAAAGAACTTGATCAATATTTATTTAGTGGCCACAGCCCATTAGCCGGTACTTCAGAGAAGGAATGGCAATCTGTAAATGAGGTTTTATCGTTTTTCGGAACTAAAAGAATTGTTGCCAGAAAAAATTATCAGGTATTTGTTAAAAAAGGATTGAAGCAAGGTAGAAAGCCGGAGCTTATGGGGGGAGGGTTGATTCGCAGCACCGGTGGATGGGATGCGGTTAAGTCTTTACGAAAAAAGAATATGCATATTAAAAGCGATGAACGCATACTCGGAGATAGTGATTTTGTTAAAGGCGTGCTTGAGGCCTCGTCGGAAGAATTTGAAAATAGATATCGGCTAAAAGAAAAGGGCTTCGATTTTAGTGCAGTTGTTAAAAGGGTTTCAAAACTGTTTAATATTGAGCCCGAAGAATTAATGCTACCTGGGAAGCAGCGTCAGCGGGTGCTGGGGCGAAGTGTTCTGGCCTATTGGGCTGTCCGTGAGTTGGGAATGACGGAAACCGATGTCGGGCTTAAACTGGATTTGAGCCAGCCAGCCGTTAGCCGGGCATTAGGCAGGGGTGAGCGATTTATACGTGAGAAAAAACTGAAGCTGATCGAATCCCAAAACGCATAATTGCATGGGCGTCCCCAAAATCTTATTATGCAAATAATGGACAATAAATTGGTGCGGCGGGCTCAAAAAGACATTATCGAGCCACTTTTGCGCGATGATCTGGGCGCAGCAGTTGACAATATCCCCAGCCTCCTGGATAAGCTCTACGCCAATATCCCCGAAAAAAAGCGCCATATCCAAGAACTGCCGTGGGGAACAACCTGAGTGACTTAGCGCGGAGATTGCCCGAAAAGGTTTTTACTATAGTAGACGAGTTGGTTCAAAGCAAAGACAAGAATGCTTACTGGATTGCCTATCGTGCCTGTAGGAACTTGATTAAAAAAGAACCGAAAAGAGTGATGGATTTGCTAAAGATAGATGAGTATCGGTATAAGAAGCGGGTTTATTATCGAGAATCAGTTTGAATTTCTAATTAACATGGTCTTACTATCGATTGCTCTGCATGATAATCCTATTCCTTAAGGATTCAAGGATTCAAGTGAGGTATTTGGGATAAGGCTGGAGCTATAGCTGGTAATATGTTTAGTAGCCAACAGCATTACGTACTGATTATCCGGCCACACCCGGATTTATAGCTTTCACGCGCACGGCTTAAATATGAAAATAAAGGAAATTCAGGCTAAATCGATTCTGCGGAAGCATAAAAAAATCGATTCCTGGTTCATCTCGCATTATGGCATGAATCTATACCGAGGTTGCATCCATAATTGCATCTATTGCGATGGGCGTGCGGAGAAATACCAAGTTGACGGGGAATTCGGGGAAGAGGTGACCGTAAAAGTCAATGCCATCGATGTCCTCAATCGGGAACTCGATCCCAAGCGCAAACGCAAACCTCTCAAGCGCAGCTTCATGATGATGGGTGGCGGTGTCGGCGACAGCTATCAGGCCGTCGAGAAGCGTTATGCCTTGACTCGCCAAGCACTTGAACTGATCCATCATTATAATTTTCCAACCCACATTTTAACTAAATCAACGCTGGTGGAACGGGATATTGATATCCTCAAACAAATTAATGAAAAAAAGCGTGCTCTGGTCAGCTTCAGCTTCTCCTCTGTGGACGATAAGATCAGTCGCTTTGTAGAGCCCGGCGTGCCGCCGCCCTCCGAAAGGTTAAAAACCCTCAAACGGTTTAAAGCAGCGGGGATTGCCTGTGGCATGTTTCTCATGCCGGTGATCCCATTTATTACTGATGGACCTAAATTGATCGAAAATTCGGTTAAAAAGGCCAAGGAGGTAGGGTTCGATTTTATAATTTTCAGCGGTATGACCCTTAAGGACGGTAGACAAAGAGACTATTTTAATAAACATCTTAAGCGTCACTATCCAAAATTACTGGCCCAATATGAATTTCTATACGCTGGTAATCAGTGGGGATCCGCCCATAAGGACTATTATAATTCCATCAATCAGTGCTTTCATCGCCTTGCCAAACGCTATCAATTGCCGACCCGCATTCCACCAGCTTTATATAAAGATTTCCTTAGTGTAGACGATTTGGTGATTGTGATTTTGGAACACCTGGATTACCTGGCGAAACAGTCCGGTAGGAGATCTCCCTACGGGTATGCAGCTTATTCGATATCTCAGCAAACGACTCCTCTACAAGAGCTGAGGGGCAAACTGCAAAGCCTAAAGGGGGTGGGCCGTGTTACCGAAAGAATTATCCTGGAGATTCTGGACACCGGTGAATCAGCGTATTATAAGAAGTTAATGTTTGGAAGTCCGTAAATGAAAGCAAGGTCGGCATTTGATGCCGCCAAACAACGGAGTTAGGTATTTTACAATTTCCACAGGTTTAAAGGCAATGCCGTTACCTTAGCCGATAGGTTTATACGCTGGGAAGAATTTTCTTATCG
>CAZWEO010000063.1:0-30137 GCA_964633115.1 uncultured Desulfobacterales bacterium
GCGCGGACTACTATTTTGCAAACATTGGCGTTACACTATTCGCCAGCGTTTAATCTATACGGCGTATATGATTTTCCCGGAAACACTGGTGACGGCTATTGCCTGGCCTACCGAGCCGGGGCTGAATTGAGCGGTTTCGAATATACCTTAATTTATTACATAGCCAAGGACATCAACGCTCCTCTCCTCTATATTACCCTCACCCGCGGTGCCTGGTTGTTGACGGCCAATGACGAACATCGCGAAAAGGATCATCCTTCGATCCGTTCCATGTTCCAAGATCATCTAGAAGAAAAAGGACCCTTACGGATCAAAATGAGTCATTTGCCAGAAACCAAAATCCGGGAAATAGAGGAATTACTATTCACTACAGAGCGACCGGCCTGTGAACGTTTCTACAAAGGTCGTGACATCGATTTTCGTTCAGGCGAAATCGAACTGTGGCCCACGGAAACCTTTTTATGTGGGGGCCACGGATTAACGGGCGTGCGGGTAAATGACAAAGCGGAAACACGTGTGGACGGCCTTTATGCTGCAGGTGATACCTCCTTGGTGGCGCGCGGCCATTTATCAGGTGCATTTGTTTTTGGTGAGATATCGGCAGAATGTGCCAGCAACTACGCAGAAAAAGTACAGCACACCGAACCTGACCAAGAGCAGATCGCCGATTTCATGACCCACAGGGAGAACCGTCTGGGTCAAACTGCCAACCGCATTCCCATCGAGGAATTTGAATATAAAGTACGACGTATCATCAACGACTATATCCGCCCCCCCAAAAATGAATTCAAACTAAACAGGGCCCTGTGGTGGATGGATCGCTTCCGTGAGGAACTTTCGACCATGGTGGCCATTCGAGATATACACGATTTGTTCAAGGCCTATGAGGTCGAGAATATTATTCAATGTGCCACTTTGAGCGCAGTGGCATCCAACGAACGCAAAGAGAGCCGCTGGGGGCCATGGCATTATCGTAGCGATTATCCGGAATCGAATGATGGGGAATGGCTCAAACATGTGGTCCTAACCATGGGGGATTCACCTGAGGATGTAAGGGTGAGCCACAAAGACATCATCAGATTACTGGGAGATTAGTCGTGCGAAGAGTTAATTTATTGGAAGGGCTTGCGGATAATATTGTTATCGATAAAGATAAATGTACGGCTTGCGGTATATGTGTAGACACCTGCATACTGGACAACTTGCGTCTGGAGTTGTCGCCCTGCCGCAGGGCATGCCCTCTGGGTGTCAACTGCCAGGGCTATGTACAGTTGATTGCCCGTGGTCAGGAAGCTGAAGCTCTAATCATGCTACAGGAGACGCTCCCCTTTGCCGGTATCTTGAGCCGCATCTGCTCACAACCTTGTGAGGCCGAATGTCAGCGTCGTCAAACTGACGGAGAAGCGGTAGCGATTCGGGCATTGAAGCGCTACCTCGTGGACCAGGCTTCCGCAGAGGAAATTCCACTGCCCGATATGCAGGCCGACAGTTCCAAAAAGGTAGCGATCATTGGCTCCGGACCGGCCGGTATGATGGCGGCCCACGATCTGCGCTGCCATGGGCATGCAGTGACAATCTTTGAAGCCGAAGCATCAGCCGGCGGGATGCTGCGCAACGCGATCCCTGAATTTCGTCTGCCCCATGACATTCTTGAAAAAGATCTTGGGTTGTTACATCGTATGGATGTCGATTTTCAATGCAGCACCCGTGTGGGGCAGAACATCAGCGTGGAGATCCTACAGGACCAATTCGACGCTATGGTGATTGCCTGCGGTTGTCCCCGACATGTTACGCTGGGTGGTTCTGGTGAAAATTTGAAAGGGGTATATTATGGGTTGCCATTTCTGCGGGCAGCGCGTAGCGATACAAAACCTGTCGTGGGCAAGGAAGTGGTCATTATCGGCGGCGGTAATGTTGCCGTAGACGCGGCCCAAACGGCCTTACGGTTAGGGGCGCATAAAGTCAGCATGGTGTGCCTGGAATCTTATGATGAAATTCCAGCCTATCCCAACGAGCTGCAGAGTGCCTTGGCCGATGGTGTCAATCTGGAATGCTCTTGGGGATCGGTGCGGTTTTATGAGAAGCAAGGCGTTTTGAACGGGGTTGAATTTCAGCGATGCCTGAAAGTTTTTGACGAAACCGGTGGATTTAGTCCGGAATTTGACGATTGCGAACTAAAATCACTCGATGCCGATACCGTTATCGTCGCCATCGGACAGGAGCGGTTCATGGATTTAATGGAAGATTTGGACTTGGTGAATCATGGCGAGGTGTCGGTTGATCCCCTGACTTTACAATGCCGTCATCCCCATATTTTCATGGCCGGAGACGTGGTCACCGGACCGCTTTCGGCCGTAGAGGCCATGGGTCAAGGCCGCCGTGCGGCCGAATCGGCTCATCGTTTTTTATCGGGCGACCATCTGACCTATGGACGCAGATACGCCGGACCCATTGTCACTGATTTTAGCATCGATGAAAGCCGTGGGGCGAGTATAGCCCGGGCGGCGCTTAGGGAACACGAATGCGATGGGCCCGGAGATTTTCAGGAAATCGAACAGACCTGGGACACAGAAACCGCCCGGGAGCAGGCTTCGCGTTGCCATTCCTGTGGGGTGCCCTTTGGTCAATACCGTACCTGCTGGTTTTGTTTGCCCTGTGAGGTAGAGTGTCCCAAAGATGCCTTATATGTGGAAATACCCTATCTGTTGCGTTGATAATATGATCTCAAATAGATCAATGGCCCTTTGGCCAACGTTTAAATAAAGGATACAATTAACCATGACAACCCATAATGCTAATGCAGTTAAAATTATGCAGGGTAATGAGGCCGTGGTAGAGGGTGCTTTGGCAGCCGGCTGCCGATTTTTCGCCGGCTATCCCATTACCCCTGCTACGGAAGTGGCTGAGGTCATGGCCGCACGTCTGCCTGCCCAGGAAGGCGTTTTTTTGCAAATGGAAGATGAAATCGCCAGTGTATGCGCCACCATCGGGGCAGCATTTGGTGGCATGTTGGCCTGTACAGCGTCTTCGGGACCGGGTATTACCCTGATGCAGGAAGGTGTGGGCTACGCAGCCACTGTTGAAGCGCCGATTGTCGTTATAAACGTTATGCGTGGCGGACCCTCCACCGGCATGCCCACCGCTCCGGGTCAGCAGGATATTATGCAGGCCAGATACGGATCCCATGGCGATTATCAAACGATCGCCCTAATGCCGTCATCCTGCCAGGAAGCATTTGAAATGACCTATAAATCATTTGCATTGGCTCAGAAATTCCGGGTCCCCGTTTTTGTATTGTCGGATGAGATTATCGGGCATACACGTGAAAAGGTACGCATTCCCGAAGACTTGATACCGGTAAAGCGCCAAATCCCAACAGCCGCACCTGAAGATTACCAACCCTATAAAGCCGGGCCAGACGGTCTTTTGGACGGTATGCCCGCCTTTAACGAGGGTTATAATCTGCTGGTTGACGGCCAACTACACAAGGAAGACGGTAACCGAGCAGCCCATCTGCCTGAAGTGTGCGACCAGTTGACCAGGCGCATTTGCCGTAAAATCACAGATAATGCCCAAGAACTCTACGACTATCACATCCAAGATACGGCTGACGCCGAGGTGGTTGTGGTATGTTTCGGTAGTCCCGCACGCCCGGCATTACGAGCCGTCAACGATGCTAGAGCCAAAGGCTTGCGGGTGGGCTACATTCAAATTAAAACCATTTGGCCTTTCCCTGAAAAAATGGTGGCCGAGCTAGCCCGAAAAGCGCACACATTGATTGTGCCTGAATTGAATATAGGCCAGGTGGTTCATGAGGTGGAACGTGTGGCCGCGGGTCAGGCCCAGATCGTATCCGTCCCCAAATTAGGCGGGCTTTTGCATACCCCCATGGAAATACTTGCAGAAATTGAGAAAAGGATAACCCCATGAATCCTATTGGTGAGAAATACTTAAGACAATCAGCCCTGCCATTTTTATGGTGTTCCGGCTGCGGCAACGGCACGGTGCTGAATGCTGCCATCAGGGCCATTGATGAGTTGGGCATTATCAAAGACGTAGCCCTGGTGGGAGGTATCGGTTGTTCCGGTTGGATACCTGTTTATGTAAAGGCCGATGTCATGCATACCTTACACGGCCGACCGCTGGCATTTGCCACGGGATTGAAAATGAGTAATCCCCAACGCAAGGTAATCGTCTTCAGCGGTGACGGCGATTGCCTCGGTATCGGCGGCAACCATTTCATCCATGCTGCCCGACGTAACCTGGACGTTACCGTGATATTAGTCAACAATCAGATTTACGGTATGACCGGGGGGCAGGTTTCGCCTTGCACACCCCAGGAAATTAAAAGCAAGACCTCGGTCTATGGCAATCCCGAGACACCATTTGACGCCGCCGAATTGGCCCGGGCAGCTGGTGCCAGCTACATATCCCGCTGGACTACGGCCCATCCGGTACAACTGCACAAGGCCATCACAGGCGCCATAGAACATGAAGGTTTTGCTCTGGTGGAAGCCTTATCCCAATGCCCCACCCAGGCAGGCCGTTTATCTCATGGTATTGCCGACCCGGTCCAATTGCTGGATAAACTCAAAAGTCAAACCATTGGTCTAAAAAAGGCACAAAAGACTGATCCGGAAGATCTGCAAGGTAAATTTGTTATCGGCAATTTGTTAAAGAACCAAGAGGCCCTCGAATTCGCCTGCAGCTACAGCCGGATTGCCGCCAAGGCGGTGTGTTAGGCCGACCGCCTGAATCAGGCTCTGGCTTTCTAACTAAGGACTATGACCCTAGAAGTACGATTGAAAAAATAACTTGGATACGATTATGTCTAAAATAACTGTTGATGAAACATATTGTAAAGGATGTGCTCTATGCGTTCATTATTGCAGCAAGGAAGTGCTGGAATTATCGACTCAACGCAATAGCAAGGGCTATGCCATACCCCATGCCAAGGATGCTGCAAAGTGTTCTCAGTGCGGCATATGCGAAAGGATGTGCCCTGATTTTGCCATTACCGTCGAGGAGGATGAAAAATGCGCACAGAAATAAAATTGGCTGGATTCGGCGGTCAAGGGATTATACTCATGTCTGTTATGCTGGCCAATGCGGCCGGTTATTACGAAGATCGCGAAATCGCCCAAACCCAAAGCTATGGACCAGAAGCGCGTGGCGGGGCCTGCCAGGCCGCAGTGGTAATTTCCGACCAACTTATAGATTATACCAAATGTTTGAATCCTGATATTTTTGCGGCCATGTCACAGGAAGCGCTGGATAAATATATCGGTGATGTCGACCCGCAAAAAGCCCACATATTCATTGACGACTCCCTGGTTAATAATCTGCCCCAAAATATTAAGTACATTTACTGTATTCCGGCCACTCAATTGGCCGACCAACATTGCGGCAACAAGATGACTGCCAATACGTTGATGCTGGCTGCGATTGTAAAAACAACAGGTCTGATTTCTGTCGATGCTCTGCGCTCGACCATTACGGAACACTTGCCATCCAAAATTCAGGCCATCAACCTGAAGGCTCTGGAGGTGGCCCTTAATTATTGTGAAGAAAAGGCGAGCACCAAATGAATCTTTATGAACACGAAGGCAAAGTATTGTTTGCCAAAATTGGTATTCCCGTCCCCCGTGGCATCGTGGTCACTAGTCCCGAGGCTGTTGACGAAGCAGCAATTGAGATAGGCTTTCCGGTCGTTGCAAAATGCCAGGTTCTGAGGGGTGGACGGGGCAAAGCCGGCGGAATCAAGTTCGCTGCCAATAAGACTGAACTCGACTTGTTCACTGCAAAGTTATTCGGTCTAAGCCTGGGTGATGAACGCGTGCAGCAGCTACTCATCGAAGAGCGGTTGTCTATTGATCGCGAGTTGTACGCAGGAATCACATTTGATCCCAAAAGTGCCCTGCCTGTGTTGATGATATCGGTTCAGGGCGGTGTCGAGATCGAATTGGTGGCAGCTGAAAATCCGCTTGCCCTGGCAAAGCAGATCCTCGATCCGGTGCAGACCTATCGACCGCATCAGTTGATGGCCCTGGCCAAGCAAGCCGGACTGACAGGACCTGTCATGATCAAAGTTGCCAAAGTTCTAGAACAATTGATGGCGTGTTATTTTACCTACGAAGCTGTCACGGCCGAAATTAATCCACTGGTGGTTTTGGAAAACGGCGATATCTACGCTGTCGATGCCAAAATCGAAATCGACGATTCGGCCGTCTACCGGCAGCAGGAAATAAAGGCTTTAAAACGGCCCGACCATGTGGGCCACCCTTTGGAACGAGAAGCCCAGGTCGCTGGTGTCAGCTATGTAAGATTGAATGAAACCGGAAATATCGGTTTGATCTGCGGTGGCGCCGGTCTGGGTATGGCCACCATGGATGCGGTCTATCACCACGGTGGGATTCCGGCCAACTTTTTGGATTTGGGCCACGCCACCCCTGCCAAGACTGCAGCGGCACTGGAGATTGTCCTCAAAACACCGGGGGTAGAGGGGGTTTTCGTCAACGCCTACGGCGGCATGAATAATTGCGGGGAAATTGGCGAGGGAATTTCTAAGGTCGTCGATGCATTACGGCCCCGGCAGGCTATCGTGGTCAAGATGCGTGGCCACTCCCAGGAGAAGGGCTGGGCAATGATGGCCGAACGTAACATACCGGTGATAAAATACGGTACGACCGGAGAGGGTATCCACCTGCTCATGCAGGAGCTAAAGGATTCAATGGAGGCGGTTCGTGGCAATTCTAATTGATCAAGACAGTCAAATCATTCTGCAAGGTGCCACCGGTCGTCAGGGACGCTACCACTTGCCCAAACTGTTGGACTACGGCGTTCGGGTGGTAGGTGGCGTCAGTCCTGGAAAGGGTGGTCAGAACGTTGACGATATTCCGGTATATGACACCGTGGCAGAGGTAGTGACGACCAAGCATGTGGATGCGACGATGATCATGATCCCGCCGGCTGGTGTGTTAAATGCTGCCGTGGAAGCCATCGATAGCCGTATTCCATTGATTGTTATCATCACCGAGCATGTCCCTTTACATGATGCACTTGTTATTCGCAGCCTGGCCGAAAAGGCCGGGTTGTACGTCATCGGGCCAAATACCGTTGGCGTCACCAGTCCTGGTAAATGCAAACTAAGTGTTTCGCCTGCATCGATTTTCAGCCAGGGACCTGTCGGGG
Source organism: uncultured Desulfobacterales bacterium (assembly GCA_964633115.1). GTDB lineage: Bacteria > Desulfobacterota > Desulfobacteria > Desulfobacterales > B30-G6 > B30-G6. The sequence continues at coordinate 7,192 of CAZWEO010000063.1, forward strand.
TCATATCACGCAGCGGAACCCTGACACACGAATTGGCCTCCAGCTTGAGTTATCACGATATCGGTCAGTCCACCTGTGTGTGTATTGGGGGTGACATGTCAAAAACCACCAATTTTATCGACGTATTGAAATTGTTTCGTGATGACCAAGATACCGATATCGTGGTGATGATCGGAGAAATCGGCGGAGCAGGTGAAGAGATTGCTGCCCGTTATATAAAAGAAAGCAAATATCCCAAAACAGTAGTAGCCTATATCGCTGGTGCCACTGCGCCGTCCGGCAAGAAGATGGGTCACGCCGGAGCCATTATTAAAGACGATTTTGGTACCGCCGATTCTAAAATCAGTCATTTGAAATCCGCTGGTGTGGAGGTAGCTCGGGGTCTCGATGAGCTGTTGGAATTTGTGAAGCATCGTGTTTAACCAACGATGACCTATTCGGGTTAGCTGAATGCGAGCCATTAAGGAGAAACTTTTGATTAAATCTGCCGACCGTATGGAAAACATTCCTTTTACACCGATCCGTAAAATATTCGAAGCGGCCAGTAAAAAAGAGGCCGCCGGAGAAGACATCATCCATCTGGAATTGGGGCGACCCGATTTCGACACACCGGAACATATCAAAACTGAAGCCGCCAAAGCCCTTACAGAGGGCAAGGTCCATTACACCTCCAATTATGGCATCCCGGAACTACGTAATGCCATATCGAAAAAATTTAAGATCGATAATGGGCTCGACTATGACCCAGCTGATGAAATTATTGTCACTGTAGGTGTTACCGAGGGCATACTCATGTGTATGCTGGCCCTGCTGAACCCCGGTGAAGAAGTTCTTATTCCAAGCCCGGCTTTCCCCTGTTATACGCGCTGCACCTTTATGGCCGGCGCTACTCCGATAGATGTGCCGCTACCCGAGGAAAATGATTTTTCTCCCACTGTGGAACTTTTTGAATCTCACATTACCGATAAAACCCGCCTTATGGCCATCAACACACCCAACAATCCAACCGGAGCCATCTTCGGCCAGGATGTGCTAAAGGACCTCGCCCAATTGGCAATAGAGAAAGACTTGAAGGAAGAAACCCCGCAGTTATGGCTTACCATTACTTCCGGGCTGCATCATCTAATCGCCCTCGTGGTTTTGATCTATCTGTTGTTAATCATGTTTCTAACGCCAACAACCTCGGCGGCCTGGGCCATCTTGGCCGGCATCATTGTGGCAGTGGTCAGTCTTATTGTACGAAAGTATTATCTCTATCCACGTCGCCTGGCCGGCGGTGAGAAAAGTAACGATGTTGTTTATCATCAGTATGCCGCCCAGCCCCAAGGCTTTTTTACACGCCAACTCAAAAAGGAATTGCTTGGCACCCTGGAAGCCGGAGCCCGCAACATGGCCGGTGTGGCCGCAGCCTGCGCCTGCTGTGGAATCATTATCGGGGTGGTCACCCTGACGGGCCTGGGTCTTAAAATGGCTAATTTCATCACCTATCTGGCAGGAGGCAATCTTTTTCTGACCCTGATTTATTCAGTGTTCGCTTGTATCATCCTGGGTATGGGTCTCCCCACCACAGCCACCTACATTGTCATGGCGGCCATGACGGCTCCGGCAATATTGACCTTGAGCCAGGATGGGGGACTGGGTATTCCCATTATCGCCATCCACCTTTTCGTATTTTATTACGGTATTGTGGCTGACGACACGCCCCCGGTGGGATTATGCGCCTATGCCGCCGCCGGTATTGCCGGGTCGGATCCCATCAAAACCGGTTGGAAATCGTTTCGGCTCGATCTTGCGGCTTTTACGCTGCCATTTATGTTTATCTACAATCCCAAGCTTTTAATGATCGATACCAATTGGACGGAACTTTGTTATATCATACCCATCTGCATTATCGGGATGTTCTGCTGGTCTGCCTTTATTCAAGGACACTGGGTGGTGAAAACCTATATCTGGGAGCGGTTTCTTTTCCTGATACTGGCTTTTGTTTTGGTCAACCCTTCCAACATTAGTTTTGGCGGTCTCCATATTAATCAGCATTTGGCTAATGGTGTAGCAATAAGTATTTTGGTAGCGCTTTATTTGTGGCAACGTACCCGTAAATCACATGTCGCTCGGTTGGACATGGCGGTTACCTGAAATATGCGACGATATCTTTTTTATGCGTCCGCGAGTATAATTATCATATTGATCTTTTTGTCGTCCTGGCCTGTCTCGGTGGTTCGGGTTACATTACCTAAGACAGGCGATCAATTGCTGGCTATTGAGCAGGTCGTAAACACCGATCGGATATGTCTTACCTACCGCCATTCAGTGGAATTGATTACCGTCGAAGGTTGTTTCAGAATCGATGCCCAAGGTGGTTTTCTGGCGCTTCAAACAAGAATGGAATCAGCTGGAACAGGGTTGCCCAATACCGCTATTGGAAGGACACAGCTGAAAAATGGCTGGATCGTTGTGGATGAAGAATTGGACCCGGTGGGGCCAATCCGTTTTTTTATAGTACCAATCAACCAGACCCGTTTGACTGTTGCTGAAAGACCAATCCATGTGGAAAAACTTAAAGCGGGTACGCTCGTTCAGCTCGATTCCATGCGTGTTTCGATCCTGCGCTGGATATGGGATACTATCTCTATCCAATTTTCTTTCCAAAGGACACCATCATGAAAAAATTCAGTAAAATATTAGTCCCCATCGACACCTCGGAGCGTTCACAAATCATTTTCGAATACGCTTTAACCTTTGGTGACGCCTTGAATCTGGATATCTTGGTGCTGCATGTAGTCGATTCGCGCACCATGCAGCCCATGCCGTACTCCTATGATCAAGTCGGTGACGATTATTACTCAAAGCTATCACATGAGGAAATCACAGCCGAGGTGAAGAAAGCAGTGCAGAAAGAGCTCGATCAAGGCACCACCTTCGATCACAAACTTAATGTGCGCATACTGGTTCGTTTCGGGGTGCCGTACGACCAGATCGTTAAAACAGCCAAAGAAAAACAGGTTGATTTCATCGTTATGGGCGCCAAAGGGCAAACCGCTTTAGAGGAGATTTTCATGGGTGGCGTGGCGACCAAGGTTTCGCGACGGGCCGAGTGTCCCGTCTTTTTGGTAAGACGCAGACGGACCCTCTCTTAGACTAAAAACGAGTGGTATGATGAAATGACATTAGATAGTAAGGCCCCCATCGGTATCTTTGACTCGGGTCAAGGCGGTGTGAGTACCTTAGGACAGGCAGCCTTTATGTTACCTTTTGAGAAACTGATCTATTTCGGAGACTCGGGTGTGCCGCCTTATTCGTTGATGCAAAAATCCGAAGTTCGCAAGCTCTGTCTGGCGGCCTGTGATTTTTTGGCACAAAAGGGCGTAAAGGCGATCGTGGTGGCTTGCAATACAGCTACGGCGGTGGCCTTGTCGGAAATGCGCCAGCAAGTTAAAATTCCTATTTTGGGAATGGAGCCAGCAATTAAAGTAGCAGCAGATTGGAACCTTCCGGGGCAGATCGTGATCATGGCTACGGGCATGATGCTAAAAAGCCAAAACCTCAAGCAGCTTATCAAACGGGTGAACCGCGGCAGAGAAATTGTCAAGCTGGCCTGTCGTGACGTGATTACTTTGGTTGAGGCCGGTGTGATCGCTGGAACAGAAATGGAAGATGCCATCGCCAAATACTTTAGACCATTGGACAGCAACACAATCAGTTCGGTGGTGCTGGGATGTACCCATTTCGGGTTTTTAGAGGCCTCTGTCAAAGAGGTGGTCGGCACACACATAAAGATTGCAGATGGAAATACCGGCACTATTCGTCATTTAATAAATATTCTTGCTCGATCCAATATGTTGCGCCCGGAAACAGGTCAAAAACCAGTTGTCGAGATTTATAATTCTGCCGGTAATAAATTTGTGGATAGCGCTTATGACATGCTCCAAAGGCATGTGAATGAGTTGCAGCGTCGTACCTAAGTAATACCAGTTGTCATAATTCTGATCTGAAACACCAAAGCTTGATAGTGAAAATGGAGTGATAGTGAAATGGAACCGATTCCCGGAAATGTATTTCCCCGTACGTTAGATGTTCCTTTGCCCATGGTAGCCAAAGCCGATGGGGTCTGGATCGAAGATAATACCGGTCAGCGCTATTTGGATGCCAGCGGTGGCGCGGTCGTGGTAAATGTGGGCCATGGGCGCCGGGAGATTGCCCGGGCCGTTGAAAAACAGCTTCACGATTACTATTACGCCCACCCAACCATGTGGACCAACCCGGTAGTCGAAAAACTGGCTCAAAAACTGACCGCCAAGGCACCTCCTGGTATGGGTCGCTTTTATTTTGTTTCCAGCGGCTCCGAAGCAATAGAAACAGCCATAAAAATGGCACGTCAAATCCAGCTGGCATATGGGCGTACGGAACGGTTCCATCTGATTGCACGTTGGAAGTCTTATCATGGTCTAACCTTGGGAGCCCTTTCCGCCATGGGCCGTACCGTATTTCGCCAGCCCTATGCGCCCATGTTGTCGAACGTATCCCATATCCCGCCCCCCTATTGTCTACGTTGTCATTACGGTCTTAGCCACCCAGCTTGTGAATTGCGTTGTGCGTGGGCCTTGGAAGATGAGCTGCATAATCTTGGCCCGGAAACTGTTACGGCCTTTTTGGCCGAAACCGTCAGTGGTGGTACACTGGCAGCCTATCCGCCTCCTCACGAATATTTTGGTATCATTCGGAATATCTGCGACAAATATGAGGTTTTGCTCATATTAGACGAAGTAATGTGCGGTATGGGACGCACGGGTCGCTATTTTGCCTGTGAGCATTATCAAGTGACCCCCGATATTATGACTATCGGTAAAGGAATATCAGGCGGCGCCCTGCCCTTGGGTGCCGTGGGTGTACAAAACAGCCATTTCGATATGATCCGTGAAAAATTGGGTGTCTTCGTTCATGGCGGTACCTTTTCCCATCATCCTGTAACGGCTGCCGCTGGATTGGCAGTGTTGGATATTCTGGAGAAAGAGAAATTGGTACGGCGGGTGGCCAAGTTGGGGCCCATTTTAGGCAAATTGCTGAAAGAACGCTTGGCAGACCACCCGAATGTAGGTCATATCCGTGGCATCGGCTTTTTATGGGGAATCGAGTTGGTATCTGAAAAAACAACCCTCAAACCCTTTGCACGCTCGCGTAAAATTACCGAAGCAGTCTGGCAGGCGATTTTCAATCGTAAGGTAATTGTTTACAAGTCGATCGGTCTGGCAGGTACCGATGGCGATGCTCTGTTGGTGGCTCCCCCATTTATCATTACCAAGAAAGAAATGGAACTGGCGGTGGATGCCATACGGGCGGGATTGGACGAGGTGCTGCCAGCCGCTTGAAATACGTTATACAGACGGTCGTCCCAAACCCAATACCAATGATTTTAATGAGAAAGCATGAAATGTACACAGATTATCACGACCAATTTGAATATTTTGGTAGCACCGAGATTGAACGGATTCGCAAACAGGGTGAAAAGACTATCCGGCACGATTCATGAAATATAGGCAGGTTATTAACATACGGACCTTTGGATTAACGAATCAAGCCACCGTATTTTAACTGTTACAGCAATATTTAGCTGATATATGATGTAATAAAAATTTAGCGAAAGGTAGTTTTCGGTTGCTGGTTATACCATTCGGGAAGATTTCCTATTTGATATTGCCAGCAATTGAGCTGAAATCAAATCAATTCTGCTGCATTCATAATATCCGGCACTTTGTCCTCTTTACCTATAGCCATAATATGCACACCATCACATATTTTCTGATCATGAATTCGCTTGATCATGCGACCAGCAATCTCAATGCCCTTATCCAGCGTTTGCCCTTTAGGGACTGCGGCCATTTCATCGATCAAGTTCTGGGGGACACTAACGCCGGCTATGTTCTTATTCATAAAGCGCGCCATGGGTGCGGATGTGAGCAGGATTATGCCCGCTAAAATCTTAATTTTGAATTGCCGAGCGTATTCCATAAACTCCTTAAATTTATCTAAATCGTAGACTGCCTGGGTTTGGATGAACTCGGCCCCGGCATCGATTTTTTTCTCGAATTTAATCAACTGGGGTTCAATGGGATCGGCTTCGGGTGTGACGATGGCGCCGGCGCAAAAGGAAATCTCGCCATCCAGATCATTGCCGCCCAGATCTTTGCCATTTTCCATGATTCTCACGGTTTCCAACAATTGACTGGAGTCCATATCAAAAACGCTTTTAGCTTCCTTGTGATCACCCAGTATGATGGAGTCACCGGTGAGGCAGAGCACATTGTCGATGTCCTGGTAATTGGCAAACAGCAGATCTGCCTGAAGTGCCAAACGGTTGCGGTCCCGGCAGGTCATCTGGAGGATGGCTTCGCCGCCCAGCTCCTTGACCAGCAGACATCCGCCGATGGATGGGAACCGCATGACCGAACTCTGGTTATCGGTCACGTTCATGGCATCCACCTTGTCCCTGAGCAATTCGACATGGTGCTTGAATTTATCCAGGTTGGTCCCCTTTGGCGGAGCCACTTCGCTGGTAACAACAAATTTGCCGGATTCCAGGGCTTCTTTAAATGGGGTTGGCATGATGATTACTCCTTTGCCAGCTTAAGCTTGCCGGGTTTGGGCTCGCCAAGGTGATTTCGAGGCTTCTGGTACTTTCGCATGCTATCCAGCCGGCCTAAGTCATTGAGCCGGTTATAAATGAGAGTCCAGACACAGTCTTTTTCGACATCGATCTCACACTTGCCATGGTTTGTGCCACCGCAAGGGCCGTTGACCAAACCTTTGTGGCAATTAGTTACCGGACAGATGCCGCCGGTCTCGCCGATGACGCAGGTGCCGCATTGGGTACAGATCTCATCAAAGGTGCCAAAGGCGGTCTCCTTGCCAATGAAGAGGGTATCCAGGGCCGGCACCACCATCTTTTTCATCTGTCTGGCGATGGTTTGCACACCGAATGCACAGGTCATAACCAACAGGCCATCGGCCTGTTCGATGGGCCCCGCAAAGTCAGCAAAAAACTCCCGGGTAAGATTGTCGCAGGCCACCGGCACCACGGTATGACCCGTCACCAGCTTACCTTTTTGGGTCAATGCTTCCTTCATGGCGCGCACCTCGGGATCGCCGCCTGTGCGCGTAAGGGTGACGCAGGTGCCGCAACCCACGATGAATATCCGGTTCAGCCCTTCGAGCAGGCGATCGATATCCGCTTCTTGTTTTTTTTGTGTAATCGATCGAATCATTCCCTCTACTCCTTTTCTTCCAGGTCACATCGCAGACAGCGAACCGCCTCGCGGCAGCCCTCTTCGATGGTAAATCCTTTTTCGACCTCCCTGAAATCTTTGATCCTATGTTTGGGATCTTCGAACGCCGCTTGGACCCGTGGTTTGTCTTCCGTGCTTTCTTCATCCAAGGCCAGGCCGGTCTCTGTATGCCGGGTCGATTTTTCATCGGGGATATATACCGGTGTATCGTCGCCTGAGAAGTATTTATTAATAGCCAGGGCTGCACGGCGGCCCGAAGCAATGGCGCGGATGACAAAAGTGGGACCGGTGGTAAAGTCTCCTCCGGCGAACACCCCTGGCACATTGGTGGCCAGGGTGTTGGTGTCCACGAGCAGGCTGCCCCACAGTTCTCGCTCCAGGCGGCTGTCGTCATCCAGAAATGACATGTCCGCTGCCTGGCCAATGGAGATGATGATGTTGTCGGCATCCACAAAACGGGTGTCATCCATATCGCAGGTGGGATTGAAGCAGCCCTCGTCGTCAAAAACGCAGACACAATGGGTGAATTCAATGCCGGTAACTTGGCCGTCCTTGTGAGTAATTTTGCTGGGTGAGGCCTCGCTGTTAATTACCACGCCTTCCTCGATAGCCTCGCCCACATCCTTTTCCCAAGCCGGCATCTCATCCCGCGGCTCCAGGCAGAAAAGGTGGGCATCCCGGGCGCCGGCCCTGAGGGCGGTACGGGCCACATCCACGGCTACATTGCCCCCGCCGATGATGACAGTTTTACCGCTGAGAGCGACTTCTTTGCCCGTGCGCACCTGGTTTAAATATTCCAGGCCGTAATAGAGACCTTGCAGCCCCTCTTCCTCGCCGGGAATGCCGATGCGTTTACTGGCCTGGGCACCTGCGGCGATAAACACGGCACTATAGCCTTCGTCCAACAGGTCATTGAATGTATGTTTGGCATCGATGGGTGAGTTATAGCGGATTTCAACACCGCAATTTTTAATGTATTGGATCTCTTGTTCGATCACTTCCTGCGGTAGCCGGAACTCAGGCACGGCAATGCCCAACATGCCGCCGGCTATGGACTGGGATTCGAACACCGTGGTCTGATACCCCATTTTGGCCAGAAAGTAGCCGCAGGTGAGTCCGGCCGGCCCGGCTCCCACAATAGCGACTTTTTCTTTGCGGGTGACCGCAAAGGGCTCCCTCTGCGGACCGATGTTTTTGAAATACCAGTCGGCTGCCAAACGTTTAATCGCCCGGATGGCCACGGACTGGTCCAGCTCCCCGCGACGGCATTTATATTCACAGGGGTGGATACAGATGCGACCGCAGACCGCTGGGAAGGGATTGCGTTCGCGTATGATAGTCACTGATTTCTCATAATCCCCATCGGCAACGGCGGCCACATAATTAGGAACGTCGATTCCGGCCGGGCAGGCATGCTGGCAGGCCGAGATGACCATTGAATCGCAAACCGCTCCGGCACAGCGGTGTTCGCGGATATGGTCTTCGTATTCCCTGAGGAAGTATTTCAAGGTTGACAGGGCCGGCTTGGAGCAGGCCTGTCCCAGGCCGCACAGGGATGCTTCGCTGAGGGTCTCACCCAACTCCCGTATGGTATCGATATCCTCCAGTCGGCCTTGGCCATGGGTAATGCGAGTTAAAATTTCCAGAAGTTGGGTCGTCCCAAGGCGGCAGGGCGCGCATTTGCCGCAAGATTCGGATTGGGTAAAATTGAGGAAAAAGCGGGCGATTTCCACCATGCAGTTATTCTCATCCATTACCACCATGCCGCCCGAGCCCATGATGGCGCCCACGCGCTGCACCGATTCATAGTCAATGGTCAAATTCAGAAATTGGGCCGGTACACAGCCGCCGGCTGGACCACCCATCTGAACGGCTTTAAAGGCCCGTCCCTGGGGAATACCGCCGCCGATATCGTAGATCACATCCTTGACCGTGACACCCAGGGGCACCTCCACCAGACCGGTGTTATTAACTTTGCCGGCCAGAGAGAAAATCTTGGTGCCCTTGCTGTCTTCAGTACCCACCTCACTGTACCAAGTGGCACCGTTTTTGATAATCAGCGGCACATTAGCCCAGGTTTCAACATTGTTGATATTGGTGGGTTTGCCGTCTATCCCCGCCTGGGCTGGAAATGGCGGCCGTGCGCGCGGCATGCCGCGCTGGCCCTCTATGGAGGCCATCAGGGCAGTCTCCTCACCGCAGACGAAGGCACCGGCCCCCAATCTCAAGGAGAGATCAAAGTTAAAACCAAGTCCGAGTATATTTTCTCCCAGCAGCCCCAGTTCATTGGCCTGTTCAATGGCCAGATTGAGATGGTCAATGGCGATGGGATACTCCTCACGGACATAGATGAAACCGTACTCGCTGCCCATGGCATAAGCGCCGATGAGCATGCCTTCAACCACGGCATGCGGGTCACCTTCCAGAATGGCCCGATCCATGAAGGCACCGGGATCGCCTTCATCGGCGTTGCACACGATGTATTTGGGATCACCTTCTGCTTGGCGGGCAAATCTCCATTTGAGGCCGGTGGGAAAACCGGCGCCACCGCGTCCCCTGAGTTTGGCGGTGAATACTTCGTCGATTACATGTTCCGGCTTCATTTTTGACATGGCCTTGACCAGGGCATGATACCCGCCAGCGGCAATATAGTGCTCGATATTGGTGGGATCGATGCGGCCACAATTGGCCAGCACCCGTCGCTCCTGCTTAGCATAAAACGGAATCTGGTCCCGATAGAAGATGGGCTGCAAAGATTGGGGGGAGCGATAGGCCAGACGTTCGATGAGTTGGTTCTGCTTGAGTGTCTTGGCCACAATCTCCACGGCGTCATCCGGGGCCACCTCCTGGTACTGGACCCCCAGGGGCTCGATGGCAATGACCGGGGCCTTGGCGCAAAACCCATGGCACCCGGTGGAACGGACTTCCACCTGTTTATCTATACCTTGGCTTTTGACTTCCTCGTTCAACGCCTCCAACACACCAGCGGCACCATATGCGCGGCAACCGGTCATGCACACGTGAACTTCGAAATCATGCTCGCCCCGGCGGGATAGTATGTTGTTGCGAAGCCATTCCAACTGCCCTATGGATGAAAGCTTGTCCATTTTTCTCCCATGTTTACTTCTTATGATATTCTCCCAACACACTCGTTACCTTGCTCGGCGAGATTTTGCCGAAATAATCTCGGTTGATCATCATCGTGGGGGCCAGGAAACAGGCCCCTAAACAGGCGACGGTTTCCAAGGTAAACTGGTAGTCCGGACTGGTCTCGCCCTCTTGGAGATTGAGCTCTTTTTGCATCAACCGTAGAATACTGCGGCTGCCCTTAACATGGCAGGCCGTCCCCCGGCAGACCTTGCAGACATATTTGCCCTTGGGTTTCAAAGAAAATCCGGCATAGAAAGTAATGACACCCTGGACTTGTGAGGGGAACAGGTTCAAGGCCGCTGCGATGGGCTCAATGGTTTGGGGGGGAACGTAACCATAAGTCTCCTGCACTTCCTGGAGCAGTGGAATCAGTGCCCATCTGCCTGTTTGGTGCTTTTCAATGATCGGGCCGAGTTGGCCGAGATCAATCTTTGGTGTTTGCATATGGTATCCTTTTTATGCTTTTTCTACTTGGACCGCACAGCTCTTCCATCCGGTCCCACCAGCAAGTTCGAAAAGCTCCATGGCATCATTGCCATTGGTACCGGTGGGGACGAAAATGTGACCCTGTTTCAAATCAGATGTGATGCGCAGCTGTCGCCTTATCTCCCCCCACGGAGATCGAACGACAGCAGTATTCCCTTCGTTAAGATCAAGGACAGCCGCATCTGCAGGCGAGATCTCCAATTGGCCGGCGGACACAAAATCTTGAATTCGCCCGGATGCCCGCGTTCGTGTGCCGCTTCCCAACTGGTATCGGCGGGTACCCACGATGGCCGTGTAGGGGTAATTTTTCTCAGGTGGGGTTAACTCCTCTGAAAAAACCGGGCCAAAAGAGATTCGTTGGTCTGCACCCTGGATGTTGAAAGCAGTCTTTTGGGCAGTTGGCTTGATCCAGGCCTCGGTATGGCCGTTAAGGGCGGCGTACATGGGAATAAATTGCCGAATTTCATTCCTTAAATTACCTATCGCATCATAGGGCTCGGTGCTGCCGAATCTTGCATAGAGCTGGTCGAGTATTTTCCAATCGGCCATGGCTTTTCCGGGCGGGGAAACAACCGGGTAAAAGGATTGAATCCTGCCCTCAAGATTGGTAAAGGCCCCCTCTTTTTCTACCATGGCTGCCCCAGCCAAGACAACATGGGCCATGGCCGTTGTTTCACTTTTAAGAATATCCTGAACCACCATAAAATCCAGCTTTTTCAGGACCTGTTTGACCTTTTCCCGTTGTGGCAGGGCGGACAAAGGGTTCTCACCCATGATATAGAGCGCTTTCAGGGTTCCATCTTCAGCGGCCCCAATCATTTCCGACATATTAAAGCCGACATCAGGGGCGAGCTTTGTTTGCCAGTTCTGCTCCCAAATTTCTCTGAAACCACCATTATCAACGGGTTGACGACCGGGTAGCAGATCAGGAGCGGCGCCCATATCCATGGCGCCCTGCTGGTTGTTTTCTTTGGAGACCATGAAGATACTCCCTCGACCGCTGCCGAGGCTACCGCTCATCAGGGAAAGATTAAGAATGGCAGTCAATGTTTTATGCGCACACTTGCGTTGAAGAATGCCATGCCCGATGACAAAGGCGATTTTTTTCCCACTGAGCAGGTCAACTGCCGATTTCAGGGTCGCTGGTTCCAACCCGGTCTGCTGGCTGATGTCATCTAATTTGACCCCGGCCAACTCCTGCTTGAAAGCAGAAAATCCATCAGTGCAGCGATCGATGAAGGTCTGATCGGCAGAGCCCTTCTCCATAAGCAAGGCGGATAGGCCATTGAGCATTGGCAGATCGCCTTCGGGGTTCACCGGCAGCCATATGCGTGCAAAATTAGCCAGCTCTGTCCGGCGCGGGTCTGCAACGATCATTGGAATCCCTTTGCGGGCCGCCCTTTTGAGATAGTAAGCCATGACCGGCACCGAATGGCTGGGATCGGCGCCCAACATAAAAATGACATCCGCTTGTTTGAGGTCGGCCAAGCGAGCCAGGCGATATCCACCTTCTGTCTTCTCATCAAGAATTCGGATTTGATACTGTCCGTAGACATGACCGCCGTTGTCCACATTGTTGGTGCCCATGCAAACCCGGGCTAACTTCTGTAAGAGATAATTTTCTTCGATGGTACATTTAGAAGATCCCATGAAACCGATGCTTTGGGGGCCATACCTGCTTTTGATTTCCTTTAGGCGGGCGGCCACCAGATCCAAAGCCTCATCCCATGAAATCGGAATCAATTCCTGTCGCTCTTCCTTTGCTTTACTCATCAAGGGGCTGATCAGGCGATGGGATGAATTTAAATAATCATGAGCAAAGTGCCCCCGGACGCAGAGGGTGGCACCATTGACACTTTCTGAATAGTGGGTCGGGTTGACCTCGACAATGCGATTTTCACTGCTTCCAATGGACAGGCGACAGCCTACGCCACAAAAGCCACAAATGGAATCTTTTTCCTTGGCAGGGCTTCCCACGAATTGCATGTTTTTGGCGGACAAGGCTCCGGTGGGGCAAAGGCTGAGGCAGGTACCACAGAAAGTACAGGTCGAATCTTCAAGACCCCGTTCATGAGCGGTGGCCGGCCGGGAGGGAAAGCCGCGCATATTGTAGTCAATGGCGCCAATCTCTACCAGTTCGTGATCCGCGCGGATACACTTGCCGCAGAGGATGCACTTGCTAAGGTCCCGGATCATGAAGGGGTTGGCCTCTTCAAAGGGTTTATGGTTGGGCATGGGGTAGAGGTCGGTTTCGCCAATCCCCAAATTGGCTGCTGCCTGGCGCAATTGGCACCTGTTTCCCTTGGCGCAGACAATACAGGACTCCGGGTGCTCGGCAATCATCAGGCGTACAATATTTCGGCGATGCCTGATAATGCGTGGGGTAGCGGTTTGAATCTTCATACCGGCGGCAGCCGGGGTCACACAGGCGGCCATGAGACGTCCTGTTTTTTCATCTTGCACTAAACACATTCTGCACGCACCATACGGCTTTAACTCCGGGTGGTAACATAAATTAGGAATTTTTATCCCGTTTTGCCGAGCAGCATCAAAAATGCTCATGTCGGCGTGACAGTTGATTTTTTTACCATCAATCGTCAAAGCGATGGTTTCCAAGGGAATGACTCCTTTTATTTGTTGGGTTTTATAGGTAATCAAATTATACCGTTTTCTGAAAAACATTAAGAAATTAGGCGGTCATGGATTGTCAATACAAAATTGAGTTCACGTAGGATCACTTATGTTAAAGATGCGCTTTTATTATTAGGCATCTTGGTAAAACCAAATATCAATGAGCCGATGAATGTGTAAGGCTTTAAACTGGTACTTATTGAGATTTGAACAACTATTTTAATAAAGACAAATGCAGTAATAAAATTTCAGCTGATCGCAAGCATAGAACTTAGGAGAAGGTCAGCACAGGTCGAGTCGGATGATTTTTAACTTATAATATCTAAAATTGTCACATTGTAACATCCATGTCAAGAATTAAAAAGGAACATATGCTAGTATTAAACGGTTGTTATCACAACAAATATATTGAGATGAAGCTACTATTTTGCGACTCTCAAAATCATGTGACATACAACAATCTGACAATCTTCGGAATATTACAGGTATCTCTATTCAACGATACATCCCAACCTTAATGTTTAGATAGAACTTCATTCTACATCTTGATAACCCTTATTCGCATTGCTCATGTTACCCCAGATTTGCATACCAAGCCTACCTTAGTTTTACTAAAATTAAAGTGAAAATTGTTTCATAGATGGGGAATCTTTCTAAACGCTAAATCTGCCCTGGCGAAAAAGATTAACAGAACCAACATGTGCACTAAAAAACATCTTGACAGAAAATACCACATAGTGGTTATTTCTGTGTGCCTCACTAGATTTTGAGTATTTCAGCCAACATCTCGTTTTCACAATGGCCTTTTAGTCAATATTATTTGAAAGATCATAAAATATCATGAATATTAAATGGAAAAGAAAATTTATATGTGGAATACTTTTTCTTTTATTGGCGTTCCTGTACGGGTGTAGTAAAGACGGTGGCGCTGTCACAGTCGACTTTGAAAAAACAATCTCAATCAATCGACCGGAAACTAATGTTTCTAAAAACACGTCATTGAACGTGGCAGTTGCGGCCATGATCTCGCCCAAGGAAACCTTTTCTTTTTATAGAAAACTATTGGATTTTATCGGTGAAAAAGTCAACCGTAAGGTAAGTCTAATTCAACGCAAAACATATGGCGAAGTAAATGATCTATTTAAAAATGGACAAATCGACCTGGCCTTCATATGCTCAGGACCCTACGCTGTTGAGAAGGAAAAATATGGTTTTGAAGCACTGGCAACACCCATTGTTCGTGATAAGCCTTTCTACCAATCTTACCTAATCGTTAATAAAAACAGCGAATACCAAAATCTAAATGATCTTCGTAATAAGGTTTTTGCGTTTACTGATCCGGATTCAAATACCGGCGCGCTGGTACCCCAATATTGGCTATTAAAAATGGGCCAAACACCAGAATCCTTTTTTGAAAATTTCACTTATACCTATAGTCACGACAACTCAATTATGGCAGTAGCACGCGAATTAGTCGATGGTGCCACTGTAGATGGTCATAAGTGGGAATATTTTCAGGCTAGAAATCCGATTTATTCTTCAAGAACTCGGGTAATTTTTAAATCTAAACCTTTTGGTAGTCCTCCTTTGGTCACCTCAGTGGCATTACCACCCCATAGCAAAGAACAGATTCGCCAGGCCGTTTTTATGATGCATCTTGATCCAGAAGGAAAGAAAATTCTTGAAAAATTGATGATCGATCGATTCGTTTCTCCGGAAGAGGAATGGTATGAACCTATCCTTCTGATGAAAAATTCGTTCAGGGATAATGAGAGCTTGCGATATGCGACCGAGAACTTTTAAAAGTAAACTCCTACTTGCTGTGTTTGCACTGGTTACTATCTCTAGCATACTTATTTCGCTGCTTGTGGCCCAAAGGTACAGCACGAGCCTTCAACAAAAGGCAACCGCAGATGCCGAAATCATTGCTAATATGGTTGAACTGGAAGCCACGGACAAAATCCTCATCAATGATCACATTACGCTTCAAAAAACCCTGGATCACCACGTCAGCAGCAATTCCGCGATTGCCTACCTGTTTATCATCAGCAATGACAAAATACTGGCACATACGTTTCCCAAAGGTGTTCCTGTTGATCTCATTTCTGCGAACACCATCACCCAAGCGGGCTTGAAATCCATACAAAAAGTCATTTCGACTAATAAAGTGCATTACCTGGATATCGCTTGGCCCATATTCGGCGGTAAAGCTGGTATTCTACGGGTAGGTCTTTCTGAAAAGTCGTTTGAGCAACAGGTTAATCAGTTGTGGTTGGAAATTATTCTGTTGACGTCCGTGATTCTATTCGTCGCCCTTTTCGCCAGCCTCTTTTTTATTAAGAAACTAACCCAGCCGTTAACGGTATTGGCAGCAACTGTGGAAAAATTCGATGAAGGTCAACTGGATCAAAAAGTGGACCTGCCGATGTATGGCGAGTTCGGAATGTTAGCTCAATCTTTTAACAATATGCTTGACCGCGTTAAGGATTTTACGTTGCGCCTAAAAGATAAAAACTTGCAGCTTGATCGTGCGTACACCCAGACCCGCACTTCTTTCCTGATATCCCAGGAAATCAATTCGCTGACTGATCTGGGCGCGGTCAGTGAGTACCTGATTAAGAGGCTTCGACACGTCATCGCGTGCAACACCCTATACGTATCGGTATTTACCAACGAAAATAAGAAGTTAAATGTTTTTTCAGATCAGGGCTTGTCCGTCCTGCAAGAAGAAACTGTCCCTATAGCTTACGGTTTTCTTGCCGGTATAAAACAAATGTCGTTTGTTCCTAAAAATATGATTGATGATAATTTTTACCTGCCTGCTTTTCAAGCCTGCGAGCAGGCTGTAATATTTCCCTTAAGGCACGAGGATCAGGCCCTAGGGGCCGTGATGATTGCATGTCCTGGCGATTGCACGTGTGTGACCAAAGATCTGGATGTTGTCGAAATGATTTTAAAGCAATCCTCCGGAGCCTTAAAACGGGCCATCACCCATGAGGAAGAAATTGATGAATTGAGAACCCGTATCGAACAGTCATCTGGCTTCGATGGGCTTATTGGTAAAGATGCTAAAATGCAGGTAATATACAAATTGATTGAGGATGTTGCTCCAACAGATGCGACGGTTCTAATCCAGGGTGAAAGTGGTACCGGAAAAGAATTGGTAGCACGCGCCATTCACAATAATAGCCAGCGTAAAAATAAACCATTCGTTGTCATTAATTGTTCAGCTTATCCGGATACCCTTCTTGAAAGCGAACTTTTTGGCCATGAAAAAGGGGCTTTTACAGGCGCTATTCGTCAAAAAGCCGGACGATTCGAATTAGCCGACGGGGGAACTGTATTTTTGGATGAAATTGGAGAAATACCTTCTACAGCACAAATAAAATTATTACGCATTTTACAAACCCAAAAATTTGAAAGATTGGGCGGTGAAAAAACGCTTAAGGTAAATACAAGGATTCTTGCCGCTACCAACAGGGATCTGCAGAAAGAGGTCGAGGTCGGAGATTTCCGCGAAGATCTGTTCTACCGTTTAAATGTAATACCGATCCAGATTCCACCGCTAAGGGAGAGACGCAACGACATTCCCAGACTTTCACGACATTTTTTACAAATATTTAAAAAAGAACAAAATAAAGATTTGCAACGCTTTAGCTCCGAGGCCATGCGACGGTTACTTGATTACCCATGGCCTGGTAATGTAAGAGAGTTGGAAAACAGCATCGAACACGCTACTGTTATAGCTAAAAACAAATATGTCGAATTAACCGATTTGCCAGCAGCGATCAAACAAATTTCACCTGATGTTGCGCATAGATTTAATAGTACAAGGCATTCTATAGTGGAAAATGAAAAAAGTCTATTAAGAGAAGTACTGAATGAATGCGACTGGAATAAAAAAGAGACCGCTTTAAAACTCGGAATTAGCCGCAGCACACTCTATGAGAAACTCAAAAAGTACAACATAGCAAAACCTACGCTTCATTGATTACGCTTTAGCATTATTTTTAAGTTCGGAATTCAATCCTGCCTTTATTTTTAGTCTCCTTTCTCCTTCTTCACATTTAATGACTAAGTAGGTGTATGCCTGCCTTTCATGCAAAAAAGGAAGTGTTAACTTGTTATAAAGGTGTTTTTTTGTATAACATGTGACCGATTATCGGACACACCTAATCAGCTGATAAATATGAAATTATTTTATTATACTTCATTTGTGTACGATTTTAAGACGTCGTTCTTCCAGTCAGTCGATCCATTCAAATTTATCTAATCAAAACAATTTCTAAAACACCCTATCCATCTATTTTTTCATAATTACTCATTATTTAAAATAGTTAGCCAAAATCTTCCTCCTCTTATTCAAACAAAATATCAACATTATTGCAAATTGCCACAAAGTGGCACTCTAATTGCTATAACATGATAGTCACGTCTATAAAATAATGATCGGCCTACTACTGCTCAATCACGAGTAGCAAACGAAACCAATGCAAAAAACCAACAAATCCCAAAAGGGTATAATCGTGTTGGACGCCGATAGAGATAGTAGTCGTCTACTGAGTGACATGCTCACATCTCAAGACTATCCGGTCACCGTAACCGAGCGAGTTTCATCCCTGGAAAATCTCGTTGCTTCAAATCAATATGTTGCGGTTATCTTTGATATAGACTCGGTTCCAGTTGACAATCGGACGATCCGCGATCTCGCTCTTAAATATCCAGGTCTCTGTTTTCTTTGTACTTCCAAGGATCGCTTTCACCCTGAATTAAAAGACGCCATCTGCTACCATATCTATGCTTGCATAAACAAACCCATTGACCCAGATGAATTAATCTACTGGATCAAAAGCATCTACGAGGAAAACAATATTCCGGATATTTAAATTACAAACTTAGCCGACAGATCTAAACCACTCAGCATGAAGTTTTCACAAATATAAAAGGAGGGACAATGGAAATGAATCGAAATAAGGACCAGTCGATCATTAATGATTTTCTTGATAATTTTTCATTAACAAGACGATCGTTCATAAAAAAAACCTCTGCTGCTACCGGTACTGCCGCCATGTTAGGCGGGATAAAACCATCGCTCAAAGCACTGGCAGCAGTTGGTGAAACCAAAGCCGGTGCAATGGGCGAGTGGAAACCGGCCACATGTCAAGGTTGTACTTCCTGGTGTTCTAAACAGGTGTATGTCATTGACGGCAGAGCGGTAAAGGTACGTGGAAATCCACATTCCAAGGTAAATGTCGGGGCAGGCTGTCCGCGTTCGCATCTCGGTCTGCAACAGTTATACGATCCGGACAGGTTAAAAGTACCCATGAAAAGGACGAATCCCAAGAAAGGACGAAATGAGGACCCGAACTTCGTTCCAATCTCATGGGATGAGGCCTTAAACACCATCGCCGATAAAATTATGGAACTCCGCAGCAATAATGAGACCCACAAATATATGCTGATGCGTGGCCGGTACTCATATATGCGCGATGTGCTATACGATCGCATGACCAAAATCATCGGCTCCCCCAACAATATCTCTCATAGCGCATTGTGCGCCGAGGCAGAGAAGTTTGGACCTTATTACACGGAAGGCTACTGGGGATACCGACAATATGATGTCAAAAACGCTCATTATATTTTGCTATGGGGTGCAGATCCGCTAGCAGCCAATCGTCAAGTTTCATACTACTCGAAGGTATGGGGAGACGCCGTTGATTCAGCAACAATTGCCATTGTCGAGCCACGACTTTCCGCTACCGCGTCCAAAGCCGACGAGTGGCTCCCAATAAAGCCGGGTCACGATGGCGCCCTTGCAGTTGCTATCGCTCATGTTTTGTTGGCAAAAGGGCTCTGGTACAAACCGTTCGTCGGGGACTTCACTGACGGGCAAAACCACTTTGTGCCCGGTAAAATGGTAGATGAGGAATCCTTTGAAGAAATTCACACCAATGGAATTGTAAAATGGTGGAACTATGAGCTGAATGACAAAACGCCAGAATGGGCAGCTGAGGTAACCGGTTTGGATTCAACCCAAATTGAGCGGGTTGCAACTGGCTATGGTAAGGCGGCGCCTCACGCAATTTCATGGCTTGGGGGGGGGCCTTGTATGCAGGTTCGTGGTGGATTCGCGGCAATGGCGGTTCATGCTTTGAATGGGCTGGTGGGTGCTGTGGATAATGTCGGTGGTACACAAAAAACCAACAAGGAATATACTACAAAATTCCCCAAACCGGATCCATTTATGGATGAAATTGCAAAAAAGGGCAAAAAAAATGAAAAAATCGATCAACGCGGGCGCTTGGAGTTGCCGGCTATCAAATCAGGCAAACCCGGCTCTGGAGTTGTGACCAACAATGCAGCCGATGGAATTTTGAACAGCGATCCCTATGATATTAAGGTAGCTATCGCCTATATGAATAATTTCGCTTTCTCAGCACCTCAGCCAGAGAGATGGGAGCGCGCTCTGGCTAAAATACCGTTTGTGACCCACATAACGACCAATGCTTCCGAATTTTCATGGTTTGCCGACATCCTGCTGCCCGATGCGCATCACATGTTTGAAAAATGGGGGTACGTAAAAGCACATGCCAACGGGTATCGGCACGTGACATTAATGCAACCGATAGTGAAACGCACGTATGAATATAAAATCGATGAGACGGAAATACCCTGGCTCATCGCAGAAAAATTGGCCGAACGTGGGTTCGATAACCTGCTGCGTCATTACGAGGAATACAAAGACCCCGAAACCGGCAAGGAGCCGACCAATGAGGAGGAATTCGCCCTCTACGCCCTCAAGTATGCCACTCAGAATCTCTGGGATCCAGCCAAATATAAGGGCGGAGACAAATTCAGTGGGTGGGGGGAATTCAGTCGCGTCGGTGTATGGAATTCAGATCCATATCCCTTCCGTAAACGTTGGGGAAAAATGAAAACGAAAACCAAGAAATTTGAATTTTATAGTGAAACCCTGAAGGCCGCGCTCACTAAACACGCTGAAAAACACAATGTCACCATCGATGAAGTCATGGAAGCAACCAATTACCTTGCCAGGGGTGAAAGTGCTTTTATCCCCCATTATGAAGAACCCTTTATTCTCGGAGACGAAAAGGAATACCCTTTTGTCCACGTCGACCATAAATCCCGGTTGAACAGAGAAGGCCGATCGGCTAACTGTACCTGGTACTACGATTTCAAAGATATCGATCCCGGCGATGAAATCTGGGATGATGTTGTCAAAATTAATCCCGTTGATGCCACTAGACAGGGTATTAACTCCGGAGACCAGGTAAAAGTGTCATCGCCCACCGGGAGCCTGACATGCACAGCCAAACTCTGGGAGGGTGTACGACCAGGTACTGTTGCCAAATGTTACGGCCAGGGCCATTGGGCCTATGGGCGCTTGGCCTCAAAAAGCTACGGTAAAACTCCAAGAGGCGGCAGCAGCAATGACATAATACCGGCACAGTATGAAGCCTTAAGCGGCAGTTCAGCGTACTATGGTGTTGTACGTGTCAGGATTGAAAAGATATAAGGAGGTAAAAATGCCAAGATATGCAATGGTTATAGACCTGCAACGATGTGTCGGTTGTAGCTCTTGCAGTATTTCCTGCAGGAATGAAAATAACGTACCAGAAGGGATATACTGGTCCCACAAAATCACCGAAACATCCGGCACGTTCCCGAATGTCCGGTTTCATTACATCCCCACACTTTGTAATCACTGCGAAAACGCACCGTGCGCGAGAGGGTGTCCAACCAGAGCCATGCACAAGCTTGAGAACGGCATCACCATGCACAATCCTGATAAATGTATCGGGTGCCGTTATTGCATGATCAATTGTCCATATGGCGTAATCTATTTCAACTGGCGTGATCCCCACAAATTCTGGCGGGATAAAAAAGTATTGATGAAGGGGGGTACCGTATCTCCTGCAGATGAAGTAAGCAAGGTAGGTGCGAAATTGATCCCTTATTATAATCCAGAAAGAGGCGCCACGCTCGCAGGTATACGTGCCAAAGGCATAGTTGAAAAATGTACGTTTTGCGATCACCGCCTAAGAAGGGGTAAACTGCCCAGATGTGTGGAGTCCTGTCCAGCGGACGCCAGAATCTTTGGAGATCTTAATGATCCCAAGAGCGAGGTAAACAAGTTACTTGGGAAATTCCGGCCGTTTCGATTGAAAGATTCCTTGGGTACTAGCCCAAGCGTGTTCTATATCAGGGATTTCAGTTCCGCCAGCTACCCAAGCACGAAAGGAGGGATATAAATGAAATTACATATATGGATTGCTTTCCTGGGTCTTGGAGTATTGGCTGGTCTCATTACCGTATTTCGCGTATATACGACCGGCTTTGAAGTGTATGCAAAAACAGACGTTCTCGTGTGGACCTTACCACTTTCAACATACATCTTTTTGTCCTTGACAAGCGCAGGTCTGGCTTTTGTCGCCTCCATACCCATCGTATTCAATATCAAGCGGTTTGAGTCAATCAAAAAGCGTACATTATTCCTTGAGCTTTCGGTTCTCATCGGATCCTTTGTATGCCTTATATTACACCTTGGTTCGCCATTGCATGTAATTTATATTCTGTTGTCGCCCAACCTTGCCTCGCCCTTGTGGTGGCTAGCTATGCTCTATATAATTTATTTAGTGGTTCTAATAACCACTTTCAATAGTGTTCGCCATTCACGTTCAAGCAAAATGCAAAGCCTGTTGATTTTCTTTATAGCCATAGCGACTTCGACGACACTGGGTTGGCTGCTTGGGATGACTGATGCTCGTCCCACTTTGAATGCATCTTTTTTTACAATGTACTTCCCGTTTACCGCTTTTGCCAGTGGCCTTGCAGCTTTTCTTCTGTTCAGTCTTGCCAATGCTCATTTCAGAAAGCAACCGCTGTCTGCGGAAATGACCCAAATATACACAGAACTAGCAAAAATATTAGGAATCGTTTCCGGATTCATATTTATTCTTTTTCTCTGGAGGTCAATCATTGGCGGCATTTCTTCAAGTGACGAAGGATATCTTGCCTTTAAACATATGATCGGCTCAATACCTTATAATATAGAGTTGTGGCTGGGTTTACTAATTCCATCAATCTTGATGCTCGCACCTTCGGTGCGTCAAACCGTCTGGGGCAAGGTTACGGCGGCGACCTTATTACTTCTTGGAATGTTTGTCGGTCGGCTTGAGTTCGTATTAAGTGGTGTTGTCAGGCCGCTGGGCCAGATGGCTGAAGGTCGTCCGGAATTTGTTAGTTATTTCCCAACTATTTCTGAAATTCTGGTGGCAGTGTTCGGATTTTCGATAATCCTTCTTCTTTACACCCTAGGCGAGCGCTTTCTGAAATTGGATGAAGCACGGGAATAATACTGCTGATATAACATTTTTT
>CAZWEO010000064.1:0-29206 GCA_964633115.1 uncultured Desulfobacterales bacterium
ATCGGCTTTCAGCCCGGTGAAACTTTGCAGTGCGGCTAGCTTTTTAACAGGTTTTAATAGATGTCAATAGGAAGATAAAAAATACCGAGATGGGTACCAGTGAAGATAATGTGAAAATTGGATTGAAGAAAATACTCACCGAGCAAATAAAAAGGAAAAATAAAATTGTATAATTCCGAATTCTTTTCCAGATGTCTGAGAAGGTTTTTTCCCACGTAACAATATATCGACAAGTTTTGCCCCCCCGGAAAACACATTCCGGATGGTCAATAGTAGGAGGTTTTTTTGTGAAAATCATAGATATTGCTTCAAATAGACCAATGCGATTTTCACATTGAAAAGGTTGTTCTTGAACACCCTCACGTGGGGTGACACAAATTTCAACTTTATTATAAGAAACTTTTTTAGATTGGTAGGTGGTTGATTTGGTGAACTTGTCAGCTGCTTTACCTGCAAGCTCATAAACCTTAGAAGGGCTAATCATTCCGAGAACATAATTACGCAACACACCGAGAGCTTCTGGTGAGGCAGCGTTTCGGCCAGCTTCTCTAGCTATGTTCTCATTATTTGTTAATTGAGAGAGTTTTTCATGAAACAGATTTATTTGCCCTTGGGTGAACCAATGGCCTTCATCGGCAACTTCATAAAGGGTCATACCTGCTGCTTGGAGCAGCCTGACAATATCTACGGAAGGATACTGATTCTTTATTAATTTAATGTAATTATCAACTATCCTGCTATTGTACAGCGGGATGTCGTTTTTTTGATTAGAAGCCATAGCTATATTTGATTAGTGCTTAATAAACTTTAGTAATCTTTTAAGATAGCTAAAATAATCGTCTGTATTGTAGGTATTTAAAGTCCATAAATTGTAAATTCTTTCGTATTCGACCTGCTCTTTTGTCATGTACTCAATTGGGTGAATTAATATTGGGGTTTCAGCCAAATTGGAATTTTTTGCAATAAATGCGATTATGGAGTTTAATATGTTAAAAGGTAATTCAATAGGATCGATAATGAATATTGTAATGCTGTTGGTAAGCTCAGAGAGATTAATACCATTATCAGTAATGTTGGCCATTATTATGGCTTTCAGAATATTATCTTTCTTTAATGAGTAAAGATTTTTTTCTCTTTTCAAGCCATTTTTTCTATAGACATCAGATAGGCTGTTAACCTGGTAGGTTTGTGGCGTCAGGTCCAGTACATCAAGCATCAATCCAGCAGTATTAGCTTCATAGAATAATTTGAGCTCCTCCATGTCTTCTGGTTTGCAAGCTGTGAGCTCCCAGGCATTCGGTATTGATGCGTCAAAGTTTTTTATACTGTTGGTATGAAGATATGCAAAAGAATCTAACGAACAAGCTTTTGGATTATTAATTCTTCTGGATGCTCCCCCAAAAACCCGACTTGGAAATTTGTTCGTATTTCTAAAATAGCAAAAGACATAATCCATTTTTGCAGAAAATAATCGGTGAGAATCGTTGATAAATCTACCAATTTGGTTCAAAACTGAGATTCCACCTGTTTTGAAAGAGGAACGCCTTGCAGCATGGTGATGGATTAACCAGGAATTTTCATAAAACCGAATAGATGACATATGGGCTTGTACTAAATCCTCTTCTTTACAAATGAAATGCCTTGCAATATCAGGATTTTGTGCATACAGGATATCGTAAGTTTTAGCGATGTCCGTTTTTACTTTATGAATATATTTGTATTTTTTAGGGTATATGAAACCTGATTCGAAGAAAAAATCCCATAGACTATCAAGCTCTATTTCACTGCTTAGGAATGCGTTTTTGTCATTGATCTGATGTAGCAATCCCATAAGATTTTCATGCTGATTCAGAACTATATCTACAATTCCAATTCCATATTTATGTTTCTCTTCTGATTCTTTATTGTCAGAATTTTTAAAATATATCACTTGCGCCTTAAATTTAATTTTTAGGCTATTGGCAAAACGCATAGTAACTTCGGGTAATATCGTACCTGGAAGCAAGGCGGGCGAGTTACGGGTTTTCTCTACTGAAAAGCCAGAGCCGGAAACATCGATAGCATTATATTCATGAACTTTTTTAGTGAACGGGTGCCGAATGCGAATAATAGGGGCCGGTGATATTATTTCGCGGGTACTTCTAAATTTTTTTTTGCGGAATCGATGGATATTTTGTCTGGTCGGTTGGAGTAATATTTCTACTGCATTGCTGTTTGATTTTTCCTCAACTATCTTACAATCACCTGAATAGATAGATTCTTTGTCCCGCATTAGAAGGATGTTGACGGGCTCATCAGGATTGATCCATTGGGATGTCTGGGGCGGCGCGAGTTTAATTTTTACATTAAATTCGCTTGCGCTGAAATCGATAAGATCACCCATAAACACAACGCTGTTCTGAATCATCTGCACCCGAACGTCTAGACAAGGTTCCCGGTGGGTCTTTTTTGATATGTATTGGTAATATATCTCTGGGATTTTAAAATGGATGTGTTCTTCAGTGAGCGCCAGGAGTTCGAGCCGAATTTCCAGATTCCATTGTCGCTCTTTTAGTGAGATACTATCAAACTCATATGTGTGAAGCTTGGCTTTAATCGCTGATGGATCTACCCAGGCGCAGATGGCTTCTTCACCAAGACAGGGCTGGGGTTTTGCTGGGCAGGTAAATTCTTGTCCGTATTTTTTATGCTTAAATTTGATCAGGATGGTTTCATCTTGAAAATTAAGATAATTCAGCTTGTTAACAAGCTGCTGTTTGCTGAGTTTCTGATGTGAATCTTCCGTTTTTGGGATTATTCCATCAGATTCAGGTACTTTGACAGGGCAGACGGTCGAATCAGACTTGATCAGTTGATAACTCATGGATGCTGAAACCTTATATACTGATGTGTAACCAGGGTCCTTTGGACTTAAATGGATTTGGCCATTGGCGCAATCCATAGGAAAATCAACAGATTCCATACACAAGTGCAATTGTCCTAATTACCATGATTTTAACGATTATACAACAAAAGATACCGTTAAGCTTTAACGGGCTTTTTTCCAAACAATACGATATAGTAAACAACCCCAAGCCGCTAACAAGGTGGTTTATACTTGACATGAAATAGCAAGTTGACTATACAAAATCCTTTGGGAATTTGAGCTGAAAAGTATAATTTCCGAAGCATAAAACAAGGGATATTGCTTGGCATGGCGTTAAAAAAATTATTGGAAGATAAAAAATCTTCCATTGTAAAAAAATGGGTGCAAATGACCATTGATAGCTATGCACCTGATGCCGCCATGTTTTTTAATAACCAAATGAACGATTTTTTAAACCCCGTGGGCGGTACCATTCGTTCTAGTCTTGAATCCCTCTACGACACCATTCTTTTTAAAAAAGATGCAGATCGTATTAAATCCATCCTGGAACCACTTATCAAGATTCGCGCAGTCCAAAATTTTACAGCCTCCCAGGCGGTTGTTTTTATATTTTTTTTGAAAAAAATCATTCGCGAAGAATTAAAAAAAGAGCTAAAAAAGATTGACCCGAAATCGTTGGCATCAATTGACTCTGGCATCGATGCAATGGCTTTGATCGGCTTTGATATATATGTTCAATGCCGGGAGAAAATTTACGATCTCAAAACCAACGAAGAGAGGAGCAAGATCTACAAGGCATTTGCCCGAGCTGGATTAATAAAAGATATAGCGGCCGACGAGCCCGATCTTAAATTTGTTTAATATCTATTAGCGAGGTAATGTTATATGAATACTAAGTACATGTATTCCCTATTAGCGGTTATTGTACTATTTCTGGTTTCTTATCTTCTGGTTGGGGCCGGAACGGGATTCAAGGTGCTGTTTGGTGTGATTGTTCCATATGTTGCCATCTTGGTTTTTATTATCGGGTTTATTTCCCGTATGATGAACTGGGCTCGTTCTCCAGTTCCTTTTCGCATCACCACCACTTGTGGACAGCAGAAATCGTTTCCATGGATCCAAGCCAACGCAATCGACAATCCCTTTTCTAAGGGAGCCGTGGTTATCCGCATGATTCTGGAAATTGTGTTTTTCCGGTCGCTGTTTCGCAATACACGCCTCAAACTAAAACAAGGACCCAAGCTGATTTATAACCTGGAGATTTTTCTGTGGGTGGGAGCCTTGGCCTTCCATTGGGCATTTTTTACGGTTGTGTTCAGACACCTGCGGTTTTTTACCGAGCCAGTTCCTTATCTGGTCCAATTAATCGAAAACCTAGATGCATTTTTCCGGGTGGAAATCCTGTATGATGTCGCTCAATATGGATTGCCGGGTGTTTATTTGTCCGGGATTGTTCTATTAGCAGCCGTGACCTATCTGTTTCTCAGA
Source organism: uncultured Desulfobacterales bacterium (assembly GCA_964633115.1). Classification (GTDB taxonomy): domain Bacteria; phylum Desulfobacterota; class Desulfobacteria; order Desulfobacterales; family B30-G6; genus B30-G6. Next base: position 4,355 of record CAZWEO010000064.1, read on the forward strand.
CGCGTGATCATTTCCAATGTCCGCTATATTTCACTGGCAGCGGACTTTTTCCCACTGTTTCTGATATTTGGCATCGCTTTTACGGGTATTCTGATGCGCTATGTTACCAAAATAGACGTTACCGCCGCGAAAGAGCTCACCATGGGCTTGGTGACCTTCCATCCGACGATTCCGGAGGGTGTCGCCCCCATTTTTTATGTGCACCTCTTCTTTGTCAGTATTCTCCTGGCATATTTCCCATTCAGTAAATTGATGCACCTGGGCGGTATCTTTTTAAGCCCCACCCGTAACTTGACAGCGGATACACGTGCCAGACGTCATGTCAATCCCTGGAATTACCCAGTGCATGTACACACGTATGAAGAGTATGAGGACGAGTTCAGAGAAAAAATGGTTGAAGCTGGTTTGCCAGTCGTGAAACAGCCCGAGCCAGTTGAAGCAACTCCAGAAGAAAATGAGGAAAAGGAGTAATATATGGCAGATCTTCTTACACCCGAAGAACTATTCAAAACAGACACCCATCCTCCCAAGACGGATTGGATGGATACGCCAGCGGAGATCCGCAGGGGGATTGCCTGTTATGCTGGAAATCCCAAAAGCCTTGAGTATGTTGGGCTGCCAAATCCACGTAAATGGAGCTGCTTTGACGAGGATTGGCAATTGCCCGAGAATTGGCAGCAGATCATCCACGATGGGTTTAAAGAGCGTCTGGAAAAATTCCGGTCCTTTAAGGTATTCATGGACATCTGTGTCCGCTGCGGCGCCTGTGCCGACAAATGCCACTACTTCATCGGTACCGGCGATCCAAAAAATATGCCGGTACTACGGGCGGAATTACTCCGGTCTGTCTATCGCAATGATTTTACCCGCGCCGGTAAGATTTTGGGTCGTCTCGGTGGCGCCCGGCCTATGACCATGGATGTGCTCAAGGAATGGTGGAGCTATCTTTTTCAGTGTTCGGAATGTCGACGTTGTTCGGTATTTTGCCCATATGGCATCGATACGGCCGAGATCACCATGATGGGGCGCGAGCTGCTGAATCTGCTGGGTCTTAATATCGACTGGATTGCCACACCGGTAGCCAACTGCTACCGAACCGGCAATCACCTGGGGATTCAGCCGCATGCTTTTAAAGACATGCTTGATTTTTTTGTGGAGGATGTAGAGGAAATAACGGGTGTAAACGTGGAGCCACAGTACAACAAGGTGGGTGCCGACATCCTCTTTATTACGCCCTCTGGAGACGTCTTTGCCGATCCAGGTACCTATACGTGTATGGGTTATCTGATGTTGTTCCATTATCTCAAAGAAAAATATGGATTCGACATCACCTGGAGCACCTATGCATCCGAAGGCGGCAATTTCGGCTCTTTTACATCCCATGAAATGATGAAGCGCCTTAACGCTAAAATGTATGCAGAAGCTAAACGATTGGGTGTCAAGTGGATATTGGGTGGTGAGTGCGGACACATGTGGCGGGTCATCAACCAATACATGGATACCATGAACGGTCCCGCCGATTTTCTGGAAGAACCGGTATCGCCCATTACGGGAACCAAATTCGAATCGGCCAAATCCACCAAAATGGTGCATATTACCGAGTTTACGGCCGACCTGATCAAGCATGGGAAACTTGAGCTTGATAAATCAAGGAATGACAACCTCAAGGTGACCTTTCATGACTCCTGTAACCCCTCAAGAGGCATGGGGCTGTTAGAAGAACCCAGATATGTCATCAAAGGCGTTTGCAATACCTTTTATGACATGCCGGCCAATACAATTCGAGAGCAAACCTTCTGCTGTGGCAGTGGGTCCGGTTTAAATGCTGGGGAAGACATGGAACTACGGATGGCAGGTGGCTTACCACGAGCCAATGCCGTCAAATATGTTCATGAAAACAAAGGGGTTAACACTCTGGCAACCATATGCGCCATCGACCGGGCAGCCTTGCCGGATCTGATGTCCTACTGGGTGCCGGAGGTGGAAGTTATCGGGGTGCACGAAATGGTTGGAAACGCCCTGATACTACCAGGAGAAAACAAGAGAGAGACAGACCTGCGCGGCGAACCGCTGCCGGGAATGGAGGATGCTGATGAGTGATAAGAAACTGATCATAGCCGGCGTTGTTATTTTTGTTGCTTTGATCGCATTTCCGTTCTGGTTCAACATGGGCAAAGCAGCACCTGCACCAGAGCTAAAGCTTACCGAACATGCCAAAGCAGCCAATGAGGGTAAATGTGTCATGCCGACAGACTATATGCAAGCAGAGCATATGCAATTGCTGGATCTCTGGCGCCATTCAGTTGTCAGAAATGCAGAGCGCACATTTGTCAATTTAAATGGAAAAGAGTTTAATATGAGTCTTTCCAATACCTGTTTGGATTGTCATTCAAATAAGGCTGATTTTTGTGACAGATGCCACAATTATGCGTCGGTAAGACCATACTGCTGGGATTGCCATATTGATAACCCGAAGGAGACAGAATAATGGAAGACAGCAGAAGACGCTTTCTCATGCTGGCCGGGATTTCGGCGGTGGGCCTAACAACCAAGCCTGTGTTGAACGCATTTGCAGCAGGGCAGATGAAAGCAAAGCCTGAGGTAGGGATAAAGAAGGGCGATGATGCGTTGATTGCAGCGCATTGGGGTATGGTGATGGACACTAGAAAATTTGAGTCCGCAGAAGATCTGGAACCCATCATCGAAGCCTGTCATACAGCACACAATGTACCCTTGCTCGAGAACAAGGACCACGAAATAAAATGGATTTGGGAGGAGCATTTTCACAATGCCTTTCCGGGTCTGGCACAACGCTATCAGGATGAAAGGACCGAGCACCTACCGTTTTTGATTCTCTGCAACCATTGCGAAAATCCACCCTGCTGCCGGGTTTGTCCCACCAAGGCTACCTTTAAGCGCGAATCAGACGGGATAGTATTGATGGACTTTCACCGATGCATCGGTTGCCGGTTTTGCATGGCCGCCTGTCCCTATGGATCCCGTAGTTTTAACTTTAGAGATCCGAGGCAGTTCATTGAGGAAACCAACAAGGAATTTCCAACTCGCATGAAAGGTGTGGTTGAAAAATGTAATTTTTGTGCGGAACGCCTGGCGGCTGGCAAACAACCCGCTTGTGTGGAAGCATCCGATGGCGCCATTGCTTTTGGTGATCTGTCCGACCCGCATTCCGAAGTTAGAGAACTATTGAAACACAATTACACCATTCGCCGTAAACAGGGCCTCGGAACCGAGCCCTCAGTATACTATATCGTATGAGGTGACTATGCTTGAATTAGCAATCAAAGGAAGCAAAAAATATTATGGGTGGGTGGCCTTTTTACTGGGTCTCATCGGCATGGGTTTTCTCGTGTACCTGTATCAATTGTCTTTTGGCTTAGGCATTACGGGATTGAGCCGGGACGTAAGCTGGGGCTTTTACATCGCCAACCTTACCTTTCTGGTGGGTGTGGCTGCCGGGGGCGTCATGGTGGTATTGCCTTACTATCTGCATGACTACAAAGCCTTTGGCCGCATCACCATTCTGGGTGAGTTTCTGGCTATTGCCGCCATTGTTATGTGCATCACCTTTGTCGTGGTTGATTTGGGCCAGCCCATGCGTGTCTTCAACACACTTTTGTATCCTTCTCCCGGTTCAGTTCTGTTCTGGGATATTGTTGTTTTACAGGGTTACCTGTTCTTGAATCTGATTATTGGCTGGAACGTTCTGGAAGCGGAGAGAAGCGGCACCCACTATCAAGACTGGGTTAAACCGTTGATCTATATATCCATCCCCTGGGCCATCAGCATCCACACGGTTACAGCTTTCTTGTATGCCGGACTTCCCGGAAGGGGCTTCTGGATGACGGCTATCATGGCACCACGCTTTCTATCTTCGGCTTTTGCTGCCGGCCCTTCCTTGCTGATATTGCTGAGCCTGATCATTCGTCGTGTGACCAATTTTGATCCAGGCAGAGAGCAAATCCAGGCCTTGGCCAAAATCGTAGCCTATGCCATCTGCATCAATGTCTTTTTCTTCATGTGTGAGGTATTTACCGCCTTTTACAGCAATATCCCCGAGCACATGGATCACATCAAGTATCTGTTCGTGGGGCTGCATGGACACGCTTCCCTGGTTCCCTGGATGTGGACGGCATACGGCTTGATGACGATTGCCATTATTTTACTGGTGAATCCGGTCACCCGTAAGCACGAGGGTGTTCTGGCATTTGCATGTGTTACGGTTTTTGCAGGAACCTATATCGACAAAGGTCTGGGTATGATCTCGGGTGGTTTTGTTCCCAATCCCCTGCATCAGGTCAATGAATATGCACCCACTATTCCGGAACTTGCCATATCGCTTGGGATTTACGGAATGGGCGCACTGATATTGACCATACTGTATAAGATCACCGTGGGCGTCAAAGAAGAGGTTGCGGTTTAAGCACATCGCGTTATGACGTAATGTATAAAGGCTCATCCGATTCGGGTGGGCCTTTTTATATGATTCGGAAGGCGGGATCTTGAATGTGGGAGCTCTTGCAGCTAGGACACCGGCTGGGTGAAGATAAACGCTTGCGTTTTTTAAATTCATAATCACAACGTAGACACCTGGCCGGGGTTGTTTTAAATGTCCCCTCTTGCGCTTTAATGGATCGCTTGACATGCGGCAGATGATCCATAATTTCCTTTTCACGCTTGCCAATGATGCGCGAAAGATCTCTTGTTCCCTGATCATTTTCTTTTAGAAGTGTTATGATTTGTTGTCGTATGGTTTTATTGGTTGACATATCCATTGCCAATTATTTGGTTTACCTGCACAATTGTGAGCATACCGCAATGCGCATATGGCGCGCAATACTACAGCTGCAGTTTTCTATCAATATAGATTTAATGGGTATGTTTCTGCGCATCTTGCCGGAGATCGAAAGTGTGCATATCTTGCCATATCATAATTATCATCAAAAAAAATATCCGCACTTGGACAGGGAAAGGACAGGCAAAAGGATAAAGCAACCCAGTGCAGATAATGTCGATAGCGTCAAAAAACGACTCCAGAGCTTTGGTCTAACTGTCGAAATCGGAGGCTGATAGCAATTATGAACACACGGATTCAAAAGCTTCGCCAACAAAGTTTTGATAACGTTCCAGAATTCCAAGCCGGAACGACCCGATGTTCTGGAAAGATTCGATGACCGAGTAAGGTAACCAGTCCAGATCGGCCCACACTCAGCTAGTATTTCTTAGGTAAATTAGTTCCCCTTAAACTGGGGCTTACGCTTTTCCAGAAAGGCTGTAATACCTTCCATAAAATCTTCAGTCTTGGACGTCAGCAAAAATTGATCGCCATCCATATGCATAATGGCTTGATTCAAGGCCGATGCAATCGCATTGACACTTAGTTTTACCATCTGGGCGGCGATAGGGGGTTTGGATGCATAGGCTTCAGCCATCTCCCGGGCGTACCTCATAAGATCATTTGCTGGTACGACCGCATCAAGGAACCCCCATTGATGCAAGGTTTGCGCATTTTCATTCTGGGCTAAAATAACCATTTGTTTGGCTCGGGCTGGGCCGATTAAATGGACACACATAGGCAGTGCCGCCCAACTTAAATTCATGCCCAATCCGACCTCCGGATATCCGACCCGGCAATCATCAGCACCCACTCGAAAATCACAGGCTGCTGTAATGCACGCACCCCCGCCAGTTGCAGCCCCATTGATTGCGGCAATCGTTATTTGATCCATGCTATAAAGGGCTTTGATCATCCGAGGTCCGAGTTTTAAAAACCGCCTTTTGCTTAAGATTGATTGGTCTTGGAAATGCTGGCTAATTTCGGGATCACCAAGGTCCAAACCCGCCGAAAAACATCTACCCGCGCCACTAAAGATGACCACGCGGGTATTAAGATCTTCCTCAAATGCCGCCGCCATGGCAATAATTTCACGCATGAGTTGGGCGCTCAAAGCATTCAGTTTATCCGGGCGGTTAAATAGTACGGTTGCCACTTGGTTTTCTTTTTGGATGGTTAAATGCTCGAAATTCATGTTGCCTCACCTTCATCGATCAACAATTGCATGACCCGTTCGCGATGGTATATGGGTGTACCCAGTGCAGCTTGATTGGCCTTGGCCGCCATATGCTCTGTCATAATGCATGCCGGCAAATCCGGCCTCAAAAAGTTTTTTCTGAAAAGCGCGGTAGGAATCTCGGGTTTTAAGGTGATCATTAAAGGTGGGTTGATAATAAGGATCCCAGCCATGCGGTAAGGCTTCTTTTAGCCATACTTTGAATTCTTGCCGGAAAGCCTCTTCCTGAGGTGAAAGTTTAAAATCCATAAGATGCCTCCTCAAATTCTGATAATCACGAGTCCTTGTAAATGACCGGTAATCTTATGATATTGCTAGATGTTTTGCTGGAAAACAAAGTGATAACAGAATTGTAATCGAACAATGAATTTTCAGGTAGGCATCTCATTGTGAGAAGCTAGCTGATCACCACCCCGGCGCTTGGCCTGGTACATGGCCACATCGGCACGTTTGATAAGCGACTCTGCTACTTCGTTTTCTTCTAACTGGGCCACGCCAAGACTGAGCGTTACCGGTGTTAGATCAATATTTTGGTAAACCACATTATAGGGCCATCGGTTATTGAAGTTATGCCTGATTTTCTCACCCGTTTGTTGGGCACCGGCCATATCTGATTCTGGCAGGAGAACAAAAAACTCATCTCCGCCATAACGGAAAGCCAAATCAGATTTCCGTACGATCTCTAACAAGAGTTTTCCAATAATGCGTAAAACATTATCACCTTCCAGATGACCCAGTTTGTCATTACATCCTTTGAAATGGTCCAAATCAAAACAGATGAGACTTAAGGTTCTTTGATATCTTTGGGCACGTTCGATCTCTCTAGCAAGACAGGAATAAAAGTGGCGTTGATTATGCAACCCTGTTAAGGCATCGGTAATGGAGAGTGTGCGTAAATTTTTTTCTAAATTTTTCTGGTGGGTCATATCGTGAAAAAAACCCACACTGCCGATTTCCTCATTGTCGCTGTAAATTAAAGTGGCGGACAAGCGGATAGGTATTATGTCGCCCGCATGGGTTTCAATATCAACTTCGTAACCGTCCAGGCGATCTTTATCACCATGCGTTTCAGAATATATCAGCTTCTTTATCTTGCGTGCAATTTCAGAAGATGGATACAGGTCACCAATATTCATCTTGTTGATGGTCTCGTCGGCACTATGGCCGGTTAACAATTCTGCCGCCCGATTGAAAATGGTGATCAAGCCGGATCGATCAATGGCAATGACGCCATCCGGACATAAAGCCACCAGGTTGCATAAAAATTCTTTTTCATTGGAGCGAATACAGGATTGGGTTGCAGCTTTTTTGGGCATCTGGTACCTCCCCGAAACACGAAAAATCAGTCATCCAAGTAGTTGTTTAGATCTTCCTCACCAATTCCAAGACAATATAAGATATTGAGTAGCTGGTCATTACCGAGAACCCCATCGGTTTTAATCAAAGGATTTTCAGGTTGGAGCGCGATCGAAAGTCCAACATTTTGAATAAAATGGGACGATTTTGATCCATCACCCACAGCAATAACTTGCTCTTTTTGAATGTTTTCATTCTGGATAATAAATTCAAGCAATTCTTCCTTGGTTTCGCTGGTAATGATCGGTTGCTCTAGGTTCCCGGTAAAGACGCCAACTTCATCTATTTCAAGTGTATTGGAAAACGCATAATCCACACCAGCGGCCTCAAATATTTTTTTGGTAAAGAAATTAAAGCCAGAGGACAATAAGGCAATTTTAAAACCCATGGATTTGAGGATTTTTATCAATTCAATCGTGCCCGGGTTTAATTGTAGGATTTCAGCATACTGCCGAAAGGTATCCACGGTGAGCCCCTTGAGACGTTTGGCATTTTCAACCAGCACTTTCATGGGATCATCGCGTTTATCCAGGGTTGCCTCAACCGGTTGACCAGGTTCCAATCTGTCGCTTACAACTTTAATAAATTTGGTTAGGGATGCTTGCTGTACCAAACTGGATTCAACATCAAAAACAACCAGTTTCTTTTGGCGCTGATATGTTTCACCACTTTGGATAACAACGCTTTGATCAATTTGTGCACATAGTTTTCTGAGATCTGATTTAACTCGTTTAATCTGTTCGGCATGCGATAATTCTGGGCTCGTGATCATCGTGCTGGTGTCGATGAGCATTTCCATGGAAAAAAATCGACCCCGGGCGATCATCCTGGTTTTCTCAATGGTGATTCGGTGGGTGTGCAAGAGACTAGAGATCTTGGCGATTATACCCGGTTGGTCTACACCGATAATCGTAACAAGATGATTTTCATGTTGGGACGGCAAGCCATCGTCCTGGATGTTATAACTGCGGATGACAATGCGAATATCGATCTCATTTTGGATGTCCTTTAATGCCGCCGAAATCTGGTCATCTGTTTGTTCTGCTGCAGAGAAATCGACCACCAGAAACATGGAAAAAAGACCCCGCCGACTACTTTCTTCGACATCGACTATATTCCCCTGTAACGAAAATATTTTATTGGTAATCAGCGACACCAACCCGTGACGATAGAGACCAAAGGCAGAGACACTAAACAAATTTTGTTTTGTTTTCATGGTTATCCCTTTCCTGGTATGTTGTAAAAGACATACAGTTCTTCTTGATAGTATCGCCCATCAATAATTTGTCCCGGTGCAAATCGTTTTACCTGTTTCGCCCGCAGATGTTGTTCAAAACGTTGATTGATTTCTTCCAAGGAAACTTTTTCTTTGAGCCAAAATCCAGGAATATTCACGTTGAGCGGCCTGGCGGGAAGAACATGACGCGTGGTTTTGGGAGCAAAAATTTTATTTTCTTTGGCTGAGGAGACGACAGTTTCTTTTGAAAGTCGAGGGGTCCAAAGTACGACATCCTTGCCGGTCAACATTTGGCAGAAGTCATTTTTATGAACCGCATTACATGGTACGTATTCAAGCGACACATCTGAAGCGGTAAGTTTTTGTTGAATCTGATAAAGTAGATCATAGATGGCCACGGCTTCATGCGAAACAGTATCGGGAAATTCCACCAGAAAAAATTGCTGCAGGCATTGCAGGCCACAGGCGTGCGGATTGGTGTCCATGGCTTTTTGAAGCGCATGCTTGTCATCCACCGGAAAAATTCGGCAGCCGGCAGATTCGAAACTAGCCTGTATCATATCAAGGTTTACAATGTTGCCAAGTAGCCGAAACCAACACCGCAACTTGGTTGTTTCATCAAGATAGTCAATTTTACAAACAGGGATGTATGTGAAACGTAGTTGTTTAAATACATAGGTGCGATGATTACCATCTAAAACTACATTGTTTTCATCGACAATGATTGGATTTTGAAGGCTGGCCAGGTTCTGAAATTCGAATATCAGCCGATTGGCTTTATCCAAAAGGATCTGCTCATGCTCCAACAGCAATGCAACCGGAACAATTTCCAGGGTCAAACAGAGTTTTTTTGATTTAAGCTGATACATAGTAGAACGAAATCGAAGAGACGATTTTATTACTATGGAATCTTCATGGGAAAAGTCAATAAAAACTAATCAGCCAAAAGTTAAGGGATTTCAAATTGGAACATAACGTTGACTCTAATCATAAGCCACCGACAAGATCGGTGGTCGTTGAAATTCTTCGTATAAAATTTAGGCTGCCCGCGTGATAGGCTTTTCGGGCAATATCATATCCGGTTCAAACGCTAAGGTCGCGAAATAATCAGCGTTTCGTTCCGCTCTACGAATAAGCTCAACGCTGCCATCCGCGCTTAATAAAAGCTCTTTTGGTCGGAGGCGCCCGTTGTAATTAAAACCCATGGCGTGTCCATGGGCACCCGTATCGTGAATACACAAAAGGTCACCCATCTCAATTTCGGGTAACAATCGTTGAATGGCAAATTTGTCGTTATTTTCGCAAAGCGATCCCACTACATCGACTTTTTGGAAATTTCTGGCCGTGGATTTATCCAGCACATCAATATGATGATAGGCGCCATAGATGGCCGGTCGCATAAGGGCTGACATGCAGGCATCCACGCCAATATAAGTCCGGTAAGTATTTTTGCAGTTGATGGCCTGGGTCACCAAGATGCCATGGGGCCCGGTAATATAGCGGCCGCTTTCCATATAGAGCCTGGGGCTATAGTGATGTTGTTGCTTAAATTCGTTCATAAGTTGGGAGATTGATTCTGCCATCTCACTTAGATTCAAGGGATTATCGTCGGGGTAATAGGGTATCCCCAAGCCGCCGCCCATGTTGATAAATTCAAATTTCCGTCCCAACTTAGCGCTTAGATCGGTAACTACCGCCAGCAGCATCTGGACGGTTTGGACCATATAGGTATGGTCGCGTTCATTGGATGCCAGCATGGTATGGATGCCGAGTCTTCTGGCGCCCCGACTTATGGCCAACTGGTAAGCCTGCAAGATCTGATCGTCGCTAACGCCATATTTGGCTTCCAGGGGGTCGCCAATAATTTGGTTGCCGGTTCTTTTGGAACCAGGATTATAACGACAACTAATCAGCTCTGGCATTTGGGGTACCTGAGACACCAAGTTGATATCGTCGAGATTTAAGATGCACCCCCCATTGCTGGCCGCGGCGTCAAATTCTGCCCGGGTCGTATTGTTGGAAGAAAACATGATATCCTCGGCTGTAGCACCGATGCTGCGGCTCAGTATCAATTCAGGTACAGAGCTGCAATCAAAGCCAAAGCCGAGTTGCTTCATTAGGTCTAAAATACGTGGGTTTGGAAGTGCTTTCACGGCAAAGTATTCCCGGAAAGTCTCTGTTTTTGAAAAGGCCTTGATCAGTGTGGTACCGGTTTCGTGGATACCGGCTTCATCATATAGATGAAACGGGGTGCCGAAGTGTTCGACAATTTCTGGCAATATTGGGAAGAGACGATTTTTGAAAGCTCTGGACATGGGCATGATGGTTGTTTCCTTGATTGCAGCTTTTTTGCCAGCCACAACTGGTTTTTAAAGCAGGTCCTTGATTCGTTGCATGGCCGAGACGACGTTTTCGTATTCATTGAAAGCACTCAGCCTGATATATCCTTGTCCACATTTTCCAAATCCAGCACCGGGTGTGCAAACCACACCGGCTTGATTTAAAAGTAAATCAAAGAACTCCCAGGAGTCCCGCTGGCAGTCGACCCAGATATAGGGTGAATTAATACCACCAATGCAGGCCAGCCCCATGGCAGACACCTGCTCAACAATTAAGGCGGCATTACGGCGGTAGTAATCGATACGTTCTTGGGTTTGACGCCGCCCACCGGGGCTGTAGATGGCTTCGGCAGCACGCTGGACTGGATAGGAGACACTATTAAATTTTGTGGAATGTCTACGATTCCAAAGATCATTAAGCGCGTATGGCTCCGCATCACTGGTGTAAGCCATACAGTCCTTGGGTACCACTGTAAAGGCACAGCGAGTTCCAGTAAATCCGGCAGTTTTGGAGAAGCTCCGGAATTCAATGGCAACCTCCCGGGCTCCAGGTATTTCAAAAATAGAACGTGGCAGTTCATCGTCCTGGATAAAGGCTTCATAGGCCGCATCAAAAAGTATGAGCGCTTTGTTTGCTTTGGCATAATCGACCCATTGACCTAACTGCTCTTTGGTAATAACGGCACCAGTGGGGTTGTTTGGATAACACAGATATATCAAATCAACTGGTTCTGCTGGTAATGATGGAATAAAGCCATTTTCGCGGGTACCCTCTAGATATGTGATTCCTTGGTAGCGTCCGTCTTTAAACAAGCCTGTTCGTCCAGCCATAACGTTGGTATCAATATAGGCCGGGTAGACAGGGTCTGGAAGCGCAACTGAAACTTCCTGTGCAAATATTTCCTGGATATTGCCGGTATCGCATTTGGCGCCGTCGCTGACAAAGATTTCATCCGCTTGAATATCGGCATCGTGTTTTTGAAAATCTTCCCTCGCGATGACTTCGCGTAGAAAGGTATAACCTTGTTCCGGACCATAGCCACGGAAGGTATCATCCCGGGCCATTTCATCGACGGCATCATGGAATGCTTGGATGCAAGCAGCTGGCAGGGCTCGCGTTACATCACCAATACCCATTTTAATAATTTCTTTCTCAGGATTTTCTTGTTGATGCTGGATCACCCGTCGACCGATTTCGGCAAATAAATAAGAAGCCTGCAGTTTGAGATAATTTTCGTTAATACGAATCATGGGACACCTCTTAATCTTCTAGTTAAGGTTCAGATAATAACGGTTCAAATCGATTTTAGAATTCAATTTACACCATATCCTCAGCATCGATTGGAATGCGTGCCGTTTCCTTAAACGTGGTCATGGCCACGGTAGTGCGTGTCTGGCTCACCTCTGGTACCATGCGTACTTTTTCAGAAATCAGCTTGCCCAAATCAGATACATCCGCCACACGAACTTTAACTAAAAAGCCATCTTCAGCGGCAATATGATGGACTTCCTGAACCTCGGGTATGGCCGATAGCAGATTGCCTGTGGCAGTGATATCTGCAGAATTTGTTACGCTGACAGTAACAAAGGCTACGAGATTGCGTTTAAATTTTTCGGGATTTAAACGCACTTCATAGCCGTCTATGTATCCATTGTTTTCCAACTTACGAATACGCTCCAAAACGGCAGACGGGGCCATGTCCACCTGCCTGGCAACTTCAACGTTGGGTATCCGGGCCTTCTTTTGCAGAATGGTTAATATTTTGAGGCTGATTTCATCTATCATTTTTGATATTTCCCTTTTTTACGAAAAATATTCTGATTTATTTGTATTGTCAAGAATATTCTTCGTAAAATATAAGTAAATAGAGAATTATGTATGAATTGGTTTTTGTCTGGACCTATGCGAGCACAAAGATTCTGGGATGTGCTGCCGAGATCAGGGATTGACTTAATGGTGATTTTATAGTATTATCAGGCTATTAAAGATATGAACAACAACAAAGTTCATGAATCGCGCTCAATATTTGGGTGATTATAATAGGAAATTCAGCCATGAAATTATTCAAAAAAAAAGCACAGCAAGGCAATTTGATGGTTTGTTACGAAGACAGCGATGTTGCCGCGCAAACATTGGCACTGGCGCAAGCGTATGCCAAATCTTGGCAGGTTACCATTGATGTTGTTTCCACATTCAAGCGGGAAACACCCTTGCAGACAGCACAGGTGCAGAAGATGGAGCAAGACTTTCGTGCCCAGATTGAAGAACAATTCAAGCAAACCAATATCCCTTATGATATTCATTTACTTATCGATATCTATTCTTCAGGCGAGCAACTGGTTAAATTTGCCAAGAATAAAAATTATCAATTCATTTTTATCGGTATTTCAAAAAGATCGAAAGTTGGAAAAAGTTTGTTTGGATCCACAGCCCAGTATGTCATTCTACATGCACCCAATCCGGTAATTACGGTAAATGGATTAGAAAAACAACTTTAGGGGGATACCATGAACGCCTCTTACCCGATACTTTTGGCTGAAGATTACCCCATCAGCCGAAAGATTCACTGGATGACGTTATTCTAGGTTTGGAAGTCGGCAGAAATCGGGTCGCGGGGGAACCATAAAATCTAGCTTAAATCTTAACTTAACACACATCGTGATGTTTCATAATTAATCTGTATAGAGACTTTTTCAGAACCATGTCTATTTTATTATAATTCTTCCCCAATGCTTTTTTAAATTTATAGGTTGAGTATAAAAAAAATATCTAAATGGTCTTTTCTCTCCGAGATACGTTTGTGTTGGTACATTTATTGGGACGAAGGTATATGAATGCAATTGAGAGATATCGCTTATTAAAAAGGTGGTGGGAGCTAACTACCTAAAAAGAAAAGAAGATTAGAGTTATAGATGAAAGTGACCTTTTGCCACTTCAAAGGTGGTAAAAAAACAGGCTAATTTTGCATTGATTTATTTAAATTTTAAATATATGGAGCAACATCTGAAGCAATGCTTCATGGTGTTAAATTCTTAGATCTGTAGGCGTATTTATTCATATTAAGCGCCATCTATTGTTTCATTCTCTGAAGCAGTGCAGATCTGATTCTAGAAAGGAAATGCTATCATGAATGGCTTGAAGGCAGCATTTCACACTCCAAAGTTTCAAGTACTATCCCAAGAGCAAATCAAACAAGTATACCAAGCCACCTTAGTCTGTTTGCAGCAAACCGGTGTTGAGGTCAATAATCCGGAAGCCATGGCTCTGCTGAGCGACGCCGGTGCTGATATCGATGGAAACAGGGCTCGCATCCCCGCCCATATCATCGAAAACGCCGTGGCCCAAGCGCCGAGTTCTTTTAAGATTCATGGGCAGGAACCACAGTGGGACATGGCTGTTGAACCTGGAAAAGTCCATTTTGGCCCCGGGCCGACCTGTACCTATTATATGGATCCAAATACCGGAGAACGGCGTAAAGCGCAACGCCAAGACCCAGCCACAACGGCGCATGTGTGCGACTCCTTGGACCATATTGATTACATTATGTCCTTGGGTTTGATTGACAATGTAACCGCTTCGCTTGCCTCGGTGCATGAATTTGCGCAAATGATCATCCATACTAAAAAACCGGTTTTGGCCTGGGCATTTGAACGCGATCATCTGGAAGCTATCTGTCAGATCGCAGAGGCTGTGGCCGGGGGTCCAGAAGCCTTTTGTCAGCGACCCAATTTTGGTTTTTTTTCCACGTGGCAGGCACCCTTGATTCATACCGATAAGGATTTGGCCAATTGCTTTCTGGCGGTGGAAAAAGACATTCCGATCATTTACCTGGGAGGGGGTGTCGCCGGATTAAGTGGACCCATCACCGGCGCTGGCCTCATGGTAACAAACTTGGCATGTATGCTCAGTGGCCTGGCGATTCTTCAACTTAAAAAGGCAGGGACTCCCGTCTGTTTGGGCGCTCTACCCGCACCCATGGATCTTCGAACCGCGCGCCTGGCCTATGGGGGGCCGGAAATGAGTCTGTATTCAGCTGCTATTTCAGAGGTCACTCATTTTTTAGGGATTCCCTATATGGGCACAGCCGGTGCATCCGAATCCAAGCTGGTCGATCTACAGGCAGCCATTGAGAGTACGCTCCAGGTGGTGCTGTCACAGATGAGCAAGGCAAATTTGGTCCACGATGTCGGTTTTCTGGACTGTGCCGATATCGGATCATTAGAAATGTTGGTGATGACCAATGAAATCATCTGCCTCGCCAGACGGATTGCCAAAGGCATCGAGGTAAACCCAGAAACTTTGATGTTGGGCCTCATCGACGAGGCTGGCCCAGGAGGCAATTTTATCATGTCGCCGCAAACAGCTACGCGCTGCCGCCAAGAAATTTTGACACCCGAATTAATGGATCGCGATGCTTGCCAAATCTGGGAGGAAAACGGATCGGCGACTATGCTCGAGCGTATTCGCAAGAAGCTTTCAGAAATCCTCGCTAAACCGAATTCGGTTCAACTGTCTGCTGCGGTTCTTGACCGTATAGACAGGATAATCGAAAGAGCCGAAAATAGGGCCAACACCCATCGTTTCGAAAAAACAGGTTAAAAAGGAGATTGCCATGTTTTCAGTACATGATAGGGGAATCACTAAAATTAAAGCACGACGGGATCACCGCTGCTATGGTATGGGGTTGGGTATTATTATTCTTGATGATGTTTATCCGGGCTTCCCCGGTGATGTCCGCAATGCCAGTGCCTACCCATTTCCGATTCAGTATGAAATTGCTGACAATGTTGATATTCGCGCCCTGGTGGTGGAGGAAGACAAGTCTCCTTGTTTGGAACCGGTTCAGCGGTCAGCAAAAAAACTGGAACAAATGGGCTGCCGGGCTATCGCGGCAGAATGTGGCTACTTTGCCTATTTTCAAAAGGAAATTGCTGCGCATGTGGATGTGCCGGTTTTTATGTCCAGCTTACTGCAGGTGCCTTGGGCCCAACAACTTATCGGGCCTGAAAAAGTTGTGGGGATTTTGGTGGCGGAAAGGTGCTATATCAGCGATGCACATCTGTCGGCTGTTAATATTGAAATCGGAAGCAACTATGTCATTTCCGGTGCCGAGGACGATTACAACTGCCCCGAGTTTGAACACCTGTGGAGCCAGGATAACCGGACCGATCCACCAGGCGCCGATTATGAAAAGGCTGAGGCTGATTTTGTTGCCGCCGGAACCGAATTTTTTCATAGCCATCCAAATATGGGTGCCATGGTGCTCGAATGCACTGGATTTCCACCATTTGCCCGTGCGTTGCAACAAGCAATCGACATTCCGCTTTTCAGTTGGGGAACACTGCTTGACTTTGCCTTTGGGGTGACGGTTCATCGCGATTACTATGGGCATGTTTAATGAATAGTTCGGTCCATAAACAAGATGGTCTGGCAACATTGATTGCAAAGGGGCGGCCATTTATCAAGATGCACGGTCTCCGCAACGATTTTATTATCGTTGATGGTCGTGAGGAGGCCTATCAACCGTCGCAAGCGGAAATCATTTCTATTTGTGATCGGCATGAAGGGATTGGTGCCGATGAGCTACTGATCATTGAACCCGCCAAAGACAGTTCCAGGGATATTTATGCTTTTGTACGCATTCTGAACCCAGACGGTCGAGAGGTTGAGGCCTGTGGCAATGCCACCCGATGTGTTGCCTGGCTTTTTATGACGGAAAGCGGCATGGATGTGGTCACCGTCGAAACGTTGGGGGGTAGCCTCGCCTGCCGAAAAAGTGAAGCAAAGCAGGTGACTGTCAACATGGGATACCTACGTACCCAATGGGATGAAATACCGATAGCCCATGCAATGGATACCCTGCATCTCGATATTTCAGCCGGTCCCCTGCATGATCCTGTGGGAATGAATATCGGCAATCCGCATGCGGTGTTCTTTGTTACCAATCTGGAAAAAATCGATCTTAAGGAATGGGGACCCAGGCTTCAAACCGATCCCTTGTTTCCAGAAGAGGCCAACATAGGCGCCGCTCAGATTGTAGACCAGACAACCCTCAAGTTGTCAGTATGGGAGCGTCCGGGCAGTTTAACCACAGCCTGCGGTTCGGGTGCCTGCGCAGCCGTAGGTGCGGCCCATCGTCGTGGTTTGATCCGCCAAAAAAAAATAAAAGTGATGATGCCGGCAGGGTCTGTAGGTATCGAACTTTTGGCAGATGGAACCGTTGAAATGACCGGGCCTGTTAAGACCTGTTATCGCGGTTATCTACCTGTTTTTACGTGAATTTGGAGCACAGGGAGGCATGTCGGTTATGAATTCATCAGCGCGAATGGCAGCGGCAATCAATGGACAACCCGTGGATCGGATCCCCAATGCACCTTTTTATGAAGCGCCCATCTGCCGGTATTTTAGCCACTCGTTCCGTGAGGCTCTTTTGGGTGGGCCGGAGATGGCGTCATCCCACCTGCGTGCCATCGAGGCTTATGAGTTTGATTGGGTCATGGTCGGCATGGGATTTATCGGTGGCATTATACCTGAGATAATGGGTTGCACCATCACCTATCCTGAAAATGAATTCCCAAAGATAGAACAGACGGTGGTGAGATCAAGTGGGGATATCAAAGCACTTACCCAGCTAGATATTGGCAGCCACAAGCTGGATCAATTTTTGTCTGGTATCAGGATGCTTAAATCGGAGTTGTCCCAAGACGTGCCCATCGCTTGTGAATACATCTCACCTTTCACCATTGCCACCCGTTTGCGAGGCACCAATGAAATCATGGCCGATTTTTATCAGTCTCCGGAACTGATAAAGCAGCTTCAGGAAATTCTGGTTCCCATCGATATACAATTGGGCGAGGCCTTGATGGATGCCGGTGTGGAATACATATTTTATGGTGCCGATATGGAATGTCCGTTACTCATATCGCCGGAGCATTACCGCGAGTTTGTTCATGAGCCCACAGATAAGGTGGTTAAAGCGCTATCAAAAAAAGGCGCCAAGGTGCTACCGCATATGTGTGGGCCAATCGTCGCAACCGGCATTGTCGATATGCTCTTAGAGATGCCAATCGCTGGTATTATGCCCGGCAACCTGACCCAGGATTCGGTGCTACCCCTGAAAACCCTCAAGGAGAAAGTCAATAATCGGTTGGCCATTTTCGACAATCTGAATCCCAATGGTGTATTGCTAACGGGTTCAGCCGCAGAAGTGGCCAAAGAAACGCGCCGGCACCTGGAAAATGCAGCCGGGTGGAATGGTTATTTATTTTCCACAGCCGGGACGTCATCTCCGGATACACCCAAGGAAAACTATGATGCTATGAACCACGAGGTGATCAACTTTGCTGTGTCAACGCAGTCGTAGATCAAGCAGCAATGCTTAACGTTACAAACTTGCTGCGCACATTCAACCCAAACGAGTTAAAATGAATCGAGCCAATCAATCTATTGACCGGACAACACTTGGGAATATCCATCAATACAGCATGGATCTTCTGGCCGATGTTGGCATTCGCTTTCCCAGTCAGAATGCACTCGCTATCTTTAAAGAACGCGGTTTTCGTTTGGATGGCGAGACCGTCTTTTTTGAGGAAGGTGACATCCAAAAGGCCCTTGAGACGGTACCGGAATCCTTTACGATCGAAGCCAGGAATACATCTAATAGCATCGAGATCGGTAAAGATGGATACTATCTCGCACCGGGCTACGGGCCACCTTTTGTGATTGACGCCAATGGCAAAAAACGGCATGCATCGTTGTCAGATGCATGCAAATTTTATAAATTAATTCAGACTTCAGCGTATCTAGACTTTAATAGTGCCTTGGTTGTGCAGCCCCATGATGTGCCGGCCGAGCGTTCCCACCTAGAGCTACACTTGGCTGCGCTGACATTAACCGATAAGCCGCTCATGGGCAGCTCTGTGAGTGAACAGGCAGCTCGGGATACCATTGAGATGGCCCAGATCGTGTGGGGTCGTCTGGATCGACCCGTGATGATATCCTTAATCAATTCTTTGTCTCCACTTCAGTTTGCAACCGAAATGATTGATGCTTTATGTGTGTATGCTTCATTTGGCCAACCCGTGATCATTCATTCAGCCTGCACCTTGGGGACAACTGGGCCAATCTCGATTCCAGGTTCTCTGGTAATATCAAATGCCACCAACCTGGCAGGTATTTGTTTATCTCAGCTGGTTAAGCCGGGAACACCACTCGTATACGGCCTAGGTGGCAGTCCCACCGACATGCGCACCGGCGGATATGTCAATGGATCGCCGGAAGATGTTAAGCATGTTGCCATTTCTTCGGCCATGGGACAATACTATGGCATCCCCATCCGAAGCCAAGGAGCTTTGACCGAATCCTTCAGCCTTGATTATCAGGCCGGTATGGAGACCGCCATGATGCTCACGACGGCTGCCATCAGCGGTGCGCACGTGGGTTTACATGCCTGCGGAACCTACGGTTCGATGCTGGCCATGAGTTTTGAAAAATTCATTGCGGATGAGGAGCTCTGCGGTGCGGTCAAACGCGTTGTTCAGCCGATTGCATTTGATCAAGACGACTATGCCTTGGAACTCATCCGGGAAGTGGCTGCGTCTGGCAATTTTCTGGTTCAAAAACATACCTTAAAACGTTGTCGCAGTGAATTTTTTATACCCAAGCTTAATATTCGCGCCCCTTATGAAGCATGGAGTCAGATGGAAAATCCTGATATAACCGTTCGCGCCTCTCAACTTGTTGGCCAACGACTGGCTGCATACCAGCAACCGGAAATGGAATCAGTTATTCGAAAAGCACTTGAGGGTTTTGTTGAGGCGCATTAATGACTTTTCGGCAGACCTACCATTCTGGATTGTGGTCAGGGCAATTGGGCGATGCGCAATTGCTTAGCGACAAGCGCAGCTTAGCACCCATTGCCTGGGTAGGTTAAAAGATGAAAAGCGATCGTCAGAAGGAGGTCTAGTGTGAATCGCCCAGCAAATGGCCGTGATAGTTTTCTAGAGCGATTAAAGCATAGTACTGCAGAATTGCACGAACAGGGACTTTACAAAGCTGAATACAGCATTACATCGCCCCAACAAGTGGAACTCGTCATTGATGATGAGAAGGCATGCATCAACCTCTGCGCCAACAACTATCTGGGCTTAGCCAATCATCCGGAATTGATCAGTGCCGCCCAGGCCGGTGCCGAGAAATATGGATTCGGGATGGCTTCGGTTCGATTTATTTGCGGTACCCAGTCGCTGCATAAGGAGCTGGAGGAACGTTTGAGCGATTTTTTAGGTACCGAGGATACTATTCTTTATTCCTCGTGTTTTGATGCCAATGGCGGCTTGTTTGAAACCCTCCTGAGCGCTGAAGATGCGGTCATTTCCGATGAGCTGAATCACGCTTCGATAATCGACGGGATCCGTCTTTGTAAAGCCAAACGCTACCGCTATAGCAACAATGATATGGCCGATCTGGAGACCCAGTTACAGGCTGCTGACCAGGCCGGCGCGCGCGTTAAGTTGGTTGCTACAGACGGTGTTTTTTCCATGGATGGGATCCTGGCAAATCTACAAGGCATCTGTAATCTCGCCGACCATTATAATGCCTTGGTCATGGTGGACGACTCCCACGCGGTTGGTTTTGTGGGGGCAAGCGGCCGGGGAACCCCGGAGTTTTGTGGCGTTCAAGACCGCATCGACATCATCACCGGTACCTTGGGCAAAGCCCTTGGTGGGGCTTCGGGCGGATATACCAGCGGCCGCAAGGAAATAATCGCCTGGCTGCGTCAGCGATCACGGCCGTATCTTTTCTCAAATACGTTGGCTCCCATGATAGCGGCCGCATCCTTAAAAGTCCTGGACATGCTGGAAAAAAGCGGAAAACTTCGTTCTAAGCTGGCTGCCAATAATCAGTATTTCCGCGAAAAAATGCAGCGTCTCGGGTTTGAACTCGTTCCCGGAGAACACCCCATTGTTCCTGTCATGCTGGGGGATGCCAAACTGGCATCGGATATGGCCGAACGCATGTTGGAGCGAGGAATCTATGTCATCAGTTTTAGCTATCCGGTCGTACCAAGAGGTAAAGCCCGAATTCGAACCCAGATGTCGGCAGCACATGAGCAACATCATTTGGACAAGGCTATTGGAGCCTTTGAAGAAGTTGGCAAGGCATTAAAGGTAATTCCCTGATAGGGGGCAAATATGAAAGCCTTGGTGAAAAAAAAACCCGAACCAGGTGTATGGCTGCAAGAGGTACCCGAGCCAGATGTGGGCCCTGATGATGTATTAATCCGGATACACAAAACCGCCATCTGCGGTACCGATGTGCACATCTATAACTGGAATGCCTGGGCTCAAAAAACCATCCCAGTCCCCATGCATTTTGGTCACGAGTTTGTGGGCAAGGTCGTGGAAACCGGCCGACATGTGCACGACTTCAAACTGGGCGATATTGTTTCCGGCGAAGGACACTTGGTCTGCGGAAAATGTCGCAATTGCTTGGCCGGCAGAAGACATCTTTGTATGAATACAAGCGGCGTGGGGGTGAATCGGCCGGGTGCTTTTGCTGAATGCCTGAGTATTCCCGTAACCAACGTCTGGTACTGTGATCCGCAGATTCCGCTGGAAATTCTGACCTGTTTCGACCCGCTGGGGAATGCGACCCATACAGCCTTGCAGTATGATATGCTAGGTGAAGATGTTCTGATTACCGGGGCGGGTCCCATCGGCTGCATGGCCGCCGCCATCGCCAAACACGCCGGCGCCCGACATGTGTTGGTTACGGACGTGAATCCCTATCGACTGGAGCTGGCCAAAAACATGGGCGCTTCCATGGTGCTGGATGTGCGCCATGAAAGCATTGAAGACGTCCAGGCCAAGCTGGGCATGAAAGAGGGATTCGACGTGGGCCTGGAAATGTCGGGTAACCCCGATGCCTTTCGCAGTATGCTGCCCAATATGTGTCACGGGGCTAAAATAGCGCTATTGGGTATACTGCCTCCGGAAACTTACATTGATTGGGACTTCGTGGTTTTTAATGGTCTTACGATCAAGGGAATCTATGGCCGCGAGATGTACGAAACCTGGTATAAAATGACCGTCATGATTCAAACCGGCCTGGATATCAATCCAATTATTACCCATCGATTTGAATTTAACGATTACGAGGAAGCCTTTAGGGTCATGCATTCTGGCCAATCAGGAAAAGTTATTTTAAACTGGTTTAATGATTGAATTTTGTTAAAAGCTATTCTATAGAGGTCGAGGCAACATAAACGAAGGCAAATACCTGTAAAGGAGATTACTCATGGAAGAAGTGTATGAAAAAATGGCCCAAGAGCTGATCAAGGGAAACGAGGTTGATGTAAGGAAGTTGACCCAGGAAGCTTTGGACAAGGGTGCGACTGCACGAGAGGTGCTGGATAGCGGCTTGCTGGCGGGTATGGATGTTGTCGGGAAGCGCTTCAAGGCCGGCGATATGTTTATACCTGAGGTCCTACTGTGTGCCCGCACCATGCATGGCGCCATGGATATTCTCAAGCCCTTGCTTTCGGAAGCGGATGCGGCCGGTTCCGGCAAGGTCATCATCGGCACCGTAGAAGGCGACTTGCATGATATCGGGAAAAATTTGGTGGGCATGATGTTGGAAGGTGCCGGTTTCAAGGTTGTTGACCTGGGTGTCAATATCAAACCGCAGGAATTCGTGGATGCCGTCAAAGAGCATACGCCCGATATCGTCGGCATGTCAGCACTCCTGACCACTACCATGCCGAAAATGGAAGAAACCATTACAGCTCTCAAGGAAGCCGGGATTCGCGATCAGGTCAAAATTATGGCCGGTGGTGCGCCTGTGACCCAGGACTTTATTGATAAAATCGGTGCAGATGCTTACGGGGCCAATGCAGCCTCGGCATCTGAGAACGCGAAAGCGTTGATGGCCTAATCCATTGCCAACCATTGAACCATGATTACGTTGCTTGATTATGGCGCCGGTAACGTGCGCAGTGTTATCAACGCCATAGAAAAGCTGGGTGAATCCGTACGAGTTGCCGCCGGCCCCCGGGATATTCTAGCTGCCGAAAAGCTGGTGTTCCCGGGGGTTGGCAATTTCGGGAATATGATCCATATACTGAATCAGAAGCAGTATATGGATCCTTTGCAGACCTACCTCAAAGCCGATCGACCCTTCCTTGGTATTTGCCTGGGCCTACACGCGCTGTTTGAAGCAAGCGAAGAAGCCCCCGGGCTAAAAGGCCTATGCATCTTAAAAGGGTGCGCCCGCAAGTTTCAAATCCAACAATCGGTCCCCCATATTGGATGGAATGGTATCCGGGTTAAGCAACCGTCACAATTGTTCGACGGTCTTCAGGGAGATGAAAAATTCTATTTCGTCCATTCCTACTTTGTCGAACCGGCTGATGATGCCGTAGTCTTGACCACCACTGACTATGACATCGAATTTACCAGCAGTATTCAGACGGGTAACATTCTGGCAACGCAGTTCCACCCTGAAAAGAGCGGTGCCACCGGCCAGACAATTTTAAGCAACTTTATTAAAGAACACCGCCAGGTGGTTACGCCAAGAATGCAGCTGAAGCAAACCAAATTGGCCAAACGGATTATCGCCTGTCTGGACGTGCGCGCCAATGATCAAGGCGATCTGGTGGTAACCAAGGGCGATCAGTACGATGTCCGCGAGGATGGTGCTGTCAGAAATCTAGGCAAACCGGTTGAACTGGCCCAGCGATATTATCAGGAGGGCAGTGATGAAATTACCTTCTTGAATATTACGGGATTCCGCGATTTTCCCTTGGAAGATATGCCCATGCTGGAAGTGCTGAAGCAAACGTCCAAAACCGTTTTCGTTCCCTTGACTATCGGGGGGGGCATCCGGGATTATATTGATAAAAACGGGCGACAATATTCAGCCTTGGCGGTTGCCAATCAGTATTTTCGCTCCGGTGCCGATAAAATCTCGATTGGCAGTGATGCCGTCTTTATAACGGAGCAATACCTGCGTACTGGCCAAATGACCGGCCAGAGCTCCATCGAACAGATCTCGCGCATTTATGGTAACCAGGCGGTTGTTATTTCCATTGATCCCAGACGTGTCTATGTGGATTCTCCCGAGGCCGTACGCCATGCTGTTATTAAGACCCAGCTGCCGGGGCCGAACAGCGAGAAGTACTGCTGGTTTCAGTGTACCGTAAAAGGCGGTAGAGAAGGCCGCGATCTGGATGCCGTTACCCTGGCCCAGACTTGCGAATTGTTGGGAGCCGGTGAAATCCTGCTAAACTGCATCGACCGGGATGGGACCAATATGGGCTTTGACTTGGAACTGATACAGGCCGTCAAAGATGCTGTGAGCATACCTGTTATTGCTTCAAGCGGCGCTGGCTGTGTTGAGCATTTTCTGGAAGTGTTCCAAAAGACTGCCGCTGAATCCGCCTTGGCTGCCGGAATTTTTCATCGCCGTGAAGTCCCCATCAGGGCAGTAAAAAATTTTCTCCAAAGCAAAGTCGAAATCCGAATTTGATTAGAAGTGGTTTTGAAACCATTTATAAGGCTTAATGACGGTTCGCACCTGCCCCTTAAATTGTTCTAGTGCATCAAGGATCTGATTGATCGCAACCGCATCCGTGCAATTGTTTCCGTGATCACGTGTGACAGATTTATTCTGCTGTGGCTTAAAAATTCAAGTAATATCGGAATTTCATCTAAAAGATGGTCAGAGCAGCCGACAATCTCTGTCTCTTTGCCTAGTAATTCCGGATATGAATCCACCTTCCGTTTGCGTTTTGTAGGCAGAAAATTGCTTCAAAATCTGCCCACAGCATAG
>CAZWEO010000065.1:0-28946 GCA_964633115.1 uncultured Desulfobacterales bacterium
TAGTTATATTATTCTAAAAAATTTTGAGAGAAGGTTTTAAGGCTATTCATCATTTTTTATAACGCTGAACATCGAAGGCGCCAATAGCCAACTGTTCAGAGTTCGATGTTGGATGTTGAATGTTCGATGTTTAAATCTTTTCTTCAGCCTTTGCCTTCGACACGACATTAACCAGCGCATTCATGATCGCTTTGTAATCATCGATGATAACCACATCAGCCGCATTTGTAATCGGCGCCTGGGCATCGCTATTGATGGCAATTATCTTTTTGCTATTGGCTATGCCAGCATAAAAGGCCGCGGCGCCGGATACGGCCGCTGCAATGCATACTTTAGGTTTGGTAATCGCACCTGATACGCCAACCAGGCGATGCAAGGGAGCCCAGGCGTTCATGGCTACCGGTCGGCTGACTCCAAATTCTGCGCCGATGGCTTTTGCAATGTTTTCCAGTTCGCAGCAAGCGCTTTCACTACCCATACCTCTGCCACCCACCACAAGGAACCGCGCTGATTCAAGGTCGGATGCCGGTTCCTCAGGAATCCACGCTGAAATTATCTGCCGATCAGCCTTCAAATTACTCAGATCATGCTCCACAACTGTTGATTTATCCCGGATGGGGATGGTTTCAAGTTCAACTCCTTCTTTGGTCAAAGAGATACAATAGGGCCTTTGATTCATTCGAAAAGTTGCCAATAGATGACTGGCATAAACCGTTTTTTTTGCCTGCATTTCATTTTTTGACCAATCGATGTTCTTCACCTGCACCAGGGAGGAACCATTGCAGCGAAAGGCCCAACGCACGGAGATATCCTCCTCTAAAGCGCCAAAGGGGAATAGGTATAGATCTGCCTGCTCACCGACTTCAAGTGCTGCGAGCGCTTTTAAGATTGTTTCAGCTTGATAGTCGCGTACCTGCACAAGTTCAATTTTTTCAGTGGGAGCTTGAGTAAATGGCAAGTTTGGATCAATCTCATTGGTCGCAAATAAGGCAGTGCTGCTCAGTATTCCCTCAGCTCTGAGGTTTGAATTGATAAATCCGTATAAAGCCTCAGCTTTTGCCTTCAGGTTAGTGGATTTTCCAATGAGAATCGCTTTGAATTTCATCTTCAAGCCGCTAGTTTATAAAGGGTGTATGCCGCCCTTCAAATGTTCATCAAATAATTTTTGGGCGATTTCTTTTGGATTCTGACCACCCAGAGGAACTGCCGATCGTCGATACTGAACAACTTCCAGATTTGTGAGTACTTCCGTCTCTGTGGGCAACTCGAATGAATCTGCAGGTAATACAGTTATGGCACGTTTGCCCGAATGCATCCGGTCTTTCAGGGTTGGTACTCGTAGATACGTGTTGGGTGCATCCCCTATGGATAGAACACACGGCGCCTCCACCTGCTGTCGCAACCGGCCGCCGTCTGCTTGGCTGATCACTTCCATCTGATTCGAATCACAGGACACTATCTGGATAACACGCGTAATGCAGGGCCAACCCAACATCTCTGCCACCAATAAATGGGTTTTGGCATTGGCGCCGATACTGGTTTGTTGACCCAGAAGCAGCACATCTTGGTTCGCATGTTCTTGAACGTATTGCGACAAGATGGCGGCCACGGTTCTAGACGCAAAGCGCAAATCCGAATTATGCTCAATAAGAACAATCTGATCAAAGGGCAATGCATTCAACGTTCGCAGGATCGGACCGGCACCTTTGCCGGCGATGGTCAGTGCGGTAATAAACATTGGCTTTTGCGTATTTTGGGCTTCCTGCGCCAATTTCAACGCCATTTCCAGAGCACTCTCGCCATAACTGTTGAGAATTGGCTTCAAAAAACTAGTGTCGACATCAAGACCCTTTTCAACCAACCAATCATCGCCGATTAGCTTTTCGACGTCCGGTTCAATTGTGAAGCCAACAAATATGTTCATCTTTTTTCCAAGGGGAATATGGTCCCCATATTCATGATCCGATTTGGATCGAAGGCAACCTTCAATTGCTTGAGAATATAATAGGATGAATCATATTCTGCCTCAATCCAGGTGGCCCGGTGCTTACCAACACCATGGTGGTGGCACATGGAACCCCCGGCCTTGATGGTTTCCTCAACAATGATTTTTTTGATGGGCAAGTGGTATTTGGTGAGTTCCTCTTCTGGTCCACAATCGACAACATTGTAAAAATAAACAAAATATAGGTTGGTACCATTGAGGTAGCTATGCGACGAATGCCCCCCCAATAGCGTTAGGTCGGGAATCTCTGCTCGGACCCGCTGCATACACACTTCGTAAATATCATTGATAATACTCCAGTTGGCTGAGATTTCAGTGGTGTTGCAGATGTTCTTGGTTTGCATGATCTCGACTTTTTCCTCGGCCAACTTGGCTGGATCCCAATTGAGGTTTGCAAACCAATTTTCAATCAGCTTGGGGGCCACTTGCTCACATTCAGTATATCCAGCCACTAAATCTTCAATGGCATTAGCGGTTGCATCGGCGATCGGCTTGACACCCTCAGCCACAAATATCAAAACACATTTGCCGTCGGCAAAGTGAGAAAAATGATAGGCGCCGTCTTCGACATCATAAAGTCGCGCCACCGATGGCCGGTAGCCTTGAACCATGACTTCGCGTAGTATTTCGAAACCGGTTTTCATATTATCCAGCGTATAGCCCAGGAAGCGATTGTTCTCGGGAAAATACTTAAAAATCTTAACCGTCACCTCAGTAATAAAGCAGAGCGCCCCCTCATTACCAATAACCACATGACGGATATCCGGGCCGGCCGCTCTTCGAGGCACATTTTTTATACGTGTGACACCACCGTTCGGAAATACCGCCTCCAACCCGACGACCATGTCCTCAATACCACCATACATGGTTGAGAATTGGCCAATGCTACGGGTGGCCACCAAACCGCCCAACTGAGCAATGGGCTTGGATTGGGGAGAATGCCCCGTGGTATATCCACTCTCGCGTAAACGATCATCCAGTTCTTGCAATGAGACACCACATTGAGCTGTTGCTTGCATATTGGTAATGTCAATCTTGATGATTTCATTCATACCCGATCCATCCACGACAATGGAATTATCAAGTATTGTTTCAAGCCCTCCCTCTGTGGCTGAGTGTCCAGTTCGAGGGACCACATTGACCTTGTTGGCATTGGCGAACTCAAGTACCTTCACCACTTCTTGGGTGTTGTTAACTTGAACAACTGCAGCTGGCACCGGCAGTTGAAATATGCCGTGAAAGGCTTCAAATCTTCTGAAGCGGTCTACACTACTTTCCTGCAGTACGGTTTCGTCCGTCACGACTTGGTCTTTGCCGACTAAATCGATTAGCTGGGTTACAATCTCTTGCCTGGCTAAGGTCATGTGCCTATCTCCTGCTTAAATATTCAATTAAATAGTGGGTACGCTTTCTCGAGAATCTTGTCTGTGTCGCTTGTGATATGTTGGTAGACCGCTTTATTCATCTGACAGTAGGTTGCCGTATGCTTGGCAATGGGCTCAAATGTATCCTGAATCCGGACCATTTTTGTTATAGCAGTCTCAAAACCATCATAGGCTCCCGTGGCTACCGCGGCACAGATGGCCGAACCCAAACTAGCTGCGCCATTAACTTCATTTCTCACCGCAGGCAATCCAAAAACATCGGCAAAAATTTGCATAAAAAGATCGCCGCTCGAACCACCACCGGATACAATTATGGATTCGAGTTGAATATCCAGTTCCTGACACATGGCCGTTACATGATTGTACATGGTCAGGGCAACTGCCTCCAACATGGCTCGATGCATATGGGCACGCGTATGCCCACCATGAAAGCCGAGCATGATCCCGCGTTTATAAAGCTGATCGGGCGGTGCCAGCCATTCGGGCACAATCATGAGGCCCTCACTACCTGGTCTTACCAGCTGTGCTTCTTTATTCAGCACTTCCTCTGGAGATATACCCAGTTGCTGGGCTTCTTTAACGACTTCATCACCAAATAGTTTTCGTAGCCAGCTTACGGTCCACATACCCTGACGAATCCCACCGCTTTCATATAGATAGTGATTGGGAATGGATGCCAGATTTGAGAAAAAGTTTTGCGCATTCATTTCATATTTTTCGCCGTAAACCATGCCACCAATATAAGTTCCTAATGAGATTAAGGCTGTATGGCCTGGCATCAAACCGGCACCCAGCGCTTCGACCGCCTTGTCATTGGCGGTGGCCACCACAGGGATACCTGAAGGGATACCGGTCTGTGCACTGGCCTCTGGTGTAACTCGGCCGAGAACATCACCGGGCATCACGAGTTTCAAAAGCTTATTACGCGGGATTTGAAATTCCTTGAATACCTCCGGGTCATCGCTCCATTGCCAGGTATTTTTATCAATGGGCCACATACCCTCATGATTGGATGCCGTATCTTTAAATTCACCCGTGAACCGATGGGTAATATAACCCGAAGTTGTGGTCACATAGCTCACCTGTGAATCAATATGCTCATATGGCTGGGACAGACGTAGGTCCATCCAGCTTAATACCGGGGAGGCCAGACGACCATCTGATTTCAGACACGCCCGACAGCATCGAATGGTACAGAGCCCCACACCCAAGATATCCTTAACGTCACCGGGAAACTTTTGCATGGCTTCGCGGCTGGCAACGATAATCGAGTCCCACAGGTCATCGCCTGGGTGTTCGGCCACACCCGGTTTGGGCATCAAAATCGGTTTAAGTACCTTTTTACCCTGACAGACCACACGACCTTCCAGGTCAAAGATGACTACCTTGGAGCTTTGCGTTCCGCCGTCTACACCGATGATGTATTTTTTGCTCATAATAAAATCGTTCCACGATTTTATGACATTATAAATTTGCCTGTGTACCACACAGGCAAATTTATAATTATCGTACCAAATACCCCCCATCAACCGTCAATACATGCCCATTCACATAATCTGAAGCTTTGCTGGCCAGAAAAACAACAGCGCCCATAAGGTCCTGGGTTTGGCCCCAGCGGTTGGCAGGTATATGATCCAGCACGCGTTGATTGCGTACCGGATCACTGCGGGTTCCTTCGGTTAATTCCGTGGCATAATATCCCGGAGCGATGCCATTGACCTGTATGTTATATTGAGCCAATTCATCGCAATAAGCTTTGGTAAAACCGGCCAAACCGTGTTTGGTGGCAGCATACGCCGGTGAATGTAGCCCGCCAAGATATGAAAAAAGGGAGCAGATATTGATAATCTTGCCATGTCGTTGGGGAATCATGACCTTGGAGACTTCGTGACTGAGTTCAAACGCAGCCGTTAGGTTGATGCTCACCATTTTATCCCACGGTTCCCTTCCAAATTGGTCGACTTCGGCATTGATACAAATACCGGCATTGTTCACCAGGATATCGACTGAGTTAAATTGTTTTATGCAAGCCTCAATAACTTTTCGCGGGGCTCCTTCGGACGTGATATCGATTTGCATGTATTCATATTTCACACTTTGGGTTTCAATCAATTCCCTGGCCGTAGAGCTGTCTGGCATAATACTGGGCACCACCAGGTCGGCACCGGCCTTGGCCAGGGCCAATGCAAAGGCCTGACCCAGACCGGTGTTGCCGCCGGTAACAATGGCATTCTTCCCTTTTAATGAGAAAAAATCCATACTGAAATCTTGAATGTCCATAAATGTCCTTCCGTTTATGGGATTTTAATCCGATTTTCTGTCTGAATCTTTTGGTCGATCGTTGGTATCTTGATAATTGAATTGGTAATTGTCTGAGGTCTTAAAATCAAAATCCCGCTTATCAGGAACTGCACATGAAATAAATAAAAAAATGACATGTTTTAAATATTGAGCCCATTATTTATTTTATGCTAAGTAGCCCGGGTCCCCATGGGACATCATTTTAGGCTTGACCCCCGAACAATCTTTAGCTTTTTGATGGCTACCCCGCAGTCATTCCCTCGGAGGAGGGAATCCAAACAAAGCTATTAGCCCAAGGCTTATCCTGGATCCCCGTTTTCACGGGGATGACAAATCTGGGATGGGATGTTAAGATGCTATATAAAAAAAACGAATGATGAATATTGAATCTGGAATATTGAATATTGAAGTCCACTGACGGCAAATAGTAAAATTCGAAATTCAAAATTCTGTAATCAATATTCGATATTTCAGTATACGCCCATGGCAAAACCTATCAAAAATATTAGAGAAGCCGCCCGAAACGTGCCGGTCTTGGCTGAGACAGACGTCCTTGTAGTTGGTAGCGGACCGGCAGGACTTGCGGCGGCCCTCAGCGCTGACCGCGAAGGTGTTGACACAATCTTATTGGAACGTTTTGGCTGCTTCGGCGGAAATATTACCCAGGCAGGGGTTGAGTCCATCGCCTGGTACCGGCATGAAGGCACCATCGATATGCAAGGTATCGGTATCGAATTCGAACAGCGCGCCAAGCAGATGGGAGCTTCGGATCCCGAGCCTCAATCCCGAAGCGAAGCCCTCAATACGGAACTATTTAAAGTCGTTGCCGACAAACTGGTTCAGGAATCCGGTATCCTACCACTTTTGCATTGTTATGCTGTGGCAACCATTATGGACGGCCAAACTGTCAGGGGCGTTATTACAGAGAGCAAATCTGGTCGGCAGGCCATTCTGGCCAAACGGGTTATTGATGCCAGTGGAGATGCCGATATTTCCCATATGGCCGGCGTACCCTGGCGCATGACCCCGAAAAAGGAATTATTAGGTGTGACCGTCAGTTTCGCCGTATCAGGCGTCGATCGCGAACGCTTTTTCAAGCATGTGAGTAACAATCCTGCAACTTACAAAGATTGGCGGGTTGAAACCACGGGTAAAGAGGATGACCTTTTCAGCCCTTATCTTAGTGAGCCCTTCAAGCGGGCCAAGGAAGCCGGTGACATTCCTGATGAAGTTGAAATTGCTGGGACCTGGAGTCGTATCAGCAAACGTGGTGATGCCACCTATCTCAATGTCGTTTATATGTTGGGATATGATGCTACAGATGTACACGACCTGACACGCGGTGAAATCGAAGGACGTAAACAGGCTCTTTTGGCCCTAAATGCATTACAAAAACATACACCCGGATTTGAGGAAGCCACTCTACGTAACTTCGGTACATCGTTAGGCATACGGGAATCGCGCAAAATCATCGCACAGTACAATCTGACCGAAAATGATGTTCGTCATCAGGGTCGTTTTGCAGACAGTATCGGCATCTTCCCGGAGTTTTTGGATGGCTATGGTACCCTGATTCTACCCACAACTGGTCGCTATTTCCAAATACCCTTTGGTGTTCTGATCCCCCGGGGAGTGGAAAATCTCCTGGTTGCCGGAAGATGCATCAGTGGGGATCAAATGGCACACGCAGCCACACGCCATATGATGTGCTGTGCCCTCACCGGCCAGGGTGCCGGGGTTGCGGCCGCTGTCTCACTCAAAAACAAGGTTAACTGCAATCAGGTGGATATTACAAATCTCCAAAACGCATTAAAGAAGCAGGGGGTGCGCATCAGTTAAAATTTGAGCCGCATATTTCATGAAATACGCGGTCTAAATTTTAACTGCGCCGTGTTCAACTGTTAGGGCCACAATATCTTTGGGATTAACCTCACGCGATGCAATCCCGTTTTTAATTGCCAAAGCAGCTGCTGCTCCCACGGCCTGTCCCATGGCCATGCAGGTACACTGGGCGCGAATGCCTGCCAGAGCCATGCGTTCGGCTGACACAATCCGACCAGCCACCGTAATTCGGGAACTGTCTTTGGGAATCAAGGCACTGAAAGGGACCTTGGGTAACAGGTGGTCGTCTGCATGGAAAGTCAGCTCACAGCCTTTGATTTCGCTGTGCATATCAATGTAATTAAAGGCATTGCAAACCTTGTCCTCAAAGTCTGTGGCCTCCAAAAAATCTTGTTTGCTAACAACACGCTCACCCAGAATACGGTAGGTTTCGCGGGCCAGACCATGGGAGGCCATGCTGCTGAGGACGGCCCGCTCGCAACCCGGTATATGGGTTCTAAGAAACTGAAACATTCTCAGCATTCGTTGCCGACCTTCGATATTTGCACGGGTCTGACCGTCGGCAT
Organism: uncultured Desulfobacterales bacterium; assembly: GCA_964633115.1. Lineage (GTDB taxonomy): Bacteria > Desulfobacterota > Desulfobacteria > Desulfobacterales > B30-G6 > B30-G6. The sequence continues at coordinate 8,100 of CAZWEO010000065.1, forward strand.
CGGATGTATCCGCCGCATAAATATGGGTCGAATTATGACCGCCATGATCCAGGTAACTTTTGAAAGGTAACATATTGGCATAGGCGAAATCACCCTTTTTGAGCAGGCCGGATGCCATGGCTTCCTCATAGATGACCTGGACTTCCTTTTCCCAAATCTGTTCGTGTTGAATACCTTCAATCTTATATTGATAGGTGCCAGACTGACGCGTCTCGTCATGCAGGGTTGCCAGTCCCAAAAGGCGCACCACATCACAATCCCCAGTACAATCAATGATTTCGCGTGCCCGGGTGATGCGCTGTATGCCCCGGCCAAAGGAAGTCACCTGCCAAAAATCGCCATCTGTTTTTATATCGGCGATAAATTCATGATAATGCAGAATTATGCCGGCCTTGACTGCCTCAGCCTCGGCAATGGCAGCGTATATGGGAATATTGATGTAGCTGTAATGGCCCGGCGTTTCCACCGGTCTGCGCTGGCGATAATCAGGAACGGGCAACCCCTCTAATTCTTTGGACTTTGTAAACAGCTCCCAGGGTATGCCCCGGACGACGGGATCGTGTTTGCTGGAAAAGTGGTTGGGCATGTTGACACCGCCAGCAGTCATGCTGCCGCCCAACATGGTTCCGGCCTCTATAACAGCTGTTGTAACTCCGTCTCTGGCTGCTTGCAATGCAGCCACATGCCCGGCCGTGCCGCCACCAGCCACGAGAACGTCTACACTTTCTTTTATTGTTTTCATAACAGATAATTTCAGATAGTTAGATGTTTAAACCTTAAGCGATAAATTGGTTTATTGGGTTCATTGTGTTCGTTGCGTTTCTTGGGTTGATATAACCAGAAGGCTATAATCCTGGAATGCTAAATCTTAGAAACGAAGGCTGAATATTGAACATGGAATATAGAATGTTGAAGTGCGCTGATGGCCAAAAGTAAACTTCGATATTCAGAATTCTGGTATCAATATTCGATATTATATTTTAGATTTTATGCCAATCTTAGCTCACCGCACAGCGCCCAATTGGTAACACGCAGCTCGTAACCCGTGACACGATAGAGTCCCTGATTCCTTGAATCCTATCTATACGGGTTCAAGCAAGGTGTTTGAGCCGCTTAACACAATTAATATCAATATCCAAAACTTCAGCTATGCGTGCCTTGGCTTCAATCCCTTTGGCACATCCCGGTAACGGCGAAAGGCTACCCAGATCCAAATCCTCGCGCACTTCCAACATGATCACCGGATCACTGAGATCCGTCACCGATACCTTCAATTTTTCAGCCACGTGTGCTTTGGCTGCGTCGATTTTCATGCCCTGGGTCATTTGCATGCGGGCCACCAGATCTCCAGCAGTCCGCATTCCGCCCATGCCCGAAGCCATCGCATGTGAAATCGCCATGCCCATGGGATCCCCCACGCCAACCTACAATCCGTCCAGGCGACAGATTTCCACCATGGCCGCCGATGCCCGCGTGGTGATATCCACGGGCGGATGATTGGTGACGGGCACACCGCCTACCCCCATACCCATATTGGCGTGAATTGGAATTTGAGCCACATCGCAGCAGGCCTTTACAAAAGTAATCACCCGGGCCAAATTCCAGGGGCTGGACTGATTAGTCTTAACGTTCACCACGGGCCCAAACAGGGTTACACCCGCCTCTTCTGCCATGCGAACTTGATCCTGTGGGTACATTCCAGCCAAACGCTGGCCTTTGTATTCCAGTTCGGCATGCAGCCCAAGCACATATTCACCGGCCATGCCCAGTTCAATACAGATATCAGGGTATTTTGCCTTGAGAATTTCAGTTGCCTTAAGACCCGCTAGAAAGTCGGCATCGCCGGCAGCCCCAACCGTATCCAGGTTGATACCGTCGGCCCCGGATTCAACCATGGCGCTGGCCACAAAAACGATATCCTTGACAGCATCTTCCACCGCGCGCTCATACGACTCCTGGGCTTCCTTGATCTTTCCCTTTCCCAACAACATGGCCGGATTTGGAAAGGGACCGTCTGGTTCACTATATAGACCCAGATTCGGCATGGCGCCATAGAAAAGTGGTGCATGAGTCAGCATGGACACCTGTTCCAAAACGGTTTGCTCCATACCCACGATGGGCTTCACCGGTTTAAAACTGTAATCCACATGACCCAACTCAAGCGTATCTGCGCCGAATAGCTTTTCATATATCTGAGTCACTTGCATGCGGTGAACGTCCACAGCCGTGCGCATCATCTTTAAGGGCGCACCATCATAAGACAGCACAATTTCGTTGCCAGGTTGCACCCCCACCACCCGATAAGGCGCTCTGAACAAATCAAACAGGTATTGCAACTCCTCTTTGGTAAGCGGGTCAATTTGACCGTATTCTACCGCCTCTTGCATACCGGCTTCAAGGTCTTGCATGAGCTGACTCTCACTCATTTCAACTGGATAGCCATCCCCCATGCGTGTCATGATAGTTGCCATAATAACCCCCTAAAAAATTGTTACACAATTTTACATGATAGCCTTAGAAATTCGCTCGAATGTCCAATATCGAATGAAAAATTTTGAATACTGAAGTAAGGAATCGCTGCACTCTACCCTTTTTAAGCCGTTATCAAACAGTATTTCAACTTCGACATTCAACATTCCCTGTTCAATATTCGATATTCCAACACCTTTATAGGTACAACTGTTTATACTTGAGATTCAGCTTTTAATGCCTAGCTCCTCCTCGGCTTCTTCCACAATCGATCGTATGGTTGCCCTTACATTATCGGGAAGCGGATCGGGTTTGTGGGTTTCCAAAATTCGTCGAGCTTCCTGGGTTGCACGCTCGTGGATGTCGGTACTGCCGGAAGCGATCCAGTCCTCGCGCGTGCGACGATCGATCAGCTTGGGCTGGGATTGTCCCCTCATGTGCTTGAAGGTAGATGCATGGCTGAGAAAATTCATACCAATGCCGATTTCATGGATGGGATCCACAGCCAATGTGTCATCATTAACCGGGATACCCTGGAGTAAAAATTTGATCATCTTGGCAAATTCATTGTCCATCACCAGTTGACCAAAATCGATTGTCATACCCATTTCAATCATGCCCAGGCCATAAATCAGGTTGGCACCTGCCAACGCCGGTAACAGGCCTGTGATGGTTTTTTCGTGACCGGATTGGGCATCACAGACTTTGCTATCGCCCTACCCGCCCGCTACCCAGCTGGGTAGCAGATAGTAGATCGACATCTGGGCCACGGCCGCATTGATCAGAGCGCACTCGGGTGAACCTACGGATGCGGCCGCCAGTCTAAGATCCATGGCCGTTGTGGAACTGCCATAAATAAATTTGGAGCCTTTGCGTGTGCACTGACTGAGTACCAGGCCGCCCAGAATTTCAGCATTATGATCCACCAGGGTTCCAGCCAGAGGTGCGGGTGATGAACCGCCGGCCATGGCCATGGACAAAACATTGACTGCCAATCCAGCCCGGGCGGTTTCCATGATGATTTCGCAGCTTTCCTTAACGAGCTGCAAAGGGCTCACGGGACAGGTAATAAATGAAATGATAGGCCGCTCCTGCAATTGTTGCTTACCGCCCACGATGGCTGCAGCCATTTGAACGATTTTCTTGGTTAGATACCCATTGCCAGATCCCATGAAACCGTGTTTACTGGTATTGGGCAGCCATGCCTCTGCGTTGTGAAGCTGCACTGATTCTATGGGGACATCGCTGGCACCTACTGCCCTTTCGTATACATCGATCTCGCTCAGGTAATCGGCAAGTACGGCCGAGGCTGCCACATCTGCCTTGGTAGTTTCCCGGTAGACGCCGGTGTAAGGGTCATTGATAAAAACACCTTCACCGAAATTGGTGAAACCGACCCGGTTTTTTTCCATAATAAAGTCGTTTTGGGGATTACGACCCGCCAACAATATTTTGGGTGGTGCCGAGCGGATAGCGTCCTCCACCATGCTGGTTGGAAATTTGGCCACCCGTCTTTCTTTATCGATGATGGCACCACCGCCATGAAGTACTTCCAGCGCCTCGTCATCATCAAACAACAGTCCGGTCTTTTCAAGGACCTCCAAGGTTGCCAGATGTATATCATCCAACTCATCATCGCTAAAAACTTTAAATTCTAAACCGCCATGTCCTGCTTTTCCGGCTCTTAGATTGCGTCTCAAAGCACTACCTCCCTTTTTAAGTGTGACGTTGTTAGCAGTGGTCTCTATTTGTGGTATCTTTGATTGGATAAAAACGACACTCGGGTAGAATTCGCAACTTGTTAAATTCATTCCACCTTTGTTCCTTCGATAACAGTATGCATATGATCGCTTGCGAGCGCAAAGTCAAGCCTAAAAAACTGCTTGACTTACAAATCATGTTGTTGCTATAAGGGCACAGACCGACCGGTCTGTCTCCCTCTCAAATGAGGTAAAATTGACTAATCTTAAACATACGATTATGCACGAATCCTTAAAGCTATTCTCCCTCAATGGCTTTTTGAGCACATCTATTCAAGATATATTATCTGCTGCCAACACCTCCAAAGGTGGTTTCTATAATCATTTTTCGAGCAAGGAAGATCTTTTTTTTCAAGTCTTGGAAGAAGCACGCAGCATCTGGCGTGAGAAAAACCTAGACCGCATCAATGAGATGGAAGATCCCATTGACAAAATCAGTAAGCTGCTCGAAAACTATAAAGATCGATATCTTCCGGATTCCGAATATTTTCCCGGAGGCTGTATTTTTATTATGTTTGCGGTGGAACTGGGTGATACCCGCCCACACCTTGCCAGAGAGGTTCAGAAAGGCTTTACCGGACTGAAGGCCATGCTCAAAAGATGGTTAAACAATGGGCATCCGCCCGCAATCGAATATAACGGGGTCAGCACAGACACAATTACGGAAGTTATCTTCAATGGCATGTTAGGTGCCTCAGTCAGCTATAGCGCAGACAAATCCTACAAGGCTCTGGATAAGTCGATTCGTGCCCTTATTACGTATCTTGATCAATTGAGGAATTAGTACCAACATGCGTCATTGTATACATGAAATATTGGCATACATTGGGACCGACCGGTCCGTCTCGGTTAAATATGCTTTGGGCAACTAAATTAGGTGGTCCTTGGTTGCACCTGAATATCGGCGGTGCTGATGCTAATACCATCGTAAGTTTAAAAACATAACAGTGTAATCACAAGGAGGTTAAGAGGATGATTGATTTTACGTTTACCGAAGAACAGGAGATGTTCCGTAAAGCGGCTAGAGAAATTGCCGAAACCCAAATTGCTCCCCATGTGGCTGAAATGGAGGAAACCGGTGAGGTAAGCGATGCCGTGGTTAAAGCCTTGGCCGAAGGAGAAATGATGGCCGTTACCGTACCCGAAGAATTCGATGGTTTGGGGCTGGGATATACCGAGCGCATGATCGCGGTTGAAGAAATCAGCCGGGTATCCGTAGCGGCCGGTATGATGCTGCAAGTTTTTGCCTTGGGAATTGAACCGATTGTCAAATTCGGGTCCGACGAGCTGAAAAAGAAATATTTGCCTGGGCTTGCCAGCGGTGAAAGACTTTCGACCACGGCCGTAACCGAGGCCACCGGAGGGTCTGATCCCACAGGAATCCGATCATCATACAAAAAGGACGGGGAAGATTTCATCCTCAACGGTCGAAAATGCTTTATTACCAATTCTCATATCGCCGACACGATTACAGTTTTGGCCAAGGACGAGGACAATCCCAAGGCCTATTGCGCCTTTGTGCTGGACAAAGACATGCCGGGCTGGAAGGCCACCCATAAGGAACACAAAGTAGGCATGCGTGGGTGTAATACCGGAGAGTTGGCATTCGAAAACTGTCGCGTTCCGGCCAGCCAACTTTTGGGTATTGAAGGTAAAGGCTTGGGTGTGACCATGGCCGCCATCGGCGATGTGGGTCGCGGCGGTATGGTTGGCGTTGCCTTAGGATTGCAGGCCGCCTGCCTGGAGGAATCGATCAAATTTGCCAATCAGCGCATACTCTATGGCAAACCGATTGCAGCCCTGCAAACCATCCAAAACAAACTGGCTGATTTAAGAATTGATCTGGAGGCCGGACAGTTACTCGGGTATCGTGCCGTGGCCATGCAGGATAAGGGCCAGCGCTCCAGCAATGAATTTGCGGTTGCCAAGTACTACACCACCGAAGCATGTCAGCGGGCGGCTAAAATTGCCGTGGACATCCATGGCGGGTACGGATGTATGGAAGAGTATCCGGTATCGCGGTATTTGCGGGACTCCTATGTGGTGGGGCCCTCGGCCGGAACATCTGATATTATGAAGGTTATTATTGCGCGTTGGGTGCTTTCTTAGCTTTGAATGACATTTGAAAGCCTCCATGCCGTGCAAAAATTAAGATACTGTATTAATAACAAACAGACTATGAGGAAAAAGTGAATGTTTAACATAGTGGTCTGTGTCAAAGCAGTTCCAGATCCCAAAGAAGCCTGCAATATCAAAATCGATCCAGAGACCCTTACCTTAATGCGCTGTGATGTACCCATGGTTGTCAATCCCTTGGATAAACACGCCATCCAAGCCGCGGTTGAGCTTAAAGCCAAAACCGATGTCTTTATCACAGTGCTCAGTATGGGGCCGCCCGAGGCCGGCAACATCGTTAAGGAGTGTCTGGCCTTGGGAGCTGATCGGGGAATCTTGTTGAGCGATCCGGCCTTCGGTGGCGCGGACACATTCGCTACTGCCTTTACACTGGCTACAGGCATAAAAAGGATCGGTCTGCCGGATTTGGTGCTTTGCGGCATGGCCAGTAGTGACGGCAGTACCGAATGGGTTGGTCCCCAAATCGCCACATTCTTGGATCAACCTGTAGTAACCATGGTAACCGAGATTGTCGATGCCGGGGTGGACACATGGCAGGTTAAAGCCAGCATAGATGATGGCTACCGTTTAATGCAAGTTAAGCTCCCGGCCGTTTTCACACTGACGCGTGATGTCAACACACCCAAAACTTTAAGCTTTTCGGGAATCATCAAAGCCCGTAAAAAGGAAATCGAGATATGGGGACTCGATGAGCTGGGAGTGTCGTCGGAAGTCGTTGGCCTTAAAGGCTCCCCGACGATCGTGTCTGAATTGAATCCCAGCGACACCAAGCGTGAAGTTGAATTTATCAGCGGCACGCGTGAAGAAAAGGCCGATTTATTGGTTCAAAAATTAATGGCAACGGGGTTATTATGATGACTGAACTGAATAAAAAAATTGGACCGGTCTGGGTCATCGCTGAACAACTTGAGTGCAATCTGCTGGCGGTATCAACCCAACTAGTGGGTCAGGCCCGCAAGCTGGCTGACCAGTTGCACACAACGGTTGAGGCTGTATTGCTGGGAAATAACCTCGATAAGCAAACACACGAGTTGATTGCCGCCGGAGCCGACCGGGTCTATTTTGGGAATGATCCCCAGCTAGCTTTTTACCATCCGGAAATCTATACGGATATCATCGTCAACCTGGCCCAATCGTACAAACCTGAGATTATATTGATCGGATCCACCGCCATGGGTAGAGAACTAGCCCCTTTAGTGGCGGCACGATTACAAACCGGATTGTCCGCTCATTGCATCGATCTGGTTCTGGATGGCGATCTAAATCTGGAGCAACGTATACCCGCTTATGGTGGCTTACTGTCCATCATTTGCCCTGAAAAACGACCGCAAATGGCGACTGTTGCCAAGGGTGTGTTTGCAGCGCCCCAACTGGATGAAAACCGATCCGGAGAAGTCATGGCAATCCAAATACCGTCTGTAATCTCCGATCGTATCCAGACCCTGGAAGTTGTCCACCAAGAGCCCCAAGGTGTGCCGCTTGAATCAGCAGAAATCGTTGTAGCTGGTGGAGCCGGAGCCGGCGATACAGAGGGCTGGCAGAAAATCGCCAATCTGGCCGAAACGCTTAATGCGGCCCTGGGTTCAACCCGGCCGGCCGTTGATGAAGGCTGGATCGAGCTTTCCACTATGATCGGACAAAGTGGCAAGATGGTTAATCCGCAACTCTATATCGGTGTGGGATTATCAGGCGAGCAGCAGCATCTGGTTGGCGTAGTAGATGCCAAGGTGATGATTGCCATCAACAACGATGACAAATCACCCGTATTTGAACAGGTGGATTACGGCATTGTCGATGATTGCCGCGAATTCGTACCAGTATTGATCGAAAAAATTAAAACGGCTCAACAGGAAAAAGATACCTGCTGAATAAAATCGTGTTCCACGATTTTATGATAACGCATACCTTTCGCCGCAGGGCGAAAGGCATCGTCGCCCCTAGGCGAAAGACCAAAATTCCTATCCCTGCAGCCCTGCTAAAAGCGGGCCAGGGTATATCAAAATTTTGCCGAAATCCTTAGGATTCTGGTTTCGCTCTTTCACAGACAAGTGAATCTTAGTTTATAATTTGAATTCAGTGAGAATTAAACCGTATTATCAGAGTACTTTTTAGCAATAAGGAGAAGCGTCATGACAATTAAAAAAAGAACTGATTATCTAACTGCTTTGCGACAACTCAGACCAAATATCTATAAGTTCGGCGAATTGATCGAAGACGTCACCACCCATCCCGCCACCAAACGAACTGTTGAAAGCCATGCCCGCTGTTATGATGCTGCCAACGATCCGGAGATGGCAAAAATGTACACAACCAAATCCATGTTTAGCGGCGAAACCATCCTGCGCTGGAACTCCATGATGCAGGATGAAAGTGCTCTGCTCAGTAATATGAAGTTCAAACGTCAGAATTATCGCCACACCGGCACCTGCACCGGGGCAGTTTGCGTGGGCTGGAATGCCATGAATGTCATGTGGGCCGTAACCGAAGAGATGGATGCCGAATACGGAACCGATTATAAGGCGCGCTTAAAAAAATGGATCCTGCATGCCCAAAAAGAGGGATTAACGGTCTCAGGTGCCCTGACCGATGCCAAGGGCGACCGCAGCAAGCCGCCGTCCCAGCAGGCCGATCCGGATACCAACCTGCATGTAAAGGAGGTGCGCGAAGACGGCATCGTCATCCGCGGTGCCAAGCTCATGATTTGTGGCACGGCAGCGGCGCAGGAAATATTTTTACTGCCGGGCAGCGGCTATAAGGAACCGGACAAGGATTATGCCCTGGCCTGCGTGGTCCCGCGCGATATTGAAGGCCTAACCATTGTCGAAGCACGCCATCCCAGCGACGGGCGGGAATTTGAAGACACATCGGATGTGGAAGTGCCCGCTACGGGCATTACCCAGGGATGGCTACTGTTTGATGATGTCTTTGTGCCCAACGAACGCGTTTTCATGTGCGGAGAAGCCAAATATTCAGGCAAAGTAATTGGACATTTCACCGCCAATTACCGTGCCTGTATCGGCGGTTGTGTCACCGGCCAGGGCGATGTCATGATCGGGGCCTCCATTCTTATGGCGCGCGCCAACGGCCTCAAGGCCAAAACCTTCATGAACAAGCTGGTAGATATGAGCATCAACAACACCATAACCTTTGGGCTGGGGGCCGGTGCCATTGCCCTAGGTAATCAACATCCGTCGGGATCATATTTTGCGGATCCCCACACCGCCCACACCAATAAAGTCATGGTGGCAACATTGCCCTATGAAGTCAAACGCCTGACCCAGGAGATCGGCGGAGGCATCGTAGAGACCGGCTGTATGCCTTCCTATCAGGATGTCTCCCACCCGGAATATGGTCCCTTTCTGCAAAAATGCATCAAAGCCGGTGAATGCTCGGCAGAATCGCGTTTTAAGGCCGCGCGTTTATCCGAGTGGTTAACCATCGGCGCGGGGGTGCCGGGGTGCATGCATGGCGGCGGCTCACCAGACGGGGCCAAACTGGTGGTACGCTTTACCACGCCCATGGAGGAATATGTCGATTATGCCCGCAATATCATTAAAATTGATGAAAAGATTACCGATTCTGCCTAAGCATGACAAAACATGGCCAGATAATGCCCAATTTAATTGGTATGACGGCAATACGCCTAAATCGTAGCACTGACTGATAAGGGGGATCTGAGATGCCAAACTATCGTGCCTATTGGGATGAAGAGCTTGAGACAATGCCGCGAGATCAACTCAAATCTTACCAGTTCAAACTGTTGAAAGAAAACTTAGAGTTGGTCTATCATAAATCGCCCTACTACAAACGGCAATTTCAAAAGGCCGGTGTTGCGCCCTTAAATTTGGAAAGACTTGAGGATCTAAAAAAATTTCCCACAATTGACAAAAAAGTCTTACGCCGACAACAAGAAGCCTACCCGGATTTCGGTGATCTGACCTGCGCACCCGAAGAGGAATTTGTATTCCTTAGCGCTTCCAGCGGATCTACGGGCGTGCCCACGGCATCTCCCTTTACAGCCAAAGATTTTGATGTTTTCCAGGATTGCGAAGCACGCCTTTTCTGGTCTTCCGGTATGCGACCCAACGATCGCTATTGTCACGCCCTGAATTTTACCCTTTTTGTGGGGGGACCAGACGTGATCGGGGCCATGAAACTGGGTGCCTTGACCATATGGGCCGGGACGATCCCATCGGAACGGCTGCTTTCAATTTTCCAAACCTGGAAACCCACCGTCACCTGGACTACCCCATCATATGCCTGGTTTCTGGGCGAAACTGCCAAAGAAGCCGGTATTAACGTTGCAGAATTGGCTATTAATAAGATCTTTGTGGCCGGTGAGCCGGGTGGTTCCATACCCGAAACGCGTCAAAGCATCGAGGCACTATGGAATGCGGATGTCTACGATTATTACGGTTTGTCGGATATATTCGGGGCCTGCGCCGCCATGTGCGAAGAAAAAGACGGCCTGCATTGGGCCGAAGATCACATCCTGGTGGAAGTGGTTGATCCGAAAACCAATGAAGAAGTTGCTGAGGGTGAACGCGGAGAGATGATACTGACCTCACTCAAAAAAGAGGCCCGGCCTTTGATTCGTTTCCGTACTGGTGATATTGTATCCTACACCACCGAAAAATGTCGTTGCGGCCGCACGCACATGCGGCTTGATGGCATCCACGGACGTCTGGACGATATGATGATTATCAAGGGCGTCAATGTATTCCCCAGCGATATTGAAACCATCGTGAGAAACAATACCAATCTGACCGGTGAATATGTGTGTGTCATCACGGAAGAGAAACACATGGCCGTATTGACAGTTGAAGTAGAAAAGCTGGATGACTATGATGACGATGAAAACGCGTTGGTAGGCGACATTCAAAACGAGTGCAAAAAAATCGTTGGCATCAAACCGCGCGTCTCAATTCTGCCGGCTAAATCGATCTCACGGGCCACTCACAAGGCCAAACGGGTCAGAGATGAACGTAAGAAAGCCTGAAACCATGTCGCAGGTAACCGCTATACTTGAACATACCGACAAACCATTGCTGCTGGATGGCGGGATGGGTCGCGAGCTGCGGTCTCGCGGTGTCGATATTATGACATCGATCTGGTCTGCTAATGGATTGATAGCCGCACCCCGGGCGGTTAAAGAGATTCATACTGATTTCATATCCGCTGGCGCGGATATTATTACCACCAATACCTATGGTATTATTCGGAGTGCGCTGGCCAAAGTAGATCTGGAACATCGCTATAACGATCTTAATTTACTGGCCTGCGACTTGGCTAAGCAAGCGTGCCAGCAGGCTGAGCGAACGGTTTTGGTTGCCGGGTCGTTGCCGCCGTTGGCCGGCAGCTTTCGTCCAGATCTGGTGGGCGACATTAAAAAGATAACACCGCTATATCAAGAGCAGGCCGAATTGCTGGCACCTCATGTCGACTTATTCATCTGCGAGACCATGTCGAGCGCGAGCGAAGCCAAGGCTGCCGCAATGGCCGCCTGCCGAACAGGCAAACCGGTGTGGGTGGCCTGGTCCCTGCACGAAAACCAATCTGGTAGCTTAAGAAGCGGTGATTCTATTCAGGACGCAGCGCAAATGCTAACTGATCTGCCTGTAAGTGGCTTCCTAGCAAATTGCTGTTCTCCGGAAAGTATCACCTCGGCCATGCCATACCTGGCTAAAATCGGTGGGATCCATTTCGGGGGATATGCCAATGCCTTTGAAGCCATTCCTGAAAATTGGGAACTGGATGGCAGCAAAGATTCTGACGGACTCTTGGATATGAGATCAGATCTTAGTCCAGAACAATATGCACAACACGTTACCCGCTGGCTGCGGGACGGGGCCACGGTTGTGGGTGGTTGCTGTGGAACCGGACCGGAACACATTGCCAGACTTCGTCAGTTGATTAGCAGCGGTGCTGCAAATTAACTTTTGTATCAAACTATTAACTTTTTTTTGCCAAGGAGGAAACAATTGTTAAATGAGGACAGGCAACTTTAACGGCCACAGCGATTTTACTGAACAAGTTTACTCAAAAATCGCCGGTCAAACCTTTAAGCGATGCCAGTTTAGGCCATCGCCCAATCAAAAAGGAGGAATAAATGTCACAACTCAAGAAACTGGAGAAACTGTTGTCAAAAGGTAAAATTAGCCGCCGTGCATTTTTGGCCCAGGCTTCTGCGCTTGGTTTAGCGGTGACTGTATCCCCTGCTCTGCTGGCAGGCAAAGCCCGAGCCGCTACACCCAAAAAAGGTGGACGTCTTAGGATTGGAATTTCCGGCGGTTCAACAACCGATTCCATGGATCCGGCCACCCTGGTTTCCAACATGAACCAAAACATCAGTTGGCAGGCCAGAAACTGCCTTGTGGAGATCGACCACAATTTCAATACTATCCCCGAACTGGCCGTGTCGTGGGATTCGACGCCGGATGCCAGTGTGTGGAAATTTCAGCTGCGTAAGGGGGTTGAATTCCACAATGGCAAAACCATGACATCCGAAGATGTCGTCTTCTCAATCAACCATCACCTGGGTGAAGATTCCAAATCTGCCGCCAAAGGATATTTGAAAGAGATTACCAATATTAAAGCCGATGGGAAATACGGTGTTGTCTTTGAGCTTTCCGGCGGCAGTGCCGATTTTCCGTTCATTATGGGCGATTATCACCTGAACATTTGCCCCGCCGGGACTGAAGGCCAGGAATGGGAAAAAGCCATCGGCACCGGAGGCTATATTCTTAAAGACTGGGAACCCGGTGTCAGAGCATTTTCGACCCGCAACCCCAATTACTGGAAGTCGGGCCGGGCCCATTTTGATGAGATCGAAACCTTGGCGATTTCCGACACCAATTCCAGAACCAATGCACTGCAGACCGGCCAGATTGAATACATGGATCGAGTTGATCTGAAAACCGTCCATCTCTTAAAGCGCGCCAAGAATATCAATATCCAAGCTATTACAGGCACGGCGCACTACACCATCCCCATGCTGGTCGATCAACAACCATACAATGACAACAATGTCCGCATGGCATTGAAATTGGCCATCGATCGTGAAGCTTTGGTCAAGCAGATCATGCGCGGTTACGGCGAACCCGGCAATGATCACCCCATTGCGCCGGTCAACAAATACCATGCCAAGAATCTGGAGCAAAGAAAGTATGATCCCGACAAAGCCAAATTCTACATGACAAAGGCCGGCATGCTGGACCACACCTTCAACCTGCATGCAGCCGATGCCGCCTTTGCGGGTGCCGTCGATGCGGCCGTCCTCATCAAGGAACAGGCCAAAAAGGCAGGTATTAACATCAATGTGGTGCGTGAACCCAATGACGGCTACTGGAGCAATGTCTGGATGAAGAAAGAGTGGTGTATGTGTTATTGGGGAGGCCGCCCGGTCGAGGATATGATGTTCTCGGTGGCTTACTCTGCCGGAGCGCCCTGGAATGACACCAACTGGAATAATGAGCATTTCAACAAACTTCTGGTGGGCGCCAAAGCTGAGTTGGATGAAGACAAACGCAGAAAAATCTACGGGGAGATGCAGGAAATTTGCCGAAATGACGGTGGTACTGTTGTACCCGCGTTCAACCAGATGGTTGAAGCCAGTTCTAGCAAACTGGCCCATGGCCCCATCTCCGGGCACATGGCCCTGGATGGCATGCGTATCGGTGAACGCTGGTGGTTCCAATCCTAAATAAAATCGTGTTCCACGATTTTATAAAACGCGACTACGTCGCTCTTATACAAAAGGCCATAATTTCTATCCCTGCGGCTTGCTGCAGGGATAGAAATTTCGCTGAATCCTTCGGATTCGGGGCTCTTTCACAGAAAAATGGATCTAATTCTATCATTTGAAATACCCTCTGCTGGACTCATCCACAAACAACTTGGCGAGATGCATTTGTAGCCGCTGGTCGGATCGCAGGGAGGGATTTCAAATCTGATCAGGGCCTAAATTAAGTGATTGTTGAGATTGTCGATAGCTTTACCGTAGATTCAATTTAGGGAGGAAGTTTCTACATGTCATTGGAACGATTATTGAAACCGCGCAGTATCGCCGTTTTTGGCGGTGCCCAAGCCCAGGAAACAATTCGCCAAAGCGATTTGATGGGATATAGCGGTGAAATCTGGCCAGTCCATCCCAAAAAGACTGAAATTCTGGGTCGTACGGTTTATCGCTCGGTGGACGATCTACCTGCTAGTCCCGACGCCGCCTATGTGGGTGTGAATCGCAATGTTACCATTGATATTGTTCGGCAGTTGGCCTCAATCCAAGCCGGTGGTGCTGTTTGTTATGCTACCGGGTTTACCGAGGCGGGTGAGGAAGGCATAGAGCTACAAAGGCAGCTCATGCAGGCATCCGGCAATATGCCTTTGATCGGGCCCAATTGCTATGGGCTACTCAATTACCTCGATGGCGCCATGCTCTGGCCGGACCAGCAAGGCGGTCGGCGGGTGGATCAAGGCGTAGCCATCATAACCATGTCTTCAAACGTAGGCTTCAACCTCAGCATGCAACGGCGTGGTCTGCCCATCGCCTACCTGGTCTCCCTGGGAAACAAATTGAAGTTTGATTTGCATGATGCCATTCAAACTTTTGCCCAAGAAGACCGTGTAAGCGCACTCGGCCTCTTTTTGGAAACCCTGCCGGATCCGCAGGCCTTCCAGGAGGCCATCAACTATGCTCGTGGTCTGGGCAAGCCTGTCGTCGCTATCAAGGTCGGTCGCTCAAATGTTGCCCAAAAAATGGTAGTGTCCCACACAGCGTCGTTGGCCGGATCGGATACACTCGCAAATGAATTATTCAAACGTCTGGGTGTCGCCCGGGTCGATTCATTGGAAGCCTTTATTGAAGCATTGAAAGTTTTGCACGTCCTGGGACCCTTGAACGGCGGTCGTATCGGGGCCATGAGTACTTCCGGCGGTGATCTGACACTTCTGGCGGACGCCCTCGGCCCCAAGCTAAGCCTACCGTCGCTTTCCGAATCAACGACCGGACGCCTGCGTGAAATCGTACACGATCGCGTGGCTGCCACCAATCCCTTTGATTATCAGATGTTCGGCTGGAACGATGAAGATCACATGGCGGCCAAGTTTGGGGCGTTTTTGTCGCAAAACTTTGACGTGGCCCTGTGTTTGCTTGACTATCCCAGAGAAGATATCTGCGATCAATCAACCTGGACCGGGGCTGAGAGAGGTTTTGTAAGGGCCGCCAAAAAGACCAATACCAAGGCTGCCATACTGGCAACTTTTGCCGATACGATTACCGAATCGGTGGCCCAAAACCTGATGAAAGACAGCGTGGCGTATTTGGCCGGCATTGATGCCGGAATCGCCGGCATTCAGGCTGCGGTTGATGTGGGCCAAGCTTGGCGCCAACCACTCGCCCAGCCCTTGCTCCCGGCCGCCAAGCAATCCAAACCAGAATCAACCAAGGTCTTAAACGAAGCCGAGTCCAAAGCGTTTCTCGCCGTACATGGGGTACCGATTCCGGATGCCCAGATAGTTGCCAGTGTCGATGAGGCTGTGGCGGCGGCCAATGCCTTGGGCTATCCGGTTGTTGTCAAGGCCTTAGGCGTCACCCACAAAACTGAAGTTGGTGGCGTGCGCACCAACCTTGACAGTGCTGATGGGGTTGCAGATGCGGTAAAAGATATGTCAGATCTCAGCGAAAGCTATCTGGTTGAAAAAATGATAGCCGATGTCGTGGCGGAGCTCATCGTCGGTGTTTCTTATGATGACCAATTTGGTCCGTTTCTCGTTGTTGGCGGCGGAGGTATTTGGGTTGAAGTGATGAAAGATAGCACTTCCATTTTACTGCCGACTACGAAAGAGCATGTGCGGCAAGCACTGGATGCGCTCAAGTGCGCCCCCCTATTAAATGGGTATCGGGGAACTAAGCCCGCGGATTTAAAAGCCGCTGTCGAGGTCATAACGGCCATTGCGCATATGGTGGCAAAAAACCCGATCCGAATTCGGGAACTAGATATCAATCCGTTGATGTTGCTGGCAGAAGGCCAAGGCGTGGTCGCTGCCGATGCCCTCATCCGGCTAAGCCAGACTGGAAAGGATCAAAGTGAATGACACGTCGCAATAATGGAATCGAGAAGACAATCATAGCCAAAGCAAAAGAACTGGGTGCCTCCCTGGCTGGAATTGCACGGATTGAAGATCTGAAAGCATCTAAATCATATGAAGTTTATAGCCAAAGACCATTTTACGAAACCTATGATCTTAATTCGCCCAATCATTTTAAATTCAAAGGCGTCAAATGGCGTCCGGAACATAAATCAGTACTGGTTTGGGCCTTGAGCCATCCAGAATCAGAACCAGCCCTCGACTATTGGAGTATGAAGGTTCCGGGTTTTACGCCTGGCAATCGGGTCATGCGGCGCCAGTCCAAACAGATACGCCTCTGGTTGGAAGCGGCACTCGGCATCAAAGCATACTCTCTGCCGTATCAAATCGAGTTTGGGGGCGCTTTTCTCAAAGATTCAAGCCACCTTGCAGGCTTGGGTGTAATCGGCAATAACAACCTACTGGTAACACCAGAATTTGGCACCCGGGTCCGTCTGCGCGGGATGTTTATCGAGGCAGATCTGAATCCAACCGGTCCCATCGATTTTGACCCCTGCAATGGCTGCGACCAGCCCTGTCACAAAGCCTGTCCGAGAAATGCATTCCGAAGTGGGGTGTTTGAACGACCATATTGTGCGAAGGAGAATGACAAACGCGAAGCCGATGTGGAAATACTTGACGGTTCGATCATGGGGATTGATAAACCCAGCAAGGTAACCAAGCCGTGTCGATTTTGTGAGCTGGCATGTCCGGTTGCACAGTGAACTGATACTGTACGAAACTTTCTAATTCATATTTCAGGATTCAGGTGACGTGAATGAATAATCCGTAGCGCTGTTCGAACACGCCGCAAGGAGTCCTAATATCAGCGCTGGTCCTTTGGTTAAATTTTTTGTTGATGAAATCAACACCATAGCGGTTGTCATAATCTCGCATAAATCTGGACCGGCAAAAAAAGTTTTTACCTACTTAAACGAATCTCAATCGGACCCTATTTAGGACAACCGGTATAAATGCAGGAGCTGAGAGCCAATGAATCGAAATGTCATTATCACTTGTGCCGTGACCGGTTCCGGCAACACCGTCGGCAAACACCCGAATATTCCCATCTCTCCCAAAGAAATAGCCGACGCAGCCATTGAGGCAGCCAAAGCGGGTGCCGCCATTGCACATATTCATGTGCGTGACCCAGAAACCGGAAAAGCCAGCCGACGCGTGGTGCTTTATCGTGAGGTGGTCGATCGTATTCGCAATAGCAATACCGATGTTGTGATTAATCTTACCACCGGTATGGGGGGTGATCTTTTTCTGGGACCGGATGAGCACACATTGGATCTTACAGATGAAACGGATTGCGTGGGCCAGGTCGAAAGAATGCAACACGTCGAAGCGCTCCTCCCGGAAATTTGCTCCATGGACTGTGGTTCCTTCAATTATGATGAGGGTAATTACGTCTACGTGTCAACTCCCGGAATGTTACGACTCGGAGCACAACGCCTGCAAAGCATCGGGGTCAAACCGGAACTGGAGGTGTTCGACCTCGGTCATCTGTTCTTCGCCAAACAATTGCTTAAGGAAGGCTTGTTGGACAATCCGCCGTTGTTCCAAATTTGCCTGGGTATTCGCTGGGGTGCTGAGGCCGATCCCAAAAATTTTATGGCCATGGTGGAGCAACTGCCTGCTGGTGCCAATTGGGCCGGGTTTGGGGTCGGTGCCATGGAAATGCCCATGGTGGCACAGGCTATCTTGCTTGGGGGGCACGTACGGGTTGGATTGGAAGACAACCTCTACTTAACACGCGGTGTATTTGCCTCCAATGCCCAGTTGGTTGAAAAGGCTTGTGACATTATCCGCCTGATGGGGGCTGATATACTAGGGCCCGAAGAAGCGCGAGAAGTACTTGGATTGGTCAAGCACGATTGATATAACCCTAACCTTGTAAAAATCGGAGGGATAGGGTTAATGGAGGATGAAATGCTAGTAGTTAACAAGTGTATCGCGCATCCCTGGCAATGTGACGTAATGGGTCATCTAACGACTCGTTTTTATGTTGGCATGTTTGACGATGCCGCCTATCACCTTTTATATGAGGTTTTCGGCTGGACCATCAACACTCAGGGGAAATCAAAAATCGGTTGGGCCGACGTCCGCCATGTGATTGAATATAAGGCGGAGGTCTCGGCCGGTGATATATTGGAAATTAGGGCCTATCTGATTAAAATAGGAAAAACATCCTTTACAGCTCGCTACGAAATGGTGAATATCGCCAAAAGTGAAATCGCCGCAACGTTAGAATCGGTTTGTGTTTTGTTTGATTTAGAAGCACGTAAAGCAATTTCGTTGAGTGATGAGATGACTGAAAAGGCCAAGAAATACTTGAAAACCTGACAGATATTCACCAACCAAAATCTGTACTTTTTGTCAGAAAAATGTTCCATTTCGTACAATAAGCGGTTCAGTTATTTTTCAAACAATAAGGCAGGCAAAATGCAGATAAAAAAAGATATGGCGTTGAACCGTAACCAGGTTGTTTTAGTCACCGCCGGTGCGTCGGGTATCGGGCGATGCATCGCCGAAAAGTTTCTGGCACATGGTTGCCGCGTTCATATTTGTGACCTCAACCAAGATGCCATCGATGATTTTCTCAGCAAGAATCCAAAGGCCTCGGCAAGTATCGCGGATGTGTCTGATGTCGGGCAGGTGGAGCTGTTATTCAATGATTTTTCCAACCGTTTTGACCGGCTGGACATTCTTGTAAATAATGCCGGCATCGCCGGACCCACGGCGAATCTTGAGGAAATTACCCCCACAGACTGGGACAAGACCATTTCCGTAAATATTAACGGTCAGTTTTATATTACCCGGCTTGCCATACCGTTGATGAAAAAGACCGGTTCCGGATCCATTATCAATATTTCTTCTTCGGCTGGGCTATTCGGGTGCCCGAAAAGAGCCCCCTATGTGGCCAGCAAATGGGCAATCATCGGTATAACCAAGACATTGGCCATGGAATTAGGTCCTGTGGGTATCCGGGTAAATGCCATTTGCCCGGGTAGTGTGGAAGGCAGCCGCATCGAAGAGGTGATCGAACGTGATGCCAGCAGCCGTGAATGCAGCCCGGAAGAGATCCGCAGGATTTACGAGTGCCAGATGTCTCTACGCCGGTTTGTCAGCGCCGATGAAATTGCTAATATGGCGCTCTTTTTAGCATCGGAAATGGGCGCAGGAATCTCAGGCCAAGCCATCGGCGTGGACGGCCATACCGAATCATTGTCTAATGTCATGGAATAATCAGAAGTAGGGGGGTAGAAAAACCAAACAATTATAGATTAAAGCGTCACTACTAAAACCTTGAATTCAGTTTGATACGTCATGTCTTTACCTCAGAAGTCGTTCTTTGATAATGGAACAAACCAGTTGCCAGATGCATGTGGCCGTGAGAAAAACGTTGTAGAGACCGATCGGTCTGTCTTATCTTTTTTCTCCTAACTTCGGCTTTTAAAGGGAACATAAGCTAACCCACCCACCCTAAATGAGAAGGAGGTTGATGATGAAAGAAGTCAAAAAACTTGAAAAAATGCTCACCAAAGGCAAGATCACACGGAGACAATTTATTGCCAGCATGGCCGCGCTGGGCCTCGCGGCCACTGTTTCACCGGTTTTTCTCGGCAAACCAGCTCAAGCAGCGACTCCTAAAAAGGGTGGTCATTTTAAAATCGGCCTCCCCGGCGGGCACACGACTGATAACTTGGACCCCGGCACCCTGACAGACGAGTGGAACTACAACACCAACTGGATGTATCGCAACTGCCTGGTGGAGATCAACTACAAGGGCGAGCCCACGCCTGAACTAGCTGAAAGCTGGGAATCCACTCCGGACGCCAAGACCTGGACCTTTGACCTCAGAAAAGGCGTGGAATTCCACAACGGCAAAACCATGACCGCCGAGGATGTCATCTTTTCCATCAACCACCACCGTGGCGAGGATTCCAAGTCGGCTGCCAAGGGCATTGTAGACCAAATCCAGAGCATCAAAGCTGACGGTAAATACAGGGTCATCTTTGAACTCAGTGGCGGCAATGCCGACTTCCCCTTCATTGCCAGCGACTACCACCTCACCATTCAACCGGCGGAGACAGGCAAGGAAGACTGGATCAAAGGCATTGGCACCGGCGCTTACATCCAAACTGAATTCAAGCCCGGGGTGGTATCCAAAGGCAAACGCAACCCCAATTTTTTCAAAAAAAATCGCGGCCACTTCGACTCCGTGGAAATGATCGTTATCCAAGACCAAGGCGCCCGCACCAATGCCCTCAAAACCGGCGCCATCCATTTGATGTCCACCTGTTATTTACCTCAATATAGAGAGGGGATGGGGAGTGGGGATTTACATGCA